>SJSR01000001.1 GCA_004331795.1 Erythrobacteraceae bacterium CFH 75059
CCGGCGCCGGTCGCGGTTCGGGCCGGGCGTCGCGCGGCACCTGCAACCGCGACACGTCGACGGCCCCCGGCTCGACCGCCGCCGTGCGCGTGGCGCTGAACTGGGCGAACAGCTCGGCAAAGGCAGGCGCGCTCGTCGCAGGCTGCGGCGCAGGAGCGGAGGTGGCCGCCACCGGCACCTCCAGCCGCAGCGCAGGCGCCGCCGGTTCTGCCGGCGCCGCGGGAAGCTGAAGCCGCGGCGCAGGTTCGGCCGGCACAGCTGCGGGCGCCGGCACAGCTGCGGGCGCAGATGCTGGCGACGAGGCGGCCGCGCTCGACGCCGCCACGTTCGCGGAAGGCGCGGCTGCACCCCGTGCGCCCGGCCCCCGTACCGAAGTCACGCGGGCGCCGCGGCTGGCGGGCGCGGCCGGCGGAACGGAGGCGCCGAGCGGCGGTCCCGCCGGCGCGAGGCGGGAAGACTCCCGCGCCGGTTCGGCGGGACGAGCGGCGAGAGCGGGCGCCGCTGTGCCGGCGTTCTCGGGGAACACGCCGAGATGCACCGCCGCGACCTGCTGGGTCGAGGTCAGCCGGCCAAGCTGTCCCAGATACGGGACGAGAGCATCGGCAAGTCCGGCGGGCATCACCTGGCGCGCCAGATCGACGGCTTCGCGCTCCCGCGCGAGGATCGCCAGCCCGAACGCCCGCACCCTGTAGGCATGGACGTCCCGCGCCTCGAGCAGCGGCAGCAAGGTGGCCTCGAACCCGGCCCGGTCGCCGGTCACCGCCTGGCTGATCGCCAGCTTCTCCCGCACGCGCGGATCGTCGCCCCGCGCGAGGGCGAGACGGTACTGCTGCTGCGCAGAGACGTGGTCGCCGACGAGATCGAACGCCAGGCCGCGCTCCGCGGCGAAGAGCGCGACCTGCGCCCCGCCCTGCTCCGCCTCGTGGAACAGGCGCAACGCCTCGACCGGGCGACGCTGGAACACCTGCACGGCGGCAAGACCCAGCTTGACCCGCGGGTCGCCGGGGGCGAGCGCCTCGGCCCGGCCGTAGAAGGCCACGGCCGCATTGATGTCCTCGAGCTTCAGCGAGGCGTTCCCCGCCTCGATGAGCGCCGCAACGCTGCGCGGTTCGGCCGCCAGCCGCTGCAGCGCCCGGCGCAGGTCATCGGCCGCGCGGGGTGGAAGCGGCTGCACGATCTCCCGCTGCGCCTGCGCCGGCGCCGCGTCCAGCATCGCCAGGGGCAGGCCCAGCAGCAGCGCCGCGCCGCGAAGCAACCGGCCGCGGCACCGTGCGCCGGGCAGCGGAGTGCAGGATGAGCCTCGCATGCCGTCAGCCTACCGAGCGTGGTTGAACCCCGCCTGACCGCCTACTGGTTGTTCTGCCGGCCAAGAAAGCGGGGGATGTTGAGCGTCGGACCGGCCTCGTCGTCCTCGTCATCCTCGTCGGTCTTGCTGCCGCGGGACAGATTGGCCATCCGCTCGAACAGGGTCGATCCTGTCGCCGCGCCGGCGCGCGAGCCGCGGCCCGTTCCCGCGTCGTCGCCCGCCTCCGCCGCGCTGCGCCGGCGCCCTTGCGGCTTGGTCTGCAGCAGGCTGGCGGGCGGCTCGAGCGGAGCCGTGTCGTCGACGAAGCTGTCGCCAAGCTCCAGCGGCTCCTCGTCGCGCACCTGCCGGCCGCCGGCCGCCAGGCGCCCGCCGGCCGCCTGCTCCCGGTCCGGCCGCTCGGCGCGCTCCTCGGCCTCGCCTCGCCGCAGTCCGGCCAGCGGATCGACAATGCCGTCCACGTCCTCAAAGGCCTCGTCGTCACCGCTTTCGTCGAACGCATCGCCATAGGCGACGGCGACCGGCTCCTGCGGGGCAGAAGCCGGCGCGGCCGCGACGGGCGCGCGCGGCGCAGCGCCCTCGTCGCGCGCCGGATCCAGCGCCGGCCGGCGCGGCGGGCGGGCGTCGGCCAGCACGAACGGCTTGGGCTCCGCCTCCGCCGGCGCTGCCGCGCTGCTGTCGATGCCGGTCGCGACGACCGACACGCGGATGCGTCCCTGAAGCTCGGGATTGAAGGCCGATCCCCAGATGATGTTCGCATCCTCGTCGACGAGGTCGCGGATGTGGTTGGCCGCTTCGTCGACTTCGAGAAGCTTCATGTCCTCGCCGCCGATGATGGAGATGATAACGCCCTTGGCTCCGGCCATCGACACGCCGTCGAGCAGCGGGTTGGCGATGGCCTTTTCCGCCGCCTCCAGCGCGCGGTTTTCGCCCTCGCCCTCGCCGGTGCCCATCATGGCCTTGCCCATCTCCTGCATCACCGACCGCACGTCGGCGAAGTCGAGGTTGATGAGGCCCGGCATGACCATCAGGTCGGTGATCGAGCGCACGCCCTGCTGCAGCACCTCGTCGGCGAGCTGGAACGCCTCCTTGAAGGTGGTGTCGGGTTTGGCGACGAGGAAAAGGTTCTGGTTCGGAATCACGATCAGCGTGTCGACATGCTTCTGCAGTTCGGCGATGCCCGCTTCGGCAGCGCGCATCCGCCGCGTGCCTTCGAACTGGAACGGCTTGGTCACCACGCCCACCGTCAGCACGCCCTTGCGCCGGGCCGCTTCGGCGATGACCGGGGCCGCCCCGGTTCCGGTGCCGCCACCCATGCCCGCAGCGATGAACACCATGTTGACGCCGTCCAGCGCCTCCTCGATCTCGCGCGCGGTCTCCTCGGCTGCCGCCTTGCCCACTTCCGGCCTCGCGCCTGCGCCCAGACCCCCGGTGATGGTCGGGCCGAGCTGAATCCGGTGTTCGGCGGTGGAATTGCTCAGCGCCTGCGCATCGGTGTTCGCCACGATGAAATCCACGCCCTCGATCTGCGCGGCCATCATGTTGGCGATGGCGTTTCCGCCCGCACCGCCCACGCCCACGACCATGATCTTGGGGCGCAGTTCGTCGGACGGAGCAGGGCCGATATTGATGCTCATAGCATGGTTCCTCGATTCATCGCTCGTGCGGGACCCGGCGCATCCGGGTGGCGGAGGACTGCGCCTGGCACGAGAGTGGGCTGGTCGGCGGGTGGGTTAGCACGGCAGGGGACAACGACGCAAAACCTCCGTGGTGAAAAAATCGTCAGAAATAGGCCCGCACCGCCCTCAGCAGCCGTTCGAAGGCGCTGCCCTTCCGGGGGTCGGCGGCGGCCTGCGCGGCGTGACCGGCCGCGCGGATGTCGTGCGGCGGATCCGCGGCATACAGGCACAGCCCCGCAAGCACGGTGAAGCCGGGGCCGGCATGCGCCGCCGGCAGGCCCGGCAAGGCGGGCGGGCGGCCGATGCGCACCGGCCGGGCAAGCGCCCCCTGCACATAGTCGGCGATGCCCGCCAGTTCGGCGCCGCCGCCGGTCAGGACGACCTTGCCGGCGCGTGCGTGGCCGAAGCCGAGTTCGCGCAGGGCGTCGCCAAGCGCCGCGGTGAGCTGTGCCAGCTGATCGGTGACCACGGTCACGAGCTCGGCGCGCGGCACCCGGTTGCGGTCGTCGGCGCCGCGCACCGTCACCTCGTCCGCGTCCTCGTCGGTGGGGCTGAACACGCACACCATCTCCTTGTGGTCGGAAGGAGTGGCGATGGCGGACCCGGAGACGCATTTCAGCCGCTCGGCGTGCTTGCGCCGGATGCCGAAGTGCGATGCCACGGCGTCGGTGATCCCTCCGGCGCCAAAGGGGATGGCCCGCATGCCGAGGATCATTCCGGCCGCATGCACCGACACGTTGGTCACATCCGCGCCCAGCTCGACCAGCGCCACGCCCAGCTCGCGTTCCTCGCGGGTGAGGCACGCGGCGCTGGCGGCCAGCGGGGAGGCCACCACCTCTTCGACATCGAGATGCGCATGCTGCACCGCCTCGATCAGATTGCGCACCGGCGGTCCGTCGGCCAGCATGACATGCACGTCCACGCCGAGCGTTTCGGCGTGCAGGCCGCGCGGTTCGGCCACCCCGTGCGCGCCGTCCAGCGTGTAGTGCGCCGGCTGCGCATGGAGCACCGTGCGGCCTTCGGGCTGGATGTGCAGCCGCGCAGCGTAGAGCAGGCTGTCGATGTCCTCCTCCTCGACCCGGCGGCCGCCGATCTCGATGTCGACCCGCTCGATGCGGCTGTGCAGGCCGGCCGCGCTGCACCCGACCCACACGCGGCCGACCGCCACCTGCGCCTCGCGTTCGGCCCGCTCCACCGCGTCGCGCACGGCGAAGCTGGCGCCGTGGATCTGCGTCACGTAGCCGCGCCGCACGCCCTGGCTGGCGCGATGGCTGGAGCCGAGCACGGTGAGCGCGCCGGACTCGTCCTGCCCGACGATCATCGCCGAAGTGCGGAACGAGCCGATGTCCACGGCGGCAAAGGTCTTGCTGACGCGGGTGTCGCCCATGAGTGTCAGCGCGTCTCCGCCCGTCGGGTGCCGCTGCGCGTGTCCAGCTCGGCCAGCCGGGCATCGCTGCGGCCGGGGACGCGCATGTACATGCGGTCCGGCGCGCGCATGTCGAACCAGCTCACCTCGCCGCCCAGCAGACGGTTCGTGCCGTCGAGCCGGGCAAAGGTGACCAGCGCCGCCGCGGCGGTGACCTCGTCCTGCGGCAGAGCCAGCACCTGCCCGGTGTCGAAGTGCAGATCCCAGCGGCGGTTGCCGATCCAGTGCGCTTCGCGGACCCGGCCCTTGAGCGCCGGAGCGGCATCGAGCAGGTGCTCGAGCTCGCCGACCTGCCGCGCCGCGCCCGCGCCCGCGACCCGCAGCAGCTCCGGCATGGCCGCCGGGTCGACCGGCTCCAGCGTCTCCCCGGTCGCATCGATCAGAACCGTTCCTTGCGCAGTCCGCAGTACGGCGTGGGGCTGCCGCTCCACCACGTCGATGACGAGCATGTCGGGCAGCTGGCGCGACACGCGCGCATCGGCCACCCACGGCAGGGCAAGCAGATCCTCGCGCAGGGCGGCGGCGTCGAAGCCGGCCATCGACTGTTCCCGCTCCGCCAGCGCGCGCCGGTAGATGAGCTGTTCGTCCATCCGCTCGACCCCGGTGACCGCGACCCTGTTCACCCGGTAGCCGGCATCGGCGGCAATCTGCGCCAGCCGTTCGCCGGCGAGTGCGGGCAGACCAGCCAGACTGGCGACGAACCATGCCAGCATGGCCGCCATGGCCAGGATGAGCACGACCAGCAGCGCATGCAGCCGCTCGGCGGAGATCGGCAGCACGGCGAGCACGCTGTCAAGTGTGGAATGGGTGCGTGCTCGCATCGCGCGCGCGGCGCCCGCCCGGCTGCGCGCCGCGGCAGCGCGGCGCACGCCCTTGGCGCCGCCCCGGCTAACCGTCGCCATCGGAAACTTTCCCGAAGCGCGTCAGCGCATCGGCGACGATCAGTTCCACGAGCTCGGCGTAGCTGATGCCGCAGCTGCGGGCCTGCTCGGGCACGAGGCTCAGCGGCGTCATGCCCGGCTGGGTGTTGATCTCCAGCACGTAGAGGCCGCTTTCGCCCAGTTCCTCGTCCCAGCGCAGATCGGTGCGGGTCGCCCCGTGGCAGCCCAGCGCCCGGTGCGCCGTCAGTGCATGCTCCATGCACAGGGCGGCGATGTGCGGCGGAATCTCGGCCGGGCAGACGTGCTCGGTCAGACCGTCCGTGTACTTCGCGTCGAAATCGTAGAAGCCGCTCTTGGGCCGCAGCTCGGTGACGCCCAGCGCCCGCGGTCCTCCCGCCTGCGCCAGCACCGCCACGGTCAGCTCGCGCCCCTTGATGTAGGGTTCGGCCAGCAGTTCGGCGAATTCCTGCCACGGTCCGGTGGCCTCGCGGCGAATGGGATTACCGTAATCCGACGCATCGGTGACGATGGCCACGCCGACCGACGACCCTTCGTTCACCGGCTTGAGCACGTAGGGGCGGGGCAGCGGATCGGCGGTGTGAATGTCCTCGCTGCGCACCACCCGGCCGCCGGGCATCGGGACACCGTGCGGGATCAGCGCCTGCTTCGTCAGCTGCTTGTCGATCGCGATCACCGACGTCGCCAGCCCCGAATGGGTGTAGGGCAGCCCCATGAGGTCGAGCAGCCCCTGCACTGTGCCATCCTCCCCCGGCACACCATGCAGGGCGTTGAACACCACGTCCGGCGCCGCCGCCGCAAGCCGGGCGGGAACATCGCGGTCCATGTCGATCCGCGTCACCCGGTGTCCGCAGTCTTCCAGCGCGTCCGCCACGCCCTCGCCGCTCATCAGCGACACCGGCCGCTCGCTCGACCAGCCTCCCATCAGAACGGCAACATGAAGCTTCGCCAGACCGCTCACGGACGCCCCACCCGCTGAATCTCCCATTGCAGATCAACACCCGTGCGGGCGCGCACCCGGTCGCGCACGAGTTCACCCAGCCCTTCTATCTGCGCGCTGGTGGCGGTGCCAGTGTTGATCAGGAAATTGGCATGTTTCTCGCTGACCTGCGCGTCACCGAGGCGCAGGCCGCGGCACCCGGCAGCATCGACGAGGCGCCATGCCTTGTGGCCGGGAGGGTTCTTGAAGGTCGACCCGCCCGTCCGGGTGCGCAGCGGCTGCGTCGCCTCGCGCGCCGCGGCGATCCGGTCCATCTCGGCGGCGATCGCCTCGGGGTCGCCGGCCGTGCCGCGGAACCGGGCGCCGACGACCACCGCCCCTTCGGGCAGGTCCGAATGGCGGTAGGTGAAGCCAAGCTCGCAGGCGCCGAGCCGCAGACACGCGCCGTCGGGCATGATGACGTCGCAGTCGTGCAGGATGTCGGCCACTTCGCGGCCGTAGGCTCCGCCGTTCATCCGCACGAACCCGCCCACGGTGCCCGGAATGCCGCGCAGGAATTCCAGACCCGCAAGGCCGGCGTCGCGAGCCCCGGATGCAACGCGGATGCCCGAAGCGCCCCCGCCGCAGGCGAGCAGCCCCCCCTCCTCCACCGTCACCCCGGCGAAGGCCTTGCCCAGCCGGATGACGACGCCCGGGACGCCGCCGTCGCGCACGATGAGGTTGGACCCCAGCCCGAGCGCCATCACCGGCAGCCGGCCGTCGAGCCAGCGCATGAATGCCTGAAGGTCGTCGCGGTCCTCCGGCTCGAACAGCCAGTCCGCCGCACCGCCGCTCTTGAACCAGGTCAGCTTCGCCAGCGGCGCGTTCTGGATCAGCGCGCCGCGGACCGGAGCCTCGGACAGCAGCGCCGGCGGACGATCGTCGCACCCGCCGTCCGGCGCATGGCTGCCGTCGAAGTGCGGCCAGTCTTCGGGCTGGTCACTCATGCGGCGCGCTCCTCCCGGGCACGCTGAAGATCGCGCGGGAGAGCCGCCGCCCAGCGGGTGATGTCACCGGCCCCGAGGCACACGACATGGTCGCCGGCCTGAACCGCGGATGCGAGGACGTCGACCAGTTCGGCGTAGTCGCGCACGGCCACCGCCGCGCGGTGACCTTGCTCGCGCAGGCCCTCGGCCAGCGCCTCGGCGTCGATCCCCGGCACCGGCTCCTCGCCGGCGGGATAGACCGGCGTGACAAAGACCATGTCCGCATCGGTGAACGCCGCCTTGAACTCCTCGAACAGGTCGCGCAGCCGCGTGAAGCGGTGAGGCTGCGCCACGGCGAGGACGCGGCCGGGCACCGCGCCGACCGAAGCCGCCTCGCGCGCGGCGGCGAGCACCGCCCGGATTTCGACCGGATGGTGCGCATAGTCGTCGATGATGGCGACCTCGCCATCCCCGGCCGTCACTGCGCCGACGCGGGTGAAGCGTCGCTTCACGCCCACGAACCGCGCCAGAGCCGCACGGATGACATCCGCCTCACAGCCCAGCTCCAGCGCCACCGCGATCGCCGCCAGCGCGTTCTGCACATTGTGCCGGCCCGGCATGGGCAGATGGATGTCGGCGATGCGCGTGGTGGCCCCGTCGCGGGCGCGGTGGACCACATCGAAGTCGTTGCCGCCCGCCCGGGCGCGCACCTGCTCTCCGCGCACATCCGCTTGCGCCGCAAATCCGTAGGTGACGACGCGCCGGTCGCGGATGCGCGGGATGATTCGCTGCACCTCGGGGTGATCGAGGCACAGCACCGCCGCCCCGTAGAACGGCACGTTGTGGATGAACTCGACAAAGGCGTCGCGCACCGCCTCGAACGAGCCGTAATGGTCGAGATGCTCGGGATCGATGTTGGTGACCACGGCGATCTGCCCGTCGAGGCGCAGGAAGCTGCCGTCGCTCTCGTCGGCTTCGACGACCATCCAGTCGCTCGCGCCCAGGCGAGCGTTGGAGCCGTACTGGTTGATGATCCCGCCGTTGATGACCGTGGGATCGATCCCGCCCGCGTCCAGCAGCGCCGCGACCATGCTGGTGGTGGTGGTCTTGCCGTGGGTGCCGGCGACGGCCACCGTGCGCTTGAGCCGCATCAGCTCGGCCAGCATCTCCGCGCGCCGGACCACCGGGATGCGCCGGTCCAGCGCGGCGACGACTTCCGGGTTGCTGCGCTTGACCGCGGTGGAGGTCACGACCACCCCCGCATCGCCGAGATTGGCGGCTTCGTGGCCGATGGCGACGTTGATGCCGCGTTCGCGCAGACGCTCGACCGTGGCGCTCTCCGCCGCGTCCGAACCCTGCACCGCATAGCCCAGATTGTGCATCACCTCGGCGATGCCCGACATGCCGATGCCGCCGATGCCGACGAAATGGATGGTCCCGATGCTGGTGTCGACGCCCCTCATCGCCCGCGCTCCCGCCCGTTGATGCCGGCCGCGGCACCGCGCGGTCCTGCGGTGGCGGCCTTGCCCTGCCGGTCGTGGACGCGGATCACGTCCATCAGTCCGGCGCCGCCGCACTGCTCGACAAGATCGGCCAGGTCGCGAGCCGCGTAGGGGCGGCCACAGTTCCACGCCGCATGGGCGGCGTTCGCCAGCCCGTCGGGACGCTCGGCCAGCACCTTGATCTGCCGCGCCAATTCCTTGGGCTGGAAGGCGTGCTCGCGGATCGCCCGCGCTCCGCCCGCCGCGACAAGCTCCCGCGTGTTGGCGGCCTGATGATCGTCGGTGGCGATGGCGAGCGGCACGAGGATGGCGGGCCGGCCGACCACCGACAGCTCGGCAATGGTGGAGGCGCCCGCCCGGCCGATGAACAGATGGGCATCGGCCAGCCGGGCCGCCATGTCCGTGAAGTAGGTGCCCAGCTCCGCGGGAATGCCGTGTTCCCGATAGCGGGCGCGCACGGTCTCCAGATCCTCGGGCCGGCACTGCTGCGTGACCTGAAGCCGCTGCCGCAGGGCGGGCGGCAGCATCGCCAGCCCGTCCGCGACCACGGCGGAAAGGATGCGCGCACCCTGGCTGCCACCCGTGACCAGCACCCGCAGCAGCCCCTCGTCCGTCGGCCGGGGATAAGGCTCGCCGCGCAGGTCGAGAAGCTCGGCCCGGACGGGATTGCCGACGAGATGCACCTTGCGCCGGGCCGCAGCGGGGATCCGGTCAACCTGCTCGAAGGCGGTGGCGATGGCATCGACCCGCCGGGCGAGCAGCCGGTTCACCCGTCCCAGTACGGCGTTCTGTTCGTGCAGCACCGTCGGGATCCCGGCGCTGCGGGCCGCGAGCAGGGTCGGCAGCGACGGATAGCCGCCGAACCCGACCACCGCGCTCGGCTGGAAGCTGTCGAACAGCCGCAGCGCCATGCCCCGTCCGCGCAGCACCGCCAGCACTCCTCCCGGCCAGTGCAGCGGATTGCCGCCGAACCGGCCGGCGGGAATCACATGGGTCGTGAGCGCGTCCGGCCGTCCCGGAATGGCGGCGCCGCGCTGATCGGTGATGAGCGCGACGTGGTGGCCACGCCGTTCAAGCTCCACCGCCAAGGCGAAGGCCGGCAGCAGATGGCCACCGGTCCCGCCTGCGGCGAGAACGTAGTGCCGGGTCGGTCCGGTCATCGGTCGGCGTCCCGGTGGATGGAGGCGACGGCCGCGAGTCGGCGCGGCGGCGTGGTTACGCGGCTGTCCAGTCCGAACAGCCGGGCGAGACCCGGCGTCGTACGCGACAGGTGCGGATTGCGCCGCGAGATGCTGAGCAGCAGCCCGACCGTGAGGCAGATCGCGATCGTCGACGACCCGCCATAGCTGACCAGCGGAAGCGTCATCCCCTTTGACGGAAACAGCTTGAGATTGACGAGAATGTTGATGAACGCCTGCCCGCCGAGCACGGCGGTGAGCCCGGTGGAGGCGAGCATGGTGAACAGATCGTCGGCGTCGAAGGCGCGCATCAGCGCGCGCAGCACGATGACGAGATACAGCACCACCACCATCGCGCAGATGAGCAGGCCGAACTCCTCGCCGATGACGGAGAAGATGTAGTCGGTGTGCGCCTCGGGCAGCGACAGCTTGCGCGTGCCGAGCCAGAAGCCGGTGCCCGTCCAGCCGCCGGCAAGCAGCGTGCGCCAGGCGAGATCGACCTGGTCATAGGCGGAGCCGCCGCCCAGGAACGCGTCGATGCGGCTGCGCGCATTGTCGTAGAAGACGTAGGCGGCGAGCAGCAGTCCGGCGCCGGCGGCGAGCAGCACGCCCAGCCGCGCCAGCGGCACGCCCGCCAGCAGCAGCAGCACGCCGCAGACGCCGGCGAAGATGACCGCGCTGCCCAGATCCGGCTGCATCATCAGCAGCGCGATGACGACCGCTGTGAACGCCATCGTCGCCTGAATGACGGGGAGATCCGTTTCGCGCAGGCGCCACGACAGCACCCACGCCAGCGCGACTGCGAAGGCCGGCTTCAGGAACTCCGACGGCTGGAAGCGGATGCCGAAGTTGAGCCACCGGTGCGCGCCGTTCACCTCGACGCCGATGAGGGGCACGAGCAGCAGGCAGACGCTCATCACTCCTGCCATCAAGACGGCGATGCGGCGCGCACTGGTGCGGGGGAGAAGCGACACCAGCAGCAGGGTGCCAAGCCCGAGCGTTTGCCACACGAGGTGTTGCCAGAAGAAGTGGAGGTCGGACAACGCAACGTCGCTCGTGGACAGGCGGCGGGCCGAGGCCGGGGACGCCGCCGCGACGGCAACCGTTCCGATGCCCATCAGCAGCAGGACGAGCAGCAGCAGCGGACGATCGATCTCGCGCCACCAGATCCGCAGCTCCGCCTTCAGCCGGTCCGCCGGGGACGCCGCCCGGCTGTCCCCGCGCGCGCCCGGTGTTCTGCCGTTCACGCCCGCCATGCTCATGCGCCGGCTTCCCGACCGGCCGCCCTTGAATCCTGAGCCGCCGCATCACCGACAAGCGCGGCGAATGTGCGGCCGCGCTCCTCGAAGTCAGCGAACTGGTCGAAACTCGCGCAGGCGGGTGACAACAGCACCACGTCCCCCTTTGTCGCCGCCGCGGCGGCCCGACGAACTGCTTCGGCCAAGGTGCCGCATTCCTCCACATTCGTCCTGTCGGCCAGCATCGCGGCGAAGGACGGACCCGCCTCGCCGATGGTATAGGCGACCGCGACATGCGCGGTCCAGTCGGCAAGCGGCCCCAACCCCGCCTCCTTCGCCTGCCCGCCCACGATCCAGTGGACGATCGGCCTTCCGTCCTGCGGCGGAAAGGCCGCCAGGGCCAGCGCCGCGGAGGCAGGATTGGTCGCCTTGCTGTCGTTCACGAAGGCGACGCCGTGGCGGGTTGCGATGTGTTGCAGCCGGTGCGGCAGGCCGGCGAAGGTCTGCAACCCGTGCATCAGCGCGTCCTCGCCTGCGCCCAGCGCATTGCAGACCGCGATGGCGGCGGCCGCGTTCTGCGCGTTGTGCGGTCCCTGCAGGGCCGGCCATCTCCGCTGGTCAAGCCCGGGCACCGCCGGGATGGTCCGGACGTCCCGCCCTTCGTCCCGAAGCGTGTCGGCCAGCGCGCGGCTCGGCAGATCGGACGTGCCGACCACCGCCACCTGCCCCGGCTGCTGCATGGCGAACAGCCTTGCCTTGGCCGCGGCATAGGCGTCGAAATCGGGATAGCGGTCGAGGTGATCGGGCGTCACGTTGAGCAGCACGGCCACGTCGCAGGCCAGCGTGCGGGTGAGGTCGATCTGGAAGCTCGAGAGTTCGAGCACATAGACCCCGCCGTCGGGCAGCGGCTCCTGCGCGAGGATCGGCAGACCGATGTTACCCCCCATGGTCGCCGACACGCCTGCAGTCACGAGGAGGTGATGGACGAGCGCGGTGGTGGTCGACTTGCCATTGGTGCCGGTGATGCCCACCACCCGGTGCCGGGGCAGGCCTGCGCGCGCGCCGGCGAACAGCTCCACGTCGCCCACCACCGGAACGCCGCAGGCGCGGGCGTGCCGCGCGATCGGGTGGCGGTTCAGCGGGACGCCGGGGCTGACGACGATTCCGGCGGCTCCGGTCAGGTCGCAGGCGAGCGGATCGGCGATGGCGGCGCGTCCGGCGAAGGGCGCGCGGGCCTGCGGATCGTCGTCCCACACCAGCAGATCGGCCCCGGCCGTCAGCAGCGCCTCGGCCGTGGCGCGGCCCGATCGGGCGAGACCGAACACCACATAGCGCTGGCCGGCCCAGGCGGTGCTGGTGATCACCGCAGCTTGAGGGTCGACAGACCGATAAGCGCGAGCACGATGGCGACGATCCAGAAGCGGATGACCACGGTCGACTCGCTCCAGCCGAGCTGCTCGAAATGATGGTGGACGGGGGCCATGCGGAACACCCGTCGCCCGGTCCGCTTGAACCAGAACACCTGCACGATCACCGAAAGCGCCTCGAACACGAACAGCCCGCCGACGATCGCCAGCACCACTTCGTGATGGCTGGCCACGGCGATCGCCCCCAGCGCGCCTCCGAGCGCCAGACTGCCCGTGTCGCCCATGAACACCGCGGCAGGCGGTGCGTTGAACCACAGGAAGGCCAGCCCCGCTCCCATGATGGCCGCGCAGAAGATCGCCAGCTCGCCCGCCCCGCGCACATGGGGGATGCCGAGATAGGTCGAGTAGTCGACCCGCCCGACGAGGTAGGCGATGATGGCGAAGGTGCCCGCCGCGATGATGACCGGCATGATCGCCAGCCCGTCGAGCCCGTCGGTGAGGTTGACCGCATTGCCCGCACCGACGATCACCACGGCGGCGAAGACGTAGTAGAACGGGCCGAGCGGGATCGACACGCCCGGCAGGAACGGCACGTAGAGGTCCGTGCTGATCTGGCTGACGATGATCCACGCCGCCAGCCCCGCAACCACGAATTCCAGCATCAGCCGGACGCGTCCCGACACGCCGCGGTGGCTATGCTTCGTCACCTTGTCGAAATCGTCGAGAAAGCCGATGATGCCGAAGCCGCCGGTGACCGCCAGCACCGCCCAGATGAACGGGTTGCGCAGGTCCATCCACAGCAGCACGCCGAGCATCAGCGACACGAGGATCATCAGCCCGCCCATGGTGGGCGTGCCGCGCTTGTTGAGGTGGGATTGTGGCCCGTCGACGCGGATGGGCTGCCCCCGCCCCTGCCTCACGCGCAGCATGGAGATGAAGCGCGGTCCGATGAGGAGACCGATCAGCAGGGCCGTCAGCAGCGTCGCGCCCGCCCGGAAGGTCTGGTAGCGGACGAGGTTCAGGATGCCTTCGAAGTTCAGCCACTCGGCAAGAAGGAACAGCATTCACCCCGTCCGGTGCAGGAGTTCGTCGACCAGTCGCGCAAGCTGCATGGAATTGGAACCCTTGACCAGCACTGCATCCCCTCCGATCAGACCGTAGGCGCCAATATGCGCGATCGCGTCTGCAACCGTGGCGAAGTGCACGCAGTCGGGCTTGCCGCCGGCTGACTGGATCCCGCTGCTGCGCAGCTCCCGCGCCAGCGCCTGCATCTCATCGCCAACGAGCACCACATGGTCAAGTCCCGCGCTCTTGACCGCCTCGGCCAGCCCGGCATGGAAGCGTTCGGAGAAGTCGCCCAGCTCCTTCATGCTTCCCAGCACCGCGATCCGGCGACCGGCCGGCGTCTGCCCCAGTTGCGCCAGCGTGGCCCGCATGGAGGCCGGATTGGCGTTGTAGCTCTCGTCGATTACGAGAGCCTTGCCCCCCGCCGCGGGCACCCGGTGGCGCGCCCCCCGTCCCTTCAGCCCGCCCATCTCCGCCAGCGCCAGCCCGGCAGCGCCGGCGTCGCCGCCGACGGCCAGCACCGCCGCCATCACGGCCAGCGCGTTCATCGCCCAGTGCTCACCCGGTTCGGCCACGGAGAACACGAGCCGCCCTCCCGAATGCTCCACCGTGACGAGCGAACCGCCGTTCGCGGCCGCGATCCGGTCGACCAGCCGCATGTCGGCACCGGGGGAGGCCCCGAACGACACGATCCGGATGCCGTACGCCCGCGCCGCCTCGGCAAGCTGAGGGAAATAGGGAGAGTCCGCCGGGATCACGGCTACACCGCCCGGTTCGACGCCGTTGAAGATCTCGGCCTTGGCGGCGGCGATCGCCTCCATCGAACCCAGGTTCTCGATGTGCGCGGGCGCGATGGCGGTGATGACCGCGACATGCGGGCGCACCTGACGAGTCAGCGCGTCAATTTCGCCGGCGTGATTCATGCCCATCTCGAACACGCCGAACGAGGTGCGGGCGCTCATCCGGGCGAGCGACAGCGGCACCCCCACGTGATTGTTGTAGGAGCGCACGGAGCGGTGGGCCCGGCCGCGGCTTCCCCGCTCCAGCGCGACGAACAGCGCCTCCTTGACGCCGGTCTTGCCGACCGAGCCGGTCACGCCGACGATGGTCGCGCGCGACCGGCGGCGCGCGTGCGCGGCGAGGTCGTGCAGCGCCTGCCGCGTGTCCTGGACAAGGATGTGCGGATGATCGACCGGCCGCGAGACCAGCGCCGCCCGCGCGCCACGCGCCATGGCCGCGTCGACGAAGGCGTGGCCGTCCGCCTGCTCGCCCGGCAGGGCGATGAACAGGTCCCCGTCGCGCACGTCGCGGCTGTCGATCTCGACACCCGAGACGCAGAAATCCTCGCTCGCCGTTCCGCCGGTCGCCGCGGCGAGTTCGGCCGCGGTCCAGAGCGCCGCCGCCGCCGCTCCGTCGGGCCGGGACGGCCAGCGGGAGAGAGCCGGGATGGACGTCATGTCATGTCTCCTTGCGCCGCGCAGTCGCGCGCGACCAGCACGTCGTCGAAGGGAAGCACGCGCACGTGTTCGTCCCGCCCGACGATCTGTCCCTGTTCGTGCCCCTTGCCGGCGATCAGCACGATGTCCTTCGGCCCCGCCATGGCGACGGCCGCGGCGATCGCCTCCCGCCGGTCGCCGCGCTCGATGACCTCAGGGCCGCCGTCCTGCCGCGGGATGCCGGCCAGCACGGCCGCACGGATGGCCGCCGGATCCTCGCCCCGGGGATTGTCGTCGGTGACGATCACGACGTCGGCGGCGGCGGCAGCGGCGCCCATCTCGGCCCGCTTGCCCTGGTCCCGATCGCCCCCGGCGCCGAAGACGATCAGCAGACGGCCCCCGACATGCGGCCGCAGCGCGTCTAGCGCGGCGGTGATCGCTTCGGGCGCGTGGGCGTAGTCGATGTAGATCGGCGTGCCGCGACGCGAGATCGCCGCCCGCTCGAGCCGCCCGCGCACCGGCTGTAGCCGGGCCAGACCGTCGAAGGCGTGACGGACCGGGACGCCGGTGACGATCGCCAACCCCGCCGCCACCAGCGCATTCGCCGCCTGATAGGCGCCGATCAGCGGCAGCGACAGTGTCTGGCGTTCGCCGGCGCATTCCACCACCAGCTGCTGGCCCAGCTGCGACGTAGCGTGGGTGACGAGGCGAAGGTCCGCGTCCGCGTGCCCGCCGACGCTGAACACCTGCCCGCCGCGGCGGCGCACCGCGTCCGCCACGCGCGTGTTCCATGCGCTGCCGTCATGCCAGACGACCGCCGGGGCGCCGGCGGGCAGCAGCTCGGTGAACAGGCGAAGCTTGGCCGCGAAATAGTCCTCCATGGTGCCGTGGTAGTCGAGGTGGTCGCGGCTGAAGTTGGTGAATGCCGCCGCGCTCAGGGCGACGCCTTCGCTGCGGTGCTGCGCGAGGCCGTGGCTCGAGGCTTCGAAGGCGACGTGGGTGACGCCTTCGCGGGCAAGCCCCGCCATGTTGGCCAGGAAGGTCACGATGTCGGGCGTGGTCAGCCCGGTCGACAGGCTGCCGTCCGGCGTCGTCACGCCCAGCGTGCCGATCGAGGCGGCCCGATGCCCCGCCATGCGCCACAGCTGGCGGGTCATCTCGACGGTCGATGTCTTGCCGTTGGTCCCGGTCACGGCGACGATCGTGTCGGGAACAGGCCGGAAGAAGGCGGCAGCGAGCGTTGCGAACAGGGCGCGGGGCTCGTCGGCCGCGATGTGCACGGCGCCTTCCACCCTCACCGACGGACGCGCGACCACCGCCACGGCGCCGGCGGCGATAGCCGCGTCGATGAACGCTTCGCCGTTGAAGCGGCTGCCCGGAAAGGCGCCGAACACGGTGCCGGGGGCGACCTTGCGATGATCGATCGCGAAGCCGGTCACGCGGACGTCCGGCGACGGCACCGCCGTTTCATGGCCCGCACGTTCGAGGAGGGCAGTCAGCCTCACCGCTGCGCCTCGGGCACGAGCGGGACGAGATCGCTGATGTCGACGTCGCGCGTCTCGTCCGGGCGCACGCCGAGGATCGGGCCGATGCGGGGCACCAGCCGCCCGACGATCGGCGCCGCGTTCCAGGCGGCGGTGCGCTGGTACGAGCTGGCGACCGTGCCGCGCGGTTCGTCCAGCATCGCGATGACGACATAGCGCGGCCGGTCCATCGGGAAGGCGGCGGCAAAGGTGGAGACGATGGCGCTGCGCTGGTATCCGCCGGCCCCCGGCTTCTCCGCCGAACCGGTCTTGCCCCCGACGCGATAGCCGGGAGCATCGGCGTTGCGCCCGGTGCCGAACCGCGAGGTCATGCGCAGGAGCTGCCGCATGCGCGAACTGGTCGACTCCTTGAACACGCGCCGCCCCTGCGGCACCTCGCCGGGCGCCAGCTTGTGCATGGTTGCCGGCCGCCAGATGCCACCGTTCACCATGGCGGCGTAGGCGCTGGCGAGGTGCAGCGGGGTCACCGCCACGCCGTGACCGAACCCGATGGTCATGTTCTGGAGCCGCGGCCAGTTGTCGCCGGGCCAGATCGGATAGCCGCGGGCCGGCAGCTCGATGGCGGGCCGCTGGTTCATGCCGAGATCGATCATCGTCTGCCTCAGCCGGGCCGGCCCCAGCTCGTCCGCCACCCGCGCCGTCACGGTGTTGGAGGAATGCATGAGCATCTGCGGGATGTTGAGCGTGCTGCCGAGCGGGTGGCTGTCGTTGATGGTGAAGCGACCGACGCGCACCGGGGTCGCGTCCCAGCGGGCACCGAAATCCCGCACCACGCCGGCGTCGATGGCCGCCGCGATGGTCAGCGGCTTGAACGTCGACCCCAGCTCATAGACCTGGTTCGTCACCCGGTTGAACATCAGCTGGGCGCCGACCGCGTCCAGCCGGTTGGGATTGAATTCAGGCATGGAGGCGAGCGCCAGCACCTCGCCGGTGTCCACATCCAGCACGATGCCGGCGGCGCCCTGCGCGGCGACGAGCTTCATTCCGCGCTCCAGCTCGTCCTCCAGTGCGCCTTGGACGCGCATGTCGATGGACAACGGCACGGGTGTCGCCCGCCGCGCCGGGTCGCGCAGCCGCGCATCCAGCACCTGCTCCATCCCCAGCCGGCCATGGCCGTCCGCGCCGACATAGCCGAGCACGTGCGCGGCCAACGTGCCCTGCGGATAGTGACGGTCCATCTCGCGCGGGGTTTCGAGCGCGATTTCGCCCAGATCGTGCACACGGTTGGCATCTTCCGGAAGGATCCGCCGGCGCAGGTAACCGGCGCGGCCGGCGGCCAGCTGCGCCCGCAGGCGCTCTTCGTCGAGATCCGGGAAGATGGCATGCAGACGAGCGGCCACGCGCACGGGCGTGTCGACCAGCGGCGACTGTCCCTCGCCCATGGCGTCCGGATTGAACCACAGGGAATAGGCCGGAAAGGCGCGCGCCAGCGGCACGCCGTTGCGGTCGGTGATTTCGCCGCGGGCCGGAAGGAGGGCCTGGGCCAGCGGCGTGCCGGTGGCCGCTCCGGCATCCGCGCCGACGAACACCAGGCGCACCAGCGCCACGAAGGCGACGAACATGAAGAACGCCGCCACCAGCAGCAGCCGCTGCCGCGCGCGCGCAAGGCTCTCGCGCCGGATGTTCACCAGCTGGACGCGCCCCGAGCCGAGCGCGCGATCGAGGGTCAGCGCATTCACGGGCCGCTCCGCACCAGCCGGGTGCCGTAGGCTGCCGCCGTGCCAGTTCCTGCGGTCAGCCGCCGGGCAAGCCGGGCCGCGTCGGACCCGCCTTGTTCGGCGCGGCCCGCTTCCTCGTCGCTCTCGTCGGAGGTGGCGAGCAGGGCCACGGCCCGATGGAACTGCTGGCGGCCACGCTGCACCGCGTCGCTGTCCAGCGCGCGGGCAAGTTCCGTCAGGGCGCCGGAACTCATCTCGACATGACCGCCCCTCGCCAGCCGGATCGGTGACGGGGCACCGCGCGCGGGATCGGCACCCAGGGCCGCGAGCTGCGTGCCGTCGTCGATGAACTGGTCGCCGGAGGGCGCCCGGAAGCCGAACTCCACCTCGTTCCACTCGGCCAGCTGGCGCTGGCTCGAGCGGGTCTCGAACTCGGTTTCGAGCAGCAGGCGATCCTGCTCGACCTGCACGATCCGCCGCTCGAGCCAGTGCACCTCGCTGCGCACCGCGTTGACCCGGAGGGTGAGCGCGACGGCTGCGACCGCGGCCACCAGCACGAGGGCGGTGCGGGCGGCGCGGCCAAGGGTCGGCAGTGCGGCGATGCGGATCGTGGTCATGCCATCTCCTGCATTGACGGTGCGGGTTCGCGGGGCGGATGGGCGGTTCTCGCGGCGTGGCGCAGGACTGCCGACCGGGCGCGCGGGTTCCCCTCCACCTCGGCGTCAGAGGGGCGGATCGGGCGGCTGACGTTTCGGAACACCGGCGCGGGGGGCGATTGCTCCGGCAGGTGACGCGACACGGCGCTCCGGGCACTGGCCTCGCGCAGGAAGGTCTTGACGATGCGATCCTCGAGACTGTGGAAACTCACCACCGCCAGCCGGCCGTTCTCGCGCAGCAGCCATTCCGCCGCCTGCAGACCGGCCTTCAGCTCGTCCAGCTCTCCGTTGACGTGGATCCGGATCGCCTGGAACGTGCGGGTCGCCGGATCCTTCCCGGCACCGGCTCGGTGGCCCAGCGCCCGGCGCACGACCCGTGCCAGCTCGCCGGTCGTGCGCAGCGGCCGGGCGGCCACGATGGCGCGCGTCACCCGCTGCGACTGCCGTTCCTCGCCGTAGCGGTAGAGCACGTCGGCAATCGTCTCGGGCGCAGCGTCGTTGAGGAAGTCGGCCGCCGACAGGCCCGTCTGGCTCATCCGCATGTCGAGCGGGCCGTCGAGGGCGAAGGCGAAGCCGCGCTTGGCCTGGTCGAGCTGCATCGACGAGACACCGATGTCCATGACCACACCGTCGACGGCGCGCACGCCGCAGGCCTCGAGCGCCGCGACCATTTCGGAGAACCGGCGGTGGTGCAGCACCAGCCGCGCATCCGGCCCCTGCGCCTCGGTCCAGGTCGCGCCGCTGGCGATCGCGTCCGGGTCGCGGTCGAAACCGTGCACGCGCGCGCCCCGGTCGAGCAGCGCACGGGTGTACCCGCCGGCCCCGAATGTCGCGTCGACGACCACGTCGCCGGGCCGGGGATCAAGCGCGGCCATGACCTCGTCGAGGAGAACGGGAACATGCGCCGCGGTCATTGGCGCCGTCCCCGCGACGCGCCTGCATCCGCAACAAGGCTGGCGCAGGCTGCCTTGGCTGCGTCCCACTCGGCGCCCATGCTGTCGAGCACGGCAGGGTTCCACATCGTGAAGAAACGTCCGGCGCCCTGAAAATACAGGCCCTCGCCAATGGCGGCCAGAGTCCGCAGGTGATCGGGCATGACGAAGCGTCCGCTGTCGTCGAACGGCACCTCGGTGAAGGCAAACAGCTGCGAGGCGCGCAGATCGCGATCGTAGTCGCGGCCGAGCCGGGTGTTCAGCTCCTCCTCCCGGTCGAGCTGCGCTTCCAGCTCGTCCTTCCGCGACAGGCCGAAGCCGATGAGGCAGTTCCACCGCTCATGCTTGGCGAGGCACAGCACGCGCCCGTCGCTCGAGTCGCGGACGGCCTTGCGGAACAGCGGCGGCAGCACGAAGCGGCCCTTGTCGCCGGCGGGCGAGTACGCTTGGCCACTGTACCCTGCGAATGCCACTTCCCCCGCCGCCTCCAGCAAAGCCACAACCCCGCTGACACGACCTCCCCGTGCACCCCCGCGCGTTCGCGCGGGCGCTCATCCCGTGGTCCGGGATGCGTGAATACGTGCGCCTGCTTCTGCTTCCGATGGTGTAACCACACGCATGCGGGGATGGAAGGGAAAAATACGGGAATTTGCGGGAAACGCAGCCAACTTCTTGAATCCCAGCAGTATCCTTGCTGACGCGGGCGAATGCGGCGCCCCCGCCACGACGGGCGAAGGTCATCGCCGCAGGGCGCGCAGGGACAGGAATGGCCGCATCCGCAGCCGCGATCGCGCGCCTATCCCGTAAAATCCCCGAAAGGAGCGGCGCCGACCCTCAGGGGGTGTCGAAGCCGAGAGCGAGTATGGCTGCGAAAGCGGCGCGCGTTGCGGCGCTGTCGCGTTCGCGGTCCATGAAGGCGGTATCCGCCACCAGCAGCACCCGTCCCTCACCGACGCGGCAGATTGCCAGCACACCTCCTGCACCGATGGTGCATGGCCGGTCACCCCCGCCGTCAAGGACGCGCCATTCGGCGTGCTGGTCAAGCGGGAGCGAAGCATGGCCCACGGTGACCGCATCCTGCTGATTGTCGGGGATGACCATCGCCAGCCCCCATCGCGCCACGACCGGCGGCACCAGCGCCACGTCGTTGAAGCGCCGCGGGTCGCCCAGCGGATAGCGGGAGTGCTCCGTCACCAGCGGGTCGAGAACCAGGATCGCGCGCCCGCCTTCGCGCACCCAGCGGTCCAGAGCCACGTTGTCAGCCGCGGTGATGGCGCGCGGCTGCGCGATGAACAGGTGGCGCAGCCCGGCCAGCTCGCTGACCGGGACGCCCTGGTCGTCACCCAGCCGGTCCAGCGGAACCAGCTCATGCCGTTCCTCAAGCACGGTTCGCGCCCAGTGCGTTTCCTGCGGCCCGCGCAGCGCGTCGGCCACGCCGTCCGGCTCGCCCCAGTAGATCGGCAGACCGCTGATGAACCCGAGCGCCGTGCGCTCCTGCACGGCGGTCCCCCGCGCCGCCGCGTGTCCGCCCCCCTGCTCCGGGGCGCAGGCGGCAAGGGCGAGGAGAACCGCGCCGATCAGGCCGGCTCGGCGCATGCCGAGGCCCGGGTCACTGCGGCGCCGGCGGCGGTGCCGCGGCCCGGCCTGAACTCGCAGGTGACGGGGAGGAACGGCTGTCCGGCAGATTGGGGACGACGCCGGCGCTGATCAGAGGGTCGGTCGCCGCCGGGGACGGAGGCGGCGAGGGAGAAGTCACGGCTTCGGGCACGGCCGCCCGCTCGGCGAGATCGGCGCGCCGTTCGATGGCATCGGCAAGCGACACGAGCAGAAACATTGCCGCCACTCCGCCGACGCCGAATTGCAGCCGCTGCAGCGTCTCGCCGCGGCGCCGCCGGTCGCCAGGCTCCGCAAGCCGGCGGCGTTTTCGTCCTGCGCCGTCCGTGCGGGTCAGCCGCCGGACGAACTCGCTGTTCGAAACCATTCCCGCCTCTTGCGCCAGAACAGGCGCAGGATCAAGCAATTGCGGCCACCGCCCGGAGCCTACGCCTTCAGTCCTCCGGCGCGATCGCCACCCTCAGCCCGTCCAGCGCGTCGGTGACCGGAAGCTGGCACGACAGGCGCGAGGTGGGACGCCGGTGCTCGCTGCTCTCCAGCAGGTCGTCCTCGTCGGCGCTCATCGGCGGCAGCCGGTCGAGGTGGGCCGGATCCACATGCACATGGCACGTCGCGCAGGAGCAGCACCCGCCGCACAGCGCCAGCAGTTCGTCGAAACCGGCGGCGCGAATCGCCTCCATCACGCTGAGGCCGGCGGTAGCCTCCACCGTGCTTTCGCGTCCCTCCCGGTCGACGATGGTGAGTGCAGGCATGGATGGCTCCTGGCAAGAAGGTGCTGGCTGTGCGCGGCCGGTGGCTGCTAGAGCGCACGCATGCCATTTGCAAGCTGCCCCCCGCCCCGCAGCGTCCGGTGACGCCCGCGCATCACGAACTGCGCCGGGCGCTTGGTCACCTCGCCCGCAGAGACCCGGCGGTGGCGTTGCAGCTCGAGCAGGCCGGCTGGCCGGAGCCGCGCGTGCGCCCGCGCGGCATGGCGACGCTGCTGCGCACGATCGTCGGACAACAGGTCAGCGTCGCGGCGGCCGACGCGATCTGGAGGCGGCTGGCCGAGGCTCTGGACGGCGCGAACGATCCGGCCCGCCTCGCCGCTGCCAGTGACGCCAGCCTGCGCGCCTGCGGCCTGTCTCGGATGAAGATCGCCTATGCCCACTCGCTTTCAGCGCACCTTCTCGACGGCAGGCTCGTTCTCGGCGCGCTTCCCGCTGACGACGAGGAGGCCGTGCAGGCGCTGACGCGGGTCAGCGGGATCGGCCGGTGGTCGGCGGAAATCTATCTCATGTTCGCCGAGCAGCGGCCGGACATCTGGCCGGCCGGCGACCTTGCCGTGCGCGAGGGCATGCGGCGCATCCTCGCGCTGGAGGAGCGGCCGTCCGAACGCGCTGTCCGCCAGATGGGACCGCGCTGGTCCCCGCACCGGTCGGCGCTCGCCCTGCTCGCATGGCACGTCTATGCGGCGCCGCCGCTGCGATAGCGGTTGCCCTTGCCGTGACCGGCGTGCCATGCTCTGCCCGACGGACCGGCGCAGTGCCGGCAGGAGAGGACGGGAAGGCGCATGATGATCCGACACACGCGATGGACACTGAGCTGCTGCGCCGCGCTGGCGCTGAGCGCTTGCGCGACCGTCCCTGCAAACGATGGAGTTGCAATGACCGCCACCCGCACCGCCACCGACAGCCGCACGGCGCAGGTCGCGCCGCTGATCCCGCGCGAGGTGCTGTTCGGCAATCCGACCCGGTCGGGCGGCCAGATCAGCCCCGACGGACGCTGGCTGAGCTGGCTGGCACCGGTGAACGGCGTGATGAACATCTGGATCGCTCCGGCCGACCGCCCCGAAGCCGCGCGGTCGATCACCGCGGCGACCGAGCGGCCCATCCGGCAGCACTTCTGGTCGCCCGACGCCCGCAGCGTCCTGTACATCCAGGACAAGGGCGGCGACGAGAACTTCCTGCTCTACGCCATCGACGTGGCAAGCGGTCAGGAGCGCAACCTCACCCCGTTCGAGCGCACCCGGGTGACGATCGTCGGCACGTCGGAATCGCGCAAGGACCGCATTCTCGTCGGCCTGAACAACCGCGACGCGCGGTTTCATGACGTGCATCTGCTCAACCTGAACACGGGCGAGCTGACGCTGGTGCTGGAAAACAACAGCTTCACCGGCTTCCTCGCCGACGACAATCTCGACCTGCGCATGGCGGTGCGTCCCAACGCCGCGGGCGGGAACGACTTCTTCCCCATCGTCAACAACCAGGTGGCGCAGACACCGTCGGAGAGCACCACGCTGGAGGATGCGCTCACCACCAGCCCGGCCGGTTTCACGACGGATGGCCGCACGATGTACTGGATCGACAGCCGCGGCCGCAACACCGCCGCCCTGATCGCCCAGGATGTCGCCAGCGGCGAACGCCGCGTGATCGCGCAGAACGAGCGCGCCGACATCGGCGGCGTCCTGGCGCATCCGCGCACGGGCGAAATCCAGGCCTACTCCTTCACCTACCTCAAGCCGGAATGGACGGCGATCGATCCGAAGATCGGGGCATCGCTGGCGTTCCTGCGCGAGCGGCTGCCCGGCCAGTTCGGCGTGCAGTCCCGCACGGAGGACGACACTCGCTGGATCGTCTGGAACGATCCGGTCACGGCCCCCACCAAGGCCTACCTCTACGACCGGCGCGCCCGGACGCTGACCGAGTTCTACACCTCGCGCCCCGAACTCTCGGGCGCGCCCCTGCAGCCGATGCACGCCTTCGAGATTCCGGCGCGCGACGGGCTGATCCTCCCCTCCTACCTCACCCTCCCGCCGGGGTCCGACCGCGACGGCGACGGCCGGCCCGACAAGCCGGTGCCGATGGTGATGGTGGTGCATGGCGGGCCGTGGGCGCGCGATGGCTACGGCTACAACGCGACCCACCAGTGGCTGGCGAACCGCGGCTATGCGGTGCTGGCGGTCAACTTCCGCGGCTCCACCGGGTTCGGGAAGGAGTTCATCAACGCCGGCAACCTGCAATGGGGCCGCAAGATGCACGACGATCTGATCGACGCCATGAACTGGGCTGTCGAGCGCGGTGTGGCGCAGCGTGATCGCGTCGCCATCATGGGCGGCTCCTACGGCGGCTACGCGGCGCTTGCCGGCCTGACCTTCACCCCGGAAACCTTCGCCTGCGGCGTCAGCATCGTCGGACCCTCGAACCTCGAAACCCTGCTGAAGTCGATCCCGCCATACTGGGAGCCGATCATCTCGCAGTTCCACAACCGGATGGGCAACCCCAACACGCCCGAGGGGCTGCAACTGATCCGCGAGGCCTCGCCGCTGCACAAGGCGGACCGGATCGTGCGGCCGCTGCTGATCGGACAGGGGGCCAACGACCCGCGCGTCGCGCAGGCGGAGAGCGACCAGATCGTGTCCGCCATGCAGGCCAAGAACATTCCGGTCACCTACGTGCTGTTCCCGGACGAGGGGCACGGCTTTGCCCGCCCGGTGAACAACATCGCCTTCAACGCGGTCACCGAGAACTTCCTCGGCAGCTGTCTGGGCGGCCGCGCCGAGCCGATCGGCGCTGCACTGGAGCCGTCGTCGGCGCAGATCGTCACCGGAGCGGACTATGTCCGCGGCCTGCGCGAGGTGGCCCGCAACTGAAGAAGGAATCCGGCGCGGCAAAGATGAACCACGCTGCGCCTACCATCTGCCGGAGAGCCAATGGCCTATTCGATCTTCATCACGGGCGGCGCGTCGGGCATCGGCCTTGCCATGGCCCGCCTGTTTGCCGAACGCGGCTGGTTCGTGGGCCTCGCCGACATCGACGAAGCGGCCATGGCCCGGGCGGCGGACACGCTCCCGCCCGGCCGCGTCTCCACGCACCGCCTCGACGTGCGCGACCGGGAGCAATGGGACGAAGCCCTGACCGCCTTCGAGAACAGCGCCGGCGGACAGCTCCATGTGGTTGCCAACAATGCCGGCATTCCGCTCGGAGGTGACCTCGCCGAGAACAGCACCGCCGAGATCGAGCGCTGTCTCGACATAAACCTCAAGGGCGCCATCTTCGGCGCTCAGGCCTCGCTGCCGTTCCTGCGCAGGACCGCTCCCGACGCGTGCCTGCTCAACACGGCGAGCGCCGCCGGAATCTACGGCACCAGCGGCGCCTCCGTGTACTCGGCGACGAAGTTCGGGGTGCGGGCGCTGACCGAGAGCCTCGACGGCGAGTGGGCCGCGCACGGCATCCGCGTGCGCTCGCTGATGCCGGCCTTCATCGACACGCCGCTGCTCGCCCACACGCCCAACGCCCGCAGCAACGAGTCGATCCGGCAGCGCGTCCTGAACGCCGGGCTGGAAATCACGCCGGTGACCGAGGTCGCGGAAGCCGCCTGGCAGGCGGTGCATGGCGACCGGCTGCACACGCTGGTGGGCGCGACGGCGCGGCGCATGGCGTTCGCGGCGAGGTGGATGCCGGCCCGCCTCAGGAAGATGGCGCGGGCGGGAACACAGCCGCTGGGCCGCTGAACCGCGGCCGCTCAGACGAGCGCGTTGACAGCCTTGGCGAATTCCACGTCGCGATGGGACAGCCCGTCCGCGTCGTGGGTGGTCAGGACGATCTCGACCTTGTTGAAGACGTTGCTCCACTCCGGGTGGTGGTCGTGCTGCTCCGCCAGCAGCGCGACCCGCGTCATGAACCCGAACGCTTCCGAGAAGTCCTTGAATTCGAAGTGGCGCTCAATGGCCTTGCCCTCGCGTGACAGGGTCCAGTGCCTGAGCGCGAGCAACCACACATCACGCTCCTCAGCGGTCAGAACCTCCACGCTGCGCACCTTTTCCTCCTCGCTTGTCCGGCGCGGCTCCATCGCCTATCCCCCCCGCGCATGCAAGCGCAACTGGTGGCCCGCGACATCGCCTGCCGGCGCGGCGACCGCCTGCTGTTCCGGGGTCTTGATCTGACGCTTCTCGCAGGGGACGCCGTTCACGTGCGCGGGCCGAACGGGTGCGGCAAGACGAGCCTGTTGCGCATTCTCGCCGGGCTGCTCCGCCCGTTCGCAGGCGCGGTCGAGCGTTCTGCCTCGCTCGGGCTGGTCGATGACCGCTGCGCCCTGCCCGACAGCTGGACCCTCGGGCAGGCGCTTGGCTTCTGGAGCCGGATCGACCGCGGCCCGGTGCCGGCGGCGGCGGCGGCCGATCGCCTCGGCATTGCGCCTCTTCTCCATGTGCCGGTGCGCTTCCTGTCCACCGGGCAGCGGCGCCGGGCGGCTCTTGCGCGGCTGCTGGGACAAAGTGCGCAGGTGTGGCTGCTCGACGAGCCGTTCAACGGCCTCGACGCGGACGGGGAAACCGTCCTCACCGGCATTCTGCAGGCCCATCGCGACGCGGGCGGCTCGGTGGTGCTCACTGCGCATCGCATGCTGCCGCTGGCCAGCAGCGCCGTCCTCGACCTGCCCGCCCACGCTCCTCGATGCGACTGATCGCCGCTCTCCTGCGCCGCGACGTCGGCATGCTGCTGAGCGGCGGGAAGCAGGGCGGCAGCATGCTGCCACTGATGTTCTTCCTCGCGGTCGCGGCGCTCTACCCGTTCGCGGTCGGTCCGGACGCAGCCATGCTGCGCCGCACGGGAGGAGGGGTCGTCTGGATCGCCGCCCTGCTCGCCTCGCTGCTCCCCGTGGACAGGCTCATCGCGCCGGACCTGGAGGACGGAACGCTGGACCAGCTCGCCATCCGGGAGGTCGCGGAAGAAACGGTGCTCGCCGCACGGATCGTCGCCCACTGGCTCAGCTTTGCCCCCCTGCTGCTCCTCGCGACCTTCGTTGCCGCGGCGCTGTTCAACCTGACGGGGGAACTGCTCGCCTATCTCCTGCTCGGCCTTCTCGCGGGGACGCCGGGTCTGGCAGCGCTCGGCGTGCTGACCGCGGCCCTGCTGTCGGGGGTGCGCAGCGGGCCGGCTCTCGGCGGGCTGATCTTTCTCCCCCTCGCGGTGCCGCTGGTGATCTTCGGTGCCGGCAGCCTCGTGCGGCTCGAACCCGCGGCGATCCTGCTGACGGCGGCGGTCAGCCTCGTGCTGATGGCTGTCGCCCCGTTCGCGGGCGGCGCGGCCCTGCGCGCGGCGCGGGAGGATCAGGCGTAGGGCGGCGCGTGCAGCCCGCGGGGACTGAGGGTGAAAATCTCGCAGCCATCCTCGGTGATGCCGACCGAATGCTCGAACTGGGCTGACAGCGACTTGTCCCGCGTCACCGCCGTCCACCCGTCGCTGAGCAGCTTCACATGCGGGCGCCCGAGATTGATCATCGGCTCGATGGTGAAGAACATGCCGGGACGAAGCTCCGGGCCGGTGCCCGCGCGCGCGGCATGGATCACCTCGGGCGCGTCGTGGAAGAGGCGGCCGAGCCCGTGGCCGCAGAAGTCGCGCACCACCCCGTAGCGCTGCCGTTCCGCATGGGCCTGGATGGCGGCGCCGATGTCGCCCAGCCGGTTGCCCGGACGCGCCTGTTCGATGCCGATCATGAGACACTCGTATGTCACTTCGACCAGCCGGCGTGCCTTCAGCGGCACGTCGCCGACCAGATACATCCGGCTGCTGTCGCCGTGCCAGCCATCGAGCAGCGCGGTGACATCGACATTGACGATGTCACCTTCCTTCAGCGCCCGTTCCGACGGCATGCCATGACACACGACGTGATTGATGGAGATGCAGGAACTGAACCCGTAGCCGCGATAACCCAATGTTGCCGGCACCGCGCCGGCCGCCAGCATGAGCGAGCGCACCCGGTCGTCGACCGCGGCCGTCGTCACGCCCGGACGGATGAACGTCACCAGATCGTCGAGGATCTCCGCCGCGACCCGGCCGGCGCGCCGCATGCCGGCAAAGCCGTCGGGCCCGTGCAGCTTGATGCTGCCGTCCCGGTAGGCGGTCTCGTCGCCCTCAATGATCTGATACTGCGTCATGGCGGCGATATAGGCCGCACACACCGCAAATGCCAGCAAGCCGCCCGCCGCTCCGGTTGCCAAGCCGCGCGCGACACGGCAGAGCAGGCCGCATCCTCCTTGCCGTGCGCCCGCGCACGCGCTCACGGAAGTTGCGCAATGGCTGCCGAAGAAACCTTGATCAGAGCCGACCGCGGCGAGGCTGCGACGGCGATCCACCTGGTCAGCACGGACAGTTTCGCGGCCTGGTCGCGGGACCTGTCGGCCGCCCAGCGCGCGCTCCTCGAGGCGCAGCGTTTCACCGGCGCGGGTTTTCAGACCGCGATCGTCCCGGACCAGCACGGGTGGTTCGCCGTTGGCGGAGTCGCGGATCCCGCCTCGCTGTCGAGCTGGTGCCTTGCACGGCTGGCCGAAGTTCTCCCGGCGGGCGTCTACCGGCTCGTGACCGGCGATGCCGGCGCGGCGGCGCTCGGTTGGCAGTTGGCGCAGTACCGCTTCACCCGCTACGCCCGGGCGGAGGACGCGCCGGGGCCGCGGATCCTGCTCGTCCGCGATGCGGCCCGTGTGGAGGCCATGCGGGCAGAGGCGGACGCGGTGACATTGGTGCGCGACCTTGTGAACACGCCTGCCGAGGACATGGGGCCGGCGCAGTTGGAAGACGCGGTGCAGCAGGTGGCCCGGCGGCATGGCGCCGCGCTCACCGTGATCCGCGGCGATGCGCTGGCCCGCGACTACCCGCTCATCCATGCCGTCGGTCGGGCCGCTGCCCGCTCGCACGCACCGCGGCTGCTGCACATGGTCTGGGGGGGGGAGGGCGACCCGGTGCTGGCGCTGGTCGGCAAGGGCGTGTGCTTCGACACCGGCGGCCTCGACATCAAGCCGTCGGCCGGCATGGCGCTGATGAAGAAGGACATGGGCGGAGCGGCGCACATGCTGGCGCTCGCCCGCCTGGTCATGGACGCCGCCCTCCCGGTCCGCCTCCACCTGCTGATCCCGGCGGTCGAGAATGCGATTGCGGGCAACAGTTTCCGTCCCGGCGACGTGTTGCAAAGCCGCCGCGGGCTGAGCGTCGAGGTGACGAACACCGACGCCGAAGGGCGGCTGATCCTCGCCGATGCGCTGACCCGCGCGTGCGAGGAGAAGCCCGATCTCGTCATCGATTTCGCCACCTTGACCGGCGCAGCGCGGGTGGCGCTCGGCCCCGAACTGCCCGCCATCATGGCGCGGCGCGACGGCACGGCCGATGCCATGCTCGCGGCCGGAAAACGATGCGATGACGAGGTCTGGCGCCTGCCGCTGCACGAACCCTATGGCGACTGGCTGAAATCGCCGGTGGCCGATCTCGTCAACGCCCATGGCAACGCCTTCGCCGGGGCGACGGTGGCCGGACTGTTCCTCGACCGCTTTGTCGAGCCGGACGTCGACTGGCTGCACTGCGACACCTTCGCCTGGCGCGCAGATGCCCGGCCCGGCCGGCCCAAGGGAGGCGAAGCGCTCGGCCTGCGCGCGGCGTTCACCATGCTGCGGCAGCGTTACGGGCGTGGCTGAGCGGCCGCGCAATGCTCCGGTGCGCGCGCTGCTCAACTTGTCCCGCGCGCGTTCGCCTGTATAGGCGGTGCGCAATGGAACTCCTGTCGTGACAGAGCCGCAGCCGCGCGCCCGCCTCGACGCCGCGTCAGGCGCGGGACCGATCGCCTCCGGCTACACCATCCCGGCCGAACCGTTGCGGCTGACCGGAGCGGTGGACCGGCCGGTGCCCGGCACCCTGCCGCTGCGCGGCGATCTGGCGCACATCGCCCTTGCCCGCACCCATCTGGTGCAGAACTACGTCGCGCCCCTGCCGGGAGCCGTCGGCGCGCGGCCGACGTCCTTGCGCCTGCAACCCGCCGAGGACTCCCCGGTCGTGGCCGAGCTGGCGCCGGCGCAGCCTCTCGAAATCCTCGACAGGGCGGGAGCGTGGATTTGGGTGTGTCTCGGCCCTCAAGGCCCGTCCGGCTATGTGCCGGCATCGGCGCTGGCCTGACGGGCGGCGGCCGGACAGACGCGGTGCCCGCCACCCTGTTCATCGACGGTGCTGCGGGCACCACGGGGCTGGAAGTGGCCGAACGCCTTGCACCCCGGCCCGAGTTCCGGCTCGTCACCCTTGACGCGGAGCGGCGCAAGGATCCCGCCGCGCGCCGGGAGGCGCTGAACGACGCGGACTTCGCCATCCTGTGCCTGCCCGACGAGGCTGCGCGCGAGGCCGTGGCGATGGTCGATCCCGGCAGCCGGGTGCGGATCATCGACGCCTCCAGCGCCCATCGCACCGCTGCGGGATGGACCTACGGACTGCCGGAGATCACCGGCCGGCGCGCGGTCGCCGAAGCGCGCCGTGTCAGCAACCCCGGCTGCTACCCGACCGGCTTCCTCACCCTGCTGGCGCCGCTGACGCGGTGTGACCGGCACCCACCGCTGCTCCCGGCCGACTGGCCCTACACCGTCAACGCGGTGAGCGGCTATTCCGGCGGCGGCAAACCGCTCATCGCGCGCTTCGCTGACGAGAGCCGGCTGGCATTCCGTGCCTACGGCCTGACCATGGGGCACAAGCATCTGGCCGAGATGCAGGCGCATGCGCACCTCGTTCATGCGCCGGTGTTCTCGCCCTCCGTGGTGCGCGCCTATCGCGGCATGGTGCTCGACATCCCCCTGCCGCTCGGCGCCATGCGCACCCACGCGACCGCCCGCGACCTCCACGCCCGCTGGCTGGACGTGTATGCCGACTGCCCGGCGGTGCGCGTCGCCGCGTGGGGTGCGGATCCCGGCGAGTTGCTGCTTGAAGACGGGGCACCATCCTGGGACGGCATCGACCTTCACCTGTTCGAGGCGCCCGGCGGCGGGCAGCTGCGCCTGGTGGCGAAGCTGGACAATCTGGGCAAGGGAGCAAGCGGGGCCGTGGTGCAGTCGCTCAACCTGATGGCGGGGCTGCCGGAGACCGCCGGCCTCAGGCTGGATGGCGAGTTCACGGGGGGCGAGTGATGGCGGTGGATAACGCGCAAAACTTATCTTGCAGTGCAGCAAGCATCGCATACTCTCCGCCACACAGCGCCGCAGCCATGTCCGAGGCGGCCGGCAGCGCCGGGAGTGCCGGGTGAAGAAGATCGAAGCCATCATCAAGCCGTTCAAGCTGGACGACGTCAAGGATGCCCTTCAGGAAGTGGGCATCGGCGGTTTGACCGTCATGGAGGTCAAGGGCTTCGGCCGCCAGAAGGGCCACACCGAGCTTTACCGGGGTGCCGAGTACGTCGTCGACTTCCTGCCGAAGATCAAGCTCGAGTTCGTCGTGCCCGACAGCCTTGCCGAACGCTGCGTCGAGGCGATCGCGGACGCGGCGCAGACGGGCCGGATCGGCGATGGGAAGATCTTCGTCAGCCACGTCGAAAGCGCGCTGCGCATCCGCACCGGCGAGGCGGGCGATGATGCGCTCTGAACTTGCCCTCTCCGCGTGCCGCGCGCACCGTGTGTTCCGCTCCTGTCACGAAAGTCACCGCCATGCCCTCTGCCAGTGAAGTGCTCAGCCAGATCAAGGATCAGGACATCGAATGGGTGGACCTGCGGTTCACCGATCCCAAGGGCAAGTGGCACCACCTGTCCATGGCGGCGGGCGCGCTCGACGAGGATCAGCTCGAGGACGGGCTGATGTTCGACGGCTCGTCCATCGCCGGGTGGAAGGCGATCAACGAATCGGACATGATTCTGAAGCCGGATCTGGCGCGCACCTTCCTCGACCCGTTCAGCGCCACCCCGATGATGATCCTGTTCTGCGACATCGCCGACCCTGCGACCGGGGAGGCGTATGGGCGCGATCCGCGATCGATCGCCAAGCGCGCGGAGGCCTATCTCAAGTCCACGGAAATCGGGGACACGATCTATGTCGGCCCCGAGGCCGAGTTCTTCATGTTCGACGATGTCCGCTTCGAGGACGGCTATGCCGGTTCCGGCTTCGAGATCGACGATGTCGAGCTGCCGACCAACAGCGGCCGCGACTACGAATCGGGCAATCTGGGCCACCGGCCGCGTGCCAAGGGCGGCTATTTCCCCGTCGCGCCGGTCGACAGCGCGGTCGACATCCGTGCCGAGATGGTGGCGACCATGCTCGAAATGGGGCTGAAGTGCGACAAGCACCATCACGAGGTGGCCGCGGCGCAGCATGAACTCGGCATGATCTTCGGCACGCTCGTCGAGACGGCCGACAACATGCAGATCTACAAGTATGTCGTGCATCAGGTGGCGCACGCCTACGGCAAGGCCGCGACCTTCATGCCCAAGCCGATCAAGGACGACAACGGGTCGGGCATGCACACGCACATGTCCATCTGGCAGAACGGCAAGCCCACCTTCGCCGGCAACGGCTACGCCGGGTTGTCGGACACGTGCCTGCACTTCATCGGCGGGGTGATCAGGCACGCCCGCGCCCTCAACGCCTTCACCAACCCGACCACCAACAGCTACAAGCGCCTCGTGCCCGGCTTCGAGGCGCCGGTGCTGCTCGCCTACTCGGCGCGCAACCGCTCCGCCTCGTGCCGCATTCCCTATGGCGCGGGCGACAAGGCCAAGCGGGTCGAATTCCGCTTCCCCGACGCTCTGGCCAATCCCTACCTCGCCTATGCCGCGCTGCTGATGGCCGGGCTCGACGGAATCCAGAACCGCATCCATCCCGGCGAAGCGATGGACAAGAACCTGTACGACCTGCCGCCGGCGGAACTGGCCGATGTGCCGACGGTCTGCGGCTCGCTGCGCGAGGCGCTCGAGGCGCTCGAGGCCGACCACGAATTCCTGCTGAAGGGCGACGTGTTCAGCAAGGACCAGATCGACTCCTACGCCGAGCTGAAGTGGGAAGAGGTGATGCGCTGGGAAACCACGCCCAGCCCGGTCGAATACGACATGTATTTCAGCGCCTGACCCGAGCGTGCCCGCCCCGGCTGGCGGCGTCTTGACGCCGCGCCGGTGCTTGCGCGCCCGTCGCCGGGCGCTTATCTGACACGTGCTGCCGGGCCCCTCTGGCGAACGCTGCCGGTGCGTTCGCGATGTCGGCGGACTCATCCTGTTCTTGACCGGCGGAAGAACGGCGATGAGTCTCCACCTGCTTCTCGCGCTCGACTTGGCGATTGTCGCCGCCGCGGCGCTGTCCAGCCTGCTGTGGCTGCGGGCGAGCCGCGGCCGATTGCGCCGTGTCAGCCGGGCTGAAGTGCTCGACCACGCGGACTACAACCGGCTCGTCTGCGCCATCAACCGGGCGCAGATCCGCAACTCGCACGCCGCGCTCGCCACCGGGGTGGTGGCGGCCTTGGCGGGGGCGCGGCTGCTCCTGGCGGTGGCGTCGTGATGCTGCTCTCGCTGCTCGCGGGGCTGGCGCTGCTCGCGGCCGGCGGCGAACTGCTCGTCCGCGGATCGGTCGGGCTGGCGCAGCGGCTTGGCGTGTCACCGCTGCTGGCGGGGCTGGTCATCGTCGGTTTCGGCACCTCCACGCCCGAGCTGAGCACCAGCGTGCAGGCGGCCCTCGGCGGAGCGCCGGGGATCGCCATCGGCAATGTCGTGGGCTCGAACATCGCCAACATCCTGCTGATCCTCGGCGTGTCGGCGCTCATCCTTCCGCTTGCGGTGGACCGCACCGCCTTTCGCCGGGACTCGCTTGCGCTGGCGGGTTCCACGCTGCTGTGCGCCGCGGCGGTTCTGGCCGGCACGATTGGGCGGACGAGCGGCGCGGTGCTCCTTGCAGGGTTGGCGGCCTATGTGGTGTGGGCCTACCGCTCGGAGCGGCGCGGCGACGATGCGGAGCGGCGCCGTCACGAGACGGAGGCGGCGGACGCGAACGTCCGGGCGAGGAACGCGCTGCTGCTCGCGCTGATGGTGGTGGCTGGCCTCGCCGCGGCCATCTTCGGCGCCAGACTGCTGGTGGATGCGGCGGTCACGCTGGCGGGCAGGCTGGGCGTGTCGGAAACCGTCATCGGTCTGACGGTGGTTGCGGTCGGAACCTCCCTGCCCGAACTCATCGCGTGTCTGGTGGCCGTCGCGCGCAAGCACGCCGACGTTGCGCTCGGCAACATCGTCGGCTCCAACATCTACAACGTGCTTGGCATCCTCGGCCTCACGGCCGTGATCCAGCCGATGACGGTTCCCGCCGAACTGGCGCGGTTCGACGTCTGGGTGCTGCTCGGCGTGACGGCGCTGCTCCTCGTGCAGCTTCGCAGCGGCTGGCGCGTGAGCCGGACCGAAGGCGCGCTGCTGTGCGCGCTGTTCGCGGGCTACACCGCCTTTCTCATTCTTCGCTGAGGCGCTGCCCGCGCGCCGCGGTCGATTTCCATTTTCCTACTGCATCGGCGCGTGTCTATTGCCCCGGCCTCATCGGCATTGACGAGGTGATGGCATGCAGCGCAGCATCGTGTTCGACACCGTTCGCGCGATCTTGGGACGGCGCCTGCGGGCAGCGGAAGTGCGGGCGCTCGATGGCGCGCTCGACCGCGCGCTGCATGGCGGGCTGCGGGATTCGCGCAGCCGGGACGCGCCGGATCACCCGCCCTGTGCCGCTCGGCAATGGACGGTGAGCGACAGGGGCGTTGCCCTCGTCAAGCGGTTCGAGGGCTGCGCGCGGCGTCTCGCCGACGGACGAGTCGCCGCCTACCCCGATCCGGGGACCGGGGCGGAGCCCTGGACGATCGGCTGGGGAGCGACCGGTCCTGAGATCGGGCCGGACACGGTGTGGACGCAGGACCAGTGCGACCAAAGACTTGCCGCAGACCTTGCCCGTTACGCCGCAGAAGTGGCGCGTGCGCTCGCGGGGGCAGCTACAACTCAGGAGCAGTTCGATGCGCTGGTGAGCTTTCACTACAACACCGGCGCCATCGGACGCGCGACACTGACACGCAAGCACAGGGAAGGAGACTACGCCGGCGCTGCGGCGGAATTCGGACGCTGGACCCGAGCCGGGGGGCGGGTCCTGCGGGGGCTGGTTCGAAGACGCGCGGCAGAAGCCGCACTGTACGCGGCGGGGACGAGCCAGGGACCCCGCTGACCGCCGGACGAGGTCCGGCATCGGGATCGCACCAGAACACATTGGAGTTCACGTATGAAGATTGCCTCTGCGGCGCTGCTCGGGACAGCGGCCGCGATACCGGCGGCTGTCATGGTTGCGCCGGCCAGCGCCAGAACCGCCTTCGACAGCTGGCTCGACCAGCTGGTCACCGGACCGGCGCCCCTCGCCTCCAGAATGACCGAAGCCTTCACCGCGCTCGAGCGGCTGAAGGCCATTCTCGCGCAGTTGCAGGCGGCGCAGGCGGCCGCGGCGCAGCAACCGCCAGCGCCCCCCGCCGGCGGCCACGCGCACCATGCCGGCGGCGACGTGCGCCCGGCGCCGACGCCCAGCGCAACCGCCGCCCCGGCCCCGATGCCGGGCACAACGACCGGAGAAAGCGCGCCGACCGGCCGGTTCATCCCGACGCCGGGCCTTGACGGACTTGCCGCCGTCGCGTCCGGCCTCGCGCAGGGACCGTTGCTGAAGAAGGTCCCGCCCGCCGACACCGGCCGTCCGGACGTGGTGGGCGCCTTCCGCTTTCTGTGCCAGCCTTCGCATCTCGCCTACGCCGACCCGGTGATGTTCCCCGGCGACAAGACGGGCAAGTCGCACCTGCACCTGTTCTTCGGCAACACGGCGGCCAACGCCGACTCGACCTTTGAGAGCCTGCGCCGGACCGGCGACAGCAGCTGCATCAATCCGGGCAACCGTTCCGCCTATTGGAAACCGGCCCTGATCCAGACGAATGGTGCCGGACGCGACGAGGTGGTCATGCCGACCTATCTCAACATCTACTACAAGCGCCGTCCGGCGAGCGACCCGTGGTACCGGGCGAACGGCGTCACTCCGGTCAACCTGCCGCGCGGGCTGCGCTACATCTTCGGCTGGCCGACCGTGAAGCCGCAGTACAAGTGTGTCGACCCGCGCACGTGGAGCGAGGTCGGGACGGCTGGCCCGGACATGCAGGCCGTGCTCAGCCGTTGTCCGGTCGGCGCGGAGCTCTATGCCATCGTCGACTCGCCGGGCTGCTGGGACGGCAAGAACCTCGACAGCCCCGACCATCGCAGCCACATGAGCTACACGCGCGGCGGAGCGGAGCACAACTGGGTCGAGAAATGCCCGTCCACCCATCCGTACGAGATCCCGAAGTTCACGCTTCAGGCGGCTTTCAAGATCCTGCCGACGGACCGGCCGGCGACCTGGCGCTTCTCGAGCGACATGATGATGCCAGGCGCACGGCCTGGCTCCACCTTCCACGCCGACTGGTTCGGTGCGTGGGAGGACAGCATCGCCGACACCTGGCAGGAGTGGTGCATCAACAAGCTGCTCACCTGTGCCTCGGGCAATCTGGGCAACGGCACCATGATGGAGGAGAGCGCGACCTTCCGGCAGATGCTGCAGAACCGGGACCGCCGCGTTCCGGTGCCTGCCGTGTGAAGGCCGGTGCGGGCGGGGGCGCTCCCCTCGCCCGCACCGTTTTCACGCTTCGGGTGACATCGGCCCCGTCACCGGCACGGCTCGATCACGCAGCCGCGTGGATCACGCCGGCCGAGGATCAGGCACGGACGAAGGAGCCGACGCGGCCTTCCTTGGCCGGACCGGGGCTTGCCAGTCCCCGCCCGGCGTCGGATGCCCTGATCAGCGCGTCCTGCTCCTCCTCGCCGATCAGCACCCAGCCGCTGCGGGTCAGCTTCTCCATCGGGCGGAAGCGGATCTTGTACTGCATCCGCGCCGAACCCTTCACCCAGTAGCCGAGATAGACATAGGGCAGGTTCATCTGCGCCGCGCGGCGGACGTGGTCGAGAATGATGTATGTGCCCAGCCCCGACCGCGCCGCATCGACCGGATCGTAGAAGCTGTACACCATCGACAGGCCGTCGCTCTGCACATCGGTCAGGCACGCCCCGACCAGCTCGCCGGGCCGGTCCCCGTCCGGGCGACGGTATTCGACCATGCAGCTCGTGACCGGCGTGTGCTCCACCATGTCGGCAAAGTCCGATTCCTCCATGCCTGCCATGCCGCCATGCGGGTGGCGCGCGGCCAGATAGCGCTGCAGCAGGTCGTACTGCTCGGCCGTCGCCCACGGGCGGCACTCGGACGCCATCAGGTCGGCATTGCGCCGGATCGTCCGCTTCTGCGATGCCGATGCGGAAAACCTTTCCGCGACGATGCGCACGGACACGCAGGCGGTGCAGTCGACGCAGCTCGGCCGGTAGGCGACCGTCTGGCTGCGCCGGAAGCCGATCCGGCTCAGCGCCTCGTTGAGCTGGTCCGGCTCTTCCCCCCGCAGTTCGGTGAACACCTTGCGCTCGGTCCTGCCCGGCAGATACGGGCACGGCGCGGGGCTGGTGACAAAGAAGCGAGGGAAGCGGGTCGGTGCCGTCACGTGCCTAGCAAGTCCTCGTCTGCCCCGGTGGGTGGCCGCGCTGCGGCGGCTGCTTCCCTTTATGTGCAAGCCGGCGCAAAGGTAAAAGACCTTTAACCATCAAAATCGTGCCGTGTCTCGCGCGGCCTTTATGCACCGCTCGCCGCCGGTCCCTCAGTCGAGCTGCACCGGCTCGATGCGGTAGCCCTGCGCGCGCAGGCTGGCGATCAGCTTCTCGATCTGGCGCGCGTCACGCGCCTCGCACTCGATGTCGGTGAACAGACCCTTGGCCGGCAGGGTCGTGAAGATCCGCTGGTGGTGGATCTCGATGATGTTGACGTCGTGCCGGCTGAACTCGCTGATGACGCGGTAAAGGGCGCCGGGGCGGTCCTGAAGGTGCACGCGCAGCCGCGACAGCCGGCCCTGCCGCGCCAGATCGCGCAGCAGCACGTTGGCGAGCAGGCGCGTGTCGATGTTGCCGCCGCACAGGACGAGGCCGACCCGCCTCCCGGCGAAGCGGTCGGGACAGGACAGCACCGCCGCCAGACCGGCCGCGCCCGCCCCCTCGACGACGGTCTTCTCGATCTGCAGCAGCAGGGCGACCGCGCTCTCCAGCGCCGGTTCGTCGACCAGCACGATGTCGCTGACCAGCTTCTCGATCACGGCGGCGGTGAACTGGCCGGGCTCCTTCACCGCGATACCCTCGGCCAGCGTGTCGCCCCCGCACGGCAGCCGTGCGTGGGTGAGACGGTTGTGCATGGACGGAAACAGCCGTGCCTCCACGCCGATGATCTCCGTGGCGGGCGACAGCGCTGCGGCCGCCGTGGCCATGCCTGCGATCAGCCCGCCGCCACCGATCGGCACCACGAGGCAGTCCAGCTCCGGCTGCACCGCCAGCATCTCGAGCGCCACGGTGCCCGCTCCGGCGGCGACATGCGGATCGTCGAAGGGGTGCACGAAGGTGAGATCGCGCTCGGCCTCCAGTTCGCGGGCATGCGCGGATGCGTCGTCGAACGTCTCGCCGTGGAGCACGACGACACCGCCCACGCTTTCGGTCTGCATCACCTTCACCGTCGGTGTCGTGCAGGGCATCACGATCGTCACCGGCACCCCGAGGCGCGTGCCGTGATAGCTCAATCCCTGCGAGTGGTTGCCGGCCGAGGCGGTGATCACGCCCCGGCGCCGCTGCTCCTCCGACAGCAGCAGCAGGGCGTTGAGCGCCCCGCGTTCCTTGAAGGCGGCGGTGAACTGCAGGTTTTCGAACTTCAGCCAGATCTCGGCGCCGGTGATGGCGGACAGGGTCTGCGACAGCAGCATCGGGGTGCGGACCACCGCCCCCTCGATCCGCCGCGCCGCCGCCTCGATGTCCGCGATGGTCAGTGTGTCGGCGCGCTGCGGCCCAGATGCCGTCTTCTGCCCCTGCACAGCGTCGGTCCGCATCGATCCTCCTGTCGTGGCCAGCCCGACAGGGCGCCACCGCCATGGCCATACGAGCCGCCGCCCGCACGTGCAACGCAAGGCGTTTGCAATCGCCGGCGAAACATGGAAGCAAGCGCCGCCGGAGCGGTCGCCCCTGCTCCATCGATGCGAAAGGAACCCGCGTGCCTGTTGCTGCCTTCGTCCGCGCGATGCTGGCCCTTGTCGGCGCCGCCGTCCTGCTGCTGGCGCAGCCCGCCCGCGCGGACACGCGGATCGAAAACGTAAACGGCCTCACCGTCGCGGCCGACGGCTCGATCCAGCGTTTCGTCGCCATTCTGATCGGCACCGACGGCAAGGTGAAGGCGACCTATCGCCGGGGTGAACGCCTGCCCCGCCTGCGCGGCACGCGCATCGACGGAGGCGGGCGGACGATGATTCCGGGCATGATCGATTCCCACGTGCATGTGATGGGCATCGGCTTTGGCGCGCTCACGCTCGACCTGTCGTCCACCAGCAGCCTGGAAGAAGCCTTGCAGGCGATCCGCACCTTCGCGGCGGAAAATCCCGACCGCCCGTGGATACTCGGGCGCGGCTGGAATCAGGAACGCTGGAAGCTCGGCCGTTTCCCGACCGCCGCCGACCTCGACTCCGTGGTCAGCGACCGGCCGGTCTGGCTCGAACGCGTCGACGGGCATGCGGGCTGGGCGAACAGCGTGGCGATGCGGGTGGCGGGGGTCGATGCCCGCGCCGCCGACCCGGCCGGCGGCCGGATCGAGCGCACCGCGTCGGGCGCTCCGTCCGGCGTGTTCGTGGACAGCGCCGCCGATCTTGTCGGGCGCGCCGTGCCGCAGCCCCGTGCGGTCGAACGCGACGCCGCGTTGCGGGAAGCGCAGGAGCTGCTGCATGCCTTCGGCATCACCGCGGTGGCCGACATGGGGACCACGCTGGAGGACTGGCAGGCGTTCCGCCGGGCCGGCGATGCCGGCTGGCTGACCCTGCGCATCATGGCCTATGCCGCCGGGGTGGAGGCGATGGACCAGATCGCCGGGCCGGGGCCGACGCCCTGGCTGTACTGGGACCGTCTGCGCCTCAACGGCGTCAAGCTGTATCTCGACGGCGCGCTCGGATCGCGCGGCGCCTGGCTGAAACAGCCCTACGCCGACGATCCGGCCAACCGCGGCCTGAGGCTTCTGGACGACACGCGGCTGCGCAACCTGATGAGCCGCGCGGCCATGGGCCAGTTCCAGGTGGCCGTCCACGCGATCGGCGACGCGGCCGACGCCGAAATCCTCGCCGCGGTGCACGAGCTGGCGGGCACATACACGGGTGACCGGCGCTGGCGGGTCGAGCACGCGCAGGTGATCGACCCGGCGGACCTGTCCCTCTTCGGAGCCCATGGCATCATCGCCTCGATGCAGCCGGTGCACCAGACATCGGACCGGCTCATGGCCGAGGCCCGGCTTGGTCCGGCGCGGCTGCGCGGCGCCTATGCGTGGCGCTCTGTGGCGGAGAACGGGGCGCGCCTGGCCTTCGGCTCCGACGCCCCGGTCGAATCGCCGGCTCCCTTTGCCGGCTTCGCCGCCGCGATCTCCCGTGTCGACGCGGCAGGACAGCCAGCCGGCGGCTGGATGCCCGAAGAGGCGGTCACCCCGGCGCAGGCGTTTGCCGCCTTCACCGCGGGCGGCGCCTATGCCGGCTTCGCCGAAGGGCGGTTCGGCCGGCTGGTGCCGGGCGAATGGGCGGATTTCATCCTGATCGACCGCGATCCCCTGACCACCCCCGCGGCGCGGCTCCGCGAGGCGGTGGTGCACGAAACCTGGGTCGCGGGCTACCCGGTGTACCGGCGCGGTTCATGAGGCGCGCGTCAGAGCAGCCGCTTGCACGGGAACCGCAAAAGGAGATGACATGAGCATGACGAAACGCCTTGCCGCGATGGCCTCTGCCGCAGCGGTTCTGATCGCCGCGCCACTGGCGGCCGCGCAGCTGCCGGCCCGTGCAAGCGCGCCGGCGAAGGACGCCTCCGAACTGGCGGCCACGTCCGATCTGCTGTTCTTCGGCGGCATCGCGGTGGTGGCCGCAGCGATCCTCCTGCTGCAGGCGGACGAGGAAGGCGCCCCGATCAGTCAATGATGGTTAATGGCTGGTCAACAAATTGTGACATTATTGTCGCGGCCGCGCAAGCAGGCAGACGAGCGTTGGCAAATCAACGACGAAACGCGCGCGGACGGGCTTGCCTTGACCATGGCCGTCGCTTATTGGTCCGGCGAGACTGACGTCTTTCGAGTTTACTTGGGGAGTTACCGATGAAGATTCGTAATGCCTTGGCGGCCACCGCCGCCCTGACGCTGGTTGCGGCTCCCGCCGTGGCGCAGGCTGATTTCTCGCGCATTTCGGCTCCGGTCGAAGGTGAATCCGAACTCGCTGGCAGCAGCGTGATCATCGGTCTGCTGGCCGCCGCCGCGGTGGTTGGCGCGATCCTGATCGCCGTCGACAACAACGACAATCCGATCAGCCGCTGATCAGTCGGTTCTACTGACGAAACGAACGGGGTCGCTCACGCGGCCCCGTTTTCGTTTCAGAGCCAGCATATCGCCCGGACAGCTCCGGCTCTCGGACGATCCGTGCAAGCAAGGCTGCGCCCTGTCTCTCAGGACGCGTGCTCTTCCTCGGACCGCTGCACAACCGGCCCTGTCTCCTCCGCGGCGCGCAGCCGCGCCTCCTTGCGTTCGAACATCTTCATGACCAGCAGCGATGCTTCGAACAGCAGGTAGAGAGGAACGCCCAGCACGATCTGCGAGCCGGGATCAGGCGGCGTGACGATGGCGGCGACGATCGCGACCCCCACGATCACATAACGGCGCGCGCGGGCGAGCTGCTCGTGACGCACCAGCCCGGCGCGGTTCAGCAGCAGCAGCAGGACCGGCAGAAGGAAGCTGATCCCAAAGGCGAGGATGAACTGCATTACGAGCGCAAGGTACTCGCCCGCCGCCGGAAGCGCCTCGATCGGCAGTCCTCCGACCGATCCCTCGAAGCCGAGAAACCAGCGGAACGCCGTCGGCATGACCACGAAGTAGGCGAGCGCGGCACCGGCCGTGAACAGGACCGGGGTGGCGATCAGGAAAGGCAGAAACGCCTTCTTCTCGCGTGCGTAGAGACCGGGCGCGACAAAGGCCCACAGCTGGTTCGCGATCAGCGGGAAGCTGATGAAGAAGGCCGCGAAGAGCGCGACCTTCAGCTCGACGAAGAACGCCTCGTAAAGCTGGGTGTAGATCAGCCGTCCCTCGCCCGCAGGAAAGGCGGCGAGCAGCGGCTGGACGAGAAAACCGAAGATGTCGGAGGCGAAGTACAGGCACACGGCAAACGCCGCCGCAAGCATCACCACACAGCGGACCAGCCGGGTGCGCAGCTCGATGAGGTGGTCGAGCAGCGGAGCCTGCGTGTCGTCGATGTCGCTGAACATGGCCGAGATCTAGTCCGGGCGAGGCGCCGGGGCATCCGAAGGCTGCGCCAGGTCGGCGGCCGCGGCGGTGCCGGATGGCTCCACACCCGTCCGGGAGAGTCCGGCCGGCGCGCCGCCCTGCGGCGGGGCCAGCGGCGCGGCCGTGTCCCGCACAAGGGCGGGATCGGCGGCGTCGGGGTGCGTGCGCATGATCTGCGCGTTGCGTTCGCGCCACTCGCGCTCCATCTCCTCGAGCTCGGCGTCGCGGATCATGGCGTCAAGCCCGGCGCGAAAATGCCCGGACACGCGGCGCACCTTGCCGATCCACCGTCCGGCGGTGCGCAGCGCGAGCGGCATGTCCTTGGGACCGATCGCCAGCACGGCGACGATCACGATCACCAGCAGTTCTGTCGCGCCGATATCGAACATGCACCGCTATGCCGGGCAGGCCACTGGCCCGCCCCGCACCTCACTCCGTCCGGTCGCCGGGGCGGGCGGTCGTCGTCTGCACCGGCTCCACTGCCGGAGGCGGAGCGTCGGCTGCCGGCAGGCGCGGCGGCGCAGGGTTTTCCTCGCCTTCGTTCATGCCGGCTTTGAAGCTGCGGATGCCCTTGCCGAAGTCTCCCATCATCTCGGAGATGCGGCCACGGCCGAACAGGACCAGGATGATGAGCGCGATGATCAGCAGCTGCCAGGGGCCAAGCGACATGGGGAACCTCGTTTAAGGATACGGGCACAGATATACGCCCTCGGGACCACACTTACCAGTGGCACCCTGAACCGCCGTTCAACAGCGACGCGTCAGCCGAGGGGGAGACCGGCCGCCGCGAACAGCGCGTCCCGCTTCTCCACCAGCTCGTCATGAAGGGCGGCGCCTTCCTGCGGCGACAGGTCCTGCGCGCCATCCGCCGCGAGGGCGCGCGCCAGACGCTGTTCCGCCGCCGCGGTCAGGCGTGGCAAGGTGTCGGCCAGAGCGTGCATGTCGGACAATCTGGCCCAGCAGTTCAGCACCACGTCGCACCCTGCCGCCAGTGCCGCCGCTCCTCGCGCCGCGATGGGACCGTCCAGCGCCTCCATGTCGATGTCGTCCGTGAGCAGCAGTCCGTCGAACCCGATCGCGCCGCGGATCACCTCCTCGATGACGGGCCGCGACAGGGTCGCACAGCGATCCGCGTCCCACGCCGTGTAGACGATGTGCGCGGTCATGCCGATCGGCGTTGCCGCAAGGGCGCGAAAGGGCGCGATGTCCTGCTCGAGCGTGTCGGCGGACGCGGTCACCACCGGCAGCGCCTTGTGGCTGTCGACAGCGGCGCGCCCGTGGCCGGGCATGTGCTTGAGACAGCCGGCCACGCCGGCTCGGGCAAACCCGGCAATCATCGCCCGGCCGAGGGCGGCGACCTGTCGGGCATCCGATCCGAGCGCGCGGTCGCCGATCACCGAGTCGGCGTCGGCTTGCCGCAGGTCGAGCGGCGCGTGGAAATTCACCGTCACCCCCGCTTCGGCGAGCGCCAGTCCGATCGCCTGCGCGTTGGCGCGGATCGCCTCGATGGCGCTGGCCGGCGCGAGGTCGAACAGCCGGGCGAACATTTCCCCGCTCGGGTAGGCAGCCCAGTGAGGCGGCTTCATCCGCGCCACCCGGCCGCCTTCCTGGTCGATGCCGATGAAGAGGGTGTCGCGCCCGTGCAGGCTGCGCAGCGTGTCGGTCAGCCGACGCACCTGATCCCGGTCGACGCAGTTGCGCTGGAACAGGATATAGCCGACCGGGTCCGCCTCGCGGAACAGCGCCGTCTCGTCCGCGCTGAGCTGCGGACCGGCGATGCCGAAGATCGCAGGTGTCATCGCGTGCGCGCGCTTGGCGGGTCCGTTGTCACTGCTTGACCTGGCAGTTCAGCCCGTCGGCGCGCAGCGCCTCGCACAGCTGCCTTGCGCTGGCGACATCGGGCGCCACGGCCTGTAGCCGGTACACGGTGCCGATGTCCGCCACGCCCTGCACCACCCGGTGACGCACGCCCTGCAGGGCCTCCGTCTGCCGCACGAGGGTGGCCCAGCCGCGCTCCGCCGCCGCGGGACTGTAATAGGCGCCGACCTGCACCCCGACACCGGCACGCTCGGACGCGGCGGGTGCCGGGGCCGCACCGGCGGTCGCGGGGGTGGCGGGCCGGGCCGCCACGCGCGCGGACGATGCCGGAGACGCGGTCGGAGCGGGCATTGCCGGCGCGGGCGCCGGGGGGGTCGAAGGAGCGTCGGCAAGGCGCGCCTCGCGCCGCTGCCCCTCGCCCACGGCGAAGCTGGTGTCACCCGTGCCGGCATGCTGTTTGCCGCCCGGGTCATCGGGCCGCACGCGATATGGACCCTCGGGCGCGGCGATGATGCCGCCATCGGCGACCGGCTCGTCCGACCGGTTGAGGAACCACCACACGCCGCCGCCGACCAGCGCGAGCAGGGCAAGGGCCGCCAGAACCCCGGCGGTGATCCTGACCGGATCGCGGGCCGGTGGCGCAACATCGTCGGAGGAATCGAGCCAGGGCAGGCGATCCTCGTCGTCGAGCAGTGACAGCTCTTCGGCCCGGTCGTCCCATGACGGCTCGCCCCAGCCGGGGCGCGGAAAGCGGCTGTCATGCGGCGGGGTGGCGGCCATACTCACATCTCCTCGACAGCTGTCACTCCAAGGATCGCAAGGCCGTTGCGGATGACCTGGCCAATCTGCGCCACGACGAACAGGCGCATCCTGCTGACAGCGGGGTCGCCCGTCAACACGATGCGTTTCGCCGGATCGTCGTTCCCCAGATTGTAGAACGCGTGAAACGCCGCGGCCAGATCGAACAGGTAGAAGGCCACCCGGTGCGGTTCGCGCGCCTGCGCCGCGCTTTCGACGATCCGCGGGAACTGGGCGGCCATGCGCACAAGCTGCACTTCGTCCGCGGCGAGCGCGCCCAGATCGCCGCCATCAGGTGCAAGCCCCTCGGCCGCGGCCTTGCGCAGGGAGGCGCAGATGCGGGCATGGGCATACTGCACGTAGAAGACGGGGTTGTCGCGCGAAGCCTCGACGACGCGCGCGAAGTCGAACTCCATCTGCGCGTCGGGCTTGCGGGTCAGCATGGTGAAGCGCACGACGTCGGCGCCGACCTCGTTCACCACATCGGCGACGGTGACGAAGGAGCCCGCGCGCTTGGACATCCGCACCGGCTCGCCGTCGCGCAGGAGCTGCACCATCTGGATGAGCTTGACATCGAAGGGGATGCTGCGTCCCTCGCCCTCGGACAATGCGGCCACGGCGGCCTTGATCCGCTTCACCGTGCCGGCGTGGTCGGCGCCCCAGATGTCGATGAGCGCGTCGGCGCCGTGCGCCTTCTGCATGTGATAGGCGAGATCGGCGCCGAAATAGGTCCAGCTGCCGTCCGACTTGCGGATCGGGCGATCCTGATCGTCGCCGAAGCGGGTGGACCGGAACAGGGGCAGCGCGACCGGCTCCCAGTCATCCGGCGGCGCCTTGCCCTTCGGCGCCTCCAGCACTCCGTCATAGACGAGGTCGCGCTCGCGCAGCCATGCCTCGGCCGCGGCCGGCTTGCCGGCCTCCTGCAACGCCGCTTCGGAGGCGAACACGTCGTGATGGATGCCGAGCAGGGCAAGGTCAGCCCGCACCAGCGCCATCATGGCGTCCACCGCGCGCCGCCGGAACAGCGGGAGCCACTCCTCCTCCGCAGCATTGCGGAACCGGTCGCCGAACTCGTCGGCCAGAGCGGCGCCGACCGGCCGCAGATATTCGCCGGGGTAGAGGCCGGCGGGGATCTCCTCCACCGCATCGCCGAGCGCCTCGCGGTAGCGCAGATGGGCCGAGCGGGCGAGCACGTCGACCTGTGCGCCGGCGTCGTTGATGTAGTATTCGCGGATCACCTCGCAGCCGGTGAACGCGAGCAGGTTGGCGAGCGCATCCCCGACGACCGCGCCGCGGCAATGGCCCATGTGCATGGGGCCGGTCGGATTGGCCGAAACGAACTCGATGTTGACCCGTTCGCCCTTGCCGCGCGTCGAACGTCCGTAATCGGACCCGCAGCGCGCGATCAGGCGCAGCTCGTCCTGCCACACGCTGTCCGCGAGGCGCAGGTTGATGAAACCCGGACCGGCAATCTCCACCGTGGACACCTGCGGCTCTGCGCGCAGCTTCTCCGCGATCGCTTCGGCAAGCGCCCGCGGACTGGTCCGCGCAGCGCGCGCCAGCACCATGGCCGCATTGACGGCAAGATCGCCGTGCGACGCATCGCGGGGCGGCTCCACCGCGACGCCGGTGCGCGCAAGCCCACCCGGCAAGGTTCCCTCGTGTTCAAGGGCGTCGAGCACCGCGTGGAGGCGGCGCTCCATCGCGGCATGCACGGGCAGGTTCAGAACGGCAGCAGCAGCATCATCCATGGCGCCCGCCGGTTAGCCGACTGGCGGGAAAGCGCAAGGGAGCGGTTCCCGCCGTCCGCGCGGCCTCAGCGGGTGACGTTGTAGGCCAGCTGCTCGGGCGTGAGCTGGAAGCCGACGAGGAGCTCGAAGGTGGCGCTCTGCACCGCCGCCCGCACGGCCGGGTCGGCGAGCGGATCAAGGGCGGCATCGGGATCGCCGGGGCGGCGGCGGCGGGTGATCTGCTCGCGGATCTCCGCCGGCAGCGTTGCCTCGGCCCGGTTCACGAAGGCCGCGGCGCGCGCGGTGGCGCTGGCCCGCTCCTGCCCGTCACCGAAATCGACGACGACCGTCCCGACCCGCTTCGACACGATGGCGCTTCCCCCGCGGAGCACGGTCACGAAATAGGGCAGCTCCACCCGGCGCGCGCCGCGCGTGTCCAGCCGCCGCGCCAGCACGTCGAAGCTCGCCTCGGTGTACACCTGCTCGCCCTGATCGTTGCACGCCGGCCGCACGTTGGTGATCACCGCGGTGACATCGATGTCGCTCGCCGTCCGCTGCCCTCCGGGGCGGAACAGCGTGATGTCTCCCGTGTGGGCCGGAATGCCCACCGCGGGACACACGGAGCGCACCGCCGTGATCCCGACCGCCTCGCCGAGCACCAGCTCCCCTTCGCGCGCGCAGCCTGCAACACCGGCGGCCGCGACGAGCAGAAGCGGCAGCGCTGAACGGGAGGATGGCATGGTGGACGGGTTCCTCTTGCAAGACGGCAGCAGGGCCGAGCCCTAGCCGCCGCGTCGCGGAAGCGCTAGAGGGAGGAAGATGAACGCCCACTTGCCTGTGTCCGCCGCCCGCGAGCCGCGCACCCCGCCCACCGCCGGCGCGGCCGCAACCCGGCCGGGTCTCACCCTGCTGATCGCCGCGCCGCGCGGTTTCTGCGCCGGGGTCGACCGCGCGATCGAGATCGTCAAGCGCGCCCTCGAACGCTATGGCGCGCCGGTCTATGTCCGGCACGAGATCGTGCACAACCGCTTCGTGGTGGACTCGCTCAGGGACAAGGGCGCGGTTTTCGTCGAGGAACTGGACGAGGTGCCGGATGACCGGCCCGTGGTGTTCAGCGCTCATGGTGTGCCGAAGTCGGTGCCGGCGGAAGCACGGCGGCGGGACTTGATCTATGTCGACGCCACCTGTCCTCTCGTCAGCAAGGTGCACCGCCAAGCCGAACGCCAGCTGGAAAAGGGGCGTCACATCCTCTTTATTGGCCATGCCGGCCACCCGGAGGTGATCGGCACGATGGGGCAGGTGCCGCCGGGCACCATCACGCTCGTCGAGACGCTGGAACAGGCGCAGGTGGTGACCCCGCCCGCCGGCGTGCCGCTGGCCTATCTCACCCAGACAACCCTTTCGGTCGACGACACAGCGGCGATCACGGCGGAGCTCGAGCGGCGCTTTCCCGACATCGCCGCGCCCCGGGCCGAGGACATCTGCTACGCGACATCCAACCGCCAGGCCGCGGTGAAGCAGATCGCGCCGGGCAGCGATCTGGTGCTGGTGATCGGCGCGCCGAACTCCTCCAATTCGCTCCGCCTCGTCGAGGTTGCCGAACGCTGCGGCACGCCGGCGCGTCTGATCCAGCGGGCCGCGGACATCGATCCCCTCTGGCTTGACGGCGTCGGCACCATCGGTCTCACCGCCGGCGCGTCGGCTCCCGAGGCGCTCGTGCGCGAGGTTGTCGACCACCTTGCCCAGTGGCGGACCATCGAGGAGCGCACGGTCGTCAGCACGGAAGAGAACATGATCTTCAAGCTGCCCCGCGAACTCACCGACTAGGGCCGGCGCGATCGGGCAGGACCGGCGGTGGCGGTCTACAGCGACTATTCCCCTGCGGAACTCGCCGCCCTGCTGCGCCCGTGGGATGTGGGAGACCTCGAACGGGCGCAACCCATCGCCGCCGGCGTGTCGAACAGCAACTGGCATGTCCACACCCGGCGCGGGGCCGCACGGACACGCCATGTCCTGACCGTCTTCGAGCGGCGCATCGACCCCGCCGAACTGCCGTTCTTTCTCGGCCTCGTCGATCATCTCGGACGCGGCGGCCTGCCCGTGCCGGCGCCCGTCCCCACGGTCTCGGGGGAGCTGTGGACCTGGCACCGGGGCAAGGCGGCGGCGCTGCTGCACTTCCTGCCCGGCGAGGTGATCGACCGCCCCGATGCCGCCCAGGCGCGATCGGCAGGACGGGCGCTCGCCCGCATCCATCTGCGCGCCGCCTCCTTCGCGAAAGGACGCCGCCAGACGCTGGGGCGCGCGGCGTGGCGCAGGATGCTGGACGCGGTCGGGCCGGACAGGCTGGCGACGCTGGCTCCGGATCTGCCGGCGCTGCTGGCCGAGGAGCTGGCGTTCCTCGACCGGAACTGGCCCGACCGCCTGCCGAGCGGGATTGCCCATTGCGACCTGTTCCCGGACAACGTGCTGCTGGACGGGGCGAGGGTCACGGGACTGCTGGACTTCTACTTCGCCGCCACGGATTTCTACGCCTATGACCTCGCTATCGCCGTGCTCGCCTGGTGTTTCGACGAACGCGACGGTGCGTTCGCGCGCCCCCGGCTCGAAGCGATGATCGCCGGATACGAGGAGCACAGGCCGCTGCTCGCCGCGGAGCGCCGAGCCATGCCGGTGCTGCTGCGCGGCGGCTGCCTGCGCTTCATCGCCTCGCGCGCGGCGGACTGGTTCGATGCCGACGCGCCGAGCGCCGGAGGTCGCAAGGATCCCCTCGCCTTCGTGCGGCGGCTGCACGTCTGCCGCTCCCTTGATGCAAGCTTCTTTTCCGATCCGCCGCAAGGTGCCATAGCCGGGGCATGAAGCATGTCGAGATCTTCACCGACGGTGCCTGCAAGGGCAATCCGGGACCGGGCGGATGGGCCGCGCTGCTGCGCATGGGGCGGCACGAGAAGGAACTGAGCGGCAACGAGAGCGAGACGACCAACAACCGGATGGAGATGATCGCCATCATCCGCGGACTGGGAGCGCTCATCGAGCCGTGCATGGTGACGGTGCACACCGACAGCCGCTATGTCGTCGATGGCATCACCAAATGGGTGCATGGCTGGAAGAAGCGCGGCTGGATCAGCGCGAGCCGCAAGCCGGTCCGCAACGCCGATCTGTGGCATGAACTCATCGCCGCCGCGGCGCCGCATCAGATCGAGTGGGTCTGGGTCCGGGGACATGCAGGACACCCGGAGAACGAGCGCGTCGACCAGATCGCAAGCCGGCAGGCGGAACAGGCCCGCGCCGAACTGGCCGCGGCGGGCTGAACGCCGCCGTCAGCCGAGTCGCTCCGGGCCGAACGGGCGAAGATCAAGATCGGCGGTCATCGCGGAGCGGCCACTGCCCGCGACCGCCTCCGCCATCAGCCGCGCCGCGGCCGGCGCGGTCTGGATGCCCGAGCCGCCCTGCCCGGCGAACCAGATGAACGCACGGTCGCCCGGGTCGGGTCCGTACACCGGCAGCCGGTCGGGCGCGAAGCTGCGCAGTCCGGCCCAGCGGCGCTCGACCGCCTCGACCCGCCAGCCGGTGGCTTCCTCGAGGCGGCTGATGGCGACGGCGACATCGAGTTCCTCGGGCGCCGCGTCGCATGGGGGGCTGGGAGTCTCGTCATGGGGGCTGAGCCACAGCCGGTCGCCTTCCGGGCGGAAGTAGAACCGGCCGCTGATGTCGAGCACGAGCGGAAGGTCGCGGGGTGCCGGCGGGTCGACGCGCACCTGCACCACGGTGCGGCGCAGCGGCTGGATGCCCGGCGCGCGCAACCCGGCGGCCGCGGCGACGCAATCGCTCCATGCCCCGGCGGCATTGACGAGCGCGCCGGCGGTCAGCGTGCCGCCGCCGTCCAGGCGAAGACGCCAGCCTGACCCGGTGCGGTCGATCGGCCCGACCCCGGCCTTCACCCGCAACCGCACGCCGGCGGCGGCGGCGCGGCGCAGATAATGCTGGTGCAGCGCCGCGACGTCGATGTCGGCGCAGTGCGGCTGCCAGATCCCGTGGACCCAGCGGGCGCGCAGCTGCGGCACACGACGCTGAAGATCCGCCGCGCCAAGCCGGTAAAGCTCGGCGCCCGTGGGGGCGAACCGCGCCAGAAAGGAGTCCACCTCGGCCTCCGCGTCGGCCTGTGCGATGTAGAGCGCGCCCCGCTCGCTAAGAAAGCCGCGGTCCCGTAGATAGGCACCCGAGGCGCGGGTGAGCGGAACGAGCGCCGGCCCGCCGTAGCACTCCTCCCAGAACGCCGCCGACCGTCCCGTGGTGTGGTAGCCTGCCACACTTTCCCGCTCCAGCAGGAGGATCCGGGTGTCACGAGGAAGCAGCGCCGCCAGCTCCGCCGCGATGCTGGCGCCAGCGATGCCTGCCCCGATCACGGCGATGTCGCACGCCTCGTCCGTCATCGAGCAGGCGCGGCGGCACGGTCGAGAAAGCCGGCGATCGCGGCCATCGCGCGGCCGCGCACGCCGTCAGCCTCGCGCAGCAGCTCGTGCCGCGCCTCCGGGCCGAAGCGCATCAGCGTGGCTCCGGGGATGCGGCGCGCCGCTACCGCGATCGCGCGGTAATCCACCAGCCGGTCGTGTTCCGCCGCCAGGATCAGCACCGGGATGTCGATCCGCTCCAGCACGCCGGGAGCGAAAAGCGCCCGCATCGACGCATAGGCCCGCTCGACCCAGCCCCAGCTTCCCGGCCCCATCGCGAGGTCGGGGCGCGCGTCGCGCCACCACAGCTCGTCGGCATACCGGTCCGCATCGTGGGTCAGCAGCTCCTGCCGCGCGGCGGGCACCGCGCCCGGTTTTTCGCTCCAGCGCCAAGCCGGCCGGGCCGCATCGCCCATGCGGCACATCGCGCGCGCCACATGATGCAGCATGAAGACCGGCAGCGGCGGCCCGACGAACCCCAGCATCGGCGCTGACAGCACGAGCGCTGCGGGCCGGACCCTGTTTTCCGCGACCGCGCGCAGAGCCAGATGCCCGCCCATCGAGTGCGCGACCAGCACGTGCGGAGCCGGCGCGGCGGCACGCCACTCCTGCCAGAACGCGGCAAGATCATCGATCCACTGGCGGAAATCCTCGACATGGCCGGTGAACGCGTCACGGCCCAGCCGGCCCGATCCCGCCTGCCCGCGCCAGTCAAGGGCGGTCACCGCCCAGCGGGCGTCGTGCCACTCGCCGAAGGCTTCCAGATATTTCTCGTAGGCGTCGCCGCGTCCAGGCAGGAACAGCAGCGAACCGCGCGCGCCGGCGCCCGCAGCCCAATCGAAGCGCCGGATGACGTGCCCGTCCGGCGCCGTCCACCGCGCCTCCCGCGCATCGTCGGGAATGCTGCGCCGCCGGTGGCCGGCAGTCCCCCCGGCAGGCTCAACGCCGGCAACATGGTTACCGTTTGGTAAGCCCTGCTGCGTAAGACCCTTCGTCATCGACGCGACCTGTGCCCGAACGGATTGAACCATGACCAATGACGCGCTGTACTACGGACTGCTCGGAATGCTGGCAATCGCCCTGCTGGCGGCGGCGTTCACCGACCTGCGCGAACGCCGGATCGGCAACCGCCTGAACGCGGCGGTGGCGCTCGGCGCACCAGTGTACTGGTGGGCGGCGGGGTTCTCCCTGTGGCCGGAGGTTGCCCTGCAGATCGGCTTTGCGGTGCTCGTCGCGGCCGTCCTCATCGGCCTGTGGTCGCTGAAGTTCATCGGCGGAGGCGACATCAAGCTGCTCGGTGCGCTCGCGCTGTGGATCACGCCCTGGTCCTACGGCACGCTGCTGATCGTCATGGCGCTGGTCGGCGGCCTGCTCACGATCCTCATCGCCGCCTTCCACGTCGCTGCCCGGCGCAAGGGTCGCCCGGTCATCCCGTACGGGGTTGCGATCGCCGCCGGCGGGCTGTGGGTGCTCGGCATCGACATGGCCGGACTGACCGGCGTCTGAGGGCGAGCCGCAACAACCACATCTTAACCACTGCACGCATACACACCGAAACCATACGGGGCCCGTCCCAGACGGAGCGGGCGGACAGAGGGGGCTGACACGGCCATGGACAAGAAGAAACTGGTTCTGCTCATCGGCGCGCTGATCGTGGCGGTCGGCACCGCGATGGTGGCGCGCTCCATGTTCGCCGGCGCGGCCGCACCGACGGCACAGGCGGCAACCACCCTGCCGCAGAAGAACGGCCCGAGGGTGCTTGTGGCGCAGCGCGCGCTGCCGGCCGGCACCATCATCACCGCCGAGGCGCTGCGCTACCAGGAGTGGCCGGACGAGCTGGTCCAGGACGCCTATTTCCTCGACGGCAACTCGAACATCGAGGCGCTGCTCGGCACGGTGGTGCGGTTTCCAATCACCGCCGGCCAGCCCGTCACCCAGGGAGCGCTGGTGAAGCCGGGCGAGCGCGGGTTCCTGGCCGCGGCGCTTGGTCCGGGCATGCGGGCCGTCACGGTGCCGGTCTCGGATGAAACCGGCGTTGCCGGCTTCGTCTTCCCCGGCGACCGGGTCGATCTCGTCCTGACCCAGTCCGTCGACGGCGACAACGGGGAGAGCCTCAAGGCCGCGGAGACCATCCTGCGCAATGTGCGCGTCCTCGCCACCGACCAGTCGATGAAGGAGGAGAAGAACGAGCTGGGCGAGATGGTCGCCAAGACCTCGCGCACCGTCACCCTCGAGGTCACGCCGCGGATCGCCGAAAAGGTCGCCGTGGCGCAGTCGCTGGGCACCATCAGCCTCTCGCTCCGCTCGCTGACCGACACGGTCGGCAGCGTCGAGGAGGCGCTGGCGTCCGGCGACGTGCAGATCCCGGCCAACGCCACGCCGGAGGAGGAGGAGCGGATCCTGCGCCGCCTCGCCAGCCGGCCGCAGGACACCCGCGGCACCTACTCCACCGGCGGCGACGTGTCGCGGTTCCAGCGCCGCACCCTGCCTCCACGTCGTGGCCTGGGCGGCGGCGGCAGCGAGGCGCCCGTCATCACCGCACAGCCGGCCGGCTATGCACCCGCCGCTGCGCCCGGCGGCCAGCCTGCCGAGGTGCGCCCCACCGGCCCGATCGTCCGCGTCGCCCGCGGCAACACCACCACTGCGGTGCCGGTGAAGTGATGACCGCGACCGATCCGTCATCCGCCCCGCGTCGCCTGCCGAACCTGAAAGGCAAGACCATGAAACGCCTGACCGCAACCCTGCTCGTGGCGACTGCCGCCCTGCTGCCGACCCCCGCCTTCAGCGGCGCGGCGCAGGCCCAGGCCGCCTCGCCCGCCCGCCAGACGATCGTGATGTCGATCGGCAAGGGCCAGCTCATCACCATCCCCGGAACCATGAGCGACATCTTCGTCGCCGATGACCGGGTCGCCGACGTCCAGGTGAAGTCGCGCAACCAGCTCTACGTGTTCGGCAAGGCAGGGGGCGAGACGACGCTTTATGCCAGCAACGCCGCCGGCGACATCGTGTGGTCGGCCAACGTCCGGGTCGGATCCAACATCGACAGCATCGACCAGATGCTCGCCCTGGCGATGCCCGACGCGCAGATCTCGGTCGCCACCATGGGGACCAACACCGTGCTGCTGACCGGGACGGTCGCGGCGCCGGAGGATGCGGCCGAGGCCCAGCGCCTCGTCCAGGCCTTCACCGGCGAGAACTTCAACGTCATCAGCCGGTTGCGGATGGCCGTGCCACTCCAGGTCAACCTCCAGGTCCGCATCGCGGAAGTGCGCCGGGATTTCGTCCGCGCCATCGGGGTGAACCTTGCCAGCGGCGACTCCACGGGCGGCTTCCAGTTCGGCATCGCCGGCGGGCGGGGCGCCTTTCCGCAGTACACGCCGGGCGGGCCGCTCGGCACCGGACTGACCGAGGGCGCCGATGGCAGTTCCATCGTCAGCCGGCTCGGCGGGGCAACCACCATCGCCGCCTTCGGCCGCTTCCTCGGGCTCGACATCGCCTCGGCGCTCGACCTCGCCGAGCAGCAGGGGCTGGTCACCACTCTGGCGCAGCCGAACCTCACCGCCCTGTCCGGCGAGACGGCGGATTTCCTTGCCGGTGGCGAGTTCCCGATCCCGATCCCGCAGGGCATCGGCCAGACCACGATCGAGTACAAGAATTTCGGCGTGAGCCTCGCCTACACGCCGACCGTGCTCGCCAACGGGCGCATTTCGCTGCGCGTGCGGCCGGAAGTGTCGGAGCTGTCCAGCTCGGGCGCGGTCGTGCTCAACGGCTTCCGTGTCCCCGCGCTGACCACGCGGCGGGCCGAAACCACGGTGGAGCTGGGATCCGGGCAGAGCTTCATGATCGCCGGGCTGCTCAGCAACAGCGCGCAGAACACGCTGGAGAAGGCGCCGATCCTCGGCGACCTGCCGATCGTCGGCAACCTGTTCCGCTCGCGCAGCTTCCGCCGCGGCGAGACGGAGCTGGTCATCATCGTCACGCCGTATCTCGTGCGTCCGGTGAACGCCCGCGACGTGCGCCTGCCGACGGACGGGTTCCGCGCCCCGACGGAGGCGCAGGCGGTGCTGGGCTTCCAGGAGAACGACGGTGTCAGCGGCGCGGTCCGGCCCGAGCCGACCGCCCGCGACGCGCAGGGACAGGCGCCGGGCGTCTCTCCCGGCATCTCGCACGCGCACCCTCCGGCTCCGGCCGCCGCGCGCTCCGGGCGCGAACAGCAGCGCGCCGAGGCTGCCGTTCCCGGCTTCTCCTTCAATCCGAAAGGCAACTGACCATGACGGGCAAACCACTGACGACACGCATGGCCTTTGCGCTTGCCGGATGCGCGGTCGCGCTCGGCGGATGCGGAGGCATGCCGGGCAACCGTTCGCTCGACAGCACCAAGCAGGCGGTGGTCGAACGCACGACCATGGCGCTCGACCTGTCGACCAGCTTCGACGGGCTGCCGATTGCCGAGCGGCAGCGGCTGGACGGATGGTTTCAGGCCATGAACCTGCGCTACGGCGACCGGGTGGCCGTCAACGACAGCGCCGGCAATCCCGCGACGCGTCAGGCGGTGGCGGAACTGGCGGGACGCTATGGCCTGCTTCTCAGCGACGCCCCGGCGTTCGCCGCCGGCTCGGCACCAGCCGGTCAGGTCCGGGTGGTCGTGGTCCGTTCGGTCGCCAGCATGCCCGGTTGCCCCGACTGGTCCGCGCGCAGCGACATCAATCTCGCCAACGCGACCTACCCCAATTTCGGCTGCGCCATCAACGGCAACCTCGCGGCCATGGTCGCCAACCCCGAAGACCTGATCCAGGGGCAGGCCGGCACCGGCGAGACGGTGGTCCTCACCTCCACCAAGGCGATCAACAGCTATCGCGAGCAGGCGCCCACCGGGACCGGCGGCCTGAAGGAAACCAGCACCAGCGGCGGAGGTAACTGAGCATGAACGCACCTTGGAAAAGCGGCATGGGCGGCCGCGATCCGTTCGCCGCCTTCCTCTGCGACGAAGCGGCGCTGGACGTGCTGCGCCCGGTCGTCATCGAGATGGGGTGGCAGCCCGAGAAATGCGCCAAGGGCGGGCTGCGCAACGCGGTCCAGTCCCTTTCCGTCTCGGCCAGTCCGAACATCCTGATGGTGGACCTGTCCGAAAGCGGCGATCCGCTCAACGACATCAACGGTCTCGCCGAGGTGTGCGAACCGGGCACGGTGGTGATCGCGGTGGGGCAGGTGAACGACGTGCGGCTGTACCGCGACCTCCTTGCCAGCGGGATTCAGGACTACCTGCTGAAGCCGCTCTCGGCGACGCAGCTTCGCGACGCGCTGAACCAGGCGCAGGCCATCTTCGCCGCCCCCAAGGCGGGGGATAACCACGCCGCGCGGCGCCACATCTCGACGGCGGTGGTCGGCACGCGCGGGGGTGTGGGCGCCTCGACACTGGCGACGTCGCTCGCCTGGCTGTTCAGCACCACGCACAAGCTGCCCACCGCGCTGCTCGACCTCGACGTGCATTTCGGCACGGGCGCGCTGGCCATGGATCTCGAGCCCGGCCGGGGTCTGACGGACGCGATCGACAATCCGAGCCGCATCGACGGCCTGTTCATCGAACGCGCGATGATCCGCGCCAACGACAACCTGGCCATCCTGTCGGCGGAGGCGCCGATCAACTCGCCGCTGCTGACCGACGGCACCGCCTTCCTGCAGCTGCAGGAGGAGTTCCGCCAGGCGTTCGAGATGACGGTGGTGGACCTCCCGCGCAACATGCTGATCAACTTCCCTCACCTGCTGGCCGACGTGAACGTGGTCGTGGTCACGACCGACATGACGCTGGCCTCGGCGCGGGACACGATCCGCATCCTCTCCTGGCTTAAGGCCAACGCCTCGCACGCCACGACGCTGGTGGCGGCGAACAAGGTGCAGACCGCGGCGGCCGAGATCTCCAAGGCGGACTTCGAGGCGTCGATCGAGCGCGGCATCGATTTCTTCATCCCGTACGACCAGAAGGCGGCGGCGCACGCGGCCAAGCTGGGCCAGCCCTTCGTTCAGGCGAACGGCGCGAGCAAGCCGGCGGCGGTGATGGCGCAGATCGGCGAGACCATCATCGGCAGCGCGGACGAGCAGTCCGACAGTCCGGCGAAGGGCAAGAAGTCGCTGCTGGGCGGATTCGATCTCAAGTCGATGATCTCCCGCAAGGCGGGAAAGACGGCGCAGAAGGTCGGGGCCTGACCGGGGTGCCGGATCGACGGCGCCGCGTGCCGGATCGTGAAAGGGTGACGCGATGAGCTTTGTTCAGACCATGCTGCTGGCCGCGGGACTGCTCGCGCTGATGATCATGGGCTACATGCTCGTGAGCGAGCCGTCCACAGGCAAGGCCACGCAGCGCCGCCTCCAGGCGGTCCGCTACCGCCACTCGGACAGCACCGACGCCAAGGTCGAGAGCCAGCTGAAGAAGGCGATCGCCGCGCGCAAGCCGAAGGTCCACCACGCCGCCGGCTCGCAGTCGCGGATCCAGGCCCTCGCCCTGCGGCTCGACCGCACCGGCAAGAACTGGACGGTCACGCAGTACATCTACGTGTCGCTGGGCCTTGCCCTCGTGGTGGCGCTGCTGCTCTATGTGAGCTTCGGCACGCTCGCGCTTGCCCTGCTGTTCGGCGTCGTCGTCGGTGCCGGCCTGCCTCACCTGCTGGTCGGGCGGCTGATCACCAAGCGGACCAACGCCTTCAACGCGAAGTTCCCGGACGCCATCGAGCTGCTCGTGCGCGGCCTGCGTTCGGGTCTGCCCGTCACCGAGACACTTTCGGTCGTCGCCTCCGAGGTTCCGGCGCCGGTGGGCACGGAGTTCAAGACGATCGTGGAACGGATCAAGATCGGCCGGACCATGGAGGACGCGCTGCAGGAGACCGGCGACAAGCTCGGCATTCCCGAGTTCAACTTCTTCTGCATCACCCTCGCCATCCAGCGGGAGACCGGCGGCAATCTGGCCGAGACCCTGTCCAATCTGAGCGACGTGCTGCGCAAGCGCGCGCAGATGAAGCTCAAGATCCGCGCCATGAGCTCGGAGTCGAAGGCCTCGGCCTACATCGTCGGCGCCCTGCCGTTCCTCGTCGCGGCCATGATCACCTGGATCAATCCCGAGTATGTCAGCGGGTTTGTCACGGACCAGCGGCTGATCGTCGCCGGCATCGGCGGCGCGATCTGGATGAGCATCGGCGCCTTCATCATGGCCAAGATGGTCAGCTTCGAAATCTGACGCGCAGGAAGGGGCTGCACGCATGAACACTCCCGCCGGACCGACCCTGCTGGGCGTCGACGTCATCATGATGGGCACCGTGCTCGCCGCGGTGGCGGCGATGGCGGTCATGCTCGCCATCTACGCGGCGGTCACCGTGCGCGATCCGATGGTCAAGCGCGTCAAGGCGCTCAACGCCCGGCGCGAGCAGCTCAAGGCCGGCATCGTCACGAGCAACGCGAAAAAGCGGCAGAGCCTGGTCCGCAAGACCGACACCACCGAACGGGTCAAGGACACCCTCGGCCGGATGAAGGTCCTCCAGGACACGCAGATCCAGGACATTCAGCAGAAGCTCGCCTATGCCGGTTTCCGCAACAAGGATCTGGCCGTGCTGGTCATCATGGCCCGGCTGGTCCTGCCGATCGCTTTGGGTGGCCTGGTCGGCCTCGCGGTTTACGCCTTCGACTTCTTCCCGGACTGGGGCCAATTCAAGCGGTTCATCGCCTTCGCCGGCGCCACCCTCCTCGGCTACAAGGGGCCGGAAATCTATCTCAAGAACCTGGCCACCAAGCGCACCGAGGCCATTCGCAAGGGCCTGCCCGACGCGCTCGATCTGCTGGTCATCTGCGCCGAAGCGGGTCTGACGGTCGATGCCGCCTTCAACCGCGTGGCCAAGGAACTCGGCCGTGCCTATCCCGAGCTTGGCGACGAGTTCCTGCTGACCTCCATCGAGCTGAGCTTCCTCAGCGAACGCAAGAAGGCTTTCGACAATCTTGCCTACCGCGTCAATCTGGAGGCGGTGAAGGGCGTGGTCACGACCATGGTCCAGACCGAGAAGTACGGAACGCCGCTAGCCTCGGCGCTTCGTGTGCTGTCGGCCGAGTTCCGCAATGAACGGATGATGCGCGCGGAGGAGAAGGCCGCGCGCCTGCCGGCGATCATGACGATCCCGCTGATCCTGTTCATCCTGCCGGTGCTGTTCATCGTCATCCTCGGTCCGGCCGCCTGCGACATCTCCGACGCATTCAGCGGCGGGGCCATCGGCGGCTGAACCACAGCGGCGCCGGACCACGGCGCGGGCGCGGCGCGGACACGCCGCTCCCGCGCTGCGCGGTTCAGCGGGGCGCCATCCGGATGGCGCCGTCGAGGCGGACGTCCTCGCCGTTGAAGTAGCCGGTCTCGATCATGCACAGCGCCAGCCGGGCATACTCCTCCGGCCGGCCGAGGCGCTTGGGAAACGGCACGGAGGCGTTGAGCGCCTCGATCGCCTTTTCCGGCAGGCCCATGAGCAGCGGCGTGTGGAAGATGCCCGGCAGGATCGTGTTGACCCTGATGCCTTCGTTCATCAGGTCGCGCGCGATCGGCAACGTCATTCCGACGACCCCTGCCTTGGACGCCGAATAGGCTGCCTGGCCGATCTGGCCATCTTCGGCCGCGACGGAAGCCGTGTTGACGATCGCCCCGCGCTCGCCTTCGTCATTAAGCGGGTCAAGCGTCATCATCCCCGCCGCCGATTTCGCGATGCAGCGGAAGGTGCCGATCAGGTTCACCTGAATGACGAACTCGAACGCGGACAGCGGGTAGTGCTTGATCTCGCCGGTCTGCTTGTCCCGGCTGGCGGTCTTGATCGCGTTGCCGATGCCCGCGCAGTTCACGAGGATCCGCTCCTGCCCGTGCGCCTGGCGCGCGGTGGCGAACCCGGCATCGACATCCTGTTCGCTGGTGACATTGACCTTGCAGAACACGCCGCCGACCTCGTCGGCAAGCGACCGCCCCTTCTCCTCGTTCATGTCGAAGATCGCCACCTTGGCGCCCTTCGACGCCAGCAGCCGCACGGTGGCGGCACCCAATCCCGACGCTCCGCCCGTCACCACGGCGGGCGTGCTGCTGCCGACATCCATTCCCGTTCTCCTGTCTGTCTGAAAGGTCAGAGCGCCTCGACGATGGTGACGTTGGCGACGCCGCCGCCCTCGCACATCGTCTGCAGGCCGTAGCGCTTGCCCCGCGCCCTGAGCGCATGGACCAGCGTGGCCATGAGTTTTGTGCCGCTGGCGCCGAGCGGATGGCCGAGCGCGATGGCGCCTCCGTTGACGTTCAGTCGCTCCGGGTCGGCGCCGGTGTGCTTCAGCCAGGCGAGCGGCACGGAGGCGAACGCCTCGTTGACCTCGAACAGGTCGATGTCATCGATCCGCATGCCGGCACGCTCGAGCGCGCGGTCAGTGGCGAACAGCGGCTCTTCCAGCATGATCACCGGGTCGCCGGCCGTCACCGTGAGGTTGACGATCCGCGCCAGCGGCGTCAGCCCGTGACGTTTCAGCGCCTCTTCCGACACGACGAGCACCGCGCTCGACCCGTCGCAGATCTGGCTGGCCGACGCGGCGGTGATCCGGCCCTCGGGGCTGAGCAGCTTGACCGAGGCGATGCTTTCCAGCGTGGCGTCGAAGCGGATGCCCTCGTCCACGTCGTGCTGTTGCGGCCCGTCGGGCGTGTCCACCTCGATCGGGACGATTTCCCTGGCAAAGGCCCCCTCCTGCGTCGCCGCCTTCGCCCGCTCGTGGCTGCGCAGCGCGTAGCGGTCCAGTTCCTCCTTGGACAGGTCGTGCTTCTGCGCCATCATCTCGGCGCCGACGAACTGCGACCACTGGATGCCGGGATATTTCGTTTCGAGGCCGGGCGACTTGTAGTGCCCCAGCCCCTCTTTCATGTGGAACATGGCGGTGGACCCCATGGGCACCCGCGACATGCTTTCGACCCCGGCGGCGATGACGACATCCTGCGTGCCGCTCATCACCGCCTGCGCGGCAAACTGGATCGCCTGCTGCGAGGAACCGCACTGCCGGTCGATGGTCACGGCCGGGGTCGACTGCGGCAGGCGCGAGGCCAGCACGGCGTTGCGGCCGACCTGCATCGCCTGCTCGCCGCCCTGACTGACGCAGCCCATGATCACGTCGTCCACGGCGCCGGGGTCGATCCCGCTGCGCTCGACCACGGCGTTCAGCGCATGAGCCGCGAGATCCACCGGGTGAACCCCGGCCAGACGCCCGCCGCGTTTGCCGCCCGCCGTCCGGAGCGCATCGACGATATAGGCGGTGGACATGACGACGCTCTCCCTCGTTGCTGTTTGCAACGGGTTTACGGCGGCCGCCCCGGAGGGTCAAGCCGGGGGGCGGTGCGCCTCAGCGGACGCGCACTGCGCGCAGGCCCGGCCGCCCGGCGACGGACAACCTGTAGCTGCCCAGCAGGCCGCGCGTGACGGTCGCCTCCTGCCCGACACGCGGCAGTGTCTGGAAGTAGCCGCTCTCCGTCGTCTGCCACACCGCATCGTCGATCTGCACCAGCCAGTTGCCCGAGCGCGTCGTCTGCACCGCCCGGATGGTGCCCGTGACCGATTCCGGTTCCTCGTCCGCGCCACCGTCCCGCACACCCGGAAACAGCCGCACTCCGCCGAGTGGCAGGCCGAACAGCGACCGGCGGGCCGCGCGCACCTCCTCGATGCTGGTGACGGCGATCCGGCCTTCCCGCCGCTCCTCCTCCAGCGCCGCGACCGTACGGTCGTAACAGGCGAGCCGTTCGGCATCGGCCGGCAGGCTCCTGCAGTCGACCACCGCCCGCAACGGCGCCGGCGGCTCGGCGGAAGCACTGCGTCCTTCCTGCGCCGCAGCCGGCAACGCCAGAACCGCCGCCCACGCGGCCAGAAGCACTCGGCAAGACCTCGTCATGTCAGCAAATCCTCGACCCTCAGCCTCAATCAGCCCCGCCTTTTTGCGCCGGCGCGCCTTGAACAGCAATGTTGCTGTTTTGCGACAGTGCAGATGGATCATGAGGCGCGGCGGCACTGCGCGATTGCGGGGCGCATTGTTCCTGAATAACCACCGCAGCCAATCACGCCTCGCTGCGGGCGGCGCGTGCATTGTCGAATCACCAGCAAGGACGTCATCCATGTCGCAATCCTACCGCCGTCACCTGATGACCGGATCGCTCCTCGCGAGCGCGTTCGTTCTCGCTCAGCCCGCTTACGCGCAGGCCGCCCGGGACCAGAACCGCCCGGCCGAGAACCTCCAGGTCGCCCCGGCCGAAGCGGCGCCGGACAGCCAGTTCGAGCCCGGCTCTGAAATCGTCGTCACCGGCACGCTGATCCGCAACCCCAACATCGAAGCGTCGGCGCCCGTGACCTCCATCGGCCGCGCCGAAGTCGAGCTGCAGCAGGTCAACGTCGCCGAGGAACTGCTGCGCGAGATCCCGGGCGTCGTGCCCTCGATCGGCTCGCAGGTGAACAACGGCAATGGCGGCGCCTCCTTCGTCAACCTGCGCGGCCTCGGCACCAACCGCAACCTGGTGCTGGTTGACGGGCGGCGCATCGTGCCGGCCAACATCGGCGGCGCGGTCGACCTCAACAACATCCCGCTCGCCCTGCTCGAGCGGACGGACGTGCTGACCGGCGGCGCCTCGACCACCTACGGTGCGGACGCGGTCGCCGGTGTCGTGAACTTCGTCACCCGCCGCAACTTCGCCGGCATCGATCTCGGCCTCAGCCAGCAGATCACCGAGCGCGGCGACGGCAACATCTTCCGCGGCGACCTGACGGTCGGCGCGAACTTCGACGATGGCCGCGGCAACGCCGTGCTGTCGGTCGGCTACCAGAACGCCAACCCGGTGTTCCAAGGCGCGCGCGACTTCTCGCGGTTCAACGTCGACTCCGTTTCCGGCAATGCCGGCGGTTCGGGCACCAGCGTGCCGACCCGCGTGTTCATCCCCGGCACCGGCACCCGCGTGCTCGACAACGGCGTGTTCCGCCCGGCAACGCCGGCTGATGCGTTCAACTTCAACCCGTTCAACATCTTCCAGACGCCGTTCGAGCGCTTCAACATCTACGGCGCCGCTAACTACGAGGTGACGCCGGGGATCGAGGTCTATGCCCGCGGCCTGTTCTCCAAGAACACGGTCTCGACCATCATCGCTCCGTCGGGCGCCTTCGGCTCGCAGCTGACCTTTGGCGTGAACAACCCGTTCCTGAGCGACGCGGCCGCCAACACGCTGTGCCTCGCCTCCGGCGCGACGCAGGCGGCCTGTACGGCGGCGCGCACGGCTGCTCCGGGTTCGGCGGCGGACATCCGCCTGACCAACATCGTGCAGCGCCGCTTTGTCGAAGGCGGCGGTCGCGTGTCCGAGTACACCACCACCCTGTTCGACACGGTGATCGGTGTCCGCGGCGACATCACGGACAACATCGGCTTCGACCTGTTCGGCTCGTACGGCGAGAGCGAGAACACGCAGCGCCAGCGCAACAACGGCCTGCTGTCGCGTCTTCGGCAGTCGGTGGATGCGGTGCGCCTGCCGAACGGGCAGATCGCGTGCCGCAACACCGCCAATGGCTGCGTCCCGCTCAACATCTTCGGCGGGCCGGGCAGCATCACGCCCGAAGCGTTCAACTTCATCAACGCCTCGGCCAGCGGCTCCAACATCGCCAGCCTGGCGACGGTGCGCGGTGTCATCTCCGGCGATATCGGCTTCACCTCGCCCTGGGCGACGGAAGCGTTCGGCTTCGCCATCGGCGGCGAATACCGCGACTACAGCGCCGGCCGCTCGTCCGACATCGCTCAGCAGACGCCGGGCGAGGTGCTGGGCAACGGCGCCGCGTCGCCGGACGTCCTCGGCGGCTATGACGTCAAGGAAGCGTTCGTCGAAGTGATCGCGCCGCTGATCGTCGACCGTCCGCTGTTCCACAGCCTGCAGCTCGAACTCGGCGCCCGCGTGTCCGACTACTCGACCACCGGCACGAGCTGGACCTACAAGATCGGCGGCAGCTGGGAACCGGTGCCGAGCATCAAGTTCCGCGGCGGCTACAACCGTGCGACCCGTTCGCCGAACGTGGCCGAACTGTTCGACCCGCTGCGCACCGGTCTCGACAACAGCGCCATCGATCCGTGCCAGCTGGCTCTGCCGACGCTGAACGCCAACCTGCGCGCGGTCTGCCTTGCGCAGGGCGCGCCGGCGAGCACGATCGGCAACATCCAGCCGCCGTCGGCCGGCCAGATCAACATCACGTTCGGCGGCAACCCGAACCTCGATGTCGAGCGGGCCGACACCTACACCGCCGGTGTGGTGCTGCAGCCGGTGTTCATCCCCGGCCTGACGATCAGCGCGGACTACTACAACATCAAGGTCACGGACGCGATCACCTCGCCCACCGTGGGCGACGTGTTCTTCCGCTGCTTCGGCACCTCGTCGTTCAGCGCCACCACCCCGGTTGATCCGGGTGCCGGTGCCGCGACGAACCCGGCGTGCACGGCCATTCGGCGCAACCCGGTCACGGGCGGCATCGACGGCGACGTGTCGACGACGCCGGGCCTGCCCCTGCCGCTGACGAACCAGGGCATCATCCGCAGCAGCGGTGTCGACCTGATCGCCAACTACCAGCGCGATCTGGGCTGGGCCGGTCTGGCGCTCAGCTTCGCCGGCAACTGGACCGACAAGTCGCAGTTCCAGCCGACCCCGCTGAGCGAGAACCTGGAGTGCGTTGGCCAGTACGGGCTGGACTGCGCCTCGCCGCTGCCCGAGTTCTCGTTCTCGCAGCGCACCACGCTGACGTTCGACCGGGTCTCGCTGTCGCTGCTGTGGCGCTTCATCGACGATCTGCGGGTGCAGGATGACGCCGCCGGCGACTTCCAGCCGCGCTTCGAACGGATCGACGAGAAGCACTACTTCGACCTGTCGGCCCGCTACGAGATCACCGACCGGGCCAACATCATCTTCAGCGTGTTCAACCTGTTCGACAAGGATCCGCCGATCGTGGGCAGCACCATCGGTGCCACCGCCTTCAACAGCGGCAACACCTATCCGTCGACCTACGACCCGCTGGGCCGTCGCTACGCTGTGGGTGTCAACCTGCAGTTCTGAGGCCGGCAAAATCGGTGAACGGGAAGGGGGTCGCGTCTGCGGCCCCCTTTCTGCTATGGGGAACCCCGAGGAGACATGATCATGCGGACGACCAGCCTGAGCCTTGCCGCGTTCCTGACGGCCTTTGTCACGGCCCAGCCTCTCGCAGCCCAGCAGCAGGCGGTTGACGCGTCAGGGGCGCCCCACGCTGCGGCTGAAGGCGCGCCGACCGGCCCGGAGCCGCAGATCTGCCGGGTGCAGGACGTGACCGGTTCCCATGTGCGCAAGCGCAAGGTGTGCCGCACCGCGGCCGAGTGGCGGCGCCTGGCGGACGACCACCGTGCCCAGGCGCAGGAATATGTCGAACACGGCCGCGGGGGCTCACGCGGCAACTGAGGCGCCGCCCCCGCTTCCCAGCGGCCGCGCAACGATGTTTCGCTCGCCGCCGCCCCCGCCGCACCTTCTTGTTGCATTTGGGTGACATCCGCTGAGAAAGCTTCAGCCCCGCTCGTTCATTTGCCCTTCATCGGCTTGCGGGGCATTGCCTGCTTCGGCTTTAACGGTCTCCGCCTTGCCTTTGGCTCGATAAGGGGACTGTTTGAACATGAGACATGCTTTCGCGAAGGCCATGACCGGCCGCGCCGCCCTGTTTACCGGCGCCGGCGTCGTGGCGCTCGCCGCCGCCGCTCCGGGGTTTGCGCAAACCACCGCCACGATCCCGGACGAGGAAGAAGTCGCGCGGACGAACACGGGCACGACGGGCGAGCAGATCATCGTCACCGGCTCGCGCATCGCGCGTCCCAACCTCGAGTCGACCACTCCGATCGCGTCGGTCACGGCGCAGGACCTGACCGAACGCGGCACGCCGAACATCGGTGACGCGCTGGCCGAGCTGCCGGCGCTGGGCTCTGCCTTCACCCAGGCGAACTCGACCCGCTTCATCGGCACCGCGGGCATCAACACCCTCGACCTTCGCGACCTTGGCTCGGCGCGGACGCTGGTGCTCGTCAATGGCCGCCGTCACGTGACGTCGCAGCCCGGCACGTACGATGTCGACACCAACACCATCCCGTCCGACCTGCTCGAGCGGGTCGACCTGGTGACTGGCGGCAACTCGGCCGTTTACGGGTCCGACGCCATCGCCGGGGTGGTGAACTTCATCCTGCGCCGCGACTTTGACGGCGTGCGGGTGCGCGGACAGGCGGGCCTGTCGGACGAGGGCGATGCGGCGGGATATTTCGCCAGCATCACGGCGGGACGCAACCTGTTCGACAACCGCCTGAACGTCGCGTTCTCTGCGGAATGGGACCGGCAGGACCAGCTGCTCTCGCGGCAGCGCGACAGCTTCACCGGCGCGCTTTCCGGCTTCCCCAACTTCACGACAACGGAACCGACCACCACCTACAACCCGCTGACGCGCACCACCACTCCGGTGCCGAACCGCAACAACAACGGCATCCCGAACACCACGCTGGTCCGCGGCCTGCGCTTCGCGCAGCTGAACGAGAACGGGATGCTGCAGACGGTCTGTCCGTACCTCACCAACGCGCAGTACGACGCGCTGTCTCCAGCCGCCCGCGCGCGGCATGAGCAGCGCCTTCAGCTGAGCTGCGCCTCCGTCACCCGCGACCCGCAGGGCCGCTTGGTTCCGAACAGCTTCACCCCGACTGGCGGGGGCGTGAACCATTTCTGGTCGTTCGACCCGACCGGCCAGTTCCTCGTCCGGAGCGTGCCGACCGGCGACCTGCGCCCTCAGGGTGGCGGCGTGATCGGCGGGCTGGGATCGACCGGTCTCGAAGAGGCGCAGCTGCGGCCCGAGCTGGAGCGTTATGCCTTCAACGTCCTGCTGAATGCGGATCTCGGCACGGCTTTCCGTCCCTTCCTCGAAGCGAAGTATGTGCGGATCGACGCCGTCCAGCAGTCGACCCAGCCGACCTTCTCGACCGGCCTGCTGCGCAGCACCTTCCGCCTCGACAACCCGTTCCTGACCCCTCAGGCACGGCAGCAGATCATCGAGATCAACGGCCTCGACCCGGCGGCGCCGGCAGTGGTGAACGGGACGCAGACCTTCCAGTCGTTCCGCTTCAACTACGACCTCGGCACGCGGTCGGAAGATCACCGACGCGAGCTGTGGCGCATCGTCGGCGGCGTGGCGGGCGACCTGTCCACCACGGGCAACCTGCGCTACGAAGTGGCGCTGAACTACGGCCGGTCGGAGACGTATTACGACACCGGCGGCAACATCAACATCGCGCGCTACAACAACGCCACTGACGCCGCGCGCGATGCCAACGGCAACATCGTCTGCCGCATCAACCTCAACCCGGCCACGGCCGATCCGGCGTGCGCCCCGCTCAACCCGTTCGGGTACGGCAACGCCTCGCAGGCGGCCCGCGACTACGTCCTCGCCGTCTCCTCGCGCGAGCAGTGGGCAGAGCAGCTCAACGCCACGGCGTTCATCTCCGGCGACAGCAGCGGGTTCTTCAACCTGCCGGGCGGCCCGGCCGGGTTCGCGCTCGGTGTCGAGTACCGCCGCGAGGACGCGTTCTCGGCCTATGACGACTTCACCGTCAGCGGGCAGAGCTTCCTCAACGCCATCGGCGCCTTCGATCCGCCGGCGCAGACCATCCGCGAAGCCTTCGCGGAACTGCGGGTGCCGATCCTTGCGGCCGTTCCGTTCTTCAACGAACTGACGGTCGAGGGCGCGGTGCGCGTCTCCGACTACAACACGCAGGACGATCTCGTCTGGGCGTACAACGCCGGGGTGATCTGGTCGCCGTTCCAGGATCTGCGCATCCGCGCGGCCTACGGGCGGGCGGTGCGGGCGCCGAACATCGGCAACCTGTACTCCACCCAGTCGGAAACCTTCCTCAACGGCCTCGTCGATCCTTGCAACCAGACGGTCATCAACGAGAACCCGAACCGCGCCCGCAACTGCGCCGCGGCGGGTATCCCGACGACCATCGTGGTGGGCGGCGAAACCCGTCCGTGGACGAACGTCGCCGCGTCGGGCATTTCGGGCTTCAATCAGGGCAACCCGAACCTGTCTCCCGAAAAGAGCGACAGCATCACGGTCGGCTTCGTCTACCAGCCGTCGTTCCTGTCCGGGTTCTCGTTCTCGGCCGACTACTATGACATCAAGGTGTCGGAAGTGATCAGCGGGCTGGATCCGCAGGCGATCATCAACCGCTGCTACGATGATCCGGTGGGTCTCGACAATCCGTTCTGCGCCGCGGTCTTCCGTCGGCGGACGAACGATCCGCTGACCGACTTCACCTTCCAGGGTCAGCAGAACCGGACCTTCCCCGGCGTGCCGCAGATCGACATTCCGCGCATCGGCCCCTCGTTCATCAACCAGCCGTTCAACTTCGCTGAACTGCGGGCGCGGGGGATCGACTTCGAGGTGGCCTATGTGGGCGCCCTGTCGGACACGATCCGCCTGAACTCACGCCTGCTGGTGACGCACAACCTCGAACGCGAGAACTTCACCTTCATCACCGATCCGGAACGGTCCACGCGGCTCAACGGCGTTCTGGGCATTCCGGAGTGGGCGGCGAGCCTGTTCTCGACCCTCGACTTCGGCGAGGTGGACTTCTCCTACAACGCGCGCTTCGTCAGCCGCATGACCGTGGGCGCGTGGGAGACGCAGTTCTCGCATCAGGGTCGTCCGCCGGAAAACCCGGACGCGTTCCCGTTCACCCACTATCCGGACATCCTGTACCACAACATCCGGTTCGGCTTCGAACCGGAAGGCACGCGGTTCCGGTTCTACGCGGGTGTCGACAACGTGCTCGACCAGCTGCCGCCGTCGCCGCTCGACGGACGCGGAGCGGGCAGCGGGATCTACCCGAACGTCGGCCGCTTCTTCTACGCGGGTGCCGTCTTCACCTTCTGACCGTAAGGCAGAGCCGCAAAGGAAAGGGCTCCGGCATGATGCCGGAGCCCTTTCCGTTTGGCCAAGGAATGGACGATCGGATCAGGCCGCCTGTGCATTGGCGGCCGCGCTGCCTTCGACCACCATGACGAGCTCGCCGTCGCCTTCGTCGATGCGCACCGTGCTGCCGTCGGTCACTTCGCCCATCAGCAGCTTCTCGGCCAGCGGGTCCTGCAGGTAACGCTGCACCGCCCGTTTCAACGGCCGGGCGCCATAGACCGGATCGTAGCCCACCCGGCCCAGCCACTTGCGCGCCGCTTCGCTGAGGTCGAGGGTGATCTTCCGGTCGGCCAGCAGCTTCTGCACCCGCGCGACCTGTAGATCGACGATCGGCGCCATGTGCTCCTGTCCCAGTCGGTGGAACAGGATGATCTCGTCGAGGCGGTTGAGGAACTCGGGACGAAAGTGGCTCCTGACCACCTCCATCACCTGCGGCTCGACATCGGCGACGCTCTGGTCCTCGGTGATGGCCGACAGATACTGGCTGCCGAGATTGGATGTCAGGATGATGAGCGTGTTGGCGAAATCGACCACCCGCCCCTGCCCATCCGTCAGCCGCCCGTCGTCGAGCACCTGGAGCAGCACATTGAAGACGTCGGCGTGCGCCTTTTCGACCTCGTCGAACAGCACCACCTGATAGGGGCGGCGCCGCACCGCTTCGGTCAGCACGCCGCCCTCCTCGTAGCCGACATAGCCCGGAGGCGCGCCGATCAGCCGCGCCACTGCGTGCTTCTCCATGAACTCGGACATGTCGATGCGGACCATCGCGCTGTCGTCGTCGAACAGGAACCCGGCAAGCGCCTTGGTCAGCTCCGTCTTGCCCACCCCGGTCGGGCCAAGGAAGAGGAAAGAGCCGAGCGGCCGGTTGGGATCCTGCAGCCCGGCGCGGGCGCGCCGCACCGCCTTCGACACCGCCGACACCGCCCGTTCCTGGCCGATCACGCGGCGACCGAGGATCTCTTCCATCTTCAGCAGCTTCTCGCGCTCGCCGGCCAGCATGCGGTCGACCGGGATGCCGGTCCAGCGGCTCACGACCGCCGCGATGTCATCCTCCGTCACCTCTTCGCGCAGCAGCGCGTTGGCGGTTTGCCCCTGCGCCTCGGCCAGATGCCGCTCGAGTTCGGGGATCCGGCCGTAGGACAGCTCCCCCGCCCGGGCCAGGTCTCCTTCGCGCTGCGCCTGCTCAAGCTCGATACGCGCCTGATCCAGTTCCTCCTTGAGCCGGCTTTCGGCCTGGATCTTGTCGCGCTCTCCCTGCCAGCGGCTGGTCAGTTCGGCGGATTGCTGCTCCAGATTGGCCAGTTCGGCGCGCAGGCTGCCAAGCCGGTCCTGCGATGCCTTGTCGGTCTCCTTCTGCAGCGCCTGTTCCTCGATCTTGAGCTGGATGATGCGACGATCGAGCGCCTCGATCTCTTCCGGCTTCGATTCGACCTCCATGCGGATGCGGCTGGCGGCCTCGTCCATCAGGTCGATCGCCTTGTCCGGCAGAAAGCGGTTCTGGATGTAGCGATGCGACAGCTGCGCCGCGGCGACGATCGCGCCGTCGGTGATGCGCACGCCATGATGCAGCTCGTACTTGTCCTTGATCCCGCGCAGGATGGAAATGGTGTCCTCCACGCTCGGCTCGTCGATGTAGACAGGCTGGAAGCGGCGCTGGAGAGCCGGGTCCTTCTCCACATACTTCTGGTACTCGTCGAGCGTCGTGGCGCCGATGCAGTGCAACTCGCCGCGCGAGAGCGCCGGCTTCAGAAGATTGGACGCATCCATGCTTCCTTCGGAGGCGCCGGCGCCGATCAGCGTGTGCATCTCGTCGATGAACAGGATGATGTCGCCTTCAGCCGCCTTCACCTCGTCGAGAACGGCCTTCAGCCGCTCCTCGAACTCGCCGCGATACTTCGCCCCGGCGATCAGCGCTCCCATGTCGAGAGACATCAGGGTGCGGCCCTTGAGGCTGTCCGGCACGTCGCCATTGGCGATGCGCAGCGCCAGCCCCTCGGCGATGGCGGTCTTGCCCGTGCCCGGCTCGCCGATGAGGGCAGGATTGTTCTTGGTCCGCCGTGCGAGGATCTGGATCGTGCGGCGAATCTCCTCGTCCCGGCCGATGACCGGATCGAGTTTGCCGTCGCGCGCCGCCTGCGTCAGGTCGCGCGCATACTTCTTCATGGCATCGTAAGCCTGTTCGGCGTTGGCGCTGTCCGCAGTGCGGCCGCCGCGCAGCTGGGTGATCGCCTGCTCCAGCGCCCTGGCATCGACACCGGCGGTCTTGAGCGCCTGACCCGCCGACGTCGTGGTCGCCAGAGCGAGCGCAACCAGCAGCCGCTCCACGGTGACGAACGAGTCGCCCGACTTCTCCGCGATCTGCTGTGCCTGGTCGAGCACGCGGACAGCGTCATTGTCGAGCCCGGGCGTCTGCTGCGCGCCGCCGCCGGTCACGGCCGGGATCCGGCCAAGTGCCGCATCCACTTCCGCCTGCACACGCCGCGGATCGCCCCCGGCGCGGGTGATCAGCCCCGACGCCATGCCTTCGCCGTCGTCGATCAGCGCCTTCAGCAGATGGATCGGCGCAATCCGCTGATGATTGAGGCGAATGGCCGTCGTCTGCGCGGCCTGCAGGAAGCCCTTGGCGCGGTCGGTGAATTTCTCGAGGTTCATGTGCTCTCCCTCACAAGCAGTCTGGCGTCAGATAGTGTTGCAGTTTTGCAACGCAAGAGGTGACGACATTTCGCGCCGATCGAAACGGTGTGCGCAACAATTTGGCCAATTCCGGCGGTTGATGGCAATTGCCGTTGCTCCGCCGGGCGCATCTTGGCAAGGAAGCGCCCCAAGCCAGCCATATGGCGCATTCCGGGTGAAGGTGGCCTCTGTATGAAGATTCGTTCGATGTGGGCGGGGGCCGCGGCACTTGCTCTGTGCGCATGTGCGACAACCGTGCCGACGGGCATCACCCCGGCGGCTCCTCCCGCCGCCGGCGCCGACGGGCAGACCGCGGCTCCGCTGGACCGGCTTGTCGGTGAAGTGCGCATCCCGCACGAGAAGTTCACCCTCGCCAACGGTCTCGATGTCATCGTTCACGAAGACCGCAAGGCGCCAATCGTCGCGGTGGCGGTGTGGTACAATGTCGGCTCGAAGGACGAGCCTCAGGGCCGGACCGGCTTCGCGCATCTGTTCGAGCACCTCATGTACAACGGTTCGGAGAACGCGCCCGAGGATTTCTTCGAGTACCTGCAGCAGATGGGCGCGACCGATTACAACGGCACGACCAGCTTCGATCGGACCAACTATTTCCAGACGGTCCCGCGCGGCGCGCTCGAAAAGGCCCTGTGGCTCGAGTCCGACCGGATGGGGTATCTTCTGGGCGCCGTCACCCAGGCGAAGCTCGACAACCAGCGGGGCGTGGTCCAGAACGAGAAACGGCAGGGCGACAATCAGCCCGGCGGGCTGGTCTTCTACGAAGTCGCCCGCACCCTTTTTCCCGCGCCGCACCCCTACAATCACACCCCGATCGGCTCCATGGCGGATCTCGACGCCGCGACGCTGGAGGATGTGAGAAACTGGTTCCGCGACAAGTACGGCCCGAACAACGCGACGCTGGTGCTGGCCGGCGACATCAGCGCGGCCGAGGCGCGGCCGCTGGTGGAAAAGTGGTTCGGAGCGATTCCGCGCGGGCCGGTGAACGAGCCGGCGCAAGCGAATGTGCCGGAACTGGCGCAGGACGTGCGCACGGTCATGCGCGATCAGGTCGCGGCACCGTCCATCACCCGCTACTGGTCGGCACCGGGCATCCTCGACCGGGATCTGGTCGCCCTTCAGGTGGGGATGCAGATCCTTGGCGGCCTCTCGTCCAGCCGCCTCGACAACGCCCTGGTGCGTGACGAGAAGATCGCCGTCAGCGTGTCGGCCGGCAACTTCGCCTTCCAACGGGTCGGCATCATCTCCGTCAGCGCCACGGCCAGCCCCGTCAGCGACCCCGCCACGGTCGAGGCGCGCATGAACGCCGTGGTGGATCGCTTCATCGCCGAAGGCCCGACGGAAGACGAGGTGCGCCGGGCCACCACCACGAATGTCGCCGGCACGATCCGCGGGCTGGAGCAGGTGGGCGGGTTCAACGGCAAGGCGGTGACGCTCGCCTCGGGCGAGGTGCTGGCCGGCGACCCTGAGTTCTATGCCCGGCAACTCGAAGTGCTCGCCTCCCTGACCCCGACCGACGTGCGCGCGGCGATGCAGCGCTGGCTGCGGCGGCCCGCCCTGACGCTCGTGCTCGAGCCGGGTGAGCGTGACGGCACCTACGCGGAGGCTGCGGTCGTCAACCGGCCGGCGGCGCCCGAGGAGCAGATCACGGTGAGCAAGGTGCGCCCCGCGCCGCCGATCGGCCCCGTGCCCGCGCTCGACTTCCCGGCTGTCGAGCGGGCGACCCTGGCCAACGGGATGCGCGTCACCTACGCCCAGCGCACCGCCATTCCCAACACGCTCGTCAGCGTATCCTTCGACGCCGGCAGTGCGGCCAACCCCGCTGCCCGGCGCGGTCTCGAGACGCTCACCCTCAACCTCATGGACGAGGGCACGACCTCCTTGTCGTCGCAGCAGCTCGCCGAAGCGCGCGAGCGGCTCGGCGCGGCCATCAGCACCGGCAGCAGCGCCGACCGCTCGGTGTTCACGCTCGACGCGCTCAGCGCCAATCTTGAACCCTCCCTCGATCTTCTGGCCGACATCGTCCGCAATCCCGCGTTCGACCCCGGCGAGTTCGAACGGGTTCGCACCCAGCAGCTGACCGGTATCCAGCAGCAACTGCGCACGCCCGCCTCCATCGCGGCCCGCGTGCTCACGCCGATCATCTATGGCGAGGACAGCCCGTATGGGGGGCCGGCCAGCGGCACTCCGGCTTCCGTCCGTGCGATCACGCGCGACGATCTGGTGGCCTTCCACAGCACCTGGATCCGGCCCGACAATGGCGAGATCTTCGTGGTCTCGGATCGCCCGCTGAGCGCGGTGCTGCCGGTGCTGGAACGGACACTTGGCGACTGGCAGGCGCCCACGACGCCGCGCGGGAACAAGGCGTTCGGCGCCTTCGCCGCCGCGCCCGCGGCAAGCCGCATCGTGCTCGTCAACCGGCCCAATTCGCCGCAGTCCTACATCCTTGGCGGACAGCTGACGCCGGCCTCCGCCCGTGACGCGACCATTGTCGACCTGCTGAACGCCAACAGCGCACTGGGCGGTGATTTTCTGTCGCGGCTCAACATGAACCTGCGCGAGTCAAAGGGATGGTCCTACGGCGTTCGCGGAAGCGCGGGGCTGGCTGAGCGGGCCGTCACCTACCAGGTGGCCGCGCCGGTTCAGGCCGACCGCACCGGCGACGCGCTGGCGGAGCTGATCAAGGATCTGCAGGGCTTTGTCACCACCAGCGGCGTCAGCGACGCGGAGCTGTCCCGCATCGTCACCTCGCGGATCGGCGAATTGCCCGGCCAGTTCGAGACTTCGGGTGCCGTGCTGCGCGCGTTGCAGCAGAACGCGCTGTACGGCCGGCCCGACGATTACTACGAGACGCTGGCGGACCGTTACCGCGGACAAACCCGCGCCAGTCTCGACGCCGCGGCGCGTGCCGCCATCCGCCCCGGGCAGTTCGTCTGGGTCGTGGTCGGGGACGCGAGCGTCGTCGCCCCGCAGCTCCAGCGGCTGGGTCTGGCGGTGGAGACCCGGGAACTCGCGTCGCTCACCAGTGGTAATTGAACGACACGGGATCCGCACGAACCCCCTCACTTTGCAAGGAGAGAATGCATGTCAGTTGCCGGCACCTACGACACCGTCGTCAAGAGCCCGATGGGCGATCAGAAGGGCACCTTCACCGTTCAGCCCAGCGACGATGGCAGCAGCTTCACCGGTTCCATGGCCGGCGGCATGGGATCGATGGACGTGAAGAACGGCACCATCAACGGCAACGAGCTGAGCTGGTCCATGGACATGACTGTGCCCATGCCGATGACCCTCAACTGCACGGCGACGGTCGATGGCGACCAGCTCACCGGCAAGGTGAATGCCGGCGCTTTCGGTGACATGCCGCTGACGGGTACGCGGAAGAACTGAGCGATTCCAGAGCGGGACGGCCGCGGCGATACGCTGCGGCCGTCCTTGCGTCCTGAATCACAGAAGGGAAATCTGCTCCTCGCCCGACGGCTGACGCCGTGCTTCAGACATGCGCGCGCACAGCCTGATAGGCCGCCGCCGCCACCGTGTTCGCGAGGTTGAGCGAGCGGATGTGGGGCGAACACATCGGCAGCCGGAACTGCCGACCGGGAAAGCGGCCCCATACCGCGTGCGGAATGCCCCGTGTCTCGCCCCCGAACACCAGTACTGCGTCCTCGGGGTAGTCGGGTTCGAAGAACGAACGGCTGGCGTGCTCCTCGAACAGAAACATCTGGTCGTCGCGCGGCTGGCGTGCGGCGATGAACAGGTCCCAGCTCGCATATTCCGCCAGCCGCACATGCGGCCAGTAGTCGAGGCCGGAGCGCTTCACCCGCGCATCGGTGATCTCGAACCCGAGCGGGTGGATCAGCACCAGCTCTGCATCGAGCGCCACGCAGGTCCGGCCCACAGCGCCGGTGTTGCCGGGGATTTCCGGCTGGACGAGGACGATGGAGAGCACGGGGCGCCCGTCACCCGTCGAGCCTGGCTTTCAGCACGGCGTTGACCAGTCCAGGGTTGCCCTTCCCCTGCATCGCCTTCATCACCTGCCCGACGAAGAAGCCGAACAGCTTGTCCTTGCCGCCGCGATACTCGGCCACCTTCTCGGCATTGGCGGCCAGCACCCGGTCCACCGCCGCCTCGATCGCGCCGGCGTCGGATTCCTGCTTCAACCCTTCTGTTTCGGCGATCTCTTTCGGGGCGCGGCCTGACCTGAGCACGTGCTCGAAGATTTCCTTGGCCTGCCCGCCGGAAATGTCGCCCCTCGCCTGCATGTCGAGGATCGCCGCCTGCGCCGCGGCCGTGGCGAAGGCCGGATTGGCTTCGGCCCCCAGAGCGTTCATCACGCCCGGGGCGATCGACAGGATCCAGTTGGCGACCGCCGTCGCCACCTCGGTCTCGCCCTTGCCGCTGCTGCGCGCCGTCTCGGCCAGCAGCGTCTCGAACCGGGCAAAGGTCTCCACCTCCGCCGTCAGCTCGCGCGCGTTGTAGGGGGAAAGACCGAGCACCTCGATGTAGCGGCGGCGCTTGGCGTCGGGCAGTTCGGGCAGGGACGCACGGCACTCCTCCACGAAGGACTCGTCCAGTTCCAGCGGCAGCAAATCCGGATCGGGGAAGTAGCGGTAATCCTGCGCGTCCTCCTTCGACCGCATCGAGCGCGTGGTTCCCGTGCCGGGGTCGAACAGGCGCGTCTCCTGCACCACGGTGCCGCCGTCCTCGATCAGCTCGACCTGCCGGCGCGCCTCGTGCTCGATCGCCTGCATGACGAAGCGGACCGAGTTCACGTTCTTCGTCTCGGTCCGGGTGCCAAGCGGCTCTCCGGGGCGGCGCACCGACACGTTCACGTCCGCGCGCAGGGAACCTTCCTCCATGTTGCCGTCGCACGAGCCGACATAGCGCAGGATCGCGCGCAGCTTGCGCAGATACGCGCCGGCTTCCGCCGGCGAACGCATGTCGGGCCGGCTGACGATCTCCATCAGGGCGACGCCCGAGCGGTTGAGATCGACATAGGACATGCTCGGATGCTGGTCGTGCATCAGCTTGCCCGCGTCCTGCTCGACGTGGATGCGTTCGATGCCGATGCGCTTGTCCTGAAGGATGCCGGCCTTCTCGTCCGCTTCGACGAGCAAGGTGCCCTCGCCCACCAGCGGGTGGTAGAGCTGGCTGATCTGGTAGCCCTGCGGCAGGTCGGCGTAGAAGTAGTTCTTGCGGTCGAACCGGCTCCACCGGTTGATCGTCGCCTCGACCGCCAGCCCCGTGCGGACCGCCTGCCGGATGCACTCCCGGTTCGGAACCGGCAGCATCCCCGGCATCGCGGCATCGACGAGACTGACCTGCGTGTTCGGCTCCGCGCCAAAGGCGGTCGAGGCGGTCGAGAACAGCTTGGCGCGGCTCGTCACCTGCGCGTGAACCTCAAGGCCGATCACGACCTCCCATTCGCCTGTTCTGCCCTGGATGCGATAGGTGGTCATTCTGGTTCCCGATCGGCTTTGGCCGCGTCCATCATCACCGTCACCACCACCGCTGCGGGCGGGCGGTGAAGCCGGCACGTTGCTCGATGGCGAGGCCGGCGTTCAGGACGCCCTGTTCGTCGAGCGGCTTGCCGATGATCTGCAGCCCCAGCGGCAAACCGTCGGGGTTCAGGCCGCCGGGGACGCTCATCGCGGGCAGGCCGGCGAGCGAGGCCGGGACGGCGAACACGTCGTTCAGATACATCGTCAGCGGGTCTTCGGAGAGCGATCCGAGCGGGAAGCTGGCGGTCGGCGTCGTCGGAGCGAGGATCACGTCGCACTCGGCCCAAGCATTCCGGAAGTCGCGGGCGACCAGCGTCCTGACCTTCTGCGCCTGGGTGTAATAGGCGTCGTAGAAGCCGGCGGAGAGCACATAGGTGCCGATCAGGATCCGCCGCTTCACCTCGTCGCCGAAGCCGGCGGCACGCGTGGCGGCGTACATCTCCTGCAGCCCCACACCCGCCGGCGCCTCCCGCAGGCCGTATCGCACGCCGTCGTAGCGCGCGAGGTTCGACGACGCCTCGGCGGGCGCGACGATGTAGTAGGCCGGCAGCGCGTAGTCGGTGTGCGGCAGGCTGATGTCGACCAGCTGCGCGCCCGCGTCGCGCAGCCATGCCTTGCCCTGCTCCCACACGGCAACAATGGCCTCGTCCATGCCCTCGCGCCGGTATTCGCACGGAACGCCTACCTTCAGACCACGCAGGTCCGCATCCAGCGCAGCGCTCCACTGCGGCACGGGTTCATCAAGGCTGGTGGCGTCCTTGGGATCGAACCCGGCCATCGCCTCCAGCATCACCGCGCAGTCTTCCACGCTGCGCGCCATCGGGCCGGCCTGGTCCAGCGACGAGGCGAAGGCCACGACGCCCCAGCGGCTGCAGCGCCCGTAGGTCGGCTTGATGCCGCAGATGCCGGTGAACGCCGCCGGCTGCCGGATGGAGCCGCCCGTGTCCGTGCCGGTGGCGGCAGGACACAGCCGCGCCGCAATGGCGGCGCTGGACCCGCCGGAGGATCCCCCCGGCGACATCGGCGTCTCTCCGCCGTCGCTGCGCCGCCAGGGGGAGACGACATTGCCGAAGTGACTCGTCTCGTTCGACGACCCCATGGCGAACTGGTCGAGGTTGAGCTTGCCCAGCATCCCCGCGCCCGCATCCCACAACCGCTGCGACACGGTGGACTCGTAGGGCGGCACGAAGCCTTCGAGAATCGCGCTGGCGGCGGTGGTCTGCACGCCGCGGGTGGCGAACAGGTCCTTCATCCCGATCGGCACGCCGGCCAGAGGTCCAAGCGGCTTCCCCGCAGCGCGGTCGGCATCGACCCTGGCGGCGGCGGCGGCGGCGTGGTCCGGCGTCGTGACGATGAAGGCGTTGAGCGCGCCCCCCTCAGCCACGGCCGCGTTGAAGGCATTCGCAACCTCGGCTGCGGTGAAATCGCCCCGTGCGACCCCGTTGCGCAAGGCCATCACACCCAAGTCAGTCAGCTGCGTCATTCGATCACCTTGGGCACGCCGAAAAAGCCGTGCTCGGCCGCCGGAGCGTTGGCGAGCACATCGTCGCGCCGCCCGCCGCCCGTGTCCGGATCGGCATCGACGACATCCTCGCGCAGGCGGAGGCGGTTCGGGATCACGGCCGTCATCGGCTCCACGGCGCTGGTGTCGACCCGCGACAGCTGTTCGACCCAGTCGAGGATCTTGGACAGTTCCGGCGCGAGGCGCGCCAGCTCGTCTTCGCTCATGCGGACACGCGCGAGCCGGGCCACGCGGGCCACCTCTTCGGATGTGACGGACATGGAGCGCGCGTTACCGGCAGGCGCGGCAACCATCAAGCGCGCGTTTAGCGCCCCTGCGGCCGCCCCCGCGGATCCGGCGCGCCCGGTTCCGGCTGGGGCTGGGCCGCGCCGTGGCCCTGACCAAGCAGCTGCCGCAAGACGGCGAGACGCTGCTGGAACTCCCCTTCGGGCATGAAGTCGATGAGCTCGACCTCGAACACCAGGTCGGCGTTCGGCGGGATCGGCGAACCGGGCTGCGGGTTGGGCCCGTACGCCTGGTCCGAGGGGATCTCCAGCCGGTAGCGTCCGCCCTTCTGCATCTGCAGCAGCCCGTCACGGAAACCCGGGATCATGTTGGAGAGCGGCAAAGGCACACCCTCGGGAAAAATGCCCTGAACCGGCAGGGGCAGATCCTGCGATTCGTCGAAGACTTCCCCGGTGTCGGCCAACGTGCCGCGGTAGCGCACGAACACGACATCGTCGGCGGAGGGCCGGGCGCCCGTTCCCGCAGTCAGCGTCTCGACCTGCAGTCCGCGCGGAACGGTGGCCACCGCCACGCCCCCCGCGAGCGCCAGCGAAGCGGCGATCGCCAGCCACAGCTTGGTCCGCGACCCGCGGGCCAGCGGCTGAAGGGGAACGCGCGTGATCTCGGTCATGTTCAGCCTTCGCCTGATCCAGCCCGGAAGTGAAGAAGCAATCGGCAGCGCCGCTCCGCACCGCTCCGTGCGGGCAGCGGCGTCACCGAAGCGTCAGAGCTTGACGCCGTCGCGTTCGGCCCGCTTGCGGTCCATCTTGCGCGCCCGGCGGACGGCGGCCGCTTTCTCGCGCGCGCGCTTCTCGCTCGGCTTCTCGTAGTGGCGACGCAGCTTCATTTCGCGATACACGCCCTCGCGCTGCAACTTCTTCTTCAGCGCGCGAAGGGCTTGGTCAACATTGTTATCGCGAACCATGATCTGCATAAATCAACACACCTCGATGAACCGGACACGCGGGCACCATCGCCTAGCCGCATGAACTGCAAACAACAAACAGCCGCTCCCGGAACCGGGTGCAGCTTCGTCTCCTGCTCCCTACAGCACACCGCGCGGCTGCGCAAGCATTGCCGAACCACCCCAGCCGCAGCGGGCAACTGGTCACGCGCGACCTGCCCCGCTATGGCGGCGGCATGAGCAGCGCCACCCTGTCGTCCCTTGCCCCCGTCGCGCTTGGCGGCGCGCTGGGCGCGGTGATGCGGTTCGTGCTCGGACTGGCGGTGGTCAAGTGGATGGGTCCATCGGCCGTGGCCTTCCCCTACCCGACCCTCATCACCAACATCGCGGGGAGCCTGCTGCTCGGCGTGCTCGCCGGCGTGGTTCTGCGCGAGGGGGCCCAGTGGCACGGCTGGAGCCTGTTCCTGGCGGCCGGTGTCTTGGGCGGCTTCACGACCTTTTCCACCTTCAGCCTCGAAGTGGCTCTGCTGATCGAGCGCGGCGCGGCTCTCAAAGCGGCCGCCTATGTAGGGACGTCGCTGCTCGGGGGAGTGATGGCCCTGTTCGGCGGTCTTGCGCTGGGTCGGATCGTCGCATGACTGGCGCCGATCCCGGCGGCTCCGTGCGCCAGTTCGAGGTGTCGGCCGATGACGACGGCATCCGGCTCGACCGCTGGTTCAAGCGGCACCTGCCGCAGATCGGCTTTGCCACCGTCTCCCGCTGGGCGCGCACCGGACAGATCCGCGTCGATGGCCGGCGCGTCGCGGCGGACGATCGCCTCGCCAAGGGTCAGATCGTGCGCGTTCCTCCCGGAGGTGCGCCGGCGACGCCGCGGGCGGCCGTGTCCCTTGGTCCGGAAGAGCGGGAACTGGCCGCCGCGATGGTGATCCGCGCCACGCCTTCGGCGCTCGTGCTGAACAAGCCGCCGGGGCTGGCGACGCAGGGCGGCACCGGAACGAAGCGTCATGTCGACCGCCTCCTCGACGCGTTCGCCGAGGGAGAGGCACCGCGGCCGCGCCTCGTGCACCGGCTCGACAAGGACACGTCCGGTGTCCTGCTGGTCGCCAGGACACCGGGAAGCGCCGCGTACTTCGCCAAGAAATTCGCCAGCCGGAGCGCGCGCAAGGTCTACTGGGCGCTTGTGGTGGGTGTGCCGGACGTGCCGGAAGGAACGATCGACGCCCCGCTCGCCAAGCAGCCGGGGACGGGTGGCGAGAAGATGCATGTCGACGAAAGCGGCGGGCAGCCGGCAAGGACGCGCTACCGCGTGGTCGATCGCGCGGGCAAGCGCGCCGCCTGGCTCGAACTCGAACCGCTGACGGGCCGCACGCACCAGCTTCGGGTGCACTGCGCCGCACTTGGCCATCCGATCGTGGGCGACGGAAAGTACGGCGGCGCCGACGCCTTCCTCACCGGCGCGATCAGCCGCAAGATGCACCTCCATGCCCGCAGGCTGGTGATCGGTGCGCCGGGTGGCGAACGGATCGACGTCGTGGCCGACCTGCCCGACCACTTCGCCGCCTCGATGGAGCAGCTCGGCTTCGACCCCGGCGCCAGCGATGCGGCGCCCAGCGACTTCTCGCCGCCGCCGCGCTCGCCCGAGGACCAGAAGCGTGCGGCGCGCGCGCATGCGAAGACCTACCGGAAGGCGCGGCGCGGCGAGAGGCGTGGCCGTGGCAGACAAGCGGGGCACCGGGAGCGCCGCCGCTGATGCACCCGGATGCGACCTATGCGGATCTTGACGAACCGCGCGCACTCGCCACGGCGGACCGCATCGGCTTCGCGCAGATCATCACCGTGGTGAACGGCAGCCCTGCCCTAGCCTATGCTCCGGCCGTGCGCACAGACGCGCGGACGTTCTGCTTCCACCTGGCGCGCGCGAACCGCGTCGCCCCGCACCTCGCCGGCACGCGCGCGGTGCTGAGCTTCCTCGGTCCCCACGGCTACATCACGCCGGCCTGGTATCATGATCGTGGCGGAAGCGTTCCGACCTGGAACTACATCGCCGTCGAACTGGAAGGCACCGTGCGGTTGGTGCCGGAGCCGGACCTGCTGCAACACATCGACGCTCTGGCGCAGCGCCACGAGCCGCAGATGAGCGGCACGCCGTGGGTCCGATCACGCGTGGATCCGGACCGCATCGCCCGGATGGTCCGCGGCATCGCCGGCTTCGCCCTTGCGGTCGACCAGGTCCGCGCCACGCGCAAGCTGGGTCAGGACAGGTCCGCGCGGGACCGGGCCGGCGTTGTGCTCGGGCTGGAGGCCGCCGGCAATCCCGGCTTGGCGGCTGAAATGCGACACCCGTGATCCGGCTGGCTGTCTTTGACTGTGACGGCACGCTGGTCGATGGCGAGGCCATGGTGTGTCAGGCCATGCGGGCTGCCTTCGCCGGGGAGGCGCTCGCCCCGCCCGCCGATGCCGCGGTCCGCCAGGTCGTCGGCCTCAGCCTTCCGCTGGCGATTGCGCGTCTTGCGCCCGACCAGACTGCGGCACGGCGCAGCCGTCTCGCCGAGCGGTATCGCTCCGCCTTTGCGGCCACGCGTGACGGGACGGCGCATCAGGAACCGCTGTACCCGGGGATCGAGGATCTGGTGCGGGATCTGCGGAACAGCGGCTGGACCCTCGGCATCGCGACAGGCAAGAGCAGCCGCGGTGCCGCAGCCACCCTTGCGGCGCATGGCCTTGCGGGCAGCTTCGCCACGGTCCAGACGGCCGACCATCACCCATCCAAGCCCCATCCGTCCATGCTGTTCGCCGCCATGGCGGACGCAGGCGCGGAGCCGTCGAACACGGTGATGATCGGCGACACCGTGTTCGACATGCACATGGCGGTGTCGGCCGGCGCCCGTGCCGTCGGCGTTGCATGGGGCTACCACACGCGTGCAGACCTGCTCGCCGCCGGCGCAACCGCCGTTGCCGACAGAGCGCAAGATTTGGGAGCCTTGCTTGCCGCCTTCTGACCATCAGGCCCGCCGTCGCTGGGCGGTGATGCAGCTTGTCCGCATGGTGGCCGTCGCGGCGGCCCTGTTCGGGGTCTACGCGCTGGCCGAGCGGGGTCTTGCCCGCCCCGACCTCGGCGCGCCGCTCCTCCTGCTCGGCGCGGCCGGCTTTTTCGCCGGGCCGGCCCTGCTGGCGAAACGGTGGAGGAGCCGGTGAAGCGGTTCTACCGCGATGCGACCGTGGAAAAAGTGGACGGCGGGTTCGCCGTCGCGCTCGACGGCCGCGTGCTGCGTACCCAGCGCGAGCGGCGGATCCAGTGCCTGCCCAGCAGGGCCAGCGCCGAGCTTCTGGCTGAGGAATGGGCGCGCCAGGGCGACACGATCGATCCGTCCGACTTTCCGCTGCGCGCGCTGGCCGATTTCGCCTTGGAGGAAATCGCCCACGCCCCCGAAGCGGCGACCGGCCGCATCCTGCGGTTCGGAGAGACCGACACGCTGTGCTATCGCGCCCATCCGGATGAACCGCTCCATGTGCGCCAGATCGCTGTCTGGGATCCGCTGCTCGCCGACCTCGAACGCCGCCTCTGCGTCCGCTTCAGACGGATCGGCGGCGTAAGCTACCGGCCGCAGCATCCCGAAACGCTGCACGCTCTGCACGACGTCCTCACGCCGCTTCATCCCGTGGTTCTGGCCGCCGCCGAGCAGATGGCGAGCCTTTCGGCCTCGCTGGTGATCACCCTTCTCGCGACCTTGCCCGGCGCGGACGAAGACGCCTTGTGGAGCGCGGCCACGCTTGAAGAGGAGTGGCAGGCCGAGCAATGGGGCCGCGAAACGACGGCGGAGGAGCGGCGCAGGCGCCGGCGCGCCGAGTTCGCCACCGCCCGCCGGTTCGCCCTCGCCGCGCTGGATGGAGAGCGGATCCTGCCAGGCTCATGACGCCGCGCTTGGGCGGCGCGCTCACCACACGTGTCCCTCAGCGCCGCCGAGCCTTCCGGGAACGAGCGGCCGCATGGGTCATGTTTTGCTCAGTTCGGAACCAAGCTTGAGCACCCTGTCTCCGTCATCCTGCTTGATGAGATAGGCAGGGTTATCTTTTGACCCGTGACGCGTGATCTTGCTGCCCTTGATGGTGCGGCTGACGTCGCGCTCGAACCGCTCCACGATCTTGCCCTCGGCCGTGCCGCCGCCCCAGTGCCACGTCACCGTGTCACCCTTGGAGAAGCGGTTGTCGGCCACGCCGCCTGCCTCAGTTCCGGTTGGCCGGGTTCGGCATGGTGGTGGTGGTGTTGGCGTCGGCGGCGCCCGGCTGGTTCTGCAGGGTGCGGGCCGAACCTTCGTCGCCGAGCAGCACACCGTCCGTGCTGCTGCTTCCGCCGGCGCGGTCCTCCGCGGCGCGGATGCGCTGATCGACGGTGGCCGCACCCTCGATTTCATCCTGGGTCGAGGCGCCGATGATCCACACCGACAGCAGCAGGATGGCCGCGATCGCCGTCCCGAAGATCAGCACCCATCGCGCCACATTGTTCTTTGAACCCGCCGATGCCTCGACATCGCGGATGTGAATTTCCTCGTCCGGACTCGCCATTGCTGCTTTCCTTGATGCGGTCCTGCGGCGGACCTTCGCCCCCTTGGTGACGTCGCAACGGACCACCGCCCGCCGGGTTCCAGCAGGCGCTTCTGTGGATGGCCCGCCCGGATCAGTCGCGCAGCAGTTCGTTGATGGCGGTCTTGCTCCGCGTCTGTGCATCGACCGTCTTGACGATCACCGCGCAGTAGAGCCGCGGATCGCCCGTCCCCCCACCTTCGCGCGCCGAGGGCGCGCTGCCGGGAACGACGACGGAATAGGGCGGCACCTCGCCGCGGTACTCGCGCCCGCTCTGCCGGTCGATGATGCGGGTGGAGGCGCCCAGATAGACTCCCATCGACAGCACCGCACCCTCTCCGACACGAACCCCTTCGGCGACCTCGCTGCGCGCGCCGATGAACGCCCCGTCGCCGATGATCACCGGCTCTGCCTGCAGCGGCTCGAGCACGCCGCCGATCCCCGCACCGCCGGAGATGTGGACGTTGCGCCCGATCTGGGCGCATGACCCGACGGTGGCCCAGGTGTCGACCATCGTCCCCTCGCCGACATGGGCGCCGATGTTGACGAAGGACGGCATCAGCACGGTTCCGCGCCCGATGAAGGCGCCGCGCCGCACGACGGCGCCGGGCACTGCGCGGATGCCGGCATCGCGGAAGCGCCCCTCGTCCCAGCCGGCAAACTTCAGCGGCACCTTGTCGAACCACGGCCCGGGCACGCCGTCGGTGTCGCCGTCGCTCCTCATCACCCGGTTGTCGTTGAGCCGGAACGACAGCAGCACAGCTTTCTTCAGCCACTGGTTGACCGTCCACCCGCCGTGGGAATCGGGCGAGGCGACGCGCGCGTCGCCGCTGTCGAGCAGGTCCAGCGCGGCGTTGACGGCCGCCGTGATCTCGCCGTCGCCCGGACCGAGTTCGCCGCGGCGCTCCCATGCCGCCTCGATCCGGTGCTGCAGATCCCCGACCATCGCTGCCTTTCCCCCTTTCGTGGTGTGTCGATGCTTGGCCGTAGGCGCGCCGCTTTCCTCCTGCAAGCCGCCGTCGCACACCCCACCCTGCGGCGCACCCGGCCGCGCCTTTAAGCGCCTGTTAACGGCTTGGGACCGAGTGACAGAGGAGAACACGCGCAGGATAGCAGATGGAACATCGGGGAATGGGGATCAGGTGCGGCGTGGGCTTGAGACTTGTTCTCGCCGGAACGGCGGCGCTGGCGCTGTCGGCGTGCGGCGGCAGCGGCGGAAGCCGCGTCAACCCGGCCCCGCCTCCCCCCACCGGCGGGCCGGCGCCCGCTCCGTCGCCAAGTCCCTCACCGACGCCGAACTTCGACACCGCGGAAGTGCGCCGCTCTGACGGACCGCAGTTCCACAATGCCGTGACGGCATGGCGCAGCAACATCACCGGGCGCGGGCAGACGATCGCCATTGTCGACACCGGCATCGACCAGACCAACCCGGAATTCACCGGCCGGATCTCCGCCGCTTCGCGCGATGTGGCGGGCAACGCAAGCGTGCAGGCGGAAAACGATCACGGCACCAATGTCGCCCTCGTGGCCGCGGCGGCGCTGAACAACACCGGTGTTGTCGGCATTGCGCACCAGGCCACGATCATGGCGCTGCGCGCCGATCGTCCGGGCACCTGCGCCCGCCGTTCGGACGGCTCGCTGGAAGGATGTCAGTTCTTCGACAGCGACATCGCCCGCGGCGTCGATGCGGCGGTGGCGGCGGGAGCCCGCGTCATCAATCTCAGCCTCGGCGGCGGCACGCCGACGGTCACGCTTCGCAACGCCATCAACCGCGCGGCGCAGGCAGGCGTGGTCATCGTGGTGGCGGCGGGCAATGGCGGGAACGCAACCGGCGCGGATGCCAATCCGGCCGAGCCGGATCCCTTCGCCTCCGGCATCCTGACCGCCGGCGGTGCCAATGTCATCATCACCGGCTCGGTCGATGAGAACGGGGCTTTCTCCAGCTTCAGCAACCGCGCCGGCTCGCGCGCGCCATCCTTCCTGTCGGCACAGGGGCAGGGCATCTGCTGCGTGTACGAAAACGGCGACATCCGGGTCACGACCGAGGCCGATGGCCGCCGCTTCGTCACCGTGTTTTCGGGGACGAGCTTCGCCGCGCCGCAGGTGTCGGGCGCGGTGGCCTTGCTGGCGCAGGCGTTTCCGAACCTGACCGGCGCGGATATCGTGCGCATCCTCCTCGACAGCGCCCGGGATGCCGGGGCCGCCGGTGTCGACGAGGTGTACGGACGCGGCATCCTCGACATCGCCCGCGCCTTCGCGCCGCGCGGGGCGACGAGCCTCGCCGGCTCCGACACGCGGCTCGCCCTCGGCGACAGCACCGGGGTCGCCTCGCCGGCGATGGGCGATGCGCTTGCCCGCGGCGCGCTGAACAGCGTGCTGACGGATGGGTATCGTCGCGCCTACGCCATCGATCTCAGCCGCGGCATGACCGCCGCCGCGCCGGCGCAGCGGCTGCACGCGGCGGTCGGGCAGCACGGCCGCTCCCTGGGCGGCTCCGAGGGGCCGCTGGCGCTGGCAGTGTCGATCGGGGCGCCCGGCGAGGCTCATGGTCCGTCCGTGGCGCCGATGCCGCTGCCGCTCGCGCTCACGGCTCAGGAAGCCGCCGGCGCCCGCGTGCTTGCGGCCACCGCGGCGGCGCGGCTGTCCCGCTCCACCACGCTGGGCCTCGCGGTGGAGGGCAGCGCCGACGCGCTTGTCCGCCATCTCGACGGCCGCGCGCCCATGCCGTTCCGGATGGTCGGGGAGAGCGGCAGCGACAGCGGCTTTGCCCGCACGGACACGGTTGCCGTGGCGCTGCGCAAGGACGTCGGTCCGTGGGCGTGGACAGCCAGCGCGGCGAGCGGAGACGCGTATCTCGGCGGTTACCGACATGGCTGGGACACTCTGTCGCAGCGGCGGGAGCGCCGCCCGGCCACGACCCTGGCACTGGCGCTCGACGGCACGGTCGGCCTCGTCGACCTGTCCGGGTCGCTGACCTGGCTGAGCGAGCGCGAGACGGTGCTCGGCGGCTACTTTCACCCGGCGCTCGGTGTTGCAGGCGCGAACACCGTCTTTGCCGATGCGCGGCTGGCCTTTGCTCCGGCGCGCGGATGGACCCTCGCGGCGGCAACGCGCCACGGGTTCACGGGCACGGGATCGCCCGCCGGCGGCGCCGGCGCGATCAGGAGCCGCGCGCTCACGCTCGACCTTGTGCGGACAGGCGTGCTCCAGACGCACGACATGCTCGGCCTGCGCCTGTCACAGCCGCTGCGGGTCACGTCGGGCGGCCTCGATCTGCTGCTGCCGGTCGACTACGACTACGCCGCTGCCGCTCCGGTGCTGGGGTCGCGGCGCCTGCCGCTGGTGCCGCGCGGACGCGAACTGGCGGGCGAACTGTCGTGGGCCGGCACGCTGTGGCACGGACAGGCAGGCGCCAGCCTGTTCTACCGTCGCCAGCCCGGCCATGTCGCCGCCGCTCCGGATGATGCCGGGCTGCTCCTGAGCTGGAGCCGCTCCTTCTAGGGCAGGCCGGCGCGGCGCGCAAACAGATAGGCGGTGTGGACCAGCGGCCCGACGCGTTCGGACATCTGGCGCGCATGCGCCGACGACGCGGTGCCATCGATCACGCGCTTCTTGATCCCCTGCATGATCCCCGCCAGCCGGAACAGGTTGTAGGCGAAATACCAGTCCATCGGCGGCACCGGATAACCGGTCCGCGCGACATAGCGGTCGACCGCCTCCTCCATGGTCGGGATGCCGAGCGCTGCATGGTCCAGCCCACCGATCCCGGCCCTTCCGTCGGGCGGGTTCACCCAGTTGAGCATGAGGTAGGCGAAGTCGGCCACCGGATCGCCGAGGGTGGACAGCTCCCAGTCGAGAACCGCCGCCACGCGCGGCGCATCGGGAGCGAACAGAAGATTGTCGAGGCGGTAGTCGCCATGCACGATCCCACTGGCGTGCTGCGGCGGCACCGTCTGCGGCAGCCATTCGATCAGCCGGTCCATCTCCGGCAGCGTTTCGGTTTCCGACAAACGGTACTGGGTCGACCAGCGGGCGATCTGCCGCGCGCAGTAGTCTTCCGAGCGGCCGTAGTCGGCGAGACCGATCGGGTCGGCATCCGTCAGATGGAGATCGGCCAGCGTGTCGATCATGGCATGGTAGAGCGCGCGTCGTTCATCGGCGGACGCGCGGGGCATCGCCCCGTTCCACAGGCTGCGTCCGTCGACGAGCTCCATGACGAAGAACTTCGATCCGATCACCGTCGCATCTTCACACAGACCGAACATGCGCGGGACGGGAAAACCCGTCCGGCCCAGCGCCGTCATCACCCTGTATTCGCGATCGACCGCATGCGCGCTCGGCAGGAGCTTGCCGAAGGGCTGTCGGCGCAGCACGTAGCTGCGCCCCGGCGTGTCGATGCGGTAGGTCGGGTTGGACTGGCCGCCCTTGAACTTGGCGAGCGCGACGGGTCCGGCGAACCCTTCCACGTGGTCGCGCAGCCATGCCGTCAGCGCGGCCTCGTCCAGTCGGTCGCGCTCGGGCACGTCGATGATGCCGACCATCTCCTGTTCGTAGTCGATCCCCGCCATCAGCCGAACACCACCACCGAACGGGCCTGATGACCCGCGCGCAGCCGGTCGAAACCCTCGTTCACCTGCGCGAGCGGGATCCGCTCGGCGACGAGGGTGTCGAGGTCGAGCAGTCCGCGCATGTAGAAGTCGACCAGCCGCGGCAGGTCCACCGGAAAGCGGTTCATGCCCATGATGGCGCCCTGAAGCCGCTTGCCGCTGAGCAGATCCATCGCGGACAGCCCCACCTTGCAGTCGAGCGGCATCATGCCGAGGATGGTTGCCGTTCCTCCACGGCGCAGCGCCTTGACCGCAAGGGCCGCCGACTCCGGCCGGCCGACCGCCTCGATGGCATGGTCGACGCCGCCCTTGGTGAGCGCCACGATCTCCTCTGCGGCCGTCGGGGAGAGGGCATCCACTGTGTCAGTTGCCCCCAGCACCTCGGCCAGCGCCCGCTTCTCAGGCTGCGGATCGGCAGCCACGATCCGCCCCGCTCCCGCGATCCTCGCCGCGTTGATGGCGGCGAGCCCGACCCCGCCGCAGCCGATGACCGCCACCGTCTCGCCCGGAACCAGCCGCGCGGCGTTGAACACCGCCCCGGCGCCGGTCGTCACCGCGCAGCCGATCACGGCCGCCCGGTCGAGCGGCATGTCCCGGTCGATGGCGACGCAGGCGTGTTCGTGCACGAGCATCGTTTCCGCCAGCGCCGACAGGTTGAGCATCTGGTGCACCGGACCGTCGCCCCGGCGAAGGCGCGGCGGCTGCTGAGGCGAACGCCGCGTCTCGCCGCCAAGACACAGTGCCATGCGGCCCGTCACGCAGAATTCGCAATGTCCGCAGAAAGCCGACAGGCAGGTGACGACGTGATCGCCGGCCTTCACGGTCCGCACCTCCGAACCGACCTCGAGGACCACGCCCGCCGCCTCGTGGCCCGGCACGCACGGCAGGGCATGGGGATAGGCGCCGTCGATGAAGTGCAGGTCCGAATGGCACAGGCCGCAGGCCGCGGTGCGGATCAGCACCTCCCGCGGACCCGGCTTGTCGACTGTCAGCGTGTCGAGGACAAGCGGCTCCCCCGTCCGCTCCAGAACCGCCGCCCGGCTCATGCGGCGCTCGCGCCCGCGCTGCCGCCGCCGCTGCCGGCCGCAAGGCCCGCACCGACACCGTCATTGCCGTCCGGTCGGGCCGCGTGGCGGGCGAACTCGATCCGCGCAATGGCCCGCGCGTGCACTTCGTCCGGCCCGTCGGCGAGCCGCAGCGTGCGCTGGTGGGCATAGGCGCGCGCGAGGCCGAAATCATCGGAGACACCCCCGCCGCCATGCGCCTGAATGGCATCGTCGATGATCCTGAGCGCCATCACCGGCGCCTGCACCTTGATCATCGCGATTTCCTGCGCGGCCGCCTTGTTGCCGACCTTGTCCATCATGTCGGCCGCTTTCAGGCACAGGAGCCGGGTCATCTCGATGTCGATGCGCGCCCTGGCGACCCGCTCTTCCCACACGGAATGCTTGTAGATCGGCTTCCCGAAAGCCTCGCGCGATTGCAGCCGGCGGCACATCTTCTCCAGCGCCTCTTCCGCGACCCCGATCGTCCGCATGCAGTGGTGGATGCGTCCCGGCCCCAGACGGCCCTGCGCGATCTCGAACCCGCGCCCCTCGCCCAGCAGCATGTTCTCGGCCGGGATCCGCACGTCCCTGAGCTCGATTTCCATGTGCCCATGCGGGGCGTCGTCATAGCCGAACACGGGCAGATGGCGCAGCACGGTCACGCCCGGCGCGTCCAGCGGCATCAGCACCATCGACTGCTGCGCATGGCGGCTGGCGCTGGTGTCGGTCTTGCCCATGAGGATGGCGATCTTGCAGCGCGGGTCGCCGGCTCCGCTCGACCACCACTTGCGGCCGTTGATGACGTATTCGTCGCCGTCCCGCTCGATGCGGCACTCGATGTTGGTCGCATCGGATGAGGCGACCTGAGGCTCGGTCATGAGGAAGGCGGAGCGGATCTCGCCGTTCATCAGCGGACGCAGCCACTTCTCCTTCTGCTCGGCCGTTCCGTAGCGGTGCAGCACTTCCATGTTGCCGGTGTCGGGCGCCGAGCAGTTGAACACTTCGCTGGCGAAGCCGATCCGGCCCATCTCTTCGGCGCACAAGGCATATTCGAGATTGGTCAGCCCCGGCCCGTCGAACTCGAAGCTGTCGTCGACATGCTGGTGGCCGGCGTTGCGCGGCGGCATGAACAGGTTCCAGATGCCCTGCCGCCGTGCCTCCTTCTTCAGATCCTCGACGACCTGGATGACCTTCCACCGTTCGCCCGCGCGGTCCTGCTCGTCATAGACGGGCACGGCGGGACGGACGTGCCGGGTGATGAAGTCGCGCACGCGCCCCTGCCAGTGTTGCTGCCGCTCGGTGGGGTGGAAATCCATGGCTGTGCGTCCTCTCTGTTGTGGGCACGGGATGCCGTGTCCGCGCGCCGGGCGCAACCCGCTCAGGGCACGCCCGGCGTGCTCGCGCCCGGATTGTGCCCCGCGGCGGCGAGCGCCGCCAGCCGCGCCTCGTGATCGGCGCGGTTGATGGGAAACCGCGCCAGCCAGAACGACGTCACCACCGCCAGCACCAGCGACACGGCGGCAAAGACAAGGATCAGGCGATCGATGACGGCGCCGTCGACCGCGCCGGGCACCGCGCCCTCCGGCAGGCCGGCGAAGGCGACGATCAGCCCGGCCGCGAAGATGCCGATCCCGCCGGCGCACTTCTGGATGAACCAGTTGCCGGCGTAGAACGACCCCTCCGCACGCCTTCCGGTCCGCTCCTCGAAGGCCTCGACGATTTCGGCCACCATCGACGACCCGGACAGCAGAACCACCACGCTGGCCCAGTTCGCCACCAGCAGGAAGCCGAAGATCAGGACCGTGGATGCCACACCGCCCGGTTCCGGCCAGAACCCGAGGAGAAACAGCGTGTAGGGCGTAAGCCAGCAGGCCACGCCGAGCAGCACGATCCGCGACGCCGTCACCGCCTTGCCCCAGCGGCGGTGGAGCGGCCCCACGGTGAGAAACACGGCGACGATGCTGGCGAACAGGACGAAGGGCAGGATGTTGAACGCGCCCGGGGTGAACTGCCAGACATAGAGATACAGGTAGTTGATGAGCGCGAAGGTGATGCCCTGGCTCACATAGGCGGCCACCGAGCCGGCGGCGAGGATCACGAAGGCGCGTTCGGAAAACGCCTCGCGGATTTCGGAGAACGCGCCGCGGAAGGAGAACGGGGCGTGCCGATGGGCCGGGTATCCGGCCACCCGCCGGTGCTGCGCCAGCGCCGATCCGAGCACCGAGACCGTGATGAGCGCGCCGCCGAAGATGCCGAACGCGGCATAGCCGTCCGGGTCCAGCATCCCGCCCGACAGGAACACGCCATAGGCGAGCAGGAGCATCAGCAGCCCGCCCGCCCACCCCAGCAGCCCGCGCCAGCGGAACAGGTCGGTCCGTTCGTCATAGTCGCGGGTGAGTTCCGGCACGAGGGCGGCGGAGGGCACCTCGACCATCGACAGCAGCAGCCGCACCGTGACCGCAACCGCCAGCAGCCGCCAGAAGGACGGCTCCTCGCCGGGAAAGGCCCACAGGACCGACCACATGATGCCGAGCGGCACGGCCGCCGCATACATCCACGGCAGGCGCCGGCCCCAGCTTGTGTAGGTGCGGTCGGACAGGTTGCCGAGCAGCGGATCGATGCACGCGTCGATGAACAGCGCCAGCATCAGCGCGAGGCTGACGGTGGCCGCTGGCATGCCGAGCACCTGATTGTAGTAGAGCAGCAGGAACACGGCAAAACCGTTGTCCTTGACGCCGAAGGCCACGGCTCCGAACCCGTTGGCAAGCTTGATCCGGAGGGGGAGCGGCTGCGCCGCGGACGCTGGCGCCGCGCCGCGGCGCGGCGTTCCTGCCAGCTCCTCATCCCGCACCGCCTGCTCCATGCCGACTCCCGCAGCTTGCCGGTCCAAGCCTAGGGCGCGCCGGAGCACCGTCAATGGCGGGCGCAATGACGCTACGGCATCCGGGCGAAGGCCATCGCGGGGTTGCGGAGCCCTGATGACGCGGCCTAGTGTCTGCCGGCCGCGGGGCGACGCGGCGGGCTGAAGGATGAGGATCATGGCCGACCTGACCCAGTTTCGTGAACAGACCCGCACCTGGCTGCAACAGAACTGTCCGCCCGAGATGCGCGAGCCGGTCCGGTCCGAGGACGACATCTACTGGGGCGGGCGCGACGCCCGCTTCGCCAGCGAGGCGCAGCGGGTCTGGTTCGAGGCGTGCCGCGACAAGGGCTACACCGTTCCGGCCTGGCCCAAGGAGTATGGCGGCGCGGGATTGTCGCCGCCGGAAGCCAAGGTGCTGCGCGAGGAGATGGCCCGCATCGGCGCCCGCCCGCCGCTGTCCTCCTTCGGCATCTGGATGCTCGGACCGGCCCTGCTGCACTTCGGCACCGAGGGACAGAAGCAGCGGTTCCTCCGCGAAATCGCCCGCGGCGAGGTCCGCTGGTGCCAGGGCTATTCGGAACCGGGCAGCGGATCGGACCTCGTCTCCTTGCAGACGTCCGGCGAGGACCGGGGCGACCACTGGCTCGTCAACGGCCAGAAGGTGTGGACCTCCTACGCGGACAAGTGCGACTGGATCTTCTGCCTCGTACGCACGGATCGGGAGAACAAGTATCGCGGCATCACCTTCATGCTGTTCGACATGACGACGCCCGGCGTGTCGACCAAGCCGATCAAGCTCATCAGCGGATCGAGCCCTTTCTGCGAGACGTTCTTCGACGACGTGAAGGTGCCCAAAAGCTACGGCGAGGACATCCCCGCGCAGGTGGGCGAGGTCAATCGCGGCTGGGACGTGGCCAAATACCTTCTCGGCCACGAGCGCGAGATGATCTCGGGCGCGGACAGTTCCGAGCGCACCGCAGGAATAGGGGCCGCGATGAAGCGGGTGGCCGAGGGCGGCGGCGGCAGTCTCGACCCGCTGCTGAGGGCCGAGCTTGCCCAGTTCGACGTCGACGCGCTTGCCTACGCGTGCATGGGCGAGAAGTTTCTCGACGAGGTCAAGGTCGGCAAGGCCCACCCGGCGCAGCCGAACATGATGAAGTACGCCGGAACGGAACTGAACAAGCGGCGCCACGAGCTGATGATGGCGGTCGGAGGCTCGCGCGCGCTGGAATGGGACAGCGAGGAAACCGCGGGCGGCAAGCCGGCGCGTGACTGGCTGCGGACCAAGGCCAACAGCATCGAGGGCGGCACCAGCGAGATCATGCTGAACGTCGTCGCCAAGCGCATCCTCGACCTGCCGGGCGGTTAAGGGGCGCCGCCGGCGCGATCACAGCAGAGGACGAGTGCGCATCGGCCGACGATCGGCTGATGACGGAAGGGACAAGAGGATGCCGCTTTACCACACCGACGACCAGCAGATGCTGCACGACACCGTTGCGCCGTTCATGGCGGAGGAAGGCGGCATTGCCCGGCAGCTGCGGCACTGGCGCGACCGCGACTGCCCCGACGGGTTCGGGCATGCGCTGTGGCGGCAGTTCGCGGAGATGGGGTTCACCGGCATCCTCGTCGCGGAAGAGGACGGCGGTCTTGGCATGGGCCATGTCGAGGCGGGCATCCTCCTCGAGGAGGTCGGCCGCAACCTCACGCCCTCGCCCTTCCTCGCCACCTCCGTGCTGGTCGCCAGCGCGCTGCGCCATGGCAGCGACGATGTGCGCGGGCGCTGGCTGCCCGGCCTGCTTTCGGGCGAGACCGTCTACTCCGCCGCGATCGACGAGGGGCCGAAACACCGCCCCGAGCGCATCGCCTGCCGCGCCGAGCGTTCGGGCAACGGATTCCGCCTGACGGGTCAGAAGGACTTCGTGCTGCACGGGGCGAGCGCCGACATGATCGTGGTCGCGGCGCGCACCTCCGGCGAGGACGGTGAAACCGACGGCATCACCCTGTTCGCCGTCCCGCGCGATGCCAACGGAATGCAGCACCAGCCGGTGCGGCTGGTCGACAGTTCGGTGGCGACACACACCCGCTTCGACGGCGTGGAACTCGACGGCGACGCGGTGATCGGCGAAGTCGACGGCGGCCGGGTGGTGCTCGACGCCATGCTCCGTGCCGGGCGTGTCGGCGCAGCGGCCGAAGGGGTGGGCGTCGCGCGCGGCGCCATGGACATGACGGTCGGCTATCTCAAGCAGCGCAAGCAGTTCGGCCGGTTCATCGGCGAGTTCCAGGCCCTGCAGCACCGGGCGGCGCATCTCTATGCGGAGGTGGAGATCGCCAGGGCGGCAGTGATGAAAGCGGCGCAGTTGCTCGATGCCGGCGCCGAGCAGGCCGACCTGATGACAAGCGTCGCCAAGGCCAAGGTTGCCAAGGCGGCGCGGTTGGCGGTTCAGGAGGGCGTGCAGATGCATGGCGGCATCGGCATGACCGATGAATACGACATCGGCTTCTACATGAAGCGTGACCGGGCGCTGGCGGAGTTCCTGGGCGACGAGCACTATCATGCCGGACGGGTCGCGGCGCTGAGCGGATACTGATCCGCCGGGCGGATGCAGGTCCCCAGGCGCGGCTCGACGCACGGCGGCTGACTGGCTGAGAACAAGCGGAGTTCACCTCAATGAACCTTACAGACCTTTTCTCCCTCGACGGCCGGGTGGCGCTCGTCACCGGCGGATCGCGCGGCATCGGGCGGATGATCGTCGAAGGCCTGCTCGCCGCGGGCGCGGCGTGGGTCTACATCGTCGCCCGCAAGGCGGAGCAGGTGGAGGAAACCGTCGACGCGCTGGGCGGCAAGGTGATCGGCCTTGTCGGCGATCTCAGCCAGATGGACGGCATCCAGCGGCTCGCGGACGAGCTGGCCGCGCGCGAGGACCGGCTCGATCTGCTCGTCAACAATGCAGGCGCGGCGTGGGGCGCGGAGTTCGAGGAATTTCCGGAGGCCGGCTGGGACCGGACGATGGACCTGAACCTCAAGACGCCCTTCTTCCTGACGCAGAAGCTCTACCCGCTGCTGAAAGCCGCCGCCTCGCCCGACCGCCCGGCCAAGGTGCTCATGATCGCGTCGATTGACGGGATGAAGAGCAATCCGTGGGAAACCTATCCCTATCAGGCGTCGAAGGCGGGCCTCATCCACCTCACCCGCCGGATGGCCGCGCGGCTGATCCGCGACAACATCGTCGTCAACGGCATCGGTCCCGGAGCGTTTCCGTCCGCCATGAACCGCGCCGCCCGCGACAACGAGGAGATGGTCAGCCGCGGCATTCCGGCGCGCCGGGTCGGCGTGACCGAGGACATGGCGGCGGGCGCGATCTACCTGCTCAGCCGCGCGGGCGACTATGTGGTAGGCACGACGATCCCCATCGACGGCGGGGTCGTGAACGCGAATGTCGGGGCTGGAAACTTCGTCGATCCGTCGGGGCGGTGAGAGGACAGGGGGCCGATGGATACGGCCCTCACCCCATCAGGCCGCGCACGAAATCGACCAGCCCGGTCTGCCGCGCCCGCCTGAGCCGCTCCGCCTTCAGGATGCCGTGCACGGCGGCAAAGCACCGGTCGAAGTCGTCGTTGACGACCACGTAGTCATAGCCGTCCCAGTGGCTGATCTCAGAGCGGGCGCGGGCCATGCGGTACTGGACCACGTCCTCGCTGTCCGATCCGCGTGAGCGGAGCCGTTCCTCCAGCGCCGCGATCGAGGGGGGCAGGAGGAACACGCGGACGACGTCCACCTCCATCCTCTGATAGAGTTGCTGCGTTCCCTGCCAGTCGATGTCGAACAGGAAGTCCTGTCCCGCCTTCAGCCCGGCCTTGATCTGCGCCTTGGGCGTGCCGTACAGGTGGCCGAACACCTCCGCCCATTCGAGCAGTTCGCCATCGTCGACCATGCGGCGGAACGCCGCTTCCGTGACGAAGTGGTAGTCGCGCCCGTCGACCTCGCCCGGTCGCGGCTGCCGGGTCGTGACGGACACCGACAGGCGGATGTCGCTGTCATTCTCCAGCAGGCTGCGCGCAACGGTGGTCTTGCCCGCGCCGGAGGGCGAGGAGAGGATGAACATCAGGCCGCGGCGCTGAAGCTGGTCACGACTGGCGGGCACGCTGTCAGGAGGCATAGCCGCTGTTGGCGCAAACCGGCCGCCTTGCGCAAGGGGCCGCTGGCAGCGCGCCCCCCGTGTTCAATCGGCCATGCTGGCCAGGGTGTCTTCACCCTCCCGCTGCGCCTTGGCTTTGCCCTTCCGCCGGGCCTGGCTCCGTTCGTACAGCGCCTTGGCCAGCAGCGTGCCGCCGACCAGCGCCGCGCCCGGCACCGACCGGGTCGCGACCCGGCTCGCCCCCGCCAGCGCCAGCGTGCGCAGGATCGACTTCTTCTCCACGATCCGCTTGGCCTGCGTGTCGTCATACCGGTTCTGCAGGACCGACTTGTGCACGGTGTTGCGCATCAGCTGCGAGATGCCGCGCATCGCGATGTCGGCCATGAACATGTTGGTGGCCGGATTGGGCGACAGCCCGAGCGTTCCCGGCCCGTCGCTGCGCGCCAGCGGCTTCGTCAGGCGGCTGAGCTGGCGCCCCGCCATGTCGGTGACATGCTCGTCCCGCTCGTCGCTTGCGCCGGCGGCTCCCCGCCGTCCGCCCTTGCGCCCGTGCTGCCCGGTGGCGTTCCTCGTCATCACGTCATCCCATGCACCTTGGCCGGGAGAGTGTTCGCGCCCGGCGCCTACTTCTTGCGGCCGAAATCGACCGTGACGACGTTCGAGCCGTCCTCGCCCTGTTCAACCGTGGGCGCGGAGGCCGGTTCCCCCCCGTCATTGACGCTGTCGGAGGCGCCGTGAGGTTCGGGATCGGCGGCGACGGCCTGGAAATGCAGCCCGAAATCGACCGCAGGATCGACGAACTGGGTCACCGCCGCGAAGGGAATGGTGAGCTTGGCCGGACGCTGGTTGAAGGACAGGCCGACGCTGAAGCCCAGCTCGTCCACCGTGAGATCCCAGAACTTGTTCTGCAGGACGATCGTCATTTCGTCCGGGAACCGCTCGCGCAGATGCGGCGGGATGTCCACACCGGGAGCGCCCGATTTGAAGGTGATGTAGAAGTGGTGCGCACCCGGCAGCACGCCGCCGCTGTCCTCCACGATCGACAGAACCCGGCCGACCACGGCGCGCAGCGCCTCCTGCACGATCGTGTCGTAAGGGATCAGGCTGTCGCGTGGCTCCTCGCTCATGGATGTGTCGTGACCTGCCCGCCGCCCCCGGTCAAGCACGAATGCAGCGCTTGGATTGCCGCACGCAGCCGTTATAGCCCCACCCATCATGCGCAGCGCCACCATCTCCCGCCACACCGCCGAAACCCGCATCGAGGTCGCGGTCGATCTTGACGGAACGGGCCGCTACGACGTGGCCACCGGGATCGGCTTTCTCGATCACATGGTGGAGCAGGTCGCCAAGCACTCGCTCATCGACATCACCATGAAGGTGGAAGGCGACCTTCACGTTGACCAGCACCACACGACCGAGGACAGCGCCTTGGCGCTCGGGCAGGCGCTGCTCAAGGCGCTCGGCGACAAGGCCGGGATCGGGCGGTACGGCCACGCCTATTCGCCGATGGACGAGACGCTGGCGCGGGTGGCGCTGGACCTCTCGGGGCGCTCCTACCTCGTCTGGCGCGCCGGCTTCACCCAGGCCAAGCTGGGCGAATGGGACACGGAACTGATCGAGCACTGGTTCCACTCCATCGCGCAGACGGCGGGCATCACCCTGCATGTGGAGGTGCTGTACGGCACCAACAACCACCACGTCTGCGAGGCAATCTACAAGGGGTTTGCCCGCGCGCTGCGCCAGGCGGTCGAAAAGGACCGCCGCAAGGGCGAGGCGGTGCCGTCCACCAAGGGACAGCTCGGTGGCTGACAACGCCGCGGTCTGCCTCGTCGACTACGGCGGCGGCAACCTTCATTCTGTCGTCAACGCGTTGCGGGTTGCGGGGGCGACGGTCACGGTGAGCGCCGACGCGGATGTGATCGCCAGGGCCGACCGGATCGTCCTGCCCGGTGTCGGCGCCTTTGCCGCCTGCGCCGCCGGCCTGCGCGCGGCAGACGGGGTCATCGAGGCGCTGCACCACCGGGTGCGCGGCGGCGGGGTGCCGTTTCTCGGCGTCTGCGTCGGCATGCAACTGCTCGCCACGACGGGAGAAGAACACGGCGAAAGCGCCGGGCTGGACTGGATCCCGGGGACCGTGCGCCGGATCGATCCCGCGGATCCGACGGTCAAGGTGCCGCACATGGGCTGGAACGATGTCGTGCCGATGCCGCACCCCGGCCCCGCCGAACTGCTCGTCGACGGGGAGGCGTACTTCCTGCACTCCTATGCCTTTCATCCGGTGAGCGGCCGCGACATCGCCGCGATGACCGACCATGGCGGCGGGCTGGTGGCGGCCGTGGGACGCGACAACATGCTCGGGGTGCAGTTCCATCCTGAGAAGAGCCAGCGCTACGGCATCGGCCTGCTCGAGCGGTTTCTGGAGTGGCGACCATGATCGTGTTTCCGGCCATCGACCTCAAGGATGGTCAGGTCGTGCGCCTGTCCGAAGGCGACATGGCCCGCGCGACGGTCTATGGCGGCGATCCGGCCGCGCAGGCTCGCGCCTTTGCGGAAGCGGGCGCGCAGCATCTCCACGTGGTCGATCTCGACGGGGCGTTCGCCGGAGAGAGCCGCAACGCTGCCGCGGTGGAGGCCATCATCGACGCCTTTCCCGGCCACGTGCAGCTTGGCGGAGGCATCCGCAACGCGCAGGCGGTGGAACGGTGGTTCTCGGCGGGCGTGTCGCGGGTCGTGATCGGCTCCGCAGCCCTGAGCGACCCGCCGTTCGTGCGGGACATGGCCCGCACGTGGGAGAACGGCATCGTGGTGGCGGTGGACGCGCGTGACGGGATGGTGGCGACACACGGCTGGGCCGACGTGTCGGACGTCCCCGTCGCCGACATGGCGCGGTGGTTCGAGGACGCCGGCGTTGCGGCGCTGCTGTTCACCGACATCGGCCGCGACGGGCTGCTGAAAGGGGTCAACGTCGATGCAACGGTGGAACTGGCCCGCGCGGTCAGCCTTCCCGTAATCGCCAGCGGCGGAGTGAAGGGGCTGGACGACATCTACCTCCTTTCCCTGCACGCGGCCGACGGCATCGAGGGGGTGATCACGGGCCGCGCGCTGTATGACGGCCGTCTGGATCTCGGCGCCGCGCTGGCGTTGGCCGGGCGCGCGTCATGACGGTCCGCATCCGCGTCATCCCCTGTCTCGATGTGGCGGACGGCCGCGTGGTGAAGGGCGTCAACTTCGTCGAGCTGCGCGACGCGGGCGATCCGGTCGAGCAGGCGCGCGCCTATGACCAGGCCGGCGCCGACGAACTGTGCTTCCTCGACATCTCGGCCAGCCACGAGGGGCGCGGCACGCTGCTCGACGTGGTGCGGCGCACGGCCGAGGTCTGCTTCATGCCGCTGACCGTAGGCGGCGGCGTGCGGACGGTGGAGGATGCGCGGGCGCTGCTGCTGGCTGGCGCCGACAAGGTGGCGGTCAACTCCGCCGCCGTTGCCGACCCCGATCTCGTCGCCCGGCTGGCCGACCGTTTCGGCAGCCAGTGCGTCGTCGCCAGCATCGACGCCCGCGCCGTGACCAGCGGCGACGCGCGCGGATGGGAAGTGTTCACGCATGGGGGGCGCCGGGCCACGGGTCTCGACGCGGTCGAGCACGCGCGCCGGCTTGCCGATCTGGGCGCGGGGGAGCTGCTGGTGACCTCGATGGATGGCGACGGGACGCGTGAGGGCTACGACCTCGAACTCACGCGTGCCGTGGCCGACGCGGTGCCGGTGCCGGTCGTGGCCAGCGGCGGCGCGGGAACCCTGCAGCACCTGGTCGACGGCGTCACGAAGGGACACGCCAGCGCCGTGCTGGCCGCCTCGATCTTCCACTGGGGCCAGCACACCGTGCGCGAGGCGCATGCCGCCCTGCGTGCGGCCGGATTGCCGGCCCGTGGCTGATCCCCGCATTCTCTCGCGGCTCGAGGCCGCCATCGCGCGGCGCCGCGCGGCGGACGATGCGCAAAGCTACGTGGCGGCGCTGCACCGGCGCGGGCTTCCGGTGATCGCCCGCAAGCTGGGCGAGGAAGCGGTGGAGACGGTCGTCGCCGCGCTGTCGGGCAGCCACGAGGAGACGGTCGGCGAGGCGGCCGACCTGATCTTCCATCTCCTCATCCTGCTGTCCGCCCGGGAGGTGCCGTTCGACGCCGTGCTCAATGAACTGGCCCGGCGGGAGGGTGTCTCCGGGCTGGAGGAGAAAGCCATGCGGAGTGAACGCGATGCCGATTGATGCGACGCAACCCTATGACCACGGCAACATCTTTGCCCGGATCCTGCGCGGGGAGCTGCCGGCGCGGATCGTGCACGAGGACGAATGGGCCATTGCCTTTCACGACATAAACCCCCAGGCGCCCGTGCACATTCTTGTCGTGCCGCGCGGCCCCTATGTCAGCTGGGACGATTTCTCCGCGCGGGCGGACGCCGAGGAGATCGCCGGCTTCATCCGCGCCGTAGGAGCGGTGGCGCGGGCGCACGGGCTCGTCGCGCCCGGCTACCGCCTGCTGGCGAATGTCGGCGGGCATGGCGGACAGGAGGTTCCGCACCTCCACGTGCACCTGTTCGGTGGCGCTCCGCTCGGCCCCATGCTCGCGCGATAGGGCATCGGCCATGCGCGGCGTGGCCGGGTTGCCCCCGGCTGCTGCCCTCGGCTAGGGGTGGGCCGCACATGCACACCCATTCCGCGCCACCGCCTGCACCCGCCCTCCCCGACGGCGTCATCGACGGCGACCGGCATCTGTATGCCGTGCGCGTCTACTACGAGGATACGGATCTGTCCGGGGTGGCCTACCACGCCAACTACCTGCGCTGGTTCGAGCGGGCCCGGTCCGACCTGCTGCGCCGCCTGGGCATCGACCAACGCGCGGCAGTCGAAGCCGGCGAAGGGGCATGGGCGGTCGCCGACCTCGGCCTGCGTTTCCTCAGCCCCGCCCGGCTCGACGACGACGTGCTGATCGTCACCCGCTGCACCGAACTGCGCGCCGCCAGCTGCCGCATGGCGCAGCAGGCCTTTATCGGCGAGACGCTGTGCGCGGACGCGACCCTGCGCGTCGGCTTCGTCTCGCCGAGCGGCCGCCCGCGGCGTCAGCCGGCGGACTGGCATGCCCGCTTCACCGCTTTTGTCACCGCCCAGCCTGCGAGGCCCTGATCCCAGCATGTTTGACCGTTTCCTTCTCACCGCGGCGCCGACGAGCCTCGACCCGCTCGAACTGTTTCTCCAGGCCGACATCGTCGTAAAGCTCGTCATGATCGGGCTGGTGGTGGCGAGCATCTGGGTCTGGGGCATCATCGTCGCTTTCGTCCTGCGCATGCGTCGCCTGCGAGCCGACAGCACGCGGTTCGAGCACGATTTCTGGCGCACCGGCGATTTCGAGACTGTCCAGTCGGCCCGGCGCCGGCGCGACATCCCGCCCGCACGGGTGGCCGAGGCGGCGATTGCGGAACTGCGCCAGTCGGTGAAGGCGGGCGCCGTCGATCAGGTCGCCGCCCGCGAACGGATCGCCACGGCGATGGACAACCAGATTGCCGAGGAAGCCGATGCCCTGTCGCAGCGGCTCACCTTTCTCGCCAGCGTCGGGGCGGTGGCGCCGTTCGTGGGGCTGTTCGGAACCGTCTGGGGCATCATGAACAGCTTCTTCCAGATCGGGGCCCAGGAATCGTCCTCGCTGGCGGTCGTGGCGCCCGGCATTTCCGAAGCGCTGTTCGCCACCGCGATCGGCTTGTTCGCCGCCATCCCGGCTGTTGTCGCCTACAACCGGTTCTCCGACCAGGTGAACCGGTTCGAGGCCCGGTTGCAGCGCTTCGCCGGCCGACTGCATGCCAGCCTCAGCCGCGAGCTGGAGCAGGAGGCCGCCTGATGGGGATGAGCCTTGGCACCACCCGCCGCAAGGGCGCCCGCGGCGGCCGCGCGCCGATGGCCGAGATCAACGTCACTCCCTTCGTCGACGTCATGCTGGTGCTGCTCATCATCTTCATGGTGACGGCGCCGCTGCTGACGGCCGGGGTTGCGGTGGATCTGCCCGACAGCCGGGCCGCGGCGCTGCCTCAGGACCGGGAACAGGTGACCATCTCCATGACCTCCGACGGGACGATCTACCTCGACGACACCGTCGTGCCCGCCGGTGAGCTGGCGGAACGCCTGTCGGCGCTCGCGCCCGTCCAGTCATCCGGCTCCGCTCCGGCCGTGACGCTGCGCGCCGACCGTACCCTGCCCTATGGCAACGTGATGGCCGTGATGGGCGAGCTGAACCGGGCGGGCCTGAACTCCATTTCGCTGGTCACAAACAGTTCAGTCAGCGCGCCCTAGCGTCGAGCCCTGCCATGCCGAGAGCCGTCGCCAGCACGATCCCGAGCCACTCCGGTGAAGAGCGCGTCGGTCTGATCGTTGCCGCCGCGCTGCATGCCGGGCTGCTCGCCTTTCTCCTCACTCGTCCCGCGCCGGCTCCCACGCCGATGCCGCGCGAAGAAAGGATGGTCGTCAACCTGTCGCCGGATGTCGGCCGGTCGGACACGGCGCCCGATCCGGTGCCGGCGAGCCGGGCCGCGGTGGCCCCGCAGCTGGACACCGAAACGGCCGCTCCTCTCCCCGAGCCGCTGCCTGCCCCGGTGCCGCCCGCCGCTCCGCCTGCACCTCCGCAGCCCGCCATCGCGGAGCCGGTGCCGCGGCCCGTCGCATCGCCACCGCCTCGTCCGCAACCGCAGCCCCAGCCGCAACCTCAGGCGCGCGCCCAGCCCCAGCCCCAGCCCCGGCAACAGGCGCCCGCGCCGGCTCGTCCTGCGCCGGCACCCGCAGCCCAGGCACCTGCCCCGCCCGCAACCCGGGCCGCAGCCCCCACCGCGCGCCAGAACACCGCTCCGGCAGCCCCGTCCGCGCCCGCCGCCCGCCCCGCACCCGCGCAGCGTCAGGCGGCGAGCCGCATCGGCAGCGATTTCCTTGCCGGCATGGGCAGCGCGGACACCAACGAGACGCGCGCACCCGCCACGCGCGCCGGCGCACGCTCGCAAGCGTCGATCATCTCGGCGCTCACCCGCCAGATCAAGCCGCACTGGAGTGCGCCCCAGGGCGTGGACGCGGAACGGCTCGTCACCATCCTCGCCTTCACGCTGAACGAGGATGGCAGCCTTGCCGGACGGCCGCGGGTGGTCAGCCAGTCCGGCGTGACCGAGGCGAACGCCGCGCAGCGGGCGCTGCACGCGGAACGCGCCATCCGCGCCGTGCAACTGGCGGCGCCCTTCGACCTCCCGCGGGAGGATTACAGCGCCTGGCGGAACATCACCGGCGCCCGTTTCGACAGGAACCTATCGCAATGATGAAAGCCCTTGGCAAAGCCGCGCTGCTGCTTTCCGCAGCCCTGACCCTTCCCGTCCTCGCCCAAGCGCAGGATCTTGGCCAGCGTCTCCCGCCGGAAGGCGGCGTCGACCGCGTTCCGGTGCAGGGATCGTCCAGTCCGCAGGCGGACGGGCTGACGTTCACCGTCACCGACGAGAACGAGTGGCAGGATCTCTCCATCGCCATTCCGGCCTTCGCGACCGACCGCGACCAGCCGACCCCTGCCAACGCCCAGGGCACCGCCGCCCTTGGTCGGGCGATCGGGCAGGTCATCTACAACAATCTGCGCAACAACGGCCTGTTCCGCCCCGTCGGCCCGGACGCGCTGCCGCAGACCGGCTTCGCCCAGGTCACCGCGCCGACCTACAGCGTCTGGAGCGCCCGCGGCAACGAGATGCTGCTGCAAGGCTTCGTCCGGGCAGGTGCCGACAACCGGCTGACGATCGGCTGCTACCTCTACGACGTGGCGCTGCGGCAGGAGGTCGCGCGCGAAGGCTGGGTCGTCCAGCCGGGCGAATGGCGGCGGGCCGCGCACAAGTGCGCCGATCTCGTGTATTCGCGCCTCACGGGCGAAAACCCGTTCTTCGACAGCCGCATCGCCTACATCGCCGAGACCGGACCCAAGGACAACCGGGTCAAGCGCCTGGCGATCATGGATTCGGACGGCGCCAACCACCGCTTCATCACCAACGGCCGCTCGACCGCGCTCACCCCGCGCTTCTCGCCCGACTATTCCAAGCTGCTCTACCTGTCCTACGTCGACGGCAATCCGCGCATCTACGTCTATGACGTGGGCACCGGCACGCAGCGGCTGGTGGTGGAGAACCGCAATCCCACCATCGCGCCGCGGTGGTCGCCCGACGGCCGCTACATCATGTTTTCGATGGCGGTGGCCGGCAACACCGACATCTACCGGGTGCCGGCAGCCGGAGGTCCGGTGGAGCGGCTGACCGACGCGCCTGGCATCGACGTGGGCGGGTCGTACTCGCCCGACGGGCGAAGCATCGTGTTCGAATCCGACCGGTCCGGGTCGCAGCAGATCTACATCATGAACGCGGACGGCTCGAACCAGCGGCGCATCTCGTTTCACGGCGGACGCGCGGCCACCCCGGAGTGGAGCCCGCGCGGCGACCAGATCGCCTTCACCCACATCGCCGGCAATTTCCGCATCGCCACGATGACGCCTGATGGCCGCAACCTGCGCCATCTCACCAACAGCTGGCAGGACGAGGCGCCGACATGGTCGCCGAACGGTCGCATCATCCAGTTCTTCCGGACCGAGCGCGGGTCCGGCCGCACGGCATTGTGGCAGGTCGATCTCACCGGCCGCAACGAGCGGCAGCTGCCGACGCCGGTGGACGGGTCGGACCCTGCATGGGGACCGATCCTGCCGTGAACCGTTCCAATCCTGCGCCGCGGCGCACATCATCCACAACTGGGGAAGGATCGACATGCTGAAATCACACCATCTGGTCATGGCCCTGGCGGCGGGCACCCTGGTGCTTGGCGGATGCCGCAGCCGCGCGCCCGAGGAACTGCCACCCACGCCCGTTCCGCCCTCCACGGCGCCCGGCACCGGCGTCGGCACCGGCACCGGCGGCGCGGCGCAGCCCGGGACCCAGGCGCATTTCGAGCAGACAGTGGGCGGCCAGACGGTGATCTACTTCGACACCGACCGGTACAACATCGACTCCGCCGACCAGGCGGCCCTGCAGGCGCAGGCGCAATACCTGCGGCAGTTCCCGAACGTCACGGTCACGATCGAGGGTCATGCCGACGAGCGCGGCACGCGCGAATACAACCTCGCGCTCGGAGAACGCCGGGCGAACGCGGCGCGCAACTATCTGGTCGGCCTGGGGATCGCCGACAGCCGCATCCGCACGGTCAGCTACGGCAAGGAGCGGCCGGTAGCGCTCGGCTCCACCGAGGCTGCCTGGGCGCAGAACCGGCGCGCCGTCACCGTCGTCATCAATTGAACGGACGGGGCCGCACCGCCACGGGTGCGGCCCGCCTTTCGGCAGCAGTGGAACGGCTGGTCTTGAACATGCGCGGGTCCTATGCTGCGCCGATGCCGTTCCGGTGCATCTCGTGAGCAGTTCACGTCGATCCCTCGACTGGGGATTTCCTCGCTGGCGCGGCTACGGCAGCTCTCGCGAAGCGGCACAGGTGCGTCTCTGCGACCGGCACGGGTGCGAGGAACCGGGCGATTGCCCCGCACCCAAGGCGCCCAACAGCACGGAGCGGTGGCATTTCTGCCGCCGGCACGCCGCCGAATACAACAGCCGCTGGGACTACTTCGCCGGTCTCGAGGCGGAGGAACGCGAACAGCGCGTCCGCTCTGAACGGCACACGGCCGACGGCTATGCGCGGGCGCAGCACTACGGCTGGGCAAGCGATGGCGACGGCTCGCGCTCGGCCGACGAGATGCGGGCGCTCGGTGTGCTCGGCCTCGACGCCGACGCCGACATGGCCGCCGTCAAGCGGGCGTGGCGCGAACGCGCCAAGCTCGTCCATCCCGATGTCCGCCCCGACGACGCCGACGCGGCGCAGCAGTTCCGCCGGCTCCAGCTCGCCTACGAGGTTCTGAAGGCGGCCGAAGAACGGCGGACGTGGCGCGGCTGATCCCCGGGGGACGCAGCCACGCGCGGCGGCCGCCAAGGTATCGCTGGTTGACTTTCCGGCTCCACACGCCCACATGGCCCGCAGACGGGACGCTTTGGCAGCGTGAAACGGCGGCGAAGAGGCCGCGAGCTGCGCCCCGTCATGTCCAAGAGCTTCCCTTTTCACGCGGGTCGTTCCGAACCCGCTTCGCGCGTGGCTCGGCCTCGTGCGTCGCCGCACATGAAAGCGACACCAAATCCAATGTCATTTGAACTGCTCGGGCTGTCCCAGCCCGTTCTCCAGGCGCTCAGCGAAAAAGGCTACACGGCGCCCACGCCCATCCAGGAACAGGCGATCCCGCTGGTCCTGCAAGGCCGCGACCTGATGGGCATCGCCCAGACCGGCACCGGCAAAACGGCCGCCTTCACCCTTCCCTCCATCGACCGGCTGCGCGCGGCCGAAAGAGGGACGCCGCGCCGCTCGTGCAGGATGCTGGTGCTCGCTCCGACACGCGAGCTGGCGGGCCAGATTGCCGATGCCGCGCGCGATTACGGCGCCTTGTCAGGGCTCTCCACCGCGGTCATCGTCGGCGGCACGTCCGTCAACCGCGACCGTCAGAAGATGGCGCGCGGTGTCGACATTCTGGTCGCAACGCCCGGACGCCTTGTCGACCTGCTCGATCAGGGCGCGATGACGCTGAACCATGTGGAGATCCTCGTGCTCGACGAGGCCGACCAGATGCTGGACCTCGGCTTCATCCACGCGCTGAGGAAGATCGTCGGCCTGCTGCCGCAGAAGCGGCAGACGCTGCTGTTCTCGGCCACCATGCCCAAGGCCATCAAGGATCTGGCGGCGCGGTATCTGCGCGAGCCGGCGCATGTCTCGGTGACGCCGGCGGCGACGACTGCCGAACGGGTGACGCAGTATGTCTGCCATGTCAGCCAGCCGGAAAAGCAGGCGCTGCTCACCCTTTCGCTGAGCAAGGGGCTGGCATCGGACGAGATCGACCGCGCGCTGGTGTTCACACGAACCAAGCATGGCGCCGACCGGGTGGTGCGCCATCTCGACAAGGCCGGCATCCGCGCCAACGCCATTCACGGCAACAAGAGCCAGCCGCAGCGCGAACGGGCTCTGGACGAGTTTCGCCAAGGCCGCGTCCGCGTGCTGGTGGCGACCGACATCGCCGCGCGCGGCATCGACATTCCGGGCGTGAGCCACGTGTTCAACTTCGAGCTGCCGAACGTGGCCGAACAGTATGTCCACCGCATCGGCCGCACCGCGCGGGCGGGCCGCGACGGCTCGGCCATCGCCTTCTGCGCGCCGGACGAGAAGGCGTATCTGAAGGACATCGAGAAGCTGACCCGCCAGACCTTGCAGCCGATCCCCTTGCCGCCGTCCTTCCGCGCGGCGGTGGAGCAGCTCGGGAGAATGCCGGAAGAGCCTTCGCGGCAGGTGCACAGCCGGCCCGAGCCGCGCCTGAAGGTCCAGGCGAAGCCGGCACCGCACCGCGGCGCGCGGCCGCCGCAGGGCGGCGAGCGCGGACGGGCGGGTCGCGGCGGAGGCCGGCGATCGAGCGGCGGAGCGCGGGCGGCGCGCTAGCGAGCGGAGCGCTTTCTCTCTTGCCGGGGAGAGAGAAAGCGGTTCCCGTCAGACTGCGCCGAGCGCCTGTTCGAAGTCCGCAATCAGGTCGTCCGCATCCTCGATCCCCACGCTGATCCGCACGAGGTTGTCGGAGATCCCCAGTTCCGTCCGCCGCCCCTGAGGCACGGACAGGTGGGTCATTGACGCCGGGTGGCTCGCCAGGGTTTCCGTGCCGCCGAGGCTCACCGCGAGCTTGGCCACCTTCAGCGCGTCGAGGAAACGGAAGCATTCCTCCTCCCCGCCCTTCAGGAACACGGAAAAGGTCGAGCCGGCGCCGAGGCAATGGCGTTCGTAGATGTCCTGCTGGCGCGGATCGCTGATGAAGCCGAGATAGCCCAACCCCTCCACCTTCGGGTGGTCGCGCAGGTAAGCGCAGACCTTGGCGGCGTTCTCGCCTGCGCGCGTCATGCGCAGTTCCACCGTCTCGAGGCTGCGCAGCAGCATCCAGGCGGTGTTCGGGTCGGCAATGCCGCCCATCGTGTTGCGCAGGGAGCGGACCGGGTTCATCCACTTCTTCGCCCCCGCCACACTTCCCGCAACGAGGTCGCTGTGACCGCCGACATATTTGGTCAGCGAATAGGCGACGATGTCGGCCCCGTGCTCCAGCGGCCGCTGCCACAAGGGGCCGAGAAAGGTGTTGTCGATCGCGATCGGAGGGCCGTCCGCGCCGAACGCCGCGTCGCGCGCATCGCGCACCGCCTGCACATCGACCAGCGCATTGGTCGGGTTGCCGGGCGACTCAAGGTAGATCATCGCCACCTTGCCTCCCTGCTCGGACGCCATCTCGGTCGCGCGGGCAAGGATGTTGTCGAGTTCGTCGCGGGTCGCGCCGGCGGGGAAATCGACATAGGAGACGCCGAACCGGCTCAGCGTCTTGGCGACGAACCCTTCGGATGCGGCGTAGAGCGGCCCGGAGTGGACGATCACGTCGCCGGCCGAACAATAGGCCATCATCAGGATGCAGATCGCGGTCATCCCGGAGGAAAAGCACAGCGCGTCCTCGGCCCCGTCCCAGATGGCCAGGCGGTCCTCCAGAATTTCCTGGTTCGGCCCGTTGAAACGCGAATAGACGAGGCCCTCCGCCCCGCCCTCGCGGATGCCGGTGATCCCCTCGAAATGCCGCTTGCCCGCCGCCGCGGATTCGAAGGCGAAGGTGGAGGTGAGAAAGACCGGCGGTTTCAGCGATCCTTCCGACAGCACCGGATCGTAGCCATAGCCCATCATCAGCGTCGCAGGCTTGAGCCTCCGGCCATTGAGGCTCGTCACCTCCGGCTTGGGCTTGCGCCGGGGGAGCGGATTGCCGGACGAATCGAGTGCATCGGGCATGAAAAAACCTTCCTTGGTCGTGTGGCCCCCAGGAAGGCGGGGGCAGGTCGTGCCGGAGGGGCGCTGGCGATCCTAACCTCCGCAGGACCGCATCTCCGCCACCAGCAGCATGGGAGGCGACGATTAACGGGGGCACGCGGCGCTTTCAATCTCCGGCCCGCCCGACCTCGGCACGACGTCGCGCGGGTTCAGGGGCGTGCAAGCTCCCCTCGGTCAGGATTCGGAACATGATCCGCCTGCCTGCCGCCCCGTGCCTGCTCGCCGCTCTCCCCGTTGCGTTTGTCGCGCAGGCGCAGTCGCCATCTGCCGAGCAGTGGGAGATCGGTCCTGTCGAGCGCGGACGCAGCCTGTCGCCCGGCATGCCGCCCACGCTGGAGGCCACGCGCGACGGACCGGCGTTCCGTTTTCCGCAGCCGAGCGCCGCAGCAGGCCATGTGCACTACGTCACCGTTCCCGTCAGCTCGCTGGAACGCGCGCGCCGGATCACCCTGCGCTACCGGATCGATGCCGCCCCCGGCGTGCGCTTCGTGCCGCAGGAAGCGCCGCATGAAGAAGCCAGCCTGTCGCTCTATTTCCAACAACGCGGCGATGGCTGGACCCGCCGCTTTCCCACCCACCGCTGGTACGCGCCGTCCAGCAAGGTCATGCCCCTGCGTCCGGGCACGCACACGGTGACGGTCGCCATGAACGAGCCGTGGGTCGCGGTCCTCGGCGGCACTTCCCACGATCTGCCCGAGGACTTCGCCGCGGCACGGCGCGACACGGCGCGCGTGGGCTTTGTCTTCGGATCGGCAGCGAGCGGGCGCGGCCATGGCGTGTTCGCCACCGGACCGGCTCGTTTCACCATTCTCGACTTCCGGATCGAATAGTCCCGGTAGCCGGGCGATTGAAGCTTACTTGGGCGAGAGCACCATCAGCATCTGCCGGCCTTCGAGGCGGGGATAGGCTTCGACCTTGGCGGTTTCGGCCACGTCCTCCTGCACCCGCTTGAGCAGGTCCATCCCGAGCTGCTGATGCGCCATTTCGCGCCCGCGGAAACGCAGCGTGATCTTGACCTTGTCGCCATCCTCGATGAAGCGCGCGACGTTGCGCATTTTGACGTCATAGTCATGATCATCGATGTTCGGGCGCATCTTGATCTCTTTGATGTCCTGCGTCTTCTGGGTCTTGCGCGCCGCGTTGGCCTTTTTCTGGGCCTCGTAGCGGAACTTGCCGACGTCGAGGAACTTGCACACCGGCGGATCGGCGTTGGGCGACACCTCGACGAGGTTCAGCCCGAGTTCGGCCGCCTGTTCGATGGCTTGCCGCGTGTACATGACGCCAAGGTTCTCGCCCTCGTCGTCGATGACGCGGACCTTGTCAGCCTGAATGAAGTGATCGAAACGCGGGCCGCTCTTGATCGGCGGCTGAAGCATGCGGCGAGGCGGACGGGGTATGGGGCAGTCTCCTGGTGTTGCAGATCAGGCGGGCTATGTAGGCGCGAAGCGGCGCCCGCGCCAGAGGTTTGCTCAGGCGTTCCGCTCCCAGAGGCGAAATTGCACCAGCTTGTCTCCGGCGCGCAACACGGCGCTGATCTTCTCGGCCGGTTGCAGCGCCTTGATGATGGCTGGATCGTTCGCCGCCATGCCGCCAGTGAGGGTGCCGAACGCCGGGAGCACCAGCCGCTCCGCCCCGTCGCGCGCGCAGGCCAGAACCGCGCACGGCCGGCTGATCCGCCGGCGGCCGACACGCACCTGCACCCGCGGATGGAAGTGACCGGACATCTCCGGCCGCACCTCTCCCGCTCGGGCGATGTGGCGCAGGACCGCGCGGCCGAGCTGCAGCTCCTCCACCCGCTCGCCGCCGCATTCGGCGGCGCCCGACGTGGCCGGACCATCGTGATTGCCCGTGATCCAGACCCAGTGCACCGCCCGGGTCAGCGCCTGCAGCATCCCGCACACATGCGGGTCGAGCCGTGCCGCCCCGTCGGGATCGTGGAAGTTGTCGCCAAGGGTGATCACGCGGCGCGCGCCCGTCTCCCGAATGGCGAGAGCCACGCGCTCCAGCGTCTCGCGGCTGTCATAGGGCGGCAGGAACTGGCCGTGGCGGGCAAAGAAGCTGGCTTTTTCCAGATGCAGGTCGGCGACCAGCAGCGCCTGCTCGCGCGGCCAGTACACGGCGCGCCCGGCCGCCAGCAGCATCGCCTCGCCTGCGAACGAAAAGGGAACCATGGGCGGCCCTTGCCCCCCTCGGCGCCATTTGGCAAGAGCGGTTCCATGACGCCATGGCAGCACGAAGTCGAAGCGGCCCGCGGGTGGTTCGAGTCGCTGCGCGACCGGATCTGCGCCGAGTTCGAGACCATCGAACGCGAAGCCGGCTCGGATGCGTCGTTCGAGTATGTTCGCTGGGAACGCGAGGAGGACGGCAACCCTGATCCCGGCGGCGGCACGCGCGGCCTGATGAAGGGCGCGGTGTTCGAGAAGGTCGGTGTGAATGTCTCCACCGTCCATGGCCGCTTCGCCCCGGCTTTCGCGGCCACCATCCATGGCGCGGACGAGCACAACCCGCAGTTCACCGCCACTGGCGTCAGCCTGGTCGCGCACATGGCAAATCCCCACGTGCCCGCCGTGCACATGAACACCCGGTTCCTCGTGACGGGCAAGGCGTGGTTCGGCGGCGGGGCGGATCTCAACCCTCCGATCCCGTACGCCGACGACACCGAGGCGTTCCACGCCCGGCTGCGCGCGGCCTGCATGGCGCACAACCCCACCTATTACGAACGCTTCGCCAAGTGGGCCGACGAGTATTTTTTCATCCCCCACCGCGGGGTCGCCCGCGGTGTCGGCGGCATCTTCTACGACCATCTCGAATGCGACGACGAGGCCGCGTTCCAGCGTCATTTCGCGTTCACCCGCGATGTGGGCGAGGCGTTTCTCGACATCTTCCCGCAGCTGGTGCGGCGCCGCATGGCAAGCGCCTTCACCGCGGACGACAAGCGGCGCCAGCTGGAGTGGCGCGGGCGCTATGCCGAATTCAATCTCGTCTACGATCGGGGCACGTTGTTCGGCCTCAAGACGGGTGGCAACATCGACGCCATCCTGATGTCCCTGCCGCCGGAGGCTGTCTGGAGCTGAGCGCGGCCACCTAGAAGCTGCGCCGGCGCCAGACGAAGATCGACGACGCCGCGAAGTTCCAGACCGTCCCGACGACGATCCCTGCGAATGCCGCCAGCCACCACTCGTAGTGGAGCGAGAAGGCATAGGAGGCGATCCCGACATTGCCGAGCAGCCCGATGCTGCACACCAGGTAGAAGCCGAGCAGCCCGGTGAAGAAGGAGACGCCCCGCCGCCTCGCGTCGCGATAGGTCAGCATGTTGTTGAGGATGTAGTTCCCGGTCATCGCCGTCACCGTCGCCAGTGTCTGCGCCGCGACAAAGCTCGCACCGGCGGCGAAGAAGGCCAGTGCGAAACTCGCATAATGGACGATGACCCCGAGCCCCCCGACCAGTGCGAAGAAGACGAGCCGGGCGGGGATGAAGCGCCCGACCGTCTTGTCGAGCAGCAGCAGGCCGAACTGAAGCAGCACCGCGGTGTCGAGCTTGCTTTCGCCATGCTGCCTTGTGCGGAACACATAGGGCAGCTCGGCGACCTTCAGCGCCCTTGGAGAGCTGGCGAACAGATCCAGCAGGATCTTGTAGCCTTCGCCCGAAAGATTGCGCACGGCCGCATCGAACGCCTCGCGCCGGATCATGAAGAACCCGCTCATCGGGTCGCTGACCGGCGCCCGCAGCACCTTTGTGGCAATCGCGGTGGCAAGGCGGCTCATCCGCGCCCGCTGCGCGCTCCAAGCCCCGACACCCCCCTCGCCCGCGTAGCGGGTGGCGACCACCACATCCGCGTCCGTCGTGCGCAGCGTGGCCAGCATCCGCGGCAGCAGGGTCTCGTCATGCTGCAGATCCCCGTCGATTACGGCAAAGACGGGCGCCGGACTGCTGAGCATCCCCTCGATCACCGCCGTCGACAGGCCCCGCCGGCCGATCCGGCGGATCACCCGCACCGGATGACCGGCCTCGTGCAGGGCCAGGGCCTGCGCCGCCGTGCCGTCGGGCGAGTCATCGTCGACAACGATCATCTCCCACGCCTCACCGGCCAGCGCGTCGCTGAGCCGCGCATGCAGCAAGGGCAGGTTGTCGGCCTCGTTGTAGGTCGGAACGATAACGGAAAGTTCAGGCATATGTGCTTGCAATCCTCGATGAAGACGAGATTGCATCCCGTCGCAATGATGAGACGAGTGCACACGCCACGATCGCGATCATCGCAGCGTCGGCAGGCTGCCGAAATCTCCAGCTGCCCCAACTGATCAGTGCCACCCCGATGACGAACAAGGGCATGAGCGCAAAGCGCGCTTGCTCGCGCGCCATGCGCGGGTGCCGCCAGACAGCTATTAAGAATGTCACCACAAGGGCGATGATCGGCAGCGAGGCGAACAGGATCTGACGCAGTTCACTGTTTCGCCATGGATAGCCGGTCCACTGATAGGCAAGCTTGCGCAGTGTGAGGTAAGCTGCCGCTGCTGGCGCCGACGCAATCCACTCGAACGTGCGCCTTTGCAGGAGACGATCTTGCTCTGTGTATGGAAGATCTTGTTCTTCCGCGCTCAGATACCCGTTGCCGCTGACCGGCAGCCACTTTCCTGGCCCCGTCCATGTCGATCGTCGCTCAAGCTTTGCAACCCCCTCTGAAGTGGACAACAGAACCGGGTTGAGACCTCCCGCCATAGTTTCGCCACCGTTGGCGGTCAGGAGCACCGGTGTCCCGAGCTTGTGCGACACGTGAATCGACCATGGCAACACGGCCAAAGCGAATCCGGCCATGACCAGAAGCCAGTTGCGTGCTGCCGAGCGAAGCTGCCCGCACTCCAGCCACACCATGAGCAAGACAATCGGCATCAGCAACTGATACATCGTTCGCACGTGAGCAAGCGCACCCAACAGAAGGCCCGCCGCCAACCAGCGTGCCGCATGACTAGACCCGCCAGTTCGCGGCATGACTGCCAAAGCTGACAGCAACAACGGGAGAGCAAGAGTTTCGCTGTACAACGACGCCGCGATGAAGATCTGGGGAGGCCAAAGGGTTAATGCGGTGCCCGCGAGAAGAGCCGCGCTTCGGCTCGCTCCGTTCCGACGAAGCGCAACGGAGAGCAGCGGTGGAGCGGTGGCGGCAATCACGCTGACGGCTATCTGCACGAAAAGGAAATCGTCGCTGACCATGCGCAGGGCTGCAAGAAGCGCGGGAAATCCCAAGGTTCTGCGACCGGGATCATCGAACCGACCTTCAATTAAGCCGGCACTGAGCTGCCAATATTCCCATTCGTCGTAATCAAGCGCCTGAACATCCGAGCGATAGAAGAAGGCCAATCCTGCGAATACATAGATACAGGCAGCAACCGCAAACAGCGGTAGAAGAAAGGCGAGGAATGATCTGCTGTTCAGTGAGCCGTCCATGCGCTCGACTGCGCTTCGAAAAGCCATTCCTGCGCCCCCGCCTTGTATGCCTCGGTGCAACATCAAGCAACTGACCAATGTGGCATTCTCTTGCTTGCGCTGCCGCTCCTGACACAATCCCGTTGCAATGCAGCATGCCAGCCCACATCATCGTGTTCTGATGCTCAGGCAATACGAATTGGTCGAACGGGTCAAGGAGTACGATCCGGAAGCCGACGAGGCGCTGCTCAACCGCGCCTATGTCTACACGGTGCAGAAGCACGGCACGCAGAAGCGCGCCTCGGGCGACCCGTACTTCTCGCACCCGGTCGAGGTGGCCGGGCTGATGACCGATCTGAAGCTCGACCAGGAAACGATCGCGACCGCGCTGCTCCACGACACGGTCGAGGACACGCTCACCACCATCGAGGACATCGAACGCAATTTCGGCCCCGACGTCGCCCGGCTCGTGGACGGGGTGACCAAGCTCAGCAAGATCGAGCAGATGCCCGAGAACGAGCGGGCGGCGGAGAACCTGCGCAAGTTCCTGCTCGCCATGAGCGAGGACATCCGGGTGCTGCTGGTGAAGCTCGGCGACCGGCTGCACAACATGCGCACCCTCAACTTCATCAAGAACCCCGAAAAACGGCAGCGCATCGCACGCGAGACGATGGAGATCTACGCGCCGCTGGCCGAGCGGGTCGGCATGTACGAATACATGCGCGAGATGCAGCTCCTTGCCTTCGAGCAGCTCGAGCCCGACGGCTACCAGACGATCACGCAGCGGCTGGAGCAGATCAGGCGGCAGGACAAGGGGCAGGTGGATGCCATCGCGCTCGACATCAAGCACGTTCTCGCGCAGGCCGGAGTGCGGGTGGAGGTCACCGGCCGCGAAAAGCACCCCTACTCGATCTGGCGCAAGATGGCCGAACGCCACGTCACCTTCGAACAGATCACGGACATCATGGCCTTCCGGGTCATCTGCGAGGATGAACTCGACTGCTACCGGGCGCTGGGCGTGCTGCACACCACCTGGCAGTTCCTGCCCGGCCGGTTCAAGGACTACATCTCCACGCCCAAGAGCAACGGCTACCGCAGCCTGCACACCGCCCTGCTGTACGAAAACTCGATGCGGGTCGAGGTGCAGATCCGCACCCGCGAGATGCATCGGCTCAACGAGTTTGGGCTGGCCGCGCACTGGGCCTACAAGCAGGGCGCGCGCCCCGACGGTCAGGTCGGCTGGCTGCGCGACCTGATCGAGATCGTCGACGCCAGCAACGACCCCGAGGAACTCCTCGAGCACACCCGCATGGCGATCTACCAGGATCGCATCTTCGCGTTCACCCCCAAGGGCGCGCTGTTCCAGCTTCCCCGCGGCGCCACGCCGGTGGATTTCGCCTTTGCGGTCCACACCAATCTCGGCCTGCAGACGGTGGGCGCCAAGATCAACGGCCGGCATGTGCCGCTGCGCTCGCAGCTTGCCAATGGCGACGTGGTCGAGATCATCAAGAACCCCGAGGCCGAGCCGCAGCTGTCATGGCTGGGCTTTGTCGTCACCGGGAAGGCCCGGGCGGCGATCCGGCGCGCGGTGCGGGCGCGAGAACGTGCCGAGGTCGCGGCTCTCGGGCAAAAGCTGTTCGACGAGATCGCCAGCCGCGTTCCGGCGCGCATCGGCAAGAAGGCGACCCGCGCGGCCGTCGCCCGCCTCGGAATGGAGGAGGAGGAGGAGCTGATGTACGCCATCGGCGCCGCCAAGCTCAGCGACAAGGAAGTCATGGAGGCGCTGGTGCCGGGGTGCACCGCCGAACTCGGGCCGGAAGAGGACTGGAAGCAGAAAGGCGCAATCTCCATCCGCGGCCTGTCTCCCGGCGCGGGGTTCCAGTTGGCGGAATGCTGCCATCCGGTGCCCGGTGACCGGATCGTCGGCCTGCGCCGCCCCGATCAGCCGGTCGAGGTGCACAACATCGACTGCCTCGCCGTGGCCAAGGCGCTCGACGCCGACTGGCGCGATCTCTCGTGGGGTCCGCGGTCCCAGGGTGCCGTCGGCCGGATGCGGGTGACCCTCTACGACCGGCCGGGCACGCTGGCGGAAGCGGCCGGGATCATCGCGCGCAACCTCGCCAATGTGCGCGGACTGCACCAGACGCACCGGGATCCGCCGTTCACCACCTACGAGGTGGACGTCGAGGTGCAGGATGCCAAGCACCTTCACCGCATTCTCAGCGCCCTTCGCGCCAGCGATGCGATCAGCGGCGCGGAACGGGTCTGAACACGCGCGCGCCTGTGTGGCCCGAGCGGCTCAGAACTCGAGCTGGTCGTCGCCGTCGCGGATGCGCCACCGCACCAGACGGCACACATCGACATCCCGCCTGATCACCTCACGTCCGGTCCGCATCGTGACCTTGAGGTCGTAGCGGCAATAATCCGTCCCATCGTAGAAATTGATCACCCGCGTGTCGCCGGGAGCGATGGTTTCGGAACCAAGAATGTCCTCTTCGTAGGTGTCTCGCGAGATGTTCGAGCCTCGCAGCTCCCAGATCGCGATTGACGCCTCGTTGATGACGAGAACGCGCCGATCGTTGCCGTCCGGATCGGACGCGGACGCGCCGCTTGCCGACAGGCCCAACGCCGCCGCACATGCCAATGCCCACAGATGCTTCATCCCGAGTCTCCCGCACTATCCTCTTGAACGCGTTGCAGCTGCTGTTCCTTCAGCGCGACGACCCGGCTGCGCGGTTCATCGTAGGGGCACGCGGCGGCACTGCAACAGCAATTCACCCGGACGGCGGCCGTCTGGGTGAGGAGGCACCCGAACGTCAGGGCGCGGGAAGGCGCCGCACCGGCACCGGAATGTTGCAGACGTCCGCACCGCCCGCCGGCTGGATGAAGAACGGGTCGCGCCGGTTCGCCCGCGCGTCAGCGTAGGCGGCGAAGGTCGCGCTCTCGGTCGAGAGGTACTGGAAGCGCGGACGTGTCTGCTGGCCTGCCGCTTCGCTGCTTGAGGCCGGGTCGGCTTCGGGCAGGTCCCTGGCCAAGCGGATCGAGACGATCGGCACCCGCTCCTGCGGGGTCTTGTAGAACCCCAGCGCCTCCGTCCCGCGTGGCAGGCTGGAGAGGTGCTCGATCCCCTCCACCACCCGCCCGACCAGCGCGATGTTGCGGTCAAGATGCCGCGGCGCATGGCCGATCACCGCGTACAGTTCCGCGCCTGATCCGGTGTCCGGCGGCATCCCCCGCCCCACGCCGACCATGCCGTAGCAGTGGACGGGCCACTCGCGAGCGCCGTCTGTCGAGACTGGCCAGCCGCGCCTAAAGCTCGCACCGGGAGCGTATGGATCACACAGCCATACCGACCTGACTTTCGAGCGATCTCCGCACGGGTTCATCAGAACGGCAATGGCATTTAGTTGATGGGCGTAGTCGGCCCTGTCCATGACCCGCAGCCCCGCCGGCAGCTTCTTCGCCTTCGCCGCGTCTTCTCCGTCCGGGTCGCCCCATTGCGCGACGTAATTGTCCTGCACCCGGTTTACGCTCAGCCCGTCATACCATCCCGCTCGCGCCAGCGTGCGGATGTTCTCCACCCACCCCTGGCTGAAAGGCGGCGGCATCAGCTGGATGACCACCTGCCGCGGCTTGCCCCCCGCATCGGGTGCCAGCGTCATCACCAGCAGGTCGGACGGGGCGATGGCGACCCAGTCGGACGCCGGCGCAGCGGCGACGATCTCGTTCGGGGATCGCCGGTCCTGTTCCCGTGCCGCCCCGGATGTGGCGACGACGGCAGCGACGAAGAGGAACGCGGGCTTCAGCATGGAAGCAGTGTGACACTGCCTGCGACCTGGGAAAAGCGCGAGCCTTGCGCCTGTCCACAAGCCTGCTAAGGCGCACAGCCTGTCCGTCCAGGGACATGCGGAGCGGTGGCCGAGTGGTCGAAGGCGCACGCCTGGAAAGTGTGTATACGGCAAAACCGTATCGAGGGTTCGAATCCCTCCCGCTCCGCCATTCAACCCATTGGAATTGTTCTATTCCTTGGGTTGAGCGCGAAAAATCCCGTTTGTTTCAACGGTTATAGGCCATGGGCTGTCCACCGGGTTTAGCCGGATATGCCCCTCACCATGCTCTCTCGCGGCCGATATTCTCCAAAGCTCTCGACTACACCGGTTTCAGTGTAGAGCTTTATCTGACGTGACCCCCTGATTTTCCTCCACACCGATTAGAGTCTGGCCCTTTGGAAGGACGGACAGATGAAGCGAACGAGGTTCACGGAAGAGCAGATTATTGGCGTGCTGAAGGAAGCGGAGGCGGGTGCGAAGTGGCTGACCTGGCTCGGCGACACGGCGTAACGGAAGCGACGATCTACAACTGGAAGGCCAAGTATGGCGGCCTTGAGGTCTCCGAGGCCCGACGGCTGCGGGAGCTTGAGAGCGAGAACGCGAAGCTCAAGCGGCTGCTGGCCGACACGATGCTGGACAACGTTGCGCTGACCCGAAGGGCGGCGAAGCTAACGATCTTCTGGCAAAAAAGTTCTGACGCCCGCCGCCATGCGGGAAGCTGTGGCTCATCTTCAGGCCTGCCACGGGATGAGCGAACGGCGGGCGTGCCGTGTCATCGATGCTGATCGCAAGAGCGTGCGCTACCGTTCCACCCGGGACGATGATGCCGGGTTGCGTGAGAAGCTGCGCGAGCTGGCCAACCAGCGTCGCCGGTTCGGCTATCGCCGTCTGCACATTCTGCTGCGCCGGGAGGGCGTGATGATCAACCGCAAGAGGACCCAACGTATCTACCAGGAGGAAGGGCTGGCAGTCAGGCGGCGGCGCAGCCGCAGGAGGGCCGTGGGGACCAGAGCGCCTTCTCCGGTGCTGGCGCTGCCGAACCAGCGCTGGAGCCTCGACTTCGTACATGACCAGATGGCGTCGGGCCGAAGGTTCCGCGTGCTCAACGTGGTCGATGACGTGACCAGGGAGTGCCTGGCAGCGGTGCCCGACACCTCGATCTCGGGTCGCCGGGTCGTGCGCGAGCTGACCCAGCTGATCGATCAGCGTGGCAAGCCCGCCATGATCGTCAGCGACAACGGCACCGAACTCACCAGCAATGCCGTGCTGGCCTGGTGCGGGGAGATCGGTGTGGAGTGGCATTACATCGCGCCGGGCAGGCCGATGCAGAACGGCTACGTCGAGAGGTTGGCCTCCGGCCAGCTTCGCTTTCAACGGCCGCATGCGCGACGAACTGCTCAACGAGACACTGTTCCTCAGCCTGACCCATGCCCGGGTCGAGATCGCGGCCTGGGTGGAAGACTACAACAGGGAGAGACCGCACTCGTCCCTTGGCTATGCAACCCCGGCGGCGTTCGCCGCCGAACTGGATAAGCAATGGGCTGCGTAGCGGAGCCCGTAGGGCGTAGCGAAGTAGGCCAGTGCTTCAACCGCGCTGATGCGCAAAACAACCGACCGGCTCTAATCCCAGCTGGGGGAAAGCTGGGGGTCACGTCAAACGTGTCGATCGCTGGGCCAGGATCGCTGATCGGTGGGACGAGCCGAACGAGGACATCGCATTCCTCCGAACTCTGGCTGAAGAAGATTGATCGTTTAGCCTTCAGCCGAAATCCAGATGTTGTCGCGGTGCCACTTTAGGCGTTCCCGATGCTGGTCTGAAAGTGGCAGTGGCGGAACGTTTTCCAGTCCCAGAGCTTCACGGGCATCCAGTCCCAGCTTTGGGGAAGCTATCGACCTTCCCAGATCATCAAATGTCACAAGACCGGCATCAAAGGCCGCGTCCCACAAGGCTGAGAGCAGCAGGCCATTGTGGACGTTCAACCGCTCTTGGTCGCTGCTACACGCCGCCCACGGAATAATGTGTGATGCCCGCAGGAGTTCGGGTTCCCTCACACCCGTTAGGGGGCAGGTCGCATTCCAATAGTCCACCAGTGCCGAGCGAAACCGGTTCTGGCCGATGCGAACTTTTTGCTCTCGTTCGGCCTCGGTATCGCCCAGATGCGCGGTATCGTTGAGGAAGTCCTCGTAAGGCAGTGTCGGCAAGCACATCGACAATCGGTAGACGGCACTGACTGCTTCGAAGAGGCCATCTCTATCCTGGAATGCGAAGGCTCCGGCGTGCCCTTTTGCGCAAGGCCCGGCCAGCTCAGCCTTCAGCTCCCGTGCCGCCCCGGGATGCGCGACGGACAGGAAGAAAGGTCCGGCCATCCCATTTGTTGATGCCGCGACTGCGATTTCACCGGGCGCTGACGCCGACGAGAAGAACAACCAGCCCGCTGCCTGTCCTTGCGGGATCCGATAGCCATGCTCGTTGGCAGCGTCGCGAAGTTCGGATTCCAGCGCGAACGGATATTCAGATAGCCGATCTCTGGTATCGATCATGCGACAGGCTCACCCTCGACTTCATGGATCACATATTGGCGGAAAGCCTCTGCAGTCGTGAAGCACCTGAAACCGGCTGAATTGGCGAGCGACATCAGCTCTGCGCTTTCGTCGATCAGCACTGCCACCGCTTCCGTCAATTCCTGCCGGACACCATTAGGCCAAGCGATGTCGAGCACAGCCTGCTGTCCGCCGGTAGCTTCATCTACCAACTCAAACGCCAGAACGCCTTCCGCCAGCCCGCGGTCCTGCGTCCAGGCATTGAGTTCGACCAATTCATTCTCTTCTTCCTCGGTGGCGAACCCGCCAATCACTGCGGGGGCGGCCAGAATGGGGGCTGCACTGGCAAGCCAACGATCCGCCTCTGCTCCCAGCAAGCTGGCCAGCTGCTTATTAGCCTCGGCTGCCAGCAGTTCGCGCCGTGCAGCGAGGAAGTCCTGATAGTTTTCAATTCGCCAAAGATTGCGATCTATAGGGATCCACTGAGTTGCCAGTGCGCCCGGATGGTTGGCTTCGATTTCTTCGAAATACACCTCAGGGCGCTCATCTGAAATGTTGAGGTTCGTCCCCTTCGTGAGGAAGCAAAAATTAGCAATCGCATTGACATCGGCCCGGCTGAAATTCGCTTTGTAGAGTTGCGCCTTGGGGAAGATGTGGTGGACCTCTAGTTTGCTGAGCTTGCCTAGCATATCGGCCTTTAGCGGTAGTCCGGTCCCCCAGTCGCGTGCTTCGGCCATGCGGGTGAGCATGTAGAGCACCGGGTAGAAGCGGGATCCCATGTTCCAACCGGTGAAATGGCCCGGTTCCACGCGGAGGCCGCCGTGCCACAGACGCAGGACATCCAGCATGCGGTCGAGCCCACCGGCAGACAGTGCTTCAAGGTCTGCGTCGATGAAGCTCTCGGTCGAACCTGAAAAACGCCCCCACATGGCAGCCTGCGCATACCAGAACAACAGCTTGTCCCGTTCCTGCTGGCTCATCGGCCCGGCATGCTGATCGAGGTAACGGGCCATGACGGGAACTGCCCCGCGGCCAAAGAACACGCGGTCGTGATCAAGGCCAAGGCGCCCGGCAATCAGGTTCAGCGCTGCCTCCACATGCTTGCCGGCGCGTGAAAGGGCGCCCTGAACCTCTTCTGCGGAGCGTTCATGCAGGTGCAGGAACTTGGCCTCCCCCGTCAGCACGGTGTTGACCGACCGCAGCAGCCAATCGAGCGAGAAGTCGTATCCCGCCTGCTTCCATGTCGAGAGGCGCGTCTTCATTTCGGCACGCGCTTCCGGCCAGTCGGCGCATATCTTGGCCAGTGCCAGATCGCCCTTTGATAGCTTGGTGCCGCCGCTGTTCACCTTGTTGAAGATGTCGACCACCACGTCGAGCGTCATGTCCGCTCCGGTGATCTCCTCGATGTGCAGATCAATGTCCCGAATGCCGAGGAGCTTGTTCAGGCGGCCGGCATAGTCGCCGATCTGCGGGGCGTGCTCCGGTTTCGCGGCCAGCGCGGCGATCATAGTGCCCAAGCCATCATTGCCGCCCTTGAACAGGGCGCTGACGTCGATCCACAGCGGATCGTCCTTCATCGCAATCGGCTGATAGAATTGGAACTCTTCGCGTCCGATATGGAAATGCAGGTTGGTGAAGGCCTTCTCATTCCCGTCGAAGAACTTGGGCGGCATGCCCCGGATTACGCCATAGAGCGAGGTCATCCGCTGCTGGCCATCGAGCAGCAGCTTGACCACGCCCGGCGCAAGTTCCTGATCGCCGCGAAATTGCGCGCCTTCCGATTGCGTGGCCCAGACCAGCAGCCCACCGACCGGGTGCCTGCGATAGAGCGAGCCGAAAAGCCCGCGCACCTGATCGCCGCCCCAGACATAGCCGCGCTGAAACTCCGGCAGGGCCATGTGGCCATTGTCGATATAGTTCAGGATCGTCGAAATCTGCATCAGCGATATCCCTCCGTGCGCGGGCGCATGCCGCCGGCCACCAGCGCGTCATAGGCGGCGAGGACGAGGCGCTGGGTGCGGTATTCGCCATATTTGGCGATTTCGTTCTTCTGAAGGACGCGGAAGGTTTCGGATGGATAGTCTGCGCCCATCACGTCCTTGGGATCGAGCACATAGCGCAGTTCATCACGGGTCAGGCCATAGGCGAGCGCGAACCAGGCATCCAGCTCGGCGCGCAGTTGCGCGCGGCGGCCCTCATCCCAGGCAAAGGGCGGGCCTTCATAACCCAGATCGCGGGCGAAGGGGGCCATGGCGCGGGAGGTGTAGGAAAGCTCCAGCACGCGCGGGACGATAAAGGCCAGCGAGGCGTCGTCATAGGCGGCGGGGGGGAGGACGGGGTTCTGTTTGAAGACATTATACTTGAGATGAGTTCCGCCAATTTTCTGCCTGACGGCATAGTCAAAGACTATGGCGCTCATGTTCGCGCATAGCCCGGCTACTTTGCGGATATGTTCTTCAGCGGGAAACATGAGCAACAGGGTGTCGCCACAACCGGCCACGGGTGAAGGCGCAGAAATCACAGTCCGCTCGTTCGTTGCGTTGGTGATGTCCCGCCAGCCCATCAGCCACCCCCGATTCCAGCCCTTGGCGGAAAGGCGGCTGGCCACTTCGGCTTGCGGCACCCAGTATCGCGGCGCGGGTTCGCAGGCGGGGTTGTGCTTTTCGGCCAGCGTCATGTCGCGGCTGGTTTCGCCGTCGGCCTCATAAGTGGCCCAGCGGTGATCGAACTGGTGGATCATCTTGGCTTCATAGAGCGGCACATGGCGTCCCAATTTTGGCGCAGCCTTGCCGGTTGACAGGTCAAGATGACGCGCATCGTGCCCGCCGGACAGCGCCAGTGCCGGCTGTGGCGGGCGCGCCCCGCCGCCACCCGCCCAATCGCTGCCATCGCGGACATAGCCCGCCGCGGCCAATTGCGCGGCGGTGCGGAAGCATCCGCTGTCGTTCGACATATGGAACATGGCCATGAACCCCACGCCCCAGGGGTTGCCCGCAGGCCCTTTGCCTTCCTCGATCAGCACCGGCACGCGATCATAGATGGCGGCGGTCAGCGCGGCATCGGCACGGGCGCGGAACACGGGCGCGGTGCGGGTGTTGGGGTTGATCCGGGCGATCTGGGCGGGCGAGAGGGTAAAGCGGCGTTCGGCCTGTTCCAGCCCGGCCGGATCGGTGAGGAAAAAGGCAAAGTCCGCCGCCGCCACGCCCCAGCCCAGGGTGAGCAGGCAGAACTTCATCCGGCTGTCCACCGCCGGGAACAGCTTTTCGCGGTTTTCAAAGTCGATCAGCCCGGCCAGCCGCTGGCTGGCCACCAGATGGCCGAAGAAGGGGGCGGTGGTGGCATCGGTCGCAATGCCGGTGGGCACGATCAGCCCGCCGCCCCCGCCGGGGCGCAGAAGATTCAGGAAATGCTCGGCAAACAGGGCGTAGGTGTTCACATCGCCGCGCCCGGTCCACGGGAATCGCCGCGCCTTGGAAACCTTGCTCAGCGCGATCTTGGTCGGGTCTTCATCTTTGGGCGAGCTGAAGAAAACCGAAGACGCCTCCGCCGTGCGCTTGGCCGCTTCGAACGCGGCATGAAGCTGGCGGCGTGGCATGTCCGCTGATCCATCCGCCAGCACTGCGCTGGGCAGCGCCTTGATCATTTTCGTGCGCGCGGCTGCATTGGGGGCACCCGCAATATCGGCATCGCGGCTGGCAAAGAACTCCTGCTCTTGAAGCTTGATCCGCTCCCACGGCGGATTGCCCAGCACGACATCAAACCCGCCTTTGCCGATCATCACTTCCGGAAAGGCGAGCGGCCAGTGGAATGCACGGGCATTACCCGCCGCATCAACGGAAGCAGCCTCCAACGGGCCGTAAATCTGCCCGCCGCCCAGCCTTTTCCGCACATGCGCGGTGGTCGGCACCGTCACGCTGTTCGCGTTGGCGGGAGCGGCGCCCGTCTTGGGCAGAAGGAAGGCGGCGATATAAAGGTCGCAAGCCACCTTGGTGGCATAGCGCTTCGGGTCCGCCTCCCATGCGGCGAAGCGGCGGCGCTTTTCCGCGACCTGGGCCACGGTATCTTCGGGCAGGTGGCGCAGATCGTCCATCGTGGCGGCCAGCTTGGCCGGGGGCAGACCTCCGCCGGTCCCTGCGGCCCAATCAAAGCTGCCTTGCCCTTCGCGCTCCGCCTTGTTGCGTTTGCGGAACCAGACAGTCGTATCTTTGTCGTCGCCTGTCAGCGGCTTGTAAGCCTCATCGGGGATGCCTTCTTCCAGCGCGGCCAGATCGAACACGCCCAGCAGGCTGTCACCGCACTGGATGTTGGCATCGAGGAAGCCAAGCGGCTTGCCCGGTTCCACCGATTCAATCCACAGCGCCACCTTGGCCAGTTCGATCGCCATCGGGTTGCGATCCACCCCGTGGATGCAGCCACGCACCACATCGCGCATGGCCGCGTTGTAATCGGGCGCATCGGGATCGCGCAGCTGCGCCACCCGCGTCGCCATGCGCCGCGCCGCGCCCAGCAGGAAATGGCCCGATCCGCAGGCGGGGTCGATCACGTTGAGCTCAAGGATGGCGTCTGCGCCGCCCTCTGCTTCGGCCCGGTCCAGCACCGGATCGAGAGCGCTGTCGAGCAGGCACTGCACCAGGCTGTCCGGCGTATAATAGCTGCCTGATACCTTGCGCGCATTGCCGCGCGCTTCAGCACCGCCCGCAAAGCCGAAGGTGCGTCCGCCATCCTCACGCACGGGCACGAGTTCGAGCAGGCCTTCATAGACGCTGCCCAGTTCCTCGGTCGCCATATCGCGCCAGTTGATCCGCACGCGGCGGCCATCCTCGATCAGCCAGCCCAGTTTGAACGCGGCCGCGAGCAGTGCGCGGTTGGGGATTTGCGCGGCATCCAGATCAGGCGTGAGCGCCCGGTCGAACAGGCCGCCAAGCGCGGGCAAGCCCAGCAGCTTTTCCCCACGCTCCAGCGCGCGGAACACCACCTTCACGCCTTCCCAGGCATCATGGTGATGGTCATGCGCATTGCGGCGCGTCGACCGGTCGCGCAGCCAGGCAAAACCATAGTTGCTGCTGTAAAGATCGCGCACGGCCTTGGGCGTCGCGGGTGGATGCAGCAGATCGCGATCCTCGGCCACGCCGAGGAAGATCAGGCGGTAGACCACGCGCAGCATCTGCTCGAACAGGTGCGGCATTGTGAGCTCATTGGTGTCGAGCCGGTCCCGGATGGCGGAGTTGGCATCGAGGATGCCCTGACCCAGTGCCATCAGCGCATCCTCGACGTTGACCCGCAGCCGCTCGCGCGCGGAAGTTCCCGCCCGCATGCCGGCCTCGCGCCAGCGTTCCAGCGCGCAATCACTGGCGCCTGCGCCTTCTTCACCGAAACGGCTGGCGTGGATCAGCAGCCACAGGACCGCGAAATCTGCGAACATCTCGTCGCGGAAGATCGCCCCGAGGTCTGCCTCGATCCAGGCCGGGCGGGTCAGGCTGGCATTGTCTCGCATCAGCCGTACCCGGTCGCCTGCAAATACGAGGCCCCAATAGAAGTCCGGGTTGGAATTGAGCCATTCCTGCAACAGCACGGTAGGCGAACGGCGTGCAATGCGACCGCTTGCTCCATCTCCGAACTCCGGCAATGCCCGGGCGAACCCATCGCCTGCCTTGCCCTTTTCTGCTGGTGCTGGCGGTGCGACGACTACCGGCACGCGTCCACCCCTGGCTTCCCAGGCGATGGTGTAGCGCCGATCTTCGCGTGTATGATGGTGCGGTCCGGTGAGCTCGAAACCAAATGCCTGTTCCAGCAAATTTCGCGCAAAATCGGCGGTCTGCTGCATCGTGGGCTGATCAAGCCGGACATAGGCCTGCCAATGGGCCTGCCCGATGCGGAAATAGCGCGTAATCTCATCGCGCAGGCCGGTGCCCTTCGGACAACCATAGTCGGCCGCCATCTTCTGATCGGGCGCAGCGGAGGCAATCGCCTGCACTTGGGCGGGGGAGATCAGCCCACCTTCAATTGTGATCGCGGCAAAGCCGATGTCGGCAGCGCGCTTCATGGCACGGGACATCAGTTCACCTCCGGCAGCAGGACATAAAGGCCGATGATATCGGCCGGCAGGACGGGACTGACCTTGACGGTGGCACCGCCGCCAGCGGCCTCGGTCAGGCGGAGGTGGTCAACCGAAAGCGCCTCACCGCGCTGATGAGCGAACGCCTCAAGAGCGGGCGTGTAGGAAGCCAAGCGGTCGCGGGCAGCGTCGATCTGCCGGATGCGTGCACTTTCATCGATATTGCTCGAAGCTTCGGCTTCAAGCAGGGCCAGCGCGTCTTCAGCGCTCAGCGAGACGTCATGGCCAAGCCCCGAGAAGGCCAGCCCGGTGGCTTCTTCCGCTAGCAGGAGACGGTTCATACGGCCGCTGGTCACCAGCTTGTAGCGCAGGCGCAGCAGCAGCAGCGTTGTCATCTGGCTCACCGCACGGGTCCGCCAGACGCCAGCGCGACCGAGGGCGCGCCCTTCTGCGGCTTCTGGGTCCAGTGCGCCCTCAGCCAAAGTCTCGGCCAAGACGGCAACTACCGGGTGGACGCGGCCAACATGGGTTACACCGGGAGACGGGTCGTCTTCAAAGCTGACCCGCTTCGTGCCATGCAAACCTCGCTGCCCCAACCGCTCACGCATCATCTCGGGCAGGAAGTCGAGGTGAAGCAGCGAATGGCCGAGCAGAGGTTCTAACGGGGCCTGGAGGCGCTTTAGCGCCCGCTCCGTGAAGCGGGCCACTTCCTTGGGGCCACCATTGAGCGCCCGCATCTTGCGCCACTCGGGGAGAACTTCGTCAGGCTTCAATGATCCCTGGGCATAGCGGGCGCGGCTTGCCTTTGCCCCCTCAGCCGTATCGCGCCATTGCCGCTCGAACAGGTCTGCACCCGGGCCGAAGTCGAAAGTCATCTGGCTTTTCGCGCTGCCGCCACGGTGCAGCAAGACCGCCTGCATCAGAGCTGAGGTCACGCTTTCCTGGTCTTCCGGCATCGGAACGCTGACGCCCGTTGCCTTCTGGATTTCTTCGGCCTTTCGCAGGATTACGTTGAGCACAGCTCCGTCGATTGGGCTGTTTTCGCCATACATCATGAGCGAGCGGACAACGGGCGCCTGTTGTCCGAAACGGTCGACGCGGCCCTCGCGCTGTTGATGCCGGGTCGGGTTCCAGCTCAGGTCGTAGTGGACGATCGTGTCGAACAGGCTCTGGAGGTTGATACCTTCCGACAAGCAGTCGGTCGCAACGAGGATCCGGTTTTCGAAGGGCTCAAGCGCATCGACCCGGCTGCGTCGTTCATCAGGCGGAAGAGTACCCGTGACCACGGCTATGGCTGCCTTCGGGAAGATGGCTCGCAGGGTTTCTCCCAGTGCCTCAGCCGTAGCTATGAAACGGCAGAAGATGACGGGCTTGGCGCCTTCCTTGAGAATGGGGCGTAGTTCAGCAATGAGCTTCTTGACCTTGGGGTCCTCATCCCGCCTGGCGTCTAGGGATTGGGCCAGTTCGATGAGGCTGCTAAGTCCCGCTGCCTCCTCCCGGTCTTCGATAGCAGTAGCCGGCTCCACGTCGCTCTCATTGAGAACGCCATCTTCGGCATCGAACACGACCGGTTCGATTGCTTCTTCCTCTGCCATGCCACCAAGGCGGTTTCGAAGAGCACTGACCGCTGCGGCAGGGGACGACCCCACACAGCGCATGAGTGCAAGCGTCCCCCAGAAGGCGAGACGGCGATGCCTCTGATCTGATCCTGCACGCTCAGTAACGTTCAGGCAGTAATCGAGGACTGCCTCCTGGAAGGTGGCAAAATCACCTGCGAGCGTGAATGGCGATTCCTTGGTCTCATGCCGGGCAAAGGCACGTTTCTCGTCCCAGCCATCTTGGATGTCTGGGCGACGGCGCTGGATGAAGTGCTGAGCCAACCGGCGGGCATAGCGCTCACGGGCATTGGCATCCCCTGATTCCGGGCCGCCGGCCAGATCAGGATGGACCAGACCCAGCAGGCGGTCATAAGCCACAATGTCGCCGCTGTGCGGCGTCGCAGTCAGAAGGAGCATGTGTCGGTCGGCATCTGCAGACAGCGTTTGCAGAAGATCGAAGCGCTGGTGCTTCCCCCTCTCATTACCGACACACGCATGCGCTTCATCGACAATGACGAATTGCGGACACGCCCGGGCAAACTCATCACGCCTACTGTCTGCCTTGATATAGTCGAGGCTGACGACGGTGTACGGGTAAGCCTCGAACAGACTTTGCGAGGTAGGCAAGCCCCGCTCGAGCCCGCGAGCCCGTGCTGCCGTGACGGCCACGGCATCAATATCAAACTTCTCGGTAAGTTCGCTGACCCACTGATCAACGAGATGCGGCGGGCACAGGACGGTGAACCTATCGGTAAGGCCGCGATCCAGCCACTCGCGAAGGATCATGCCTGCTTCGATGGTCTTGCCGATACCAACATCGTCAGCAATCAACAGCCGTGCAACGGATTGCTTAAGCGCCATCATCAGTGGGACAAGCTGATAGGCACGGGGTTCGACGCCCAAGTGCGCAGCGCTTCGGAATGGTCCAGCGCCGCGACGAAGCGAGAGGCGAAGGGCATCGGCCAACAAACGGCCCCCGTCCTGCGTGTCGAGACGGTCGGCCGTGGGGGTCGCGAAGCTGGCAGCGCTGACAGGTGTTGCCTCAAGGGCGGGCGCAATCAGCTGCGCATCATCGTCGGTTCCCGACAGTGGCCGGATGTTGAGCAGTTCCTCGGAGGGCGATGGCAGAACAATCCATTCACGCCCGCGAGCACGGACCATGTCACCAGGAGAAAATACGACCGCGTTCATCGGGAAACTCCAAGTGCAATAAGTAGTTCGGCTGGCGCGTGCTCAGCCGGACGATCAGGCAGATCGATTATGTCGAGGATACCGAGAGCAGCGGCCTCGTTGACGAGTTCAGGTGATGCCCCGCCAGGCACAGCGAGTACCCCTTTGGCTGGCCAGAACAGGGGCAGTTGTATCCCCGCCATGCTGAGCCCTGACGGGGTAGGAAGCCCCCACTGCCGAACAGCCTTACCCCAAGGGTCGCCTGCACTGGCGGTTTCGGCCTCGCTTTCGTTTGCGGTTGTCAGCTCGCAAAGCAGGCTGATCACGTTGTCGTTTCGGCGGTCGATCAGTTCATGATCGGGCTGATTGAAATAGGACAAGATGCAGCGATAGCACCCCGCGACGCAGGCATCTTCAGTCTCAATCATGTCACCAGGCTCGAGTGGCTCCTTGTAGTGCATGAGCTTGAGGCTCTCGCGCGCCACTTCGGCTACCTTGGCGGGATCGGCAACCAGTCGGTTGAGAACGCCCGCGCCACCTTCAGTCGCTTCATAAAGCAGAATGGTGTGACGAATGTCCCGGGTCGGCAGAGGCTCGCCAAGGATTTCTCCCTCTTCCAGTTCGAAGACTAACTGGATGCCGCGAATAAACGCATGCTGGAAGGTCGCCATGTCCTCGGTGCTCAATGAGACCTTGGGCTGCAGCAGGAGGGCATTTTTATGGTCTTCGACCATCGGCACGATGCGCTGCGGCTTTGCCTGGGTGGGATCACCCATGCCATCGTCATCATCGCCGGTTTCTGGATCTTTGAGCCATCGCCCGGAATTAAGGTCTATGAAGAAGCCACAGATGGACTTCGACTTGCGCCGCCTGAGCCCCTTGTTGATCCGGGAGAGCTTGGTCGCTGCACCATAGTCGAGCCTGAGCAGCTCCGTGTCGTCGGCGCATAGGGTCGTTGATCGAATGTCCGGCGAGCCGTTGTGGACGGGCCACTGGAACACGGTCTGGATCTCAAACCCGCGCCGCTGACGATCCTCGTCATTCGCAGTGATCCGCTCTGAGGGCGCAGTTTCGACATTGTCGATACGGAAAACTGTGTCGAGGCGCTCGGCACCGCCCAAAGGCGCGGCACAGGCGTGGCAACGTTCTTGGAGTTCATCGGTGTGAGCAGCCCCACATTCAGGGCAAAGAATCAGGGTCGTGGTAGATAGCTGACCATTATCCAACCGACCTTCCGCGGGTAGCTTGGCCTTGGTCACCCGGAACGCGCGGCCCTCATGATAAATCATGCTGTTGGGGCCGAATTCAGCGATCGCAAGGAAGCGGGGGCGCTGGAGTACAGCGCTCTTCGACGCCGGGATAAAGGCGTAGAGCGGCAAGCGCGGGAAGTTATAACCTGGCAGGAACCCCTCAGTGGCCAGGTAGCGATAGGTGTAAAAATCGGAACTGTTCGAAGCTTTGCCGCACTCGAGAATCTCGAGTTCTCTGGATGCGTTTCGATACCGAGAAGCAGCTGCGGTGCGTTCACCGGCTTTTAGCCCGATCTTGTTCTGAATTGCGTGCGCCTGTTCCTGCTCGTGACGGGCACTGTTGTGCAGGTTCCTCCAGCGATCGAATGCCTGACTGAACTCCAAGAATGCGTTTTTGTCAGTCTGCTCGACAAAGGCTTCCACGTCTTCCAGCCAAGGCGCATCGCGCAGCTCCACCGCTGATAGCATAGAGTTGATCAACTGACGCATGATGGGCTTCGCAGCACCAGATGCGGCCAACTGCTTCAATCCCTCTGCGATTTCGGCAGCAATCGGCATGTTGTCGCCGCCCATGTCGAGATTTTCAGGGATGGAAGAATTGAGCGGTACTGATGCAGCCGCAAGCCACTCAGCGTGCAAGTGGCTCTTCAACAGATCCTGATTGGCCAAGTCCAAAGCCGGGGGTCGAACCGCACCAGCAACCAGTGCGGGCTGGTCAGCAAAGTAGTACTGGTCATGCGGGGATTGTGCCGCACAGTAGACAACCACCAGAGCGGCCTGACCGCTTCGACCTGCGCGGCCTGAACGCTGCGCATAGTTGGCCGGAGTTGGTGGGACGTTCCGAAGGTAGACCGCATTGAGGGCGCTGATGTCCACGCCCAATTCCATGGTCGGCGAGCAGAACAGTGCCGGCAGAAAGCTGTCAGGTTCACTTTGTTCGCGCATTTGATCGAGGTTTGCCTTGATGCGTTCCTGATCTGCCTGCTCAAAGCGGAAACGGTCCTCGCGCCAGGCGCGAACGTCCTGATCGACCTGCGCAGTGTGTTCGCGGGCTTCAAAGCTATAAGGGAGCTCACCCTCGTGGCCGAGCATATCGGCGACCTGCTCGTACAGCTCCCGGAAAAACAGGTTCTGGCGTTTCTTGTCGCGACGTTCTTCGGCAGGTAGCAAGCGAATTGCCGTCGGCGCCATGCGCCATGCCGGGGCTTCGTACCCGACGTTGACCCTGCGGACGAACTGATGCGCTTCGGCTGCCTTGAGCAGGGTTTCGATCAGCTCATCATATTCCTTGGCCGGGACTTGCTGGTTGTCCCAGAGCGAGGCTTGTCGAAGGGCTTTCCCCAGCTTGCTCTGTCGGCCAGCCCTCAGGATCAGTACCGCTTCCGATGCCCTGATGGTGTTGTTCCGAGGCGGGTTGATCATCAGGAAGCCACACTCGCGCAGCGTGTTTTCTTCCTCACGATCGATCGCCCAAGGCAGCCGGAGCCTATTGCGCGACACTTCGGCAGCCTGCCGAACTTTGCCGCGGTCTAGCGCGTCAGTCGCGACTGCCAGTCCTTGGCGCATGTGATCGAATAGGATCTCATAAAGCTTGCGTCGCTGATCAGGAGAGGCTTGGGCAAGCCGTTCGTTACCCACGAACTCCTCGTCATCCTGCACGAGGTCATCCAGCCCCGGAAACTGGGCAGCGATCAGGCCCACCTCTTCAAGGTTGGGGTTAGTATAACGCCAACCACGCCGGAGGTCCGCCCACAGGCGGTGAGCCAGAATGTCTGATAGGGTTTCCTGGGCCTCCTGCCGGTTCTGGTAACCCTTGGCATTGGGATCGAGCATCCATTCCCCAAGGCGTTCTTTTTCGTCGAGGTCGAATCCCAGGGCCTGCCGCACCGCCTCGCCAAACTTGTCCGGTTTCAGTCCCTGAGACCCAGCAGCTCTGACGGCACGCAGGATCGCGCCACGCAGAAGCGTGACGAAAATGAAGTCGTTGAAGTGGCCGGCCTGCAAAGCCGCATCCTGACGGTTGTCCGTGAACCCCAGCAGCTTGCGGGTATGCGGATCGAGGGATTCATCCTTTTCCATCCAGGCAAGGATCGTCGAAACAATTAGTGTGGTCGCTGAACTGCGACCTTCAGCCGACAGTCCTGCCAGCTTATTGATCTCTCGGGCACCGGAGGCAGGTTGATGACCGCATTCAGGGCAGAAGCGATACTTGCCCGCAAAAAACCATGCGGGAACCCCGTCGTCTCCGAAACTGCCATCAGGGCGCACCATAACCAGGCGCCCTTCATGCTTGCCCCGATGTGACGCCTTCAGGCGCTCTTGGCCGTTCGCTGCGACTTCCAGCCATTCATCCGGATAGTCATTGACGTCCCCTGAGAACCGAAAGGCCTGATTGACGGCAGGCACCAGATAGCCGGTCTCAGTGCCGTCGGGCTCTGCTTCATCGCGGGCTGGTTCATCGATTGGCCGGGCGATAACCCGATGTGCTCCATCAGCGAAGGTGACCGAGACGCTGTGATGTTCTTGCCCGCACTCGCGGCAGAAGAAGAGTGGGTATAGGCGGGCGCTCTCATCCTCGGGGTGATACTTCTGCCCTTCCAGGCTGACCCTGCGTTTGTCTGCGGGCTCCAGCGTCGCATAGGCTTGGCCAGCGCCCGAAATGAAGCGGTGCAGCTTGAAGGCAAGAAACGCCCGCGATGAGTTGCCACCGCGCTGATCTTCCCTCTTGCCCATCATCGCCAACATATCGGCGATGGCCCGCGCGCAATCGGTCTGGGTCAGCCCTGTCTGCTCTGCCAGTTTCGCCGCTGCATCAGGAAGCGTCATCGGCTTGCGTCGACGGAGCTTCTCGCCGTCCTCAAGGCCGATCTGCGTCTCAATCCAGCAGGCAAGCGGATGAACGTGTAACTCCGCATCTGACAAAGCTGGAGCCAGCGGTTGCAGGACCGCTTGGCGCAACGGCTCACCTAGTGTTTCAGCCTTGATCGCATGGGAGGTCGCCCGGTCGAGCGCCTCATCTATGATACTGCCAGACGAAATTGGCTGCCCAAACAGCTTGGTCGCGACCTCTGCCACCGCTGCGGCGCGTTCCTGCTCATCTGGCGAGCTGGACATAGTTGCCGAAGTTCCGATGCAGATCAGGTCCTTGGACGGCGTTAAGCGCTGCTTGACCCGCCGCACTAGCATGGCGACATCCGCACCTTGTCGCCCTCGGTAGGTGTGCAATTCGTCGAGGACCAGAAAGTCCAAGCCCTGAGCGTTCTCGATCACGGCACGATCGAGTTTCTCCTGCCGGGTCATCAGGAGTTCGAGCATCATGAAGTTTGTCAGCAAAATATCCGGCTTGTCCCTGGAGATCTGCTGACGCTCAATTTCGGACTCTTGCCCTGTGTAGCGGGCAACGGTCGGGCGCAGATGCGGGGGCAGTCCCGCATCGTCGACGAACTTCTTGATTTCCCCCAGCTGCGAGTTCGCCAGCGCGTTCATCGGGTAAATAATAATCGCCCTGGTGCGAGGCGCTTCACCCGCCTTCTTGGCCCGGATGATGGCGTCCACAATCGGCACAAAGAAGCAGAGTGACTTGCCCGAGCCGGTGCCTGTCGTGACCACGAAACTCTCGCGATTTCTCGCTTTGGCTACGGCGCGTTCCTGGTGTCGGTGAAGGCGGATCGGATTTCGCTCAGGGCCGACGGCAAAGACTGATGCAATTTCTGGCGCAACATCGCCTGATGCGACAAGCTCATCGATCGATTGCCCAGGCAGGAAGCGGGGGTTGATGGTTATGAGAGGGGCCGGCCAGAATTTGCCCTGCTTGTAAATGTCGCGAATCTGGTGATCGATCTCCGGAGCACGGATCGAAGAGAATGAGCGGGCAAAAGAGGCGTAACGGTCAACAAGGGCCTTATCGAGGTCGAAAATGTTCATGCCGATGCCCCCGGAACGTCATTGGTATTGAGTAAAATGATCTGCTGATCTTGCGGCTTACGTGCAGCGGGATCCGTATCAAGCCCGAGCCTCTTTAATGCGTAGTAAAGCAAGGCTCGGCGGACAGGGGTAACAACCCGACCATTTTGCATCCCGTAGTCGAATTCAATCACTCGCTTCTGATTTTGGCTGAGAGCTGGATGCGGGCCGATCTCAAGCTGAACGATTTCGTCCCAATCAGCATCAGCCGCCGTTTGCATTTGAGTGGACCGTGACTGACGGGTCTCGATAATCCGCGAAATGACGAAGTCACGGTACTCCCCGCTCTTCTCGCAGTATGATCGTGCGTGCCAACGGAAGCCATCAAATGCCAACGCATGCGGCGCAATCCAGCGCCACTCGGGATCGGGGGACGACATCGACTGATATCGGACCTCAACAGCTTCACGCCGCCGAATAGCGATTACTATCGAACGTAGTACGGCTGGATCGATACCCCGGGCAGGCGCGGGTGTAGCATCGAAAGCCGGCAGGTTGCCGATCCATGCATCTTCAGGAGCGACAATCCCTTCAGCAACAGAACGTACCTGAGCGAGATATTGGGTGGCGTCAGGTTTCATGAAGTGGGGGCTGAAAGCTGGTGAACGGACATAGGTCTTGCCGCTCTTGTCGTAGACCATGTTGTCGGGCGCGAGCGCTATGTAGCGGTTGAGGTCGCCCGATGCCTGGTTCAGCGAGACACCGAATGTGTCCATTAGATCGGCTCTATTGACGTGACCTTCCCAGAAGAGGCGGAACTCGATGAACTGGAGCTTTTGCTCCACGCTCCATCGTAGACTTGGTTTGCCTTCCCACATGGCCGCCCTCAAATCAGATTCCAAACCCATCCAATTAGTGGGCCTATTGAGGTGTAAGCGAGCATGTGTCGTTCGGGCAAGGAAAAGAGTCGGGGGTCGTGCCCGCGAACGATGTTTAACCGATCTCAAATGGGATTCGAACTCAAAGTCGTGATATAATAATCAATGGGTTACAGCCCAGAGAAGGTCGGAACCCGGCTCCGTTCCCACCGGCATCCGTCTGCAACCCGCATGCTTGCTGACGAGGTCGCGCAACCAATGGCGCGCTCGGCTGTTGTGGTGATGACACTCACCAGGACGATTTCGCATGGCCACCTTGCCCCCTGATCCCTACGCCCCGGACCCGGTCCGTCAGCCCGACGGCACGCCCGAGCCGACGCCGCAGCCGCCGACACTGCCGGGACCGGAGAACCCGCCGGCCCCCTCGGCAGGCTCGCCTGCGCATGCGCGAGCGGGCGGCTGACACCGTTTGCAGACCACAACCCCATCAGGAGATGACCTTGACCGACCACCATGCCACCACTACCGACAACGAACGCGTCGAGAGCGACGGGCACACGCTGCACACCAGCGTCGAACCGGATGTCCGCGACAAGGTCGCCGATGCGCTCTGCAAGGCGACCGCCGACAGCTACACCCTGTATGCCAAGACCCTTGGCGTGCACTGGAACGTCCAGGGCCCCGGCTTTCACGGCCTTCATGTGATGACCGAGGAACAGTACGAGGAGCTGCACGAGGCGGCCGACGCCATTGCCGAGCGTATCCGCGCGCTGGGCAAGCTCGCGCCGACCGGCAACGAGGCGTTCCGCCAGCTGACGGTCATCGACAACGACGCGCCGCACAAGCCGACGCGCGACATGATCGCCGAACTCGTCGAGGACAACGAGAAGGTCGCGCGCCGCATGAGCGAGTTCGCGCGGCTTGCGGATGAGGCAGGCGATCTGTTCACCCACGACATGCTGGTCGCGCGGATCGGACAGCACGAGCAGAACGCCTGGATGCTGCGCGCGAGCCTCGCGGACTGACTTCAACCCGTGCACCCGGGCCGGCGGCACGCCTGCCGACCCTGCGGCGCGCCGGGTGCACGCGGTGATGCTTCAGTCCAGAAGCAGCACCGACATGCGGCGATTGCGCGGATCGGCGGGCGCGGCGGGCACCAGCGGTTCCGTGGCCGCCACTCCTTCGATCCGCCGGAAACGGGCACCGGCCACACCGCCCCGGACCAGCGCCGCACGCGTGGCCTCCGCCCGGCCGGCCGAAAGGGTCCAGTTGTTGGCGCCGGCATTGGTTCGCCACGGCAGGGCGTCGGTGTGCCCCCGCACCACCATCGGCGCAGTTCCACCGCGCACCACCTCCGCGAGTTCCCGTGTCAGCGCCTCGGCGCGCGGCACCATGCGTGCCGTGCCCAGCGTGAACATGGAGAAGTCGGCATCGTCCACAAGGTCGATGCGCACGCCCTCGGGCGTGGCGACGACCCGCACCTGCTTGAGCAGACCGCGCAGGTCCGGGCGCGCCTGGAGGCGGGTGGCGAGCCGGGCGCGGATCGCGGCGGCCATGGCGGTCCGGCGCGCTGCCCGTTCCGCATCGTTGCCCCCTTCCCCTGGTCCGCCCCGTGCGTTCATGGGGACGGTGAGCGCGCGTGTGCCCGTCTGCCGGGCAGCGTACGGATGGGCATCGGCATCGATCCGTGACGATCCGCCCAGAAGACCGTTCGAGCCGGCGCTCTGTTCGCGGGTCTTCACAAGGGTCGGGGTGAAGTAGTCGGCCAGCCCCTTGCGCTTGTTTTCGTCGGTCGCGCCGAGCAGCCAAAGCAGCAGGAAGAAGGCCATCATCGCGGTGACGAAATCGGCATAGGCCACCTTCCACGCGCCGCCGTGATGCCGGTCGCCTGCGGTCACGACAACCCGGCGCACGATCAGCTGCTGCGGCGGCGCCGGCAAGGTTGCAGGCGCGGCCTGCGCTGCGTCGGGCGAGGCGGAAGTCACCTCACCGGCCCTTGAGCAGGTCGAGAAGCTGCGTCAGCGACGGCCGCACTGCATCGGGCAGGCCCGATCGCGCGCCCTCGACAGCGAGGGCGTGAGGGTGTCCGTGCAGGCTGGCGACGATCACCTGCTTGACGGAATGGAGGATCTGCTGATCCTGCGCGTTGATCTGCCTCAGACGCGCGGCCAGCGGTCCGACAATGCCGTAGGCGAGCAGAACTCCCAGAAAGGTTCCGACAAGCGCGGCCCCGATCATCTTGCCCAGAACCGGGGGCGGCTGGTCGATCGATCCCATGGTCTTGATCACGCCCAGAACCGCCGCGACAATGCCGAGCGCGGGCAGCGCATCGGACAGCTCGCGCAGCGCATGCGCCGGTTCGTCCATCTGGCCAAGCCGCGCGCGGATGGCGTTGTCGAGCACCTCCTCGACGGCGTGCGGATCAAGGCTGCCCGACGACACCACCAGCAGCATCAGCGGATCGGCAAGCAGTTGCACCAGATGCGGATCTGCGACGATGCGGGGAAATTCGCCGAACAGCGGCGAGGAGCGGGGGTTTTCCACGTGCTGTTCAAGCGCCAGGGGACCGTCCTGGCGATACAGCCGCATGAGCCTTGCCGACAGGGCAATGGCGTCGACATGATCCGCACTGCTGTAGCGCGGCCCCTTGAACACCCGCACCAGCCCCGCGCCCAGCGCCTTGAGCTCGTGCAGCGAATTCCCCGCGATCAGGGCACCGGCGGCCGCACCCCCGATGATCATCATCTCGAACGGGACCGCTGCCAGCACCGGTCCGATCGCGCCGCCGGTCAGGGCGAAACCACCGAAGACCATGACAAGGAGGACTGCAATGCCGAGCGCTGGGAACATGAAGGTCTCCGCCAGGGGATCAAAGGTGGTCGAACAGGCTGAGAGCGGACAGGCGGCTGAATGTCGCCCGGCTTGCCTCCAGAGCGGCGAGTGTCTGCTGGAGCCGGGCGACGCTTTCGGCCAGGTCTGCGCCGCCAAGACGGTCGCGCAGCTCCGCCCGCGCCAGCGCCTCGTCCGCATGCATGTCCCTGAGCGTTCCGGTCGCCGCGTCCATGGCGCCAAGGCGCGCGCGAACTTGGGCAAACGCCGCCAGCGCATCGTCAAGGCTGGTCACGGCGGTTGCCGCGACCGCTTGTGCCGTTGCGGGATCGCTGCGCAAAGCGCCGGCGACGCGGCCGAGCAGTGCGAGCGCGTCACCGGCGGGCCCTGCGTTGAAGATGTCCTGCCCGGTGACGCCGACCGCCAGCGCCCTGCCATTATGGAAGCGCAGGAGCGGCGGGGCAGCATCGCCGGCATAGCGCGCAACGCCTTCCTCATCGAGCACGAAGGCGCGGTGTCCGGCGCTGCCGGAGAACAACGGCACGCCGGCCGGGTCGCACGTGTTGACAGCCGCGAGCAGCGTGTCGTGCAGTGACATCAGTTCGGCGGCCACGGCCTGCCGCGCATCCCCGCCGCCCGCGCCGCTCGCCGCCGCGAGGGCAAGCTCGCGCGCCCGCAGCAGGCCCTCGCCGATCGTCTCCAGTGCCGTGTCCGCAAGGGCGATCCTTTCGGCCGCGCGCGACAGCGCGAACCCGTCTGCCTCCGCGAGCCGGTCCGCGCGCTCGCCCTGTCTCACCCCGGCCGCGGCAGCCGGATCGTCGGAGGGGCGCTGAAGGCGCTGGCCGGTGGACACCTGATCCTGCAGGCGGATGGCGGACTGCCGCAGGCCCTCCATGCGCGCGATGACCCTGCTGAACATTCCGGCGGTGGACACATGCGCCGTCATCGGCCGATCTCCAGCAAGCTGTCGAACACCCGCGCCGCGGTCTGCATCACCTTGCCGCTGGCCTGAAACAGTTGCTGGAAGCGCAGCAGGCTGGCTGCTTCCGCGTCGAGATCGATCCCGGCGATGTCACCGAGCGCTTCGTGTGCGCTCTGCGCGAAGGCGGCGTGAAGGTCACGAGTGCCGGTCCGGGCCGCAATCGAGGCTGCGAGACCGGCGCCGATGGCGTCCACCGCGGCGGCCGGACCCGAGTGGGCCAAGGCCGTCCGCAAGGCGTCAAGAGCGCGGGTGTCGCGGCTGCGCACCGGGGCACCCGCGCCCGCGGTGGCCAGAGCGTCCGGATCGGACAGGCACACGGCCAAGGTAGCCGCGTCCTCGCCAGAGAACAGCGGCGCGCCCGCGCTCCCGGACGGTGTGGCACCGCCCGCCTGCGCGGTGTTGACGATGCCGGCGAGCTGGCGGGCAGCGTCGTCGAGGGCCGTCACGGCGCGCGCCAGATGGGACCGCGCCTGCTCCCGGCCAGCAAGTTCGCCGCCGACACCCGGTGCGTCGGCGGCGCCAGCAAGGAACCGCATCGCCCCGTCCGACTGGCGCTCGACACGCAGGGCGGCGGCCCCGGCCGGTCCGAGCAGCAGCGGCCCGCCATCCCCCAGCTGCACAACCGCCCGGCCGACGGCGTCCAGCCGGACCGTCGCTCCGGTGAGCGGAACAAGCCGGGCAAGCAGCGCATCGCGCTGGTCAAGGAGAGTGGCTTTCGCCGCGCTTTCAGGCTGGCTCCGCGACAGCCGGAGGTTCAGTTCGCCGAGCGAGGCGGCAAGGCCGTTTGCAGCCGCCACTCCCTCCTCGATCCGCAGCGCGTGTTCGTCGCCGGCGGTGGCGAGATGGCCATGCGCTGCGTTGAAGCCGGCGGCGACCGCGCCTGCCCGCTCCAGCACCTCGAGCCGCAGGGCAGGCTCGAGCGGCGCGGACGCCAGCTTCGCCAGACTGGCCTCGAACCGGTCCAGCGACGCCGACAGGCCGGCGCGCTGCAACGCGGCCTCGCCGCTCAGCAGACCGTCGAGCTCGGCCGCGGCGCGGGCGAGTGCGGTGTCGGCACGGCGCGTTTCGGCGCGCAGGAACCGGGTTTCGGGCTGCGAAACGCCCGCCACCGTCACACCCCCACCCGCGATCGGCCCGCGGGCGGGGTTCAGACCCGCTGGTGCAACGCTCAGCCGGGCGGCGCGGCGGGTGTAGCCGGGCGTCGCGCTGTTGGCGATGTTGTGCGCCGACGTGTCAAGCGCCGCGCGCGCCGCGTGGGCGCCGCTCCTGCCGATCTGAAGCAGCGTTCCGGTCACGGCCTGCGTCCTCCTTGCAGGCGGGACGCCAGCTGCCGTTCCAGAGCGTCCGCGATGCCGAAGGCACCGCACGCGGCCGCGACGTCGGCAAGCCGCGCGTCGAGGATCCCGGCGAAGGCGTCCGGTGCGTCATCTTCGTGAGGATCGCCGTCACTGCGGGCTGCCGCCAACATCTGCCGCACGAGCATGGCCTCGAACCCTTCAGCCGCACGGCGCAGTGCCGAGCGGTCCGCGCTTGCCGCGCCTGGCGCTGCGGGTGGAACCGGCGCGGCGGTCACAGGATCACCAGTTCGGCCTGCAGGGCGCCGGCCTGCTTCAGACCTTCGAGAATGGCGACGAGATCGGCCGCTGCCACACCCAGGGTGCCGAGCGCGTCCACCACCTGCCCGAGATCGGCTCCGCCAGCGACGAGGGCAAGGCGGCTTCCCTCCTCCGATGCCTCGATCTCGCTCGCAGGGGAGGCAACGGTGCGCCCGGAGGCCAGCGGGCCGGGTTGCGAAACCTCCACCCGCTCGGCGATCCGCACGACCAGCTTGCCATGGCTCACCGCCGCAGGTGCAAGGCGCACGGCGCCGTTGATGATGACGGTGCCGGTGCGGCTGTTGACCACGACGCGGGCCGAGGCAGGCGCGGGAACGATCTCCAGCACCCCGATCTCGGCGAGGCGCAGCGCCGCGGCATCCTCGTCGCCGGGCAGGGAGACGATCACCGTCACGCCGTCGGTGATCTGGGCGGTGCCGGCGAACCGGGCGTTGATGGCATCGCGCACCCGGGTCGCCGTGAGAAAGTCCGCCTCGTGCAGGTTGAACCGCGCCTGCGCACGCACGCCGGCGGCCGATGCGACGGCCCGTTCGACAATCCCGCCTTGGGCGATGCGCCCGACAGTGGGTATGTTGACGGTGAGTTGCGATCCGTCGCGCGCAGACACGCCGAGACCGCCGACGACCACGCTGCCCTGGGCAAGAGCGTAGATCTCGCCATCCGCGCCCTTCAGCGCCGTCAGGATGAGCGTGCCGCCGCGCAGGGACCGCGCCTTGCCCAGTGCCGAGACGGTGATGTCCAGCCTTTGTCCGGGTTTGGCGAAGGCCGGCAGTTCGGCCGTCACGATCACGGCCGCGGCATTCTTGAGGCCCGGCGCCGCGCCTGCCGGCAAGGGCACGCCCAGCTGCCCCGCCACGCCGCGCGCAGCTTCGGTGAGGTAGGCAAGGTTGTCGTCGCCGGTTCCCGGCAGCCCGACCACCACGCCGTAGCCGGTCAACGGATTGGCACGCACGCCATCAAAGGCGCCGAGATCGCGGATCCGCTGCGCTGCCGCCGGCGAGGCGCCGAAAAGGAGGGCGATCACCAGCACGAGCGCGACTGTGCAACGCATCACCGGCATGCTCAGAAAGGCGCCACGCGGGCGAAGAAGCGGCTCAGCCATCCGGGACGGCTGGCCTGCTGCAGGGCGCCGCGGCCGGAATGGCGGATGCGGGCATCGGCGATGAGGGTCGATGGAATGCGATTGGCCGCGTCGATGTCCGCCAGGCGCAGGCGGCCGGTGAACTGCACCCATTCCTCGCCTTGGCTGAGAACCATGCGCTTTTCTCCTTCGACCTGCGCCGTGCCGCCCGGCTCGACCGCCACGAGGGTGACGGTGACCGTACCCGCGATGCTGCTGGTCTGCCTGGCAGCGGCACTGCCGTTGAACGACGCGCCCGACGACATCTTAAGGGCATCGGCGCCGAGCAGCGCGAGCGGCCCCTCGGCCGGCAGCGTCAGCGAAGCACCGCCCTGCCGGGCGCTGCTCGCCTCCACGCTCCTGCGCGAGCGGGTGTCCTCCACCAGCACAATCGTCACCAGATCGCCCACCCGGCGGGCACGCAGACCCTGATGGAGCGGCGCATAGGGAACGGCGGCGTTGAAGATGGCTCCGCTGCCGGGTGGAGGCGGCGGCACCTCCGACCGGGCCAGCGGCGGCGGCGACAGGCGCAGCGGCGCGGCAGGGTCGGCGCACCCTGCCACCATCATGACCGCCAACAGGGGCGTGAGCGCGCGCACCATGGCCGTCACAGCGCTTGGTTGGCGTTGCGGAGCATGTCATCGACAGCCCGGACCATCTTCGTGCTGATCTCGTAGGCGCGTTGGGCCTCAATCATGGCGACCATCTCCTCCACCACATTGACATTGGACGTCTCCAGCATCCCCTGCCGCACCGCGCCCCGTCCTTCGCTTCCCGGAGGACCGGCATCGGGCGGACCGCTCGCCGCGGTTTCGAACAGCAGGTTGTCGCCGCCCGCACGCAGACCGGCACTGTTGGCAAAGCGCGCGACAAGGATCTGCCCGAGCTGCTGCGGTTCGCTCGATCCCGGAACGACCGCGGTGACCGTGCCGTCCGCTGCGACGGTGAGGCTGCCGGCGCCGGCGGGCACGGAGATCGGCGGATCAAGCGCGTGTCCATGGGCGGTGACCACCTCGCCCTGCGCGGTCAGGGTCAGGTTGCCGGCCCTGGTGAAAGCGGCGCTCCCGTCGGCAAGCGTCACCTGGAAGAAGCCGTCTCCGTCGAGTGCGACGTCGAGCGCGTTGCCGGTCCCCTCCAGCGCACCCTGCACGGCGATGCGGCTCGTTCCCTGGAGGGCGACACCGCTGCCGAAATTGATGCCGATCGCATAGGCGGCGTCTCCGCTGGCGCGCTGTCCGGCGACCCGGTTGTCCTGATAGGCGAGCGTCGCGAAGCTGGCGCGCTCGCGCTTGAAGGCGGTGGTGCCGATGTTGGCGAGATTGTGGGCGATGACCCGCATGCGGGCATCCTGAGCCTCGAGTCCGGTGCGGGCGACGTGCAGGGCTGAAAGGGGCATGATGATCTCCTGTGCGGGCGCGGCGAAATGGCCGGGACGGGGTTCAGGGCCGCAGGCTGAGGAGCTGGGAGCCGGCCTGGTCGATGTCGCCGGCGGTGGCGAAGAGTTTGGCCCGCCGCTCGAAACCGCGCTGGGCCTCGATCATGTCGACGAGCACCGTGGTGAGGTCGACATTGGACTGCTCGAGCATGCCGGTCTCCAGCGTCGCGGTTTCGTCGGTCGGCAGAATGCCGTCCGGCACGCGCAGCATGCCGTCCTGATCCTTGAGGATGCGGCTGCCGGCGGGACTGGCGAGCTTGATGCGGCCGAAAGCCTCGGGCTGTGCGCCGGACGCGCTTGCGTCCGCCGAGCGCACCGTGCCGTCGGGTTCGATCCGCACCGGCTGACCCGGCGGGACGGTGATCGGCCCTTCCCGGCCGAGCACCGGCAAGCCGTCGCCGTTCTGAAGCACGCCCGTCGCGCCGACGGACAGGTCTCCGCGACGGCTGTACACCTCTGCGCCGTCTTTCCCCTGCAACGCGATCAGCGCATCGCCCTTCACGGCGGCGTGGAGCGGATCGCCTGTGGCCACGAGCGTTCCGGCCACGAGATCGACTCCCGCCAGCGCACCCTTCGCCAGGGCGCGGGCTTCGACCCCGGCGCCACGCACGGTCAGCACGGCCGTGGCAAAGCCGTCCGCGCGGAAACCCGGCGTCTGCGCATTGGCGAGGTTGTGCGCGATCACCCGCTGGCGGTTCATCGCGGCGTCCAGTCCGCTCAGGGCGGTGTAGATCATGCGGTCCATCGGCTCAGGTCCGCAGGTTCATGATGGTCTGGGAGATCTGCGACGCCGCGTCGATCGCCTTGGCATTGGCCTGGAAATTGCGCTGGGCCGCGATGAGGCCGACCATCTCCTCGGCAAGGTCGACATTGGACCGTTCAAGCGCTCCGGCCAGCAGGTCGCCGGCCCTCCCCTCCCCGGGGGCGCGCAGTTGCGGAACTCCGGACAGTCCGGTCGCCTCCCACTTTCCGCCGCCGATCTGCCGCAGCCCGGCCGGCGTCGTGAAGGTGGCGAGCGCGATGGTGCCCGCAGTGGCGATGGTGCCGTCGGCGTAGGTGGCGCTCAGCATGCCGTCCTTCCCAATCGCGATCCCCGCCAGCTCCGCGCCCGCCGCGTTGATTACAGCCACGCGCGCATCCGTCAGCGCGCCGCCGGACCCGGCATCGAACATCTGGAGACGGTTCCCCGCCCCGTCATGCACATGCCCGTCCTCGCCGAGCGACAGCGCACCGTTGCGCGTGAAGGACAGCCGGCCCGTGGCCGCGTCACGCAGGGCGAAGAACCCCTCGCCCGCGATGGCGAGGTCCGTGGCCCCGCCGGTCTGCTCGATCGCGCCGAGCCCGAAATCCTGGGCGATCGCGGCAACCGCCGCGCCAATGCCGCGCGTCATGCGCGGGTCGCTCGACGCGCCGCCGGCGACGAGATCGGCGAAGCGCGTGTCGCTCTTCTTGAACCCGACTGTTTCGGCGTTGGCGATGTTGTGCGCGATCACTCCCAGATCAGTCTGCGCGTTGCGCAGCCCGCTGAGCGAGGTGTAGAAGGACATGGGTCAGGTCTCCGTCTGTGAGGAAGAGGCGGGCAGCCGGGCGAGCAGCGCGTCCAGCCGCGCGGCAATCTGATCGAGCGTGGCGTTTGTCCGCGCGGTTCCGGCGACCGCGGAAAACTGCGCCAGCTGTCCCAGCATGTCCTTGTTGTCGACCGGAGCGGTCGGATCCTGGTGGCGCAGCTGCGCAGTGAGCAGCCGCAGGAAATCCGCCTGTTCCAGCGTCCGGGACGTGGCGGAAACCCGTGCGGCGGGTGGCGATGCGTCGCCCTGGACGCCTCCTGCGCGCATCATCGCGCCCTCAGCGTGTCGAGCATCAGCTGCTTGGCGGTCTGCATCGCCTCGACAAGGTTGCGGTACTGGCGCGAGGCATCCATGACCTCCGCCATTTCCGCGTTTTCGTTGACTCGCGCATGCCACACGAAGCCGTCCGCATCGGCGGCCGGATGGGCAGGATCGTGGCGCCGCACCGGCTCCTCGGGGGAGCGGGCAAGGCGGCGCACCTCGACCGTCGAGACGCCGGTCGTGCGATCGACCAGCTCGGCGAAGACCGGGCGCAGCGGCCGGTAGGCGGCGGGAGCCGAGCCTGCGACATGGCCGGCGTTGGCGAGGTTCGATGCGGCGGCGTTCAGCCGCACCACCTGCGCCGACAGGCCGCGCTGCACGAGGGTGAACAAGGTCATGGGCTCGGGCATGATCATTCTCCTCTGAGAGCGCGCGTCAGCGTCTCCACCCGCCCCTGAACGAAGGCCAGGGTGGCGCTGTAGGCGACGGCATTCTGGGCGAAGGCGAGCTGCTCGGTGGTGGCGTCCACCGTGTTGCCATCCGCAGACGGCATCAGCGGAACCCGGTAACGTGTCGCGGCGACGCCGGCACTCGACACGGTTGCGCCACGTTCATGAAGCTGCAGGGCGGCGGCGAAATCGAGGTCGCGAGCACGGTAGCCCGGCGTCGCGGCATTGGCGAGATTGGCCGTCAGCAGGCTGAGCCGCCGCGACCGGAGTTCCAGGGCCGCTCCGTGAATGCCCAGCCAGTCCTGTGTCACACGCGCTGCTCCTTTGCGTCCGCTTGCGGGGAACGAAGCGGAACCAACCGACGACGCGGCGGGCCTGTCTCGTTCGCCACTAGCGAAGCAAAGAGCGTGCCATTCTGGCAGCAGGGCATCGGGAGACGCGAGTGCGGCCCTCTGGCGGCAGGCGCTTGCCGGGAAGCGGCAAACGCTGGCCACCGCTGAAAGAGAAGCGTCCGAAGCCGTTCTTGACTCGCACAAGGAGCCGAGCCGTGCGTGACGTTTTCCTCTTCAATGCGTGGAGCCTTGCCGTGATCCTCCTCGGCACGGCGGGCGCAACCGCTCTGCGCGTCGGGCGCGGCGAGTGGTGGCCGCTTGTATCCGCCATGCGTGCCGCGTGGCGGTCGCGGCACCGGCTCGTCATGACGCGGGCCGCTCTTGCCCCGTGGGTCGTTGCCGCCCGCAGGGGCAGGCTCGACCAGCCGCCGCGAGGCCGCCTGCCCGACCGTGATCTTGCCACCGCGCTCGACGCGCTCGCCCGGCAAAGGTGCCTGAACTGCATGGCCGGTGCCGCTGCACGGCTGAGCCGGCGGCGTCTCCGCAATGCCGGGATCGCGGCACGCATCCTGACCGACGCCGCCGCCTGCGCGCCGGTGATGGGGCTCGCCGCCGCCGTGCTGGCGCAGGCGCGGTTCGGCGGCGTTGCGCCCGCAGCCGCCCTTGCCGGCGCCGCCCTGTGCGTCGGATCCGGCTTCGCGCTTGCGCAGCTCGGTCTGATCCCCGCCGCGCGTGGGTTGGAGCGGCGCACCCGGAACACGGAGGTGCAACGCCGCGCCGTTCTGCAATGGCTGACAGTGCAGCTCGAGGACACCTTCCCCATGCAGCCTTGCGCCCGTGTTCAGGCACGCCCCGCGCGCGGACCGGCAGCGAGACGCCCATGCCCCGCCTTCTGACGCTCGTGGCGGCGTTGCAATCCCTCGCCTCCGGCGGCGAAGTGCCGTCCCGCGCGCATATGCCGCACGCGGCCATCGACCACGCGGTCGCCGCGTTCCTGGAAACACAGGCGGAGCCGCGCCGGGGCGTGCCGGAACCGGTCGATCGGCGGCTGAGGCTCGCTGTCTGTCCGGTGCCGCTGACCCTCGCGTGGCTCAGCGGGAGCAGCCATGTGGTGACAGTCGAATGCCGAACGCGCGGAGGGTGGCGGCTGTTCGTCGCGGTGCGTGGCGCCGAAGTGCCGCCGGAGACGCGGCCGCACACCTTGCGCCGGGGCGAAACGGTTCGGTTGCAGGTCGTCGGACCCGCGTTCACTGTCACGGCGACTGCAAAGGTGCTTGGCCCCGCTGACGAAGACGGGTGGATCACCGTCCAGCCGGCCGACCGCGCCGCGCCGCTGCGCGCCCGGCTCGTCCATCCCGGCCTCGCAACGGTGGCCGTCCGGTGAGACGGGTTAAGTTCCGCCCGTTCCCGACGTCCTCATCCCCAGTTCCCAACCGGCAGACCAGCCCATGCGCATCGATCGCCCGCCCTCGCCCTTCCCGCCCCTTTCGGCAGCGCGCCTGCATGCGCCCCTTTCGCCGGACGCGCCTGCACCGGCGGAGCGTTCAGACGGACACGGAACCCGCGCCGGCGCGTCCGTCGCCCGGGAGGTGAACGCGACCATCCGCGAGGCGCGGGTATCGCAGCTGCGCACCGCGATTTCCGCAGGGTCGTACCGGCTCGATCCCGAGGCGACCGCTGCGGCGTTGAGCCGGGCCGCGGCGCGCGGGGAACCGCGATGACCACCAAAGGCGCGATGATGACCGATGCGCTGCGGCAGCTTCTTGCCGCTCTGGAAGCGGAGCGGCAGGCTCTTGCCGGCATGGATGTGGAGGCGCTGAGCCTTGCCACCACCCACAAGGATGCGTTGTGCGCCAGCCTTGCGGGTGCGCCGGCCAGACCTCTGACGGATGAGGAGCGCGGCCTTGCCGAAACGGCGCGGGCGCTGAACGACCTCAACCGGCGCACCCGCAACCTGCTGGCCGCCCACACCGCCGCGCGGCTCGACGCCCTCACCGGCGCTGCGGCGTGCTACACCCTGCGCCGACCGGCAGACGGCAGCTCGACCTGACGGGCGGCGGGAGCGCTGCGCAAACTGGCACGGTCCTTGCTCTGTGCTGATCGTCCATGGCGATCATCGGAGCCGGTGCCTTGAGTCCACCAGTGCAGTCTTCTCCCGCCGACGCCGCCTCGACCCGGCATGCGGGTCACGGGCGCGGAGCGTCCCCGGCGACCGTGCGCGCCATCGCCCACGCTTCCCGCCGCACGGGCGCCGACTTTTCCGTGCTGATGGCGAAGGCGCAGCTCGAATCCGGCTTCAACCCCGAAGCCCGCGCCCGCACCTCCTCCGCATCGGGACTGTTCCAGTTCATCGACAGCACCTGGCTGGACACCTTTGCGCGACACGGACCGGCCCATGGCTATGGCCACCTTGCCGCCGCCATCGAGCGGCATGGCGGCAGAAGCGTGGTCCACAGCGACAGCCTGCGCCGCGAGATCCTTGCCCTTCGCCACGATCCCGCCGTCGCGTCCCTGATGGCCGGCGCCCTGACCGAGGACCACCGTCTTGCGCTGAGGAACACGCTCGGGCGCGAACCCGATGCGGGCGAACTCTACCTCGCCCACTTCCTCGGCATCGGCGGGGCCCGCACGATGCTGGCCGCCCTTGATGCCGACCCGACGCAGTCCGCCGCCGCCCTCCTTTCGCCGGCGGCCGCAGCGAACCGGGCGATCTTCTTCGCCGGAGGCCGGCCGCGGTCGGTGGCGGAACTCGTGGACCACCTGCGCGGCAAGGTCGAGGCCGCCACCGGCAGCGCCGCCACCCCGCTCCCCGAGCCACCCGCCCCGTTCTCCTCTCCTCGGCAAGCCGTGCCCGCCACGCGCCTTGCCAGCGTTCGCCTGGAGAATACCGGCGCGCAAGGGCGTTCCATGTCAGGCACCCTTGCCCGCGAGTTCGGGCTGGCCGCAGAGGGTGTTCCGGGCACCACCCATGTGCGTCAGGCCTATGCGCGGCTGCGGGCGGTCGGGCTGTGAGGACGCTGATCCGCAACGGAACACCCCTGTTCCTTCCCGGCGCCATCCTCATGCTGATCGTGCTGATGGTGCTGCCGATCCCGACGGTCATGCTGGACGTGTTCCTCGTCCTCAACATGGGGCTGTCCGTCGCCGTGCTGATGGCGGCGATGAACGCCAACCGGCCTCTCGACTTCTCCTCCTTTCCCTCGGTGCTGCTGTTTGCAACACTGCTGCGCCTCGCGCTCAATGTGGCGTCGACACGGATCGTGCTGGTAAATGGCCACACCGGCAGCAGCTCGGCCGGTCAGGTGATCGAGAGCTTCGGGCACTTTCTCGTGGGCGGCAATTTTGCCGTCGGCCTGTTCGTGTTCATCATTCTTCTGATCATCAACCTCGTCGTCATCACCAAGGGCGCGGGCCGGGTGTCGGAGGTGTCGGCCAGGTTCACCCTCGACGCCCTGCCCGGCAAGCAGATGGCGATCGACGCCGACATCGCCGGCGGGTTGCTCAGCGCCGATGACGCAAGAACCCGCCGCGAGGATCTGGCCACGGAAGCCGATTTCTACGGTGCCATGGATGGCGCATCCAAATTCGTCAAAGGCGACGCGGTCGCCGCGCTTCTGATCCTCGGGGTGAATGTCCTCGCCGGTTTCGCCCTGGGCGTGTTCTCGCACGGGCTCTCCGCCATCGAAGCGGCACAGCTCTACGTCACCCTTGCCGTGGGCGATGCTCTGGTGGCGCAAGTGCCGGCCCTGCTGCTGTCGATCGCGGCGGCGATCATCGTCACCCGGGTGAACGATGCCCGCGACCTCGCAGGGCAGGTGGCCGGGCAGTTCGCGGACCCTCGCGCGTGGCTGCCGGTTGCCCTCGTGCTCGGCGCCATGGGGCTGATCCCGGCGATGCCGCAAACCATCTTTCTCCCCGCAACCGGCGGCGCCCTGTGGCTGGCATGGGCCCTGAAGCGGCGGCGCACCACGCCAGGCACCGCGGACGCCGCGGACGTTTCGACGCCGGACGCAGACTTGAGCGCCGTCGCGGTCGAGGACGTGGGCGACCACACGCTCGTGTCGCTCGAAGTCGGTGTCGCGTTGCTCGGCCTTGTGGCGGCCGACCGGGGTGCCACGCTTGTCGCGCGGCTCGCCGGCGTGCGCCGCCAGCTGTCGCAGGAACTCGGCTTCGTGCTCTCGCGGTTCCGTGTCCGCGACAATCTGGCGCTTCCCGCAGGGCAATGCCGCATCCTTGTCGGCGGGGTCGTGGCGGCGCGCGCGCAGATCCGGCCGGAATGCCTCCTGGCGATCGATGCAGGCGAGGTGGTGCCCGGCCACGAGGTGCGGGGAGAGGCAACCCGCGACCCCAGCTTCGACTGCCCCGCCCTGTGGATCGCCACGGGCGACCGCGATCTCGCCATCGCCGAGGGGTTCCTGGTCGTCGATCCCGCCACGGTCATCGCCACGCTGCTCGACCAGGTCCTGCGCCGCCGCAGCTCTGCCCTTCTGGGAGCAGCGGAAGTGCGCGAGGTGCTCGACCATTTGGCGCAGCGGAACCCGGCCGTGCTTGAAGGCGTGACGCCCGATCCCCTCTCGCTGACGGCCTGCACCCGGCTCCTGCGGAACCTGCTCGATGAGGGGATCACCCTTGCGCATCCTCTGCCGCTGTTCTCGGCCATCGCCATGGCGCTGCAGACGACGCAGGAATTCGACCGCGTCGTCGATCTCGTCAGGATCAGCATGGGGCCGGCGCTCACCGCCCGCCTGTGCGACCCTGACGAGACTCTTGCCGTGATCGCCCTCGACGCGGCGCTCGAGCAGGCGATCCTTGGCGGGCTGCGCGATCCGGCGACGGGACAGCCGGTCATTGCGCCTGATTGTGCAGCCGCCATCCGACGGGCGGTCGAGGCCGCCTTGCTCGACCTTGGCGAGCGCCGTGCCGCCGTCATTGTTCAGCCTTCCGCCCGCCGCGCGCTCGACCTGCTTCTTCGCGGCCACTCGCCGCGATGCGCGGTCCTGTCGGTGGCCGAACTGCCGCGGACCCAGCCGGTGGAGGTCGTCGCCGTCATCGGCGCGCCAGCCTCCACGAACCCTCAGGACGCCGTCCCAGAACCGGAGTGCCTAGCCGCATGATCCACACCCAAACTCAGTTTGACGAGGCACTTGCCAGCGCTGCCGCCCAAAAGGTGGAAGGGCGAATCCGCCAGTTCTCGCCGCTTGTTCACCGCGCGGCGCACGACATCGCCCGCCTGACAGGCGGAGCGGTCGAACGGGAGGAGCTTGTCCAGACAGGCTTCCTCGCCCTCACGGAGTGCGCCACGCGCCACGCCGGCCCTTCCGAGGACGGGTTTGCCGCCTACGCCCGCACCCGGGTCCGCGGCGCCATGCTCGACCTCGCCCGCAAGACCGTGCCCGGCAGCCGCAACAGCGCGGCGCGGCGCGGCGCACACGGGCACGCGAACACGCATGGTGAGGGCGGCGGGAGCGCGGCACCGCGCACGCGCCTCGTCGCCTTCGCACCGCTTGCGGAGATGGACCACGACCGCGATCTGGCCTTCGCCGACAACCGGCCCGACCCCTTCGCGCAGCTTGCCGATCAGCAAAACCGGACCGTCCTTGCCGCGGCCATCGCCGCTCTTCCCCCGCGGCTGCAGCTGGTTCTTCAGCTGTACTACCTCGAGGAGCTGAGCCTCGCCGAAGTGGCCGCGGTGCTGCTCGTGAGCGTGCCGCGCGTGCACCAGTTGAAGGCGCGTGCGCTCGCCATGGTGCGCGAACGCCTTTGCGCCCGCGTCGACGGCCCGATCGATCAGGCCCCGGCAAAGGCGCTGTGAAGCTCCGCGAGTTCCTGACGCAGGGCGCCGACCGCACCGGCATCGAAGCGCGCCGCGGCCGCCGCAAGCCGCCGCCAGGCGTCCCCATAGACGAGCAGCAGGGCCGGTGCGAGCGGCTGCGTCCGGTCGACACCGAGCTGCAGCGCCTGAATGCAGGCCATCGCCCGCATGAGCGCCGCGTTCCGCCGCACCGGCTGCGCGCGGGCATGACACGCTATCGCCGCGCCGAGCGCCCGCTCTGCCTCCGACAGGCACAGGCAGGTCAGCTGGGCCGCCGTGCCGCCCAACGCGAGCGCGGCGAGTTCGACCCGGCGGTAGGTTTCCGTCACCTCAGCCGAGACGGCAAGGTCAGCGGCGGTCGCCACGGGCAAGGCCGATCTGCAGTTCAAGCTGCGCCAGAACGCTGTTGGACGCCCGCACCATCCCTTCGGAACGGGCAAGACGCCGGGTGAGCTGCTGGCGCAGAGCCTCCTGCTGCGCCAGCAGCGTCTCGCGGCGCAACTCCATCCGCGCCTGCTGCGCTTCGTAGCGCCGCACCGACCCGCCCAGCGAGCCGGGATCGGTGGACAGCCCCGCGGTTCGGGCCAGCCGGTCGAGGGTTGCGAAGGCACCGTGCAGCCCGGCGGTGAAGAACGCGGCGACGGCCTGAGGATCCTCGGCTGCCCGGCGGTCGAAGCGGTGGCTTTCGAACGCGAAGCCACCGTTCCCGTCGGATGCAAGCCCCAGATCCGCGAGGGTGCGCGGCGCGCCTTCGGCCGCCCGGGGCATGACGGTGCTGCCCGGAAGATCGGCGAGCAGCCGCTTGAGCAGGCGTGCGCCGCTGTCGGCTCCGATCGGTCCACCGAGCGGGGCAGCCACATCGCGCACGCTGCGCCCCACCTCGTCGAGTGCTGCTGCAAGGTCGGCCATGACCTCCCGCATTGCGGGCAGGGCAGCAGCGAAGGTGATGGTTGCCGGCTGCCCGCTGCTGGTGCTTGACAAGGCAAGAACAAGGCCGCTCCCGGGTTCGGTGAAGCGGTTCGACGGATGCCGGATGGTCACTCCGTCGAGGCTCAGCTGCGCATCGCGCGCCACTTGGTGCAAAGCGGCCGTTCCGTCCGCCAGTGCCCACGACAGCGCGGCGGGGGACGGCTGTGGCGACGGCCCGCCGTCGGGTTCCGCCGCGCTGCCGCGCAGGACAAAGCCGTTGGCGCTGCCGTCCGGTCCCTTGAGGACGAGGCGGGCGCCGCCTTCGCCTTGCAGCACCTGAGCGGAAAGGCCGACCCGTGCCGCCTCGACCCGCCGGGCGAGGGTGGTCAGCGTGTCGTCCGGCCCCAGGTCCAGACGGAGCGGTGCGCGTTCCGGGTCGGGATCGAACGCGGATCCGCTCACGGCGCCGAACGCGATCTCCAGCTGTCCCGCTCCGACCCGCGCGTCCGGGGCATCGTAAGGTGGACCCACCCACACCTGGCCGCATGCGAGCTGATGGACTTCGAGGGTGAAGGGCGCCGGAAGCACCGCACCCGGCAGCAGCGACGCTGTCGCCACGCCGGGCGGGGTCACGGACGCTTGGGGAGCCAGCGCGCCCGCGCGCACCCTCTCCCCGAACGCCGCGGCCAGCTGCGCCACCTTTGCGCGCAGGTTCGCGGCGGCGTCCAGTTTCACGGACACGGCCTGCGACTTGCCTTGCAGTGCCTTGATCCGCGGCGTGAAGCGTGCCGCCGCAAGATCGGCGGCGAGCGCGTTGATGTCGACGCCGCTGCCCCCGCGAACAGCGCCCGGTCCGACGGTTGGTGTTCCGCTCATGCCGTCGTGAACGACGCCAGGCGCCTCACTTTAAGAGCGGCCACACTTCACGCGCGGATCAGGCGGCCTTGCGCGTCAAAGCGCAGCATCACCGGCAGGGTGACCGTCGGACGCGCGGGAGTCTCCCCGCGGCGCAGGGCGAGCACGAACGCCAGAATGCGGGCCACGGCGGCATAGAGTTCGGCGCGGATGACCTCCTGCTCGCGGGCGGTGAAATAGAGGGAGCGTGCCAGTTCGGGGTATTCGAGCACCGGCACCTGCGCCTCCGCCGCCAGGTCGCGCATCGCCAGCGCCCGCTGATCGCGGCCCTTGGCGAGCACCACCGGAGCCGCTGCCCGCGCCGGATCGTAGGCGAGCGCCACGGCGAAGTGCGTCGGGTTCGTCAGCACGAAATCGGCCTCGGCCACGGCTTTCGCCACGCCGCCGCGGGCAAGCTGCCGCTGCCGCCGCCGCAGCGCCGCCTTGTGTTCGGGATTGCCGTCGGTTTCCTTGTGTTCGTCTGTCATTTCCCGCCGGCTCATCATCAGGCGGCGCAGGCGGCGCCATCGCTCCAGCGGCCAGTCGACGAGACCGAGCAGCAGCAATCCTGCGGCCAGCCACACGAGCAGCGACGACAGCAGCGTCCAGGGGACCGCGATGAACCCCCTCAGGCCGTCAGGCGGACGCAGAGGCCAGGCGGGGGCATGGCTGGTCCACCAAAGGAAGGCGACGCACGCCAGAACGGCCACCTTGGCCAGCGATTTCCCAAGCTCGATCAAGGCATGCGGACCGACCATCCGCTTCACACCGGCGACCGGGGAAAGCCGCTGAGGACGCGGGCGGAACGCCGCGGCGACGAAGCGCCCGTCGCCGGCCACGAGCTGCACCAGAATGGTCGTCGCGGCGCTCGCCCCGCCGATGAGCAGAAGCGGGAACAACAGTTCGCCGACGCTCTGCCGGATCATTGCCGCGAATGCGAACGCGTGGAGCGAGTTCGCGTCGAAGGTCAGGCTGTCGCGCATCAGGCGCCCAAGCGTGTCCCCCAGCGCCGGCCCGGCCACGATCAGCACGGCGGTCGCGGCCCCGCAAGACACGGCGGTGGCCAGATCGCGCGAACGCAGCACATCGCCCCTTGCCACGGCATCGCGCAGCCGCTTGGCGCTCGGCGCGAACCGCTTCTCGCCGCTCTCTCCGCTCATCGAGCCGCGGCCTCCTGCGCCTGCGCCAGAGCCGTGCCAACGAGGTTGGCCAGCTGCTCGGTGAACAGGGAAAATCCGGCAATGAGAGCCACGAGCCCGACGAGCACGCCTGCCGGAAGGCCCAAGGCAAACAGGTTGAGTGCCGGCGCCGCCCGGCTGATCACGCCCGTCGCGACCTGGACGAGCAGCAACGCCAGCGCCGCCGGCAGCGCCAGCGTCGCGCCGGCCGCGAACAGCGTCGTGGCGAACCGGGCCAGAGCATAGGCCCGGTCGGGTGCAAGTCCGCTGCCCGGAGGCACGGCGGCGAAGCTTTCCAGCAGCAGGCGAAGCCAGATGAGGTGCGCGTCGAGCCCGAGGAACACCAGCGCCAGCACCAGCCCGTGAAACTGCGCAAGAGCGCCGGCCTGCCCGCCGGTCGCCGGATCCACTGCGCTCGCCATGGCCATGCCCATGCTGCCCGCGACGAGCTCGGCAGCCAGCGCGGGCGCCGCGAACGCCAGCTGCAAGGAAAAGCCGATGGCGAGACCAAGCGCCACCTCGGCGGCGACGGCGGCCGCGCCGGCCAGCGACAGGGGATCCGCCAGCGGCGCGACAGGAAGCCAGACCGCCACATAGACTGCAAGCGCCGCGCCGAACAGCAGGCGCACCTGCACGGGAACACCCATGGCCCCGAAGACGGGCGCCGCCATCAGCGCCGCACCGGGCCTGACCATCAGGAACAGGACGTGCAGCACGTCCCGCTCCAAGGCCACCAGCGCGGCGAGCGGAGCGCTCATCGACCCAGTGCCGCGACCACGGCGAACATGTCGCGCGCGAAATCCGCCAGCAGATCAAGCATCGACGCGCCGAAGACCACCAGAACCAGCGCCACGACGGCCAACTTGGGGACGAAGGTCAGCGTCTGCTCGTTGACCGATGTGGCGGCCTGGAGGATGCCGACGATCAGGCCCACGGCCAGCGTTGCCAGCAGCACCGGGGCGGCCACGATCGCGGCGGTCCACAGCATCCGGTCGGCAAGCGACAGCAGCGCAGCGGTGTCATCCATGACCGTCTCCGCCCCTCACAGGAAGCTCATCGCCAGCGACCCCATGAGCAGGCTCCACCCGTCGATGAGGACAAACAGCAGGAGCTTGAACGGAAGCGAGACGAGGGTTGGCGACAGCATCATCATGCCGAGCGACATCAGCACCCCGGCGACGACGAGATCGATGGCGAGAAACGGCAGGAACAGCATGAAGCCGATCTGGAAGGCCGTCTTGAGTTCGCTGGTGACAAAGGCCGGCAGGAGGACGCTGAACGGCACCGCCGCACCATCGCGGTAGGCGGAATGTCCGGCGAGGTCCGCGAACATCTCCAGTTCGGCGGTGCGGGTCTGGCGCAGCATGAAGCCGTGAAACGCCTCGCCGGCGGCGGCAATGGCCTCGTCGCCCGTCATCCGTCCCTCGGCGTAAGGTGCCAGCGCGGTCTCCTGCACCCGGTCCAGCGTCGGGGCCATGACGAACATGGACAGAAGCAGGGCGAGACCGATGAGCACCTGATTGGGCGGCGACTGCTGGAGACCAAGAGCCTGTCGCAGCAGCGAAAGCACGATGATGATGCGCGTGAAGCTGGTCATCATCAGCAACAGGCCGGGCAGGAGCGTGAGCGCCCCCATGACCAGCAGCAGCTGGAGCGACAGGCTGAGCGGCGCGCGGGCCTCTGCACTCGCCGCGCCGAGCGCACGGTCGAGGGCGAGCGACAGCACCGGCTCGGCCGCAGATGCCGGCCCGGCGGCCAGCAAGGCGACGAGGACGCCCCAGGCGACGGCGGTGCAACGGCGCTGGCAGGTCACGACCGCTCGTCCCGAAGGCCGTCCACCGGCGAGGCGGGAACATCGGCAAGACGGGTGAGGCCGCCTCTGGTGCAGCCGACCAGCACCTCGCGTCCGCGGAAGGCAATCACCGCGAGGCGGACTCCCGGAGCAAGCAGCGTGACCTCGACCACGCGCGCCGCACGCGATGGGGCGGCGGCGCGCAGGCGCGTCTGCGCGAGGCGCCACAGCCGCAGACTGCCCCAGACCAGTCCCCCCAGCACGGGGAGGAGCACGGCCAGCTTGACGAGGTACCAGCCCATCAGATCGAACCGGCGGCGAGGGCGCCGGACCCGGGGGCAGTGCCGTCGAGCGCGAGCACCCGGAGGGCAAAGCGGCCGTCTTCAACGAGGATTTCGGCATGGCCGATGCGCTCGTTGTTGACGAGGATGTCGAGCGGCTCGTCGGTCAGGCGGTCGAGCCGGACGATGTCGTCCGCCGCGAGCGCAAGCACCTGTTCCAGGGTCATGCGGACACGGCCAAGTTCCACCGAGAGGGTGACATCCACATTGCGCAGGAGGCGCAGGTCGGCGAGCGCGGCCATGGTCATGATTGGGCTCCGTTTCGCATGTCACTGGCAGGCCTCAGACGCACCATCATGCAGCCGTCGGCCGATCCGATGATGCCCTCGGCGATGGTCGCTCCGCCGGCGACGAGGCGCGCGCCGCCGGACTGAGGAAGCGGGATGAGGTCGCCCGCACGCAGCACGGCCACCCGCGACAGGGGCAGACGCCGCTCCGCGACGATAGCCCGGACGACGACGGGCACGTCGCGGGCGAAAGGCGCAAGCTGACCCGCGCGGTCCGCGCGATCCGTCTCGCCATGCACGCGCGGATCCGGCAGGATTCCGCACGCCCGCAGCGCCGCCGCGCCGAACGAGAGGGTGACGCGGCAGCCCACCTCCCCCGCGCGCACGATCATCAGCGAGACGCACGCCTCGACCGGTTCCGACCCGCCATCAGACGCTGCCGGTGCGGCGCCCACCGCGCCCGTCGCGCGCCAGTCCGTTCCGGCACCGCACGCGCGGTTCAGCGCGTCGGCCAGGCGCGCGCCAAGCTCCTCGGCCACGAGACGCAATGACCAGGGCAGCACCCGGCGCGGCAGTGTGACCGGAGACATGCTCTCGCCGGCGCCGCCGAACAGGTGCTCGGTCAGCCACATCAGGCCCCGGGTGCACCAGGCAAGGGGCACGCTCGCGCCGGCGCAGGCAAGCGCGCTCTCGTGCCTTTCCTGCTCCGCGCCGGGATCTTCGGCGATCGGCGCCGCCGGTCCGCTGCCATCCCATCTCACATCGAATTCCGGATCGGCAAACACGCAGACGAGCTGTTCGGCAAAGCGGTCGGCGAGCATCCGGCCAAGGACCGGCGACACCGCCGAGGGCCGCGGCGGCCGTCCGTGCCGCTGCACCAGCTCGGCGCAATGGCGGGCGAGCAGGCGCGGTTGCGGAAACGCAGGCTGCGGCGTCATTGCACCAGGTATCCCTGGAAGTGGACCTGATCGACCCCGCCGAACCCCTCGTTCTCGGCCAGCACGCGGTTGATGGCGGCGGTCAGCCGCCGCTGGAGATCCGCCTTGCCGGACACGGTGTCCGCCGCTGCCGCCGGTGTCGCGGCGAGCTCGACGAGGATCGCCGAGCGAAGGGCGAGCTCGTGCCGCTGAAGCCATTGCAGCACGCGGCCGTCGCGGCGGGTCGATGCCGCGAGTGTGACCTGGATCAGACCGGACGAGCCGGCGAGGTTCGTAGTGAAGCTGTCCGTGAAACGGAAGTAGCGAATGCGGTAGACGCTTCCGCCCTCCCCCTCGGGGCCATCCTCCGGCCCGGCGGCCGGGGCGGGGTACGGGTCCGTCTGTCCCTTCAGGAGCAACTGCGGCTCGCGCGCGGTCGCCGGCGCGGCCGGGCCGAGCCATCCCCATGCCAGACCTGCCCAGGCCGCTCCGCCGCCCGCGGCGGCCAGCAGCACCCCGGCAGCCACCATGCGCAGACGTTTGCCCTTGCCGCGCGCGGCGCCGCCGCGTTCCGGCTCCTTTGAACCCGCGTCGTTCGTGTTGCGGACCTGTGTGACCACCATCTCACCCTTCCTCCGGCCGCGGGTCAGACGTACACCCCATCCCGCGTTCCGGCGGTGCGTAGCCGAACCTCGTGTTCACGGGCTGCGGAATGCCTCCATTCCGGATAAGCAGGCAGCACGGCGGAGCGCGAACCGCGACGCTGATCCGGCGTCTCCCGCTCGCCGCTGTTTGATCCGTTTTCGTGCGGCATCTGGCCACCGCCACCCGGATCATCGCGCAGCGGTGCGGATGAGCCGACGAGGCGCTCCGCCAAACCGGTCGCGCCCAGCGCGAGCAGAACCGCCGGACCGAATCGGCTGTCTCCGGAGACGAGTGCCACGTCAGCCCCGCCTTCGCGTCTTGCGGCGATGTCGATGCGCACGGGGCCGAATTCCCTGTGCGTGACGGAGAGCCGGACCCGGCCTTCATCAACGCCCGGCATGACGCCCCTCGCCCCTCCGTCCGCAGGACCTTGCAAGGGCGGCTCCGTCCCGTCCTGCCGGGCCGTCGCCGCGCCCTCGCCGCTGGCGATGGCCGGCGCCGGGGTGGCTGACGGCGCCTGAGGGACGTTCCCATCGGTAATGATCGCGTTGGCGGCACCCGGTAGGGGCACGGCAGTGTTCAGTCCGACCGGGCTGGCGGCCTGATCCGCGCGAAGGCTGGCGGGTTCTACCGGCACGGCGATGGTCTGGCCGACCGTCCGCGGGTCGGGTTCCGGATCGGGCTGCTGGAAAAGAAGGGCCGGATCATCGGTCGAGGGCAGAGCCGCATCCTTGCTTCCGGGCATCGGCGCGGGGACGTGGAGGATGTGGTCGGAGGGCTGGACCACCTGTGCTGCGGCGTCATGTGCGCTCTCCTGCTGCGGCCGATGCGGCAGCAAGGCGGCGGCATCCCGCCGGGGCGCGTCCGGCGCGCCCCGGACCTGCGGCTCGGACGCGTGTGACGGCGGCGCGGCACGCTGCTCTGCGCCGGGCGCCCCGTCCGCAGGGTCGGGCGGCCCGCCGTCCGCCGACACATCCTCATCATCAGCCGCCACGAGCCTGTCCGGGTTGCGATCTCCGGACGGCGGAGGATTGCATCCGGGAGGCGGCGGCTCGTCCCAGCAACCGGCGGTCACGCGCCCGGGCAGCTCGGCCGGAGCATCATTGCAAAGCGCGGGACGCTCACCTGCGTTCTGCGCCGCCAGGACGACGGCGAAATCCGGCGCCGAGGCCCCAGTCCCGTCAGGGGCATTGGCGCACATCGGAGCCTTCAATGTCGCCCCGGAGAGACAGGTGGAGGCAAGTGGCAAATCGATCGGCACCGGTGTCCCCTGCTCTGCGCTGCTCAGCGCGCTTGCGGTCGCCGTTGCAAAAGCAGTGCCAGATGCTCCTGCTCCCGCAGATGCCGGGCGTGATCGGCGGCGCGCGCCGCGTGGGCGGCACGGGTGAGCCGCTCGCGCCGCCGTTCCCGGACGGCAAGATCCTGCCGCGCGGCAGCGGCGTGCCGCTCGGCCGTGTTCGTCACCGCGGCCAGTTGTCGCCGTGCCGCGGTGACGTGGCTGCCGAAGGCGAGCCGCTGAACCAGCAGTTCGGCGCCGCCGCGGCGCGGCATCTCGAGGGAAGCGGCCACGGCGAGCCGCTCGGCACTCTCCTCAAGCCCCGCGTGACGGTCTGCGGCGGCGACGGCGGCTTGCCGCGCGGCGTGCACATCGGCCTGCGCCACGCGGAGCAGCAGCCACAAACGCGCCGTGCGCCGGCCGTCAGTCCGCAAGAACGGTCTCCAGCGCCATTCGGCTCTGCGCCAAGGTGAAGCGTTCCCCGACCCCTTGCGAGACAAAGGCGTCGAACTGCGCGCGCAGCCGCAACGCCTCGTCATAGGCGGCGTCTGCCCCTTGGCGGTAGGCCCCGAGCAGGAGCAGCTCGTGTGCCGCGGCCGCGTCGCTCGCCAGTCGGCGGAACCGGGCCGCCGCAGCCTGGTGATGCGGGTCCGTGACCTGTGAGGCAACGCGGCTCAGCGAGGCGCACACGTCGATCGCCGGAAACTGACCGCGCTGCGCCAGGGCGCGGGACAGCACGATCTGGCCATCCAGGATGGCGCGGGCCGTATCGACGACCGGGTCGTCTTGATCGTCGCCGTCGGCAAGGACGGTGTAGAGCCCCGTGATGGAGCCCCCCGAGGACGCGCAGCGCCCGGCCCTTTCCACAAGGCTTGTGATCGCGGCCATCGCCTGCGGAGGGTAGCCGCGCGCCGCGGGCGGCTCTCCCAGCGCCAGACCGACCTGCCGCGCGGCATGCGCGACCCGCGTCAGACTGTCCATGATGAGGAGCACCGAGGCGCCCTGGGCCCGCAGGTGTTCGGCCAGGGCAGTGGCGAACCGCGCGCCGCGCAGCCGCAGCCCGGCAGCCTCGTCGGCGGGCACTGCGATCATGGCGATCCGCCGGCGCGCGCCACCCCGCATGTGGCGGTTGACGAAGTCGGCCACCTCGCGCGCACGCTCGCCGATCAAGGCCACCACCACGGCGTCACAGCTCGCGCCGCCGGCCATCATGTCCATCAGGGTGGACTTGCCCACTCCCGAACCCGCGACAATGCCAAGGCGCTGGCCGACGCCCATGGTCGCGAGCGCGTTGATGGCGCGCACCCCGCAGTCGAACGGCTCTGTCACCGACATGCGCCGCAGCGCGCCGCCAGCCTCGCCCAGCAGCGGGCGCAGGCTTTCCGCCCGGGGAGGAGGGCCGCCGTCGATCGGCCGGCCGAGCGCATCCACGGCACGCCCCAGAAAGGCGTCGCCGACCGCAACCTTCCCGGCAGAGCCGGAGGAGGTCACCCGCGAGCCGGGCGTCAGCCGATCGGCCGCGCCAAGAACCGTCGCGACGACGGCATCGCCGCGGAAGCCGATGACTTCAGCAGGCGTGGCAGCGTCCGGTCCGGTCTCGATGCTGCACACCGCGCCAACCGGAACGGGCAGGCCGGCAATCGTCGCGATGCCGCCTTCAAAGGCCGTCAGCACGCCGCTGCGGCGGAACACGGCATGCCTTGCCAACGGCACCGGAGCGGCAAGGGCGGCATCGCAGAGGGTCAGCATGCGGCAAATGCGCTGCGAATGCAGGCGCGCAGCTCGTCGACGCCGCAGCTCACCGCCGTCTCGCCCGACCGCAGCAGCAGCCCCCCTCTTGCCACGGCGGGGTCGGGCACCACTTGCCAGTCGCTCTCGTCCGCATCGGCGAAGAGCTCGGCATCCTCGGGGTGGAGATGCAGAACCAGCGAGGCCGGCACCGCCCCGATCAGCGCCGCGGCTTCGCGGCAACGGTTCCGGAGACTGTCGGCATCGACAGGAAACAGGTCGGCGCACAGCTGTTCCACCGTGGCGGCGAGCTTTTCGGCCAGCACGTCCTGCGCGCAGAGGTCGAGCGCGCGGAACGCCAGGCGCAGGTCGGCGCAGGCCCGCCGTTCGGCGGCCAGGCGCTCCTCGCCGAGCCGTTCCGCGGCGGCGTAGCCGGCCGCATGGCCGGCTTCCCAGGCGCTCTGGTGCGGCGGCGGGCCGTCTGCTTCGTCGCCGCGCGCCGGAGCGTGGTCACTTTCAATCCGGACAAGCGGGCGAAAAGCACTTCCCCCGCCGAACCGCGTGTCCCTGCAGAAGTCCGCGAAGCGGGCGATCGGCCCGAAAGGCTGGCGCGGCTCGGGCACCGCCGGTTCAGCCATCGCTCTCGTCCCTGAGCGAGATTTCGCCGGCTGCGGCCAGCCGCCGCGCCTCGGTGACCATCGCGGTCCGCGCGCGTTCGGCGGCGTCTCCCGGAACGCGCCCGCGCTGGGCCAGTTCGTCTCTGACACCCTCGGCCGCGCGTGCGGACATGGCGGCGAACACCTGCTCCTGCCCGCGCTCGTCGACCCCGGCGAGCGCGTCCACGAGCATCGCGGCGTCGATCTCCCGCAGCAGTCGACCCATGTCGGCGGGCTGAAGCTCGAGAAGCATGGCAAAGGTCACCAATTCGTCCGTGATCGCCTGGGCCAGATCGGCGTGCTGCCGCGCAAGGGCGGGCAGGACATGGTGTTCGACATCCCGGCTCGCGGCGTTGATCAGTGCCGCGGCATCGCGCGGCCCGCCCGCCCGCAGCGGCAGGGTGCCGAAACTCTCGTCCATCCGCCGATCAAGGAGGGTGTCGAGCAGCGCGCGGGCACGCGCGGGCAGCCGCTCCAGCCTGGCAACACGACCGACCACCTCGACCTGAAGGTCCTGAGGCAACAGGGCCAGAACACGCGCGGCCTGACGAGGCTCGAGCATCAGGAGGAGCGCGGCAATGACCTGCGGCGGCTCGCCGCCGACCAGTGCGAGAAGGCTGTGCGGGTCAAGCCATCGGGCGATGGCGAGCGAACGCGCGCTTGCGGCACCCTCCATCTGTTCAACGAGCAACGCCGCCCGCGGCGCGCCGACCGCGCGTTGCAACAGGCTCGACACCCGTTCCTCGCTGTTGCCGACATGGAGCGCGCCTGCCTCGGCAGTCGCCAGAAACGCGCCGACAGCGTCCTCGACCGCGGCCTGTTCGACGCAGGCGAGGCCACACATGGCGTCGCCGAGCACCCGCAGATCCTCCGGGTCGAGCCGTTCCAGCACGGAGGCGGCCACTTCTTCCTCGAGCAGGAGCGTCACGACCGCTGCCTGCTGTGCGGAAGACAGCGCGACTGCCGGTTCGCCAGCCGTCATGCCGCCCGTCCGCCTTGGGCGTGCAACAGGCGCCGCAGGGCGTCCGCCGCCACGGCCGGATGCGTGCTGGCGAGTGTCCGCGCAAGGCCGGGATGGTCGACGCGCGAATCCTCCTCGGGCGCTGCCGCGACGCCGGCCTGACCCTCTGGGCCGGACGGCTCGGCGGAATCCGTCGAAGCCGGCGTCAAGCGCTTCACCAGCGGCCTTACGACGAGCAGCAGCACCAGCAGCACGGCAACAAGCGCCGCGGCGTGACGCAGCAGCGGCGCGGCCCACCATTGCTCATGCCAGGCCGCCTCGGGCACCAGAGGCTGGCTGAAGGTTCCGGCGACCACGGTGACGGTGTCGCCGCGCGCCGGATCGGCTCCGGCAGCGGCGGCCACGAGCTCCTTGACCTGCGGCAGTCCGGCCGGGCGGAGCTGCTTCAGAGCCTCCGCGTTGAGCGCCACCGCCACCGAGATGCGCCGCACCCCGCCCGGGCGGCTCGACGCGACGGAGACGGCACGTCCGATGGCGAATTCCCGCCGCGCGCTGGCGTCGCTGGCGAGCGCACCGGCGGCGGGTGCCTCGTTGCCCGCGGGCGGCGCCGGGTCGAGCGTGGTGTCGGGCGGCGGGGTGTTGCTGAGCGCACCCGGAATACCCAATCCGCCAGGAGCCGCGGGTTGCTGCGAGCGGGTCTCGCTTTCGCTGCGCACCACGCCGTCCCGGTCATAGGATTCCTGCGCCCGCGTGGTGTCGGACCGGTCAAGCTCCACCTGGGCCTGAACGGAGAAATTGCCCTCGCCCACCAGCGGAAGCAGCAGCTGGTCAAGCTGGAGACGCAGCTTTTCCTCGCGCGCGGCCTGCTCGTCCAGACCTGCCGGCGCCATTCCGCCGCCGCGCGAGAGCAGGCGGCCGCTCTGATCGGCGATCCGCACGGCGTCCACCGGCAGGCCCGGAACCGCGCCCGCGACCAGTGCGGCAACGGCGTCGATCTGGGCGGGCGACAGGCTTCGCCCCCTCGCGAGGCGGATCATGACCGACGCGCTCGGCGCCACCTGCTCGCGCACGAACACCGACCGCTCCGGCATGGCGAGGTGCACGCGGACGGCCTCCACCCCGTCAATCGTGCGAATGGTCAGCATCAGCTCGCGTTCGCGCGCCAACCGGACCTTCTCGGTCTCCAGCACCCGGCTGGCACCGAGCGGCATGTCCGCAAGCGGGTCCGGGTGTGTCTCTGGGGACGACAGCGAACCGTTGCTCGCCACCGTCATTCGGGCACGATACAGATCATCCTGCGCAACCGTCACAAGTCCGGTGTCGTGACTGATGCGGTAGGAAATACCGGCCGCCTCGAGAGCAGCCGCCACCTGACCCCGCTCGGCATCGCTCAGCGCCTCGTAGAGGGTGCGCTGCGGGGGATCGGACAGAGCGAGCCACAGCCCGCCGGCGAGGGTGAGGGCGCCGCCCGCCGCCATCGCCGGCAACGCGCGGCGAACCGCCGGCTGGCCGAGGAATGCGCGCAGCCGTTCTGCCATGCCGGGCGAGAGGCGCGCCCAGCCCGCACCCGTGGCGAGCGAAGCGGCCGTCGGCGCGGGAACGACGGCGAGAGCGGACGAGGGTGCTTCGCTCATGCGCTAGACCCCCAACCGCATGATGTCCTGATAGGCGGACAGCAGCTTGTTGCGCACCTGCAGGGTCGTCTCGAAGGCGAGGCCAGCCTCCTGACGGGCGAGCATGACCTGCGCGATGTCGGTCACTTCGCCGCGTTCATAGGCGGCCGCGACATCAGCGGCCCTGGCCTGCACGGCGCTGACGCTCTGCACCGCCGTATCGAGCAGGTCGGCAAAGCCCGCTCCTGCCGGGTTGGGCGAAGGCGCCGGCGCGGCCGTCGCCGCCTGCATCCCGCGCAAAGCCTCGGACCGCTCGATCAGCTGGCGACGCAGGTCGAGCACCTCGCGCACGCTGCTGCCGGCGCCGCCAATGGCGGCCGCACTCATGCGGCGCCTCCCGCGACCGAGCCGCTGCGCATTTCGGCGAGGCGGTAACGCAGCGTGCGTTCGGAAATGCCGAGCATCCGCGCCGTGCGTGACCGGTCGCCCCCGCACGCGTCCAGCGCGTCGGCCACGGCCGCGGCGCGGGACCGGCGCAGGGCATGCGACAGGCTCGCGGCGTTCCCCTGCTCGTGCTGCATCGCCTGTCCAGCCAGCGGCTCCGGTGGCGGCACGCCGGCGGCTGCCCGGTCGAAGACGATGTGGCTCTCGTCAAGCACCGGGCAGCCATCGGCGAGGATGAGGGCGCGCCGCATGACGTTCTCCAGTTCGCGCACATTGCCGGGGAACGGGTGCGCCTCCAGCCGGGCGACCGCGTCCCTCGAGATCCACTCAGGACCGTGCGCCCCCGCCCGGTGACGGGCGAGCATGGCGAAGGCCAGGGGCGCGATGTCAGCTGTGCGCTCCCGCAAAGCCGGCAGGTGGAGCGGAAACACGCTGAGGCGGTAGAACAGGTCGGCACGGAACCGCCCGGCATTCACTTCACCGGCAAGATCGCGGTTGGCACAGGCGATCACCCGCACGTCGACAGGTTCGGCCCGGGTCGCACCCAGCGGCGTGACCTCCCCTTCCTGAAGCGCGCGCAGGAGCTTGGCCTGGAGGCCCAGCGGCAGTTCCGCAATCTCGTCGAGCAGCAGCGTTCCGCCATGGGCCGCCCGGAAGAAGCCCTCCCCCGCCTCGGCCGCGCCAGTAAAGGCCCCGCGGCGGTGGCCGAACAGCAGGGCTTCCATCATGGTCTCCGGAACCGCTGCACAGTTCACCGCGACGAACGGCCCGGTGGCACGCCGGCTGCACCGATGCACGAGGCGGCTGATCACCTCCTTGCCGGTGCCCGTCGGACCACCGATCAGGACGGGAACGTCGGTCGCCGCGACCCGTGTCGCCATGGCCTTGAGCGCGAGCATGGCCGGATCGCGGAGCACCGGGTCGGCTCCCGCGGCCGCCGCCAGCGCCGCGGGGACGAGGGCACCCTCGTCCGGGTCGGCATAGAGCACCCGGATGCCGTGCGCACCGGCCCGGCGGACTGTTGGCGAATCGCCCCGTGCCATCGTGACCAGCAGGTCGCCGGGCCGGCGCGCGGGTGCCGGTCCGTCATCGGAGACGACGATGCATTCGTGGGTTCCGGCCTGCGCCAGCGCGCTGGCGATCCGGCGCGCCGCCGGCGCATGGCGGCGCTCCACGTCTGGAGGCATGATTATCCTGGTCATGGCGAGGTGCAATCCTGTGGCGGTGTTGCGTGTTTGTTCCACCGCAGTACCTGCTCCACCCCACCCCGCGACAGTCCGTATTCCTACGCAGGCAGGATCGTGAGCGAGACTTTCCTGCGGCGCCGCGGCTTAAACCGGGCGCCCGAGGGTCGTTCATGAGGGGGCAAGCCGCGGCACGGGGCCGGCCGGCACGCGTTCAGGAGAGAGCATTCATGGCCGTCATCAACACCAACATCGGCGCGCTTCGCGCCAGCAATGCGGCTGCGCGCGCAGAGCAGCTGCAAGGAACCGCCATGGAGCGGCTGTCGACCGGAAAACGGATCAACGGCGCGAAGGACGACGCCGCAGGTCTTGCCATCGCGACGTCCATGACCGCCCAGATCCGCGGCATGAATCAGGGCATCCGCAACGCCAATGACGGCATCAGCCTTGCCCAGACGGCAGAAGGCGCGCTGGAGGAAGTGTCCAACATGCTTCAGCGGGTGCGGGAACTGGCGACGCAATCCGCCTCGGGCACGTATCAGGACGCCACTGACCGCGCCTACATGCAGAAGGAGGTGGACGAGCTGACCGCGCAGATCGATCAGGTCGTCACCAACACCAAATTCAACGGCGTGAGCCTGTTCGACGGCTCGACGACCACGGTCACCATTCAGGCGGGCGCCAACGCCTCCGACACGATCGATCTCGCCATGGCCGACCTCACGACCCTGGCGGCGTCCGGCGGCGCAGCGGGATCCTACGACGTCTCCACCGCCGCCGCCGCCAATGCGCTGCTGACGTCGCTGGAAGGCGAACTCGACTCGATCTCCAGCGCACGGGCCACTCTGGGCGCAGGACAGAACCGGCTGGAGTCGGCCGTGAACACGCTGTCCTCGAACGCCGTCAACCTTGCCGACGCCCGCTCACAGATCGAGGACACGGACTACTCGGCCGAGACCACCGCCCTCGCCAAGGCGCAGATCCTCAGCCAAGCCTCCACGGCAATGCTCGCCCAGGCCAATCAGAGCCAGCAGAACGTCCTGTCCCTGCTGCGCTGAGGACCAAGATCGTCTGCGCCCGGCGGCCGAAACGCTGCCGGGCGCTCGCCCCGCGTCAAATGGGCCGAACCTACGACGTGAACTTCTAGGTCGCCGATTCCAGTTTCGCGAGCCTCTCTTGAAGGTCGGGAAAGTGATGCAGCTTGTTCTGCTCCAGCCAAGGCGCGTGCGGCCCGTCGAAGATCCACGTCTTGACCATCGTTCGCCAGTCAACCGGACCCTTGAAGCGGATCCAGCTTCGATCCGCAGCATCAGACAGGCGACTGTAGAGTTCAGGATCGTCCAGCACCCGGCCGATGACCCGCGCGCAATCAACCGGATCTTCGCTTCTGAAGATGCAGGCATCCACCCCGTCACGCAGCACGGCACGAAAGGTTGGATGGCTGCTGCATACAATGGGAGTGCGCGACGCGACGGCTTCGAACAGGGTCAGCGGGAAGGCTTCGGAGTATCCGTCACGACTTGGCAGAATGACGACGTCTGCTTTCCTGAAATACTCGACGACCCGGTCGTTGGAAATCAACCCGTGAAAATTAACCTTTTTGTCGATCCCCAGTCTTGCGGTACGATCCTTCATGTCCGACAATGCCGCCCCGCCACCGGCGACATCCAGCACCACAGAGCGCCCGCCATTTGACATCACAGCCACCGCCTCGAGGAGATCACCGACACCTTTCGACTCCGCAATGGACCCGGCATAGGCGAGCCTCTTTGGTTCATGCTGTCCGAGAGTTTTGGTACTGAACTGGTCGGGAGTAAAAGCATGTGGGACATCCCAGGCGATCAACTTGTTCTTCTTAACTCCAAGATCGGCCAAGCCATAGGTCGATGGAAAGCAGTGGTTCGAGACTAATTCGATGCCTGAATGATTGAGAGCGCGCGCGATACGCCATGCACCTATTTTGGCGCGCAGAGACTTGCCGTTGTAGGTTGTACCAAGAACAGCCAGCACACGCGCCTTCGACCGTGCAGCTTTCTGGAGGAGGGAGCGATTCGGATAATGGACAATGATGCCATCGTTGTCTTGACGACTGAAGACAGCATTTGTTTGAGGTGAATCGACGCTGTCACCGACAAGTTGGACAACACGTATATGATCGCTCCATCGGCGATCATAGGGCTCCGAACCTGCCATCGAAAAAACGTCTACCTTGACGTCTGCTTTCTCAAGGTCAAGCAGCAGCTGAGATACCTCATTGTGGGTCGCATATAATTGCGAATCTCCTGCACTATGTCGACGAAGGGCCTCAAAAAAATCCCCTGCCGGGAAAAATATGGTCAGGTTCTTCATCATAATCCCAGTTTAAAAGCCACATAATTTACTGACAGCAAGTCTATTTTCTGCGACATACCGCAAGCGTCTTTCCAGCCGGCGAGTGCTCTTCATGGGGTTTCGCAGCCTGAGGTATGCTTTTCCCAAGAGGCAATAGCAATCGTCCGGGTCAGGCACGAGAGCGTCTGGAAAGTGACGATTATTGATCCATCCGGCATTCGTGCGCTCCACCGTCGGCCTTCATAGGGGCCCGTTCAGCGCCCTTGGTAGAAGTCAAAGATGAAAACACCTCCTTCGGAGCATGTTGGTTGGATGTGGACTGACTGTCGCGCTGAATGGGCAGTTTGTGAGCGAGCAGATGGTGGCGGACATGATGGCTTGAACGGCGCTGTGGGGGCGACGGCTGCGGCGGAAATGGCTGCCATTCGCGTGGGCCGCAACGACCTCTCGGGCCTGCCCCTTGCGGCTTGATTGGTCGACGAGATTCACAACGACCGGAACATCAAGTCTGCCGGGCGGGGATCTCAGCGGCACAGTGGCGGACGCGGCGCGGGCGCACGAGGGCGTGCCGGGGTCGCCGGACAGGGCCTGCCGCGGGTAAAACTGCAGCCGGAAGAAGATTACGCTGAGCACAGCTTTCCCATGGGCCTGCTCCGCGGACTTTTGGCGCTGCGCTTTTCCGCCTGTCAGGCGGCGACGTTTCGAGACGGCGTGGGTCATCAATTGCACCCCGCCATGTTGCCGGATGCGTGCCGGAGCAGCCGGCCTCCGTGTCGGCATTAAGCAGCGCGGCATGAACCTGCCGCGACGCTTGCCTGCCGCAGGCAGCTCGCTTCTCAGTTCGGCAGTTCCGAAGCCGCCGTCAGAACGCCCGCTGCGGGCCGGATCGATGGGTTCAGCCCCGCTCCTCCCGCTCGCGCCGCAGCAGCTCCTCCTTGAGCGCGAGGCCGTACGCATAGCCGCCAAGCGCGCCGTTCCCCTGCACCACCCGGTGACACGGGATCAGCACCGCCACCCCGTTCGCCCCGTTGGCACGGCCGACGGCACGCGCCGCGCCCGGCGCGCCAATCATCGCGGCCAGTTCGCCGTAGGACCGTGTCTCGCCCGGTGGAATGGTCCGCAGCGCCGCCCAGACCCGCTGCTGGAAGGCGGTGCCCTGCACGTCAAGCGGGATGTGTTCTCCCGCGCCCGGGCGCTCGACAGCGTCAAGCACCCGGCCAAGCAGGTCGCGCAAGGAGCCGTCCGCCGGTCTCAGATCCGCGGCAGGGAAGCGCCGGACGAGATCCTCCCGATCCTCTCCGAACGCAATCCTGCAAACGCCCCTCTCCGTCGCCGCGATCAGCACCGGCCCAAGGGTCGTGGCGAGCACGGCCCAGCGGATCACCTCTCCGGCGCCGCCCTTGCGCCAGGTGTCCGGCGCCATGCCGAGCCGCGTCTTCGTCTCGGCGTAGAAGCGGCTCGGCGCTGCATACCCGGCATCGTACACAGCGTCCGTGACACGCGCCGCGCCCGACAGAGCCGTGCGCGCCCGCTCCTCGCGCAGAGCGCGCGCATAGGCTGCCGGGGACAGGCCCGTGGCACGTGTGAAGACGCGTTGCAGATGCGCCGGAGAATAGCCGGTGAGCGCAGCCAGATCCGCGAGCCGTGCAACGCCTCCCGCGTTCAGGGCCGTCACCACGGCGAGCACCGCCGCCTCGTCGCCGGCCAGGCTGTCGGGCGAACAGCGCCGGCAGGGCCGCAGGCCCGCGGCCCGCGCCGCGGCGCCATGGCGGAAGAAGCGCACGTTGCCGCGCTTGGGATGACGGGCGGCGCAGCTCGGGCGGCAGTAGATGCCGGTCGTGAGGACTCCCGTGACGAAGCGGCCGTCAAACGACCGGTCGCGGTCCAGCACCGCCTGCCAGGCCCGCGCCTCGTCCAGTGGGTTGTCCTCGCTCATGCCAACGGCATAGCGCAGGCGCAGCTCCGCCGCATCCCGCAGCTTGCGGTCAAAGCCCGAGGACGCGTAAGGCGCGGGTCATGACCCGCTGGTTTGCCTCCGTTCTGGCCGCGCTGCTTGCGCTGCTGCTCGCGCCGGGAGCGGCAGCCGAGCCGGCCGACATTGATGCCGCGGCGCGCGGTGTCGTGCGGGTGGTCGTGATCGGCAGCGACGGGACCACGATCTTCCCGATCAGCCACGGCACGGGCTTCGCCGTCACCCCGACGCGCATCGTCACCAATGCCCATGTGCTTGGCGAGGCCATCGAGGATGACGAGCTGCGGATCGGCATTGTGCCCGGCGACGGGCGCCCGGCGGTGTATGCACGCATCCTCAGCGTGAGCGAGCGCAACGATCTCGCCCTGATCGAAACCACCGGGTCGCTGCGCCTCCCGCCGCTGACGCTCGTGGCGCCGGGCGGCGCCGTCAGCGGGGATGTCTATGCGGTGGGCTATCCGATGAACGTCGACCGGGCACAGGGGCTGGGGATCGGCGACATTCTCCGCTCGCAGCCGGCGGTGAAGAGCCGCGGCTCTCTGTCCGGCAATCGCCCCTCGCGGGATCTCGACACCCTGCTCCACACCGCACCCATCGCCAGCGGCAATTCGGGCGGACCGCTGCTGGACTCCTGCGGCCGGGTGATCGGGGTGAATTCGTTCGGCACGGAAGCCGACGGATCGGGCGCGGAATTCTTCTTCGCCGTCTCCAACCGAGAGCTGATCCCCTTCCTGCGCCGTAACGAGGTGTCGCCCGAGGTGAGCAGTCTGCCATGCCGCAGCCTCGCCGAGATCGAGGCCGAGGAACGCGCGCGCGCCGCCGCCGAGGACCAGGCCATGCGGGACCGGCGCGCGGCGGCCGCCGAAGCCACCGCCCTTCAGCGGCAGCGCGCTCTGGTGGAGGCTCAGTTCGCCATCATGGCCGCACGCGAACGGCACGTGGCTGGCGCCTTCGTGCTGCTGCTCGCCGGTCTGGGGCTCGGCGCTCTCGCGTGGCGCTGGCGCGAGGTCCCGGAACGCCGGCGTGGCGGGATCGTCGCCGCGATCGGCGCGGGAGCGGCGCTGATCGGGGCGGCGGCGGCATGGCTGACCCGGCCCGGCATTGACGATCTCGAAGCATATGTCACCGCCGCGCTCGCGGAAAGAGGCGGCGGCGCGCTTGGCGACGCCGGTGCGCTGGCGGCGGCCGGCGAAGGGGAATTCCTGTGCCGCGCGGACCTCGACCGCAGCCGGGTGACGAGCGCCGACACCGCCGACGTGCCGTTCGGCTGGCGTGCCGACGGGTGCGTCAACGGGCGCACCCAGTATGGCACCGCGTCGCCGGACCGCTGGCAGCGGGTGCTCGTGCCGCAGGAAAGCGAAGCGGTGACGGTGCAGACCTTCCTGCCTGCCTCGCGGACCCTCATCGCCGAACGTTTTCTGCTCGACCGCGAGGCCATGAGCCGCCTTCGCGAAGCGCGGTCGCGTGTGCAGGCGCCGGCATGCGGGGACCGGGATGCCGGAGCGCGGCTCGGGGAGGCGCAACAAGCCTTGCTCGAACAGCTGCCCGAGCGGCCCAACGAACGGCTGGTCTATCGCTGCGCGCCGCGGTGACGGTGCGGACGGGGGCCGGTGCATGGTTGCATTCGGCTGATGGCGGTGATAGGCGCGCGCCAATTCCGATGCGGCTTCCGCCCATGCGCGCGCACCGTGCGCCCGGTTGCCCGTTGTTCTAACGCTCGCTTCAAGAGGTACGCGTGGTCACTTCCGCCGCTACACGGTCCAGCCTGTCGGGGCGCTACGCATCCGCGCTGTTCGACCTGGCGGCCGAGGCGGGGCAGGTGACGCAGGTCGAAGGTGATCTTGAACGCCTCGACGCGGCGGTCGCCGAATCGGCAGAGCTGCGGCAGCTGACCACCAACCCCCGCGTGTCGCGTACCCTGGCCGAGCAGGTGCTGCGCGAGGTCGCCTCGGTGCTCGATCTGCACCCGCTCACCACCCGCTTTCTCGGCGTGCTCGCGCAGAACCGCCGGCTAGCCCAGTTGCCGGCCGTGATCCGCGCGTTTCGGGACATCGCGGCGGCGCAGCGTGGCGAGGTAACCGCGCATGTCGTCAGCGCGCACCCCCTCACCGAGGAGCAGCTTGCCGCGCTCCGCCTCAAGCTGACGCAGCGGGAGGGCCGCACGGTCAAGCTGGCCGCGTCCACGGACGCGGATCTTCTCGGCGGGCTGGTGGTCACGATCGGCTCGCGCCGGATCGACGGCTCGATCCGCACCCGTCTCAACGCTCTTGCCCAGGCCATGGCAAACGGCTGACCGGCAATCGAAAGGCTGAACACCCAATGGACATCCGCGCCGCAGAAATATCCCGTGTCATCCGCGAACAGATCGCCAACTTCGGCACCGAGGTGCAGGAGAGCGAAGTGGGCTCGGTGCTGTCGGTCGGCGATGGCATTGCCCGCATCCACGGTCTCGACAGCGTGCAGGCCGGCGAGATGATCGAATTCGCCAACGGCGTTCAGGGCATGGCCCTGAACCTCGAGGCGGACAATGTCGGCGCGGTGATCTTCGGGTCGGATGCGGACATCAAGGAAGGCGACACGGTCAAGCGGACCGGCACGATCGTCGACGTGCCCGTGGGTCGCGGACTGCTGGGCCGGGTCGTCGACGCGCTCGGCAACCCCATCGACGGCAAGGGTCCGATCGTGGCCGAGGAACGGCGCCGCGTCGAGGTGAAGGCGCCCGGCATCATCCCGCGCCAGTCGGTGCACGAGCCGGTCCAGTCGGGGCTGAAGGCCATCGACGCGCTGGTGCCGGTCGGCCGCGGCCAGCGCGAGCTGATCATCGGCGACCGCCAGACCGGCAAGTCCGCGGTGGCGATCGACACCTTCATCAACCAGAAGGGCAACAACGCCGGCTCTGACGAATCCACGAAGCTGTATTGCATCTACGTGGCGGTCGGGCAGAAGCGGTCCACGGTCGCCCAGATCGTCCGGCAGCTCGAGGAGAACGGGGCGATGGAATACTCCATCGTCGTGGCCGCCACCGCGTCCGAACCCGCCCCGCTGCAGTACCTTGCGCCCTACACCGGCTGCGCCATGGGCGAGTTCTTCCGCGACAACGCCATGCACGCCGTGATCGTCTATGACGACCTGTCGAAGCAGGCCGTGGCCTACCGCCAGATGTCGCTGCTGCTGCGCCGCCCGCCGGGTCGCGAAGCCTATCCGGGCGACGTGTTCTATCTGCACAGCCGCCTGCTCGAGCGTGCGGCCAAGATGAGCGATGCCCATGGTGGCGGTTCGCTCACCGCGCTGCCGATCATCGAGACGCAGGCCGGAGACGTGTCCGCCTACATCCCGACTAATGTCATCTCCATCACGGACGGGCAGATCTTCCTTGAAACTGGCCTGTTCTATCAGGGCATCCGTCCGGCCATCAATGTCGGCCTGTCCGTGTCGCGCGTGGGCGGCGCAGCGCAGACCAAGGCGATGAAGAAGGTCGCCGGCTCCATGAAGCTGGACCTTGCGCAGTATCGCGAAATGGCGGCGTTCGCCCAGTTCGGGTCGGACCTCGATCCGGCGACGCAGAAGCTGCTGAACCGCGGCGCACGCCTGACCGAGCTGCTGAAGCAGCCGCAGTTCTCCCCCATGCCGTTCGAGGAGCAGACCGTCTCGATCTACGCCGGCACGAGCGGCTATCTCGACGGCCTCCCGGTCGACCGCGTGACCGAATACGAGGCGGCGATGCTGAGCTTCATGCGGTCCGAGCACCCCGAGATCCTCGACGAGATCCGCAGCACGCAGAAGTTCGAAGGAGCCGTGGCCGACAAGACCAAGGCGGCGCTGGACACCTTCGCGAAGCAGTTCGCCTGAGCGGCCACGCAGCAAGGACGCCGGCATGGCCAGTCTCAAGGAACTGAAAAACCGGATCAACTCGGTCAAGTCGACCCAGAAGATCACCAAGGCCAAGCAGATGGTCGCCGCCGCGAAGCTGCGCCGGGCGCAGGCTGCGGCCGAGGCGGCGCGCCCCTATGGACAGCGGCTGTCCGCGGTCATGGCTTCGCTCGCCGGCAAGGTCACGGGCGACGGCGCGCCGCTGCTGCTGCGCGGCACCGGGTCCGACCAGCGGCACCTTCTCGTGGTGGTCAACACCGACAAGGGGCTGTGCGGCGCGCTGAACGCGAACATCGTCAAGGCGGCCAAGGTCAAGGCGCGCGAACTGCTGGCACAGGGCAAGGACGTGTCGTTCTTCCTCGTCGGCAAGAAGGGGCGCGCGCCCATCCGCCGCGATCATGCCGATGCCGTGGCCCGGCAGTTCGACACGAGCGAGGTCCGCAATCCCGGTTTCGCCGAGGCGCGCGCCATCGCCGACGAACTGCTGACCATGTTTGCCGAAGGGCGTTTCGACGTGGCGCATCTCGTGTTCCCGGTGTTCAAGTCGGCGCTTTCCCAGGATCCGGTGGTGCAGCAGCTCATTCCGGTGGCGGCGTCACAGGGAGAGGCGGGCGCCGCCGGGAGCGGAGTGGTCGATTACGAGCCCGGCGAGGAAGAGATCCTTGCCGACCTGCTGCCGCGCTTTGTGCGCACGCAGGTGTTCGCGGCGCTGCTCGAACTCGCCGCATCGGAACAGGGGGCGTCCATGACCGCCATGGACAACGCGACGCGCAACGCCGGTGACCTCATCAACAGGCTCACCATCCAGTACAACCGCAGCCGCCAGGCCGCCATCACCACGGAACTCGTCGAGATCATCGCCGGGGCCGAGGCTCTCTGATCCCAAGGAAATCACACGCAGTCATGACCAGATTCGCCCTTCTGCCGCTCCTGCTCATCGTCGGTGCGTGCGGCCAGGAACCCGCTCCGGCGCCGCAGCCCACCCAGCCGGCCGAGCCCCTTGCCACTGCGGGCCTGCCGCCGCCGGACGAAGGCGTGTTCCGGACCGTGTTCGCCGAAGCCTGCCCTTCGGCGGAACGGGTCAGCACGGCGCTGTGCCGCCGCGCCGGACTGGGTTCTGCCGATGTCGTGTGCGAGTACGGTCTCGGCAATGATGAATACCGCCGCAACCGCGCGACGCTCACGGCCGCCGACGGCGCCTGGAACCTCAACGAACCCGACCGGGTGTGCGCCGCCAACGCCGCGCGGCCTTCCTGATCTTCGAAGGACATCCCTCATGGCTACCGCCCACGATCTGACCCGCACCGCTCCGAACATGGCCGACACCGGCACCATCGCCCAGGTGATCGGCGCCGTCGTCGACGTCGCCTTCGAAGGCGAGCTTCCGCCGATCCTGACGGCGCTGGAGACACGCAACGGCGACACCACGCTGGTGCTCGAAGTGGCGCAGCACCTTGGCGAGAATACCGTGCGCACCATCGCGATGGACAGCACGGACGGGCTGGTGCGCGGACAGGAAGTGCGCAACACCGGAGCGCAAATCCGCGTCCCGGTCGGGCCGAAGACGCTGGGCCGGATCATGAACGTCGTGGGCCAGCCCATCGACGAGCGCGGGCCGATCGGTGCCGACATGACGGCGCCCATCCATGCCGAGGCGCCGGCCTTCGTGGACCAGTCCACTGAGGCCAGCATTCTTGTCACCGGGATCAAGGTCATCGACCTGCTGGCTCCCTATGCCAAGGGCGGCAAGATCGGCCTGTTCGGCGGCGCGGGCGTGGGCAAGACCGTGCTGATCCAGGAGCTGATCAACAACATCGCCAAGGGTCATGGCGGCGTGTCGGTGTTCGCCGGCGTCGGCGAGCGCACCCGCGAGGGCAACGACCTCTACCACGAATTTCTCGACGCCGGCGTCATCGCGAAGGACGCGGATGGCCATGCGACCTCCGAAGGGTCGAAGGTGGCGCTGGTGTTCGGGCAGATGAACGAGCCGCCGGGCGCACGGGCGCGCGTGGCGCTGTCGGGCCTGACCATGGCGGAATATTTCCGCGACCAGGAAGGGCAGGACGTGCTCTTCTTCGTCGACAACATCTTCCGCTTCACCCAAGCGGGCTCGGAAGTGTCGGCGCTGCTCGGCCGCATCCCGTCGGCCGTGGGTTATCAGCCGACGCTTGCGACCGACATGGGCAACCTGCAGGAGCGGATCACCTCGACCACCAAGGGTTCGATCACCTCGGTTCAGGCGATTTACGTGCCGGCGGACGACCTCACCGACCCCGCGCCGGCGACCTCGTTCGCCCACCTCGACGCGACCACCACCCTCTCGCGGGCCATCTCGGAGCTGGGCATCTATCCCGCGGTGGATCCGCTCGACTCGACCAGCCGCGTGCTCGAGCCGCGGGTCGTGGGGCAGGAGCACTACGACACGGCGCGCCGGGTTCAGGAAACGCTGCAGAAGTACAAGTCGCTGCAGGACATCATCGCCATTCTCGGCATGGACGAGCTGTCCGAAGAGGACAAGCTGACCGTGGCCCGGGCGCGCAAGATCCAGCGCTTCCTCAGCCAGCCGTTCCACGTCGCGGAGGTGTTCACCAACATTCCGGGCGTGTTCGTCCAGCTCGAGGACACCATCAAGTCCTTCAAGGCGGTCGTCGACGGCGAGTACGACCATCTTCCCGAGAGCGCCTTCTACATGGTCGGCGGCATCGACCAGGCCGTCGCCAAGGCGAAGAAAATGGCGGACGAGGCCTGAGCGCCCGTCCCGCCACCCTCCTTCCGCTGCTCGCCGCCTGGAGACACACGTGCCCCTGCGCTTTGAACTCGTCACTCCCGCCCGCCTCGTCCGCTCGGAGGAGGTGCACATGGTCGTGGTGCCCGGCGCCGAGGGCGAGTTCGGGGTGCTCGAAGGCCATGCGCCCTTCCTGTCGGCACTCAAGGACGGCCCCTTGCGGGTCTACCGCACCGCCGGCAGCACACCCGAAACCCTTGAAATCCGGGGCGGGATTGCCGAAGTCGGCGACAGCGGCCTCACCGTTCTTGCAGAAGACGTGGAAGAGCAGACGGCGGCCGGCTGAACCTCAGCCGGGCGCGACCTGCACCCACACCTCGTTGTGCCGCAGCGGCGGCGGAACTGTCGGCGAATTGTAGCAGGCGTGCTCGGCAACGCCGATCGGCCGCAGACCTCGCTCTTCCATCCATCTTCGCAAGGAGTCTTCGTGACGCCGCATTCCGCGCTCGTCGGGAGAGCCGCGGAAAGGCACCACCGCCACCGTCCGCGGCGGGATCGCTTCGAGGGTTATTCCTGCGAGCGGTGAAGGCAGGTTCTCCCGCCCCCATCCCTCCGGCATCAGGACGCACGTGCGCCAGCCACCCTCTCCATCGCGGCTGTGCAGAACCGGCACCATCATCGGAAGACGCGCGCTGCGGCGCTCCGAGGATACCCGGTCCCGTCCGTCGAGATAGCGGCTGAGTCGGCTGTAGGCACGCTTCAGCACCGTGTGCCGCGCGCCCGCATGGCTGATCGCAGCGACAAGCTGCGGCGGATAGGCTCTAAGCTCGAAAGGCTCATCGCTCAGGATCAGGCGGTGATGCGGTCGGGGAGCGGCCCGCTCGCGCAGGAGCCATACCGTTCCGGCCAAGCTGGCCAAAGCCGCGGTCCTGACCGCGCGCCGCTTCCACGAAACCACTGCCACTTTCCCTCGAGCCGTTTCGGGACGAGCGCACAGGGTCGGGACGGGTTCCCGCAGGCAACCAGGGCTTTCAGTAGGGCGCGCGACCCATGACGTTGCCGGGCCGGGCATAACGGCACACGAGCGCGTCGTACCGCGGCCCGGATGCCACCGCGCAGCCGAGATGGGTGGTGTCGCGCCAGATCATCTGCGTGTAGTGGCCGACGTCCGCCCAGTCGCCCGTGGCGCTCACCTGCGGGAACACGCCGTGGCGGAATTGTGCGCGTTCCGCGCTCCACGCGCCGACCATCTGCTCGGCCGCAAAGCGTCCGGCCGTGCCCATCCACAGGTTCTCGCCCTGTCCGGAGCCGCCGCTCTGCGGCGCGTGGGCAAGCTGCCCGGTCTGCGCCAGCGTCGCGGCCCACGCCTTCGCGTCAGCGGCCAGCGAATCTTCCCAGGCCAATGGAGGGAGATTGAGCGCCGCACGCTCGCGGTTGTGGGCCGCGAGGATGCGCGCGTCCGCGCCACCCAATGGCGTGTGGGCGCCGCCGAGCAGCAAGGCCGCCCCGACCGCGGCCAGCAGGCGCGAGGCGCATCGGCCCATGGCAGACTGCAAGGCCGCAAAGGTCGGCTGCCGCTTCATGGCGGAACACTATGCCGGAGCGCGTCTAAAGAAAAGGTGAACGCCGGCGGCTTGGCAGCCCGGAAGCGCGGAGCCTCAGCCCTGCGGCAACGCAGGCTCCCTCGAGGTGCCATGCGCCGAGGAGCGGACGATCGTCACGACGTCGCCGGGTTCGGCCACTGCGAACAGGCGCCTCGCGAACGCCAGCGGCACTCCGATGCAGCCATGCGTCGCCCGACCCCAGCGCACGTCGCTGCCATGCACCGCCACACCGTCATCCGTCAGCCACAGGGAATAGGGCATGGGCGCGTCATAGGTGCGCGAATGGTAGCGCTCACGCTTGTCTTTAATCGGAAACGAGCCCTCCGGGGTGGCCTTGCCTTCGGTGCCGTAGAGGATGACCGACGTCCCGATCTCGTGCCCGTCGAGGAACGCGGACACGAGCTGCCGGTCGAGATCCGCCCAGATCACCAGCCGACCGGAGACGCGCCCGTTGTCCTGCCAGACGAACTGGCCATGCCGCATCCGTTCGCGCACGTCGAGAACCGAACGCACATCGGCCGGGATCAACCCCTGCCGCGCGGCGGCCGCGGCGTCGGCGGCGCTCAGCAGGATGCGGCCTTCATGCTCGGGATCCCTGCGGCTGGGGAGCGCCTCCTCCTGCGGGGCGGCGGCCATGGCGCTCAGCCCGTTCATCGCCGGCGGAGGCGGTGGCGCGCGCATCGGCATCAACAGAACCAGCAGCACACAGGCGACCGCGAAAAGGCCCAACGCTGCCCACAGCCGGGGTGATCGGGACATTCTCAGATGTGTGCCGGGTCGCTGTGCCCGGACAGCGCGGCAGCGCCCGTCTTGCCAGCGCGCAGCGATGCTCCGACGAACGCCATCCCCAGCAACAGCATCAGCCAGGTCGAGGGTTCCGGAATCGGCGCCACCGGCGGAACCGGCGGCACTGGTGGCACTGGCGGCACGGGGGTTTCAGGTGTTGGCGGAACGCCGCCGCCACCGCCACCTCCGCCGCCGATCGAAATGCCGCCGCCGGGAGGGAAAAACAGTCCGCCACCCGGTCCAGCGACAACCCCGCCGGTCGGCGGCAGAACAGCCTCCGTGATGCCGGGTGCCGGCGCGGCTGCCAGCAGATCGTCAGGCAGCACCAGCGGCGTTGCCCCCACGGGCGGCGCAGTCTCCTCGATCACCCGTCGCGCCCCGACAGGCGAGTCGAACGCGTCCTGCAAGGCACGGGACGCGGGGCTGCGGACATAGCGGTAGGCCCGCGCCGGCCCCTTGCCCTTGCCGGACACGGCGACGCGCCGCTCACCGGGCGAACGGCCAAGCAGCGTGTCGAGCACATCGTCGACCACGTCGATCCCGGTCAGCCTCTCGCCATCCTGCATGTCCCCGCCGGCCGACTGCTGCGCCATCGGGGTGGCACTGCTCGATTGATTCCAGGTCGCCGGATCCTGAAGACGGTTGATGCCATAAGTCGCCAGTCCTGCGCCAAGAAGCGCAAGAACGGCGGCAACAGCAAATTTCCCTTTCTGGGTCATAGGCACCAAAACCGACACATGGTTGTCCTAGCACGATTACGCGCAGGGTCCATTAAAGTTCTGGCAAGCATAACGCGCTGTCCCGCAAAAGGACGCAACTTCTGCAAAGATTAACGTTCTTTTGCCCGGCGCCTGGCGTGCCCGATCACCGGACGGGGGCGTCGAAATCAGCCGGACGGGTCCGCAGCCAGGCGAGGAACCGCGCGAGTTCCTCGTTCTCAAGCAATGTCTCGCGCCGGTCACCTATGCGGGCAAGCTGGGCGTTGGTGAACAGCTTGTGGATCGTGCGATGGCAGATCGGGTGGATGGCGACCGTCTTGCGCCCCTTTTTCGAGCGGGGCACAGGATGGTGCCATTCGACTCGCTCGCCAAGGGGGCGCTCGCACAGCCAGCAGATGGGCGGTGCCTCCTCCTCAGGTCCGGGCTCGTCCGCCGGGATGCGCGGCTCACCCCGCCGCGGCATCGCTGTCCTGCGGGTTGCTGACGCAGCGCCGGCGCCACCCGAAACCGGGCGCTGCCGCCATGGGGCGGGCCTCGCCGTTACTCACGCTCGGCCTTCTTCCTTTTCATCGTGTCGTGGAACCTGTCGGCCCAGCCAGGTTTCACTAGCTGTTCGCCCCGCACCATGCGCAGCTCCCCGTCGGCGACGTCGCGGCTGACCGCGCTGCCCGCCGCCACGATCGCATCCGCCCCGATGCGCAGCGGGGCGATGAGCGCGGAGTTGGAGCCGATGAACGCCCGCTCGCCGATCTCGGTCCGGTACTTGAAATACCCGTCGTAATTGCAGGTGATCGTGCCCGCGCCGATGTTGGCGTGCGCGCCCACTCCGGCGTCCCCGACATAGGACAGGTGGTTGGCCTTGGCGCCCTCACCCATGACCGCGTTCTTGATCTCGACGAAATTGCCGACCTTGCTGCCGGGCTTCAGCACGGTTCCGGGGCGCAGGCGGGCAAAGGGGCCAACCTCGCACCCTTCCCCCACCTCGGCTCCCTGCAGATGGCTGAACGCGCGGATCACCGCGCCGTCGGCGACCTTCACCCCCGGGCCGAACACGACGTTGGGCTCCACCACCACGTCGCGGCCGAGCGTGGTGTCCCAGCTGAAAAACACCGTCTCGGGGGCGCGCAGCGTCACCCCGTCCGCCATCGCCTGCTCCCGCCGGTCGGCCTGCCACTGCGCCTCGGCCGCGGCGAGTTCGGCGCGGCTGTTGATGCCGGCCACCTCGCCCGGTACGTCCGTGCGCACGACGGCCGCCGGCCGTCCGGCGGCGATGGCGATGTTGACGACATCGGGCAGGTAATATTCGCCCTGCGCGTTGTCGTTGCCGACCCGCGCGAGGAGAGCGAACAGATCGGCAGCCCGCGCGGCAAGCAGACCCGAATTGCACAGGCGGCAGGCGCGCTCCTCTTCGCTGGCGTCCTTGTACTCGACCATCTTCGCGATCCGCCCATCCGCGTCGGCAATGACGCGTCCGTAGGCCAGTGAGTCGTGCGGTTCGAAGCCCAGGACGACCGCCGCCGGGGCATCATCCGCATTGAGCCGGTCGAGCATCGCCTTCATGGTCTGCGGCCGCACGAAGGGCACATCGCCATAGAGCACCAGCACGTCGCCCTCGAACCCGGCCAGCATGGCGCCAGCCTGCTGCACGGCGTGGCCGGTGCCAAGCTGCGGTTCCTGGACGCAGACCTGCGCCGTGTCGGCGACGGCGCGCTCGATCTGGTCGCGGCCGGCCCCTGCGACCACGACCTTGTGCACCGGCGCGAGCGCGTCGACCGAGCGGAGCAGGTGACGCAGCATCGGCTCGCCGGCGATCGGATGGAGAACTTTGTGCAGGTCGCTCTTCATGCGCGTTCCCTTGCCGGCGGCAAGGATGATGACGGCGACGGGACGGTGCGGCGGCGCGGAGTGTGGCAGGTCAGGCATCGCAAGCCCCTTGCCACCGTTCGCTTGCGGTTTGAAGCGGCTTGCGCCACCGGCTGCGACCCATGACCCCGCTTCCCTTCGACGCGATCGGCTTCGACCTCGACGGCACCCTGCTCGACACGCACCGCGACCTGGGCGCGGCGGTGAACCATGCCCTCGCCCTCGGCGGCTTCCGGCCGGTGCCGGTCGAGGAGGTCGAGGGGCTGATCGGCGGCGGCGCCAAGCGGATGCTGGCCCGCGCGCTCGAGGGTCAGGGCGGTGTCCCGGCTGACGAGTTCCGCCGCCTCTACAAGGCGCTGCTGGCGTTCTACGGCGCCCACGCCGCCGTGCACACCCGCCCCTATCCCGGCGTCGTGGAAACGCTCGATGACCTTGCCGCGCGGGGCATCCGGATGGCGGTGGTCACCAACAAGTTCGAAAGCTTCGCGCGCGACATTCTGGCCGCGCTGGCGCTTTCGGACCGCTTTGACGCCATCATCGGCGGCGACACGCTCGGCAAGGGCCGGGCCAAACCGGCACCCGACCCGGTGCTTGCCGCCATCGACGCGTGCGGCGGCCGACGCTTCGCCTTCGTCGGGGACAGCAGCTACGATGTCATGGCCGCACGAGCTGCGGGTGTTCCGGTGCTCGCAGCCGCGTATGGGTACTGCGACAGGCCGGCCGCGGAGCTGGGAGCCGATGCGGTGATCCGGTCCTTTGCCGAACTGATCCCGGTACTCGGGACGCTGTGACCCGCTGTTGCGCTGCGGCGCAAGTTTTGCCACCGCACCGCTCCGACCTTCAACGCATCGAGGAACCGTTCATGAGCATCGACTTCACCGACAAGGTTGCCATCGTCACCGGCGCGGGCGGCGGACTGGGCAGGGCGTATGCGCTCGAACTGGCGCGCCGCGGGGCGAAGGTGGTGGTGAACGATCTGGGCGGCGCGCGCGATGGCACCGGAGCCTCGGATGCGGCGGCGCAGGTCGTGCAGGAAATCGAGGCGGCCGGCGGCGAGGCGATGGCCAACGGCGCCTCCGTCACCGAGTACGAGCAGATGGAGGCGATGGTCGCCGAGGCGAAGGACCGCTGGGGCGGCGTCCACATCCTCATCAACAATGCCGGCGTCCTGCGCGACAAGAGCTTTGCCAAGATGACCCCGCAGGACTTCGAGTTCGTGGTGCGTGTCCATCTCCTCGGGTCCGCCTACGCCACCAAGGCATGCTGGGAAACGATGCGCGAGCAGAGCTACGGCCGCATCCTCATGACGTCGTCCTCGACCGGCCTGTTCGGCAATTTCGGACAGGCGAACTATGGCGCGGCCAAGCTGGGCCTCGCCGGGCTGACCAAGACGCTCTACCTCGAAGGCGCGAAGAACAACATCAAGGTCAACACGCTGGCTCCGGTGGCGGGCACGCGGATGACCGAGGATCTGTTCCCCGAACAAGCGTTCAAGCTGTTCAGCCCGGAAAACGTCGTGCCGGCCGCCCTCTACCTCGTCAGCGAGGATGCGCCCACCAACGCCATCGTCGGCGCGGGCGCGGGTGGCTACCACTCCGCCTGGGTGGTGATGAACGACGCGGTGTTCCTGCCCGAGGGGGAGCGCACGGTGGAAGGCTTCGCTGCGCACTGGGACCGCATCAGCGCGCAGGAAAACCTCCACGCGCCGCAGTCGGGCGCCGAGCAGTCGGGCGCGATCCTCAAGGCCATGCAGGCGGCTGGGGCTGCCTGAGGGTGCATTGACCCGATAATACGCTTGGCCTAGCCTGTCGCCGGACAGGTGTCGGGGGGCAGGCCATGTACAGCGAAGAGGACATCAATTCGGCCGTGGCGGCAGGGGCGTTGACGCCCGATGCGGCCGCGGCCTTCCGCGCGCACATGACGCGTGTGCGCGCCATGCCGCGCAGCGACGAGGAAGGATTCCGCCTCGTCAACAGCTTCAACGACATCTTCGTGGCCATCGCCATCGTCATCATGCTGGTGGCGGCGGGCGCGATCGGGCAGGCGCTGGCGGGCGCGTTTGCACCGGAACCGGTCTTCCCCGTCGATGCTCAGGTCAACAACGCCGCGATGGACGCGTGGGCGCGGCAGAATGCCTACAGATCCGCAATGAGCCGGCTGTTTTCCGGCCTGCTGGTTGCCGCGACCGCCTGGCCGCTGGCGGAGGTGTTTACGCGAAGGCGGCGGATGGCGCTGCCGTCCATCCTGCTGCTGCTGGCTTTTGTCGGCGGCGTGTTCGCGGCATTCTCCGGCGTGGGCGACGTGCTGAACCGGAGCGCGAACGAGACGACCGGAGCGCTGATGATCTCCGGTGCGGGGCTGGTTGCCGCCGGCGCGGCCTGGCTGCACTGGCGGCGCTTCATGGTGCCGATCACGGTTGCGGCAGGGGTCGGCGCTCTCGCGCTGACCGTGCTGTCGCTGATCGCCGGCGTGCTCAAAGCGGCGGGCGTGGAGGATACCGGCACCATGATCCTGTGGCTCGTGTTCCTCGCCGGCCTCGCCATCTTCGCCTTCGCCATGCGCTGGGACATGTCCGACCGGGCGCGCACGACGCGGCGCAGCGACGTCGCCTTCTGGCTGCACCTGCTGGCCGCGCCAATGATCGCGCACCCGATCTTCTACTCGCTCGGCATCATGGATGGCGGCGACGAGGTCGGCGTCGGCGCGGCCTTGGTGGTCGTGGCGATCTATGTGCTGTTCGGGCTGGTCGCCCTCGTCATCGACCGGCGGGCGCTGCTGGTCTCGGCGCTGGCCTATGTCCTGGCGGCGCTCGGCTTCCTGTTCGACCGCTTCGGCGCGGTCGAGCTGAACGTCGCGCTGACCGCGCTGGTGATCGGCTCGGCGCTGCTGATGCTGTCGGCGTTCTGGACCTCGCTGCGCTCACGGCTGGTGATGGGCTTGCCCGCGGCCTGGCAGGAGCGCGTCCCGCCCGCGATGCCCGTCATGCGAGCGGCACCGGCGCTGCCCGCCTAGCCGTCGACCAGCTTGACCAGCCTACGCTCCACCGGCGCCAGCACGCCGGGCAGCTCATGCCCGCGCTTCAGCACCTGACCGTGCTCGCCGAACAGCGTCCACATGCCCTGCCGGTTGCGGTTGGCGGGCCGCTTCTCCACCCGCGCCTGAGGACGTTCGGCCGTGCGGCGGAAGGCGGCGAAGCTCGCGGCGTCGCGGTCGAAGTTCATCGCGTAGTCGCGCCACTCCCCGGCCGCGACCATCCGGCCGTACAGATCAAGGATCCGCTGGAGTTCCTGCCGGGTGAAGCCGACCTGCCCGAGGCGCGGCTGGGGAAAGGACAGGATCGCCGGGTCGTTCGTCACGACGTTCAGCGGCCGGTGCCGTTGCGCGGCTGGTCCGCGCCTGCGCGCCGCAGCGCGGCGATCTCGTCCCGAAGCGCGTGCACCTCCTGCTCCAGCGCCTCCAGACGGGCGGATGACGGCTCGCACGGCGCCTCGCAGGGCGTGCCATAGGGCATGAAGGCGCGCATGTACGTCTCGACGGGAACAAGCGTCGAACGGGCCTTGAACCCGATCATGGTCGCCCCCGCCGGTACGTCGTCCAGCACCACGGCATTGGCGCCGATGCGCGCCCGCTCGCCGACGGTGATCGGCCCGATCACCTGCGCCCCCGAGCCGATGATGACGCCGTTGCCGATCGTCGGATGGCGTTTGCCCCCGATCCCGTTGGCCGGATTGGTGCCGCCCAGCGTCACGCACTGGTAGATCGTCACGTCGTCGCCGATCTCCGCCGTCTCGCCGATGACGGTGAAGCCATGGTCGATGAAGAAATTGCGTCCGATGCGCGCGCCGGGATGGATGTCGATGGCGGTGAGGATGCGCGACAGATGGTTGACGAAGCGGGCAAGCAGGAACAGCCTTGCCCGGTACAGGGCATGGGCGACGCGATGGAGGCCAAGCGCCAGCACGCCCGGATACAGCAGGATTTCCGCCCGCGAACGGGCGGCAGGGTCGCGGGCGCGGACGGAGTCGAGATAGGAGAGGAAAGCACTTGCCATGTTCGCCTCGTCCTCTCCGCCGGTCAGGCCAAATCCCGCTGCGCCGGTCCGCAGACGGCCTCGAGCGCGGCGCGCCACACCGAACGGCCCGGCGCAATCTTCAGTTCCAGACTCAGCCGGTCAATCTCGGCCACGAGCCGCTCCGCCACGGCGTATGATCGCACCATCCGGGGCACCAGATAGGTAGCGAAGCTCTCGTCCAGAACAAGGCGCCGGAGGCGTGCATGGTGACGCAGGAGCGCCGTGAGCAGGGCATCGTCCGGCTCGCCCACGCTGAGCGCAAGCGCCGCCTGCACCCGCGAGGAAAGGTCGGGCAAGGCTGGCATCCATGGCTCTGTTCCCGCGATGAGGAGCAGCGGCGCTGAGGCTTCCTGCGCCCTGTTCCACGCGTGGAAGAGCACAGGCTCGGCCTCCCGGTGTGCATCGTCGATGACGGTCGCCGCCCGGACTCCGGCGGCGAACCAGCGGCCGAGCAGGGTCTTGCCGGATCGCGGCGGACCGGACAGCACCGCCGTGCGGTAGGGCCAGCTGTGCGGCCGGGCGAGTGCCTCGACCGCAGCGGCGTTGGCCGTTCCGATGAGCACTCCCGCCTCGTCCCCGGCGCCGGCGCTCGCCGGGTCGAGGGGCAGGAGCAGCTGCGTCATGCGCTGCAACCCGTCAGCGGCTGATCGACAGGGCCGATCCACCCTGCTGGACGGTGAACCCGCGCCCGCGCAGCGCGCCGGCTAGGTCGCCGATGGCGCCCTCGTACTGGACGACCATGACCGATGTGCCGCCAAGGGCGAGACTGCGCGTGGACGCGCCGCGCACGCCGCTCACCCCGCGCACCGCTGCAAGGGTGGCGTCCACGCTCGCTGCGTCGGGCGTTGCAAACTGCACCGTGATCGTCGTGAGCGTGGCGGACGGTGCGGGGGCGGTGACCGGCGTTTCGCCCGCCGGCACCGCCGCTCCGGCATCGACCGGCACCGGGCGAGCGGCCTGGGCCGCGGCGGCCGCGCGCTGCCGTTCGCCGGCGCGCACCTGCATGCCGATCTCGACCAGACGTGCGAACGCGGGATCCATCCGTCCGCCTTCCGCCGCAAGGGTCGTGTCCACGCCGAGGTCGCCGCGCGCAAGCGCCTGGGTGAAGATGGCGTCGAAACGGCGGACCGCCTCAGCCAGCATCTGCGGCAACGCCTCGGGCGTCTCCGCGGTGAGGGTGAAGCGGGCAAGGAAGCGGTTGTCCGGCCCGTGCCGGGCGGTGAATTCCCCGTCGATCGGACCGCCGGGAAAGCGGTGCTGCAGCCGGGCGATCGGAATCACCACCCCGGAGGCGGAGAACTGGTCGAGGATGTTGCGCCACCACAGCCGGCTGCGCCGGTCGGTCTGGCCGAAATTGACGAGCAGCGATTCGCCGCCCGCACCGGAAGGACGGACGTAGTCGATCCGGCTGCCTCCGGCCTGGAACTCGGCCCAGGCGCGTTGCCACTCGTTGCGCAGTTCGAACGTGGTGGCGGTGCCGGCCGACAGGGTGACCGGAATGACGAGCATGGGCGGCGACTTCGCCATTTGCCCGCCCTGCCCCAGCAGTCCGCCGGCACGCTGCCGGTCGAACACCACCGTCAGGCGGGCGATGTAGCGGCGGGGACCGATCCGCTCCTGCTCAATGACGATGGAGGAGACCAGCCCCTGAAGCTGGCTGTCGGAGATCGCCGGTCCGCCGATCTTCTCCCAGGCCCTGCGCTGCGCCTCGCGCCAGGCGCTGTCGCGCGCCTCCTCGGCGCTCGGCCCTTGCACATTCACCTCGATGCCGCTGACCTGGATGTCGGTGGTCGCCGCCACCGGAGCGATGCCGCGTTCGCCTCCGACCTGGGCCGCGAGCGTGGCGCCGAGGAGCAGAACAGCCACGGCGACGCCCGTCAGCAGCACCGGACCGGATCGCTGCCGGCGGTTCGGGACGGCGATGGAGGAGGAAACGGCAGTCATGGGCAGAGCCGGCCTTTTGCCCAATGCGGCATGGAAATCCAAGCGCGAAACGCTAAGGCTGGCCGGCATGACCTCCGCACCTCCCCGCTACACCTACGCCGGTGCCGGCGTCTCCGTCGCCGCGGGCAACGCCCTTGTCCGCCGCATCGCGCCGCTCGCCCGCTCCACCGCGCGCGCCGGTGCCGACGCCGATCTCGGCGGCTTCGGCGGCTTCTTCGACCTGCGGGCGGCGGGCTATGCAGACCCGCTGCTGGTGGCCGCGAACGACGGCGTGGGAACCAAGCTGCGCCTGGCGATCGACCATGGCCGGCATGACGGCGTCGGCATCGATCTCGTCGCCATGTGCGTCAACGATCTCATCGTGCAGGGCGCCGAACCGCTTTTCTTCCTCGACTACTTCGCCTGCGGCAAGCTCGACCCGGAGGTTGCCGAAGCGGTGGTGGCCGGCATCGCGCGCGGTTGCCGGGAGGCCGGATGCGCCCTGATCGGCGGCGAGACGGCGGAAATGCCCGGCATGTATGCGCCCGGCGACTACGATCTGGCGGGGTTCTGCGTCGGCGCGGTGGAACGGGGCGAGCAGCTGACCGGCGGCCGGGTCGCTCCTGGCCATGTGCTGCTCGGTCTTGCCAGTTCGGGGGTGCATTCCAACGGCTACTCCCTGGTGCGCAGGCTGGCGGCCGACCATGGCTGGCGGCTGGACCGGCCGGCGCTGTTCGAACCTGACCGCATCCTTCGCGATGTCCTGCTGGAGCCGACGCGCATCTATGTCGGCTCGCTGCTGCCCCAGATCCGGGCCGGTCGGATCGACGCACTGGCCCACATCACCGGCGGCGGTCTGCTGGAGAACGTCCCGCGCGTGCTGCCCGCGGGGTGCCACGCGCGCATCGACGCCGACCGCTGGCCCCAGCCCCGCCTGATGGCGTTTCTGCAGGGGCAGGGGAACATCGAACCCGAGGAGATGGCCCGCACCTTCAATTGCGGCATCGGCATGGTGGTCATGGTGCAGCCTTCGCTGGTGGAGGACACCGCCGCGGCGCTGAGGGAGGCGGGAGAAACTGTACACGTCATCGGCGCCGTCGAGGAGGGCGAGCGCGGCTGCACGGTGCAGGGCGGCGCCGGCACCTGGAGCGCGCGGGCCGCGTGGCAGGCCGCGCATGCCGGCTGACCCGCGGCGCGAGCCGGTGGCGGTGTTCATCTCGGGCACCGGCAGCAACATGGCCGCGCTTCTCTATGCCAGCCGCATGGAACCGTGCCCCTACGAGATCGCCCTCGTCGCCAGCAACAATCCCGCCGCACCCGGCCTTGCCCTCGCCGCGGCCGAAGGGGTGCCGACCTTTGCGCTGAGCCATCGGGGCCTCACCCGGCACGAACACGACGCGGCCATGGGCAAGGCGGCCGAACGGCACGGAGCACGCTGGATCGCGCTCGCCGGATACATGCGGGTGCTCGGATCCGCCTTCGTCGACGCATGGGCCGGGCGCATCCTCAACATTCACCCTTCGCTGCTGCCGCTCTACAAGGGGCTGGACACGCACGCCCGCGCCCTGGCGGCAGGCGACCGGGAGGCCGGGTGCAGCGTGCATCTGGTGACGGCCGAACTCGACGATGGCGAGGTGATCGCCCAGGCGCGGGTCGCGGTGCTGCCCGGCGACACCGCGGATTCGCTCGCGCGCCGGGTGCTCATCGCCGAACACCAGCTTTATCCGCGCGCGCTGGCCCGGTTCGTCGGCACGGCCCGCGCCGAAGGCTGCTGAAGCACGCATGGCCGCACCGCCCCGCCCGCATCCGCTCGCCCGTGCCCGCGCGGCGGAGCGCCTGAACGAACTGCTCGGCATCGCATGGCAGCGGGGCTGGTCGGCGCGCCCGGACCTGTCGGCCGCGGCCATCTTCGCCGCCGGCGCCAAGGGCTTTCATCCTGACGACGAGCGGTCCGGCCGCAACGAGGCCGACGTGGCCGACTTCCGCGCGCGGCTGGAGGTGCTCGCCGGTGCGCTCGAGAGCGAAGCGCGCCTCAACAATCTCGGGCGCACCGTGGCCGCCGGCATGCTCGCCCGCACGGTGCGCCAGCGGCTCGCGCTGGGGCGGTGGTGGCGGCATCGCCCGGCCGATGCCATTGGAGAGATCGCGCCGCCGCTGATCGTCCTTGGGCAGATGCGCGGGGGCACGACGCGCGTGCACCGGTTGCTCGCCGCCGATCCCGCCCACACGGCGACGCGCTTCTGCGACAGCTGGAACCCGGTGCCGCTCCGCCCCGACCTGCGCCCGCTGAAGGGCGCGGCGGCGCTGAGGCTGGCGCGCGTGCTCAATCCCTGGCTCGACGTGCTGCACCCGATGACCGCCACCGGGGTCGAGGAGGAGCTTGGCTGGCTGGCATCGGCACTGGGTGGCAGCGCCTATTACACCCAATGGCACGTGCCGTCCTTCACGCGGGACTGCGAAGACCGCGATCCCGCCCCGCTTTACCGCGAGTTTGGCCGGATCCTGAGGACCGACGCGCAGCACCACGGAACGAGGAGCCGGACGCGCGTGCTCAAGGTGCCCGAGTTCACCGATGCGATCCCCGCCCTGTGCACAGCCTTCCCCGAGGCGCGCTTCGTCATCGCCCGGCGCGACCCGGCGGAGGCAGCGCACAGCGCCGCCTCTCTCGTCGCCGCGCAGATGGCGCCGCAGACGGACGCAGCTGACTTCGCGTGGATCCTCGCCGAGTGGGAACGCAAGACGGCGCTGCGCGAACGGCACCTCGACGCGGCCGTCACGGCGCTGGGCGACCGCTGCGTCGTGGTCGACTTCGCGCTTCTCGACAGGGACTGGCGCGCGGCCATGCGCGGGGTGTACGCCGCGCTCGGCCGAGCGTGGACGCCCCCGGTCGACACGGCCATGGCCCATGCCCAAGCGCGCATGGCACAAGGCGCGCATCGGGAACACCGCCGCCAACGCGCGAATTTCGCCGCCGCCGGTCAGTGTGCGGTCAACGGCGGCGGCACCGGCAGGGGATCGGCGGAGTAGCGTCGCCACTCGCTGACCCGTCCACCCGAGAAGGTGAGCCGCCACAAGGTGCGGCGCGCCTCGGGAAAGAAGCGGCTGACCGTCGTTCCGGTCACCAGGGCCGAGCCGTTGGACGAGGTGACGGCATCGACCTGCAAGGCAAAGCTCGGATCGGCGGCGATCACGTCGCGCAGCCAGTCAATGACCCGTGCCAAGCCCGAAATCTGTCCGCCGCGGCTGTCGCAGAAGAGCAGATCCGCGGTCGCGTAGCGTTCGAGCGCGTCGAAATCGCGCGCGTTCACAGCGGCAATGATCGCGTTGACCAGCTGCGCGGCTGCGCCGTTCCAGAAACGATCGCTGAGCCCACCCATGCCGGCAGGATATCATGCGCGCGGGACGCCGGCAAACCGGCGCCGCACGCCGCAGGAGGAGACGCTTGAACGCCTCCGAACGAAGGGTCAGCCGACGATCTCGTCCTCGGTGAAGAAGTAGGCGATCTCGGTTGCGGCGTTTTCGTCGCTGTCCGAACCGTGCACCGAATTGGCCTCGATCGACTCGGCGAACGTCTTGCGGATCGTGCCTTCGGCCGCGTCGGCGGGGTTGGTGGCGCCCATGACGTCGCGGTTGCGCTTCACCGCGTCCTCCCCTTCGAGCACCTGGACGACGACGGGGCCGCTGATCATGAAGGACACCAACTCGCCGAAGAACGGCCGTTCGCGATGCACCGCATAGAACCCTTCGGCCTGCTCGCGGGTCATGCGGATCCGCTTGCTGGCGATCACGCGCAGCCCCGCGTCTTCCAGCATCTTGGTGACCGCGCCGGTCAGGTTGCGACGCGTGGCGTCCGGCTTGATGATCGAGAAGGTGCGGGTGACCGCCATGGGGTGTCCTTTGCTGCTGGAGAGTTTGGCGCGCGCCCTAGCTGCGGACCGCCGGTGGGGCAACCCCGCGCACGGGCGGCGGCGCCGGTGTCAGGGCCCGGCGCGCCAGCCCCCAACCGGCGTCTGCTTGAAAATCCTCAGCGTCGCCGTGCCGCCGGTGCTCAGCCGCCGCCAGAGCGTCCGCGCCGGCTCGGTCTGCGCGGCGTCGAAGAGGAGCATGGTGCGCGCAAAGCCCTGGGCCTCCTCCCGCCACACCCCGTCGGCAAGCAGGGCGATGCGGGCGCCGTTGGCCGGCGCGCATGCCGTCGACAGCAGGATCGGCTGACGGGCGGCTTGCGGCGTGCCTTCCAGCCCGTGGGCAAGAAACCCCGGATCCTCCCACAGGGCCTGCGACAGCGTGTCGAGTTGTTCGGTCCCGCGCGCCACCACGAGCAGCCGTTCGCCCGAGTCCAGCACCTTGGCCGCAAGGCGCGGGACGACCGCTTCCACCGGATCGCGGCTCAGCTGATAGAAATCGACCTGCATCGCCCGGCCGCGCTCAGGTGCTCGCCGGCGGCGCGGCGGTGCGCGTGCGGCGGCACCGGTCCGAGCAGTGCCGCACCTGGTCCCAGTCGCGCGCCCATTTCCTGCGCCAGGCGAACGGCAGTCCGCAGGTGGCGCACAGCTTGCGGGGCAGGTCGCCCTTGCGCACCATGCGCGGCACTGGCGGAGCCTCTGCCTCAGCCCTCGCCCGTGTCGGCGATGAAGCGGTCGATCAGGCGCACCCCGTAGCCCGTGGCGCCCTTGTCGTAGGTCGCGCCGGGCTTGTCCGCCCACACCATGCCGGCGATGTCGCAATGCGCCCACGGAGTGCCGTTCAGCACGAAGCGCTGGAGGAACTGGGCCGCAGTGATCGATCCGGCCTGGCGCGGTCCGACGTTCTTGATGTCGGCGATGGGCGAGTCGATGAGCTTGTCGTAGGCTGGCGACAGCGGGAAGCGCCACAATTTGTCGCCCGAGGCGCTGCCGGCCGCCAGCAGCTGCTGCGCCAGCGTGTCGTCATTGGAAAACAGCCCGCCATGTTCATGGCCAAGCGCGATGATCATGGCGCCCGTGAGGGTGGCGAAATCGACCATGCGCGCGGGCTTGAACTCGGTCTGGGTCCAGTGCATCACGTCCGCCAGCACCAGCCGGCCCTCGGCATCGGTGTTGATGACCTCGATGGTCTGGCCGTTCATAGACGTGACCACGTCACCCGGCCGCTGGGCCTTGCCGTCGGGCATGTTCTCGACCAGCCCGACGACGCCGACGACATTCGCGCGCGCCTTGCGCAGCGCCAGTGTCAGCATGGCACCGACCACGGCCGCCGCGCCGCCCATGTCCCACTTCATGTCCTCCATGCCGGCGCCCGGTTTGATGGAGATGCCGCCGGTGTCGAAGGTGACGCCCTTGCCGACAAGGGCCGTGGGCGCCGCGTCGGCAGCGCCGCCATCCCAGCGCACGGCCAGCAGCCGCGACGCACGTGCCGAACCCTGTCCGACGCCAAGCAGCGCGCCCATGCCCAGCATCCGCATCTGCTCGTCGTCGAGAACGGTGAGCTGCACGCCCGTGCCTTCGAACCTGTCACGGCACCGTTCCACGAAGCTTTCGGGATAGATGACATTGGCCGGCTCCGCGACCAGTTCGCGCGCGAACTCCACCCCTTGCGCGACGGCGGCAGCGCGGGTCCAGGCATCCTCGGTGCCGGACGGCGCGCCGACGACCGTTATGTGGTCGAGCGTCGGCCGCGCCTCGTCCTTCAGCCGGGTGCGGTAGGTGTCGAGCCGCCACGCCCGCAGGCGCAGCCCGAGCAGCAGCGCGGCGGCCTCCTCCGCCCCAAGCCCGCTGTCCCGCAGGTCGAGGGCCAGTTCCGTCTGGCCCGAGCACAGGTAACGGGCGCACAGCGCCCCGCCCGCCTTTTCGGCGGCCACGGCCTCCGGCTCGCTCCCCTCGGCGCCAAGGCCCGCCAGCGCGATCTGCCGCACCTCGCCCTCGACTTCCTCGAACCCGGCGAACACCTGCCCGGCAGCGCCGTCGAAGCGGCTCGCCGCAGCGCCCTCGCGCGACACCCGGCCGATCGTGTCTGGCAGCTTGCCTTGGCGCACCGGATAGGCAACAAGCCGCGCGCCCGATGGAAGGTCCGCAGTGAAGTGAAAGTCCATGGTAGCTCCGTCTTTGTGTCCCGGCGGAAGACAGGCACGGGTCGGTGGCCGTAACCGCTTCCTCCGCGCGCTGTGATGGGCGGCGTCCGCTCAGGGCTGGCGAGGTAGGCGCCGGCGCGGCGTTAGGCAAGCCGGCGCTCCATCGGCTGCACCGACGACTCGCGCTGCTGCTGACAGGTGCCTGCCTGACGGGGTTGATCGTTCCCGGACAGGCGCGGGCGCAGGACGCCGTGACCGGCCGAGAGGCGTTGCAGCCCCGGGCAGCGGAACGCGAACAGCCGGCCCCGCAGGAACAGGATGCGCCCTCCCCCGCCGCACAGGGTGTGCAGGAGACGACCGGCGGGCCGGCCACTCCCGCACCGGGGAGCGCGGACGCGGTCATCACCTTCTCCGCCAATCAGGTGCAGTATCTTGCCGACACCGACACGGTGATTGCCATCGGCGATGTGTTCCTTGAGTCCGGGGGGCGCTCGGTCCGGTCGGCGCGGGTCGTCTGGAACCGGACCACCGGCGCCATCAACGCCGAGGGAGAGGTGCTGCTCGTCGACGAGAACGGCAACCAGCTGTTCGCCGACAGCATCGCCCTGACCGATGCGTTCGACGCCGGCACGATCGACAACCTGCTGCTGGCGCTCAGCCAAGGCGGGCGCATCGCTGCGGCGAGCGCCACGCGCCTTGCCGACGGGACCCTCGTGCTGGAGCGCGCCGCCTATTCGAGCTGCGCGGTCGTGGATGGCGAGGGTGCGGACCGCTGCCCCACTTGGCGGATCACCGCCGACTCGGTGACATACGATCCCGTGACCGAGCGGGTGCGGTTCCGCGGCGCGACCTTTGAACTGTTCGGCCGCCGCATCCTGCCCCTGCCGGGCCTGTCGCTGCGCACCGACGGATCGGCGGCAAGCGGTATTCTGCTTCCCGACGTGCGGATCTCGCGCAACAACGGCATCGAACTGAGCGGCTCCTACTACTGGCGTCTGGCGCCCAACCGGGATGTAACCGCCACCGCGACGCTCTTCACCGGCGCGCCGCCGATGATCTCGGGCCAGTGGCGGCACCTGACCGAACTCGGCGCCTACCAGGTGACCGGCTATCTCACCGGCAGCCGGCGGATCGGCGTCGGGCCGGGTGAGCCAACCGCGCAGAGCGACATTCGCGGCTACGTGTTCACCAACGGCCGGTTGCAGTTTGACCCGCTGTGGAGCCTGACCGGCTCCGTGCGCCTCGCGAGCGACCGGACTTTCCTGCGCCGCTACGACATCAGCCGCGAAGACCGGCTGCGATCGGTGGTGGAGCTGGAGCGGATCGACGCCTCCTCCTACCTCTCCGTGGCCGGATGGGCGACGCAGACCCTGCGGCTCAACGTCGAGCAGGGGCAGCAGCCGATTGCCCTGCCCGTCGTCGACTACCGGCGGCGTCTCGCCGATCCGCTGGCGGGCGGGACCATCGACCTTCAGCTCAATTCGCTGTCCATCGTGCGGACCAGCGGCCAGGACACGCAGCGCGCCTTTGCCTCGGCGACGTGGCAGCTGCGCTCTCTGACGCCGCTGGGCCAGATCCTGTCGCTCACGGCGCTCGGCCGCGGCGATGTCTACCACACCGCCGACACGCTTCTGACCGACACGGCGGCCTATCGCGGCACGCCGGGCTGGCAGGCGCGGCTGATCGGGACGGCGGCCGTCGATCTTGAATGGCCGCTCGTCGGCCCCGCGTTCGGCGGAACGCAGGTGGTCAACCCCCGGGTCCAGCTTGTCGCCTCTCCGCCGATCCGCAATCTCGCCGTGCCGAACGAGGACGCGCGCGCCTTCGACCTCGAGGATTCCAACCTCTTCGCGCTCAACCGTTTTCCGGGCTACGACCGCATCGAGGATGGCGTCCGGCTGGTCTACGGTGTGGACTGGCGCTTCAACCGCCCCGGCCTGCTGGTACGCGCCAATGTGGGGCAGTCGCTGCGCCTGTCGGGGAGCCGTGACTTCCTGATCGACGGCACGGGCATCAGCGAGCGCGTGTCCGATTTCGTCGGCCGCACGCAGGTGCGGCTGCGCGACCGGCTCACCTTCACCCACCGCTTCCGCATCGACAAGGACAGCCTCGTCCTCAGGCGCAACGAACTTGACGCGGCCTTCGGCACGGCGGAACGCTATGTCGAGATCGGCTATCTGCGGCTGAACCGCGACATCGACGACACCATCGAGGACCTGCAGGACCGCGAGGAAGTCCGCTTTGCCGCGCGCACGACCTTCCGCCGTTACTGGTCGGTGTTCGCGTCGGGCAACATCAACCTGACCGACGCCGCCGAGGATCCGCTCCAGACCTCCGACGGTTTCCAGCCGATCCGGACCCGGCTCGGCGTGGCGTACAGCGACGACTGCCTCGAAATGGGCGTCACATGGCGGCGCGACTATGTCACGGCCGGCGATGCGCGGCGCGGCGACACGTTCCAGTTCACCTTTGCCCTGCGCAACATCGGCTTCCGCCGCTGAGCCCCTTCCACGCCCGGCGCGGGCGGCGTATAGTGCGCGGCCGCGGCCGGCGACAATCAGCTTGCGTTCAGCCGCCGGTTTCCATGGCAATGCGTCATGACGCTGCGCACGGCGCGCCTCCCAAGGGTGGCGGTGGGCAATTTGAGCTAGGGGTGAAGCGAAGCATGCAACGTTTGACAGCCTTTCTGCTGGCAGGAAGTGCGCTCCTCGGGTTGGGCGGCGCCTCGCTCGTGACCGCGCAGGAGCAGCCGCAGGAACAGGGCCGCACCGGTCAGTCTTCGACAAACGCCTTCGGCCTGCCCGACGAGGTGGCGCTGCTGCGCGCCAACGATCCCAATCTCAGGGTGGCGAACGCCAAGGTGAACGGCGAGATCATCACCGGCACCGATGTCGACCAGCGGGTGGCGCTGGTGGTGGCCGCATCCCAGACCCAGGTGCAGCCCGACGAGCTGGCCCGTCTGCGCCAGCAGGTGCTACGCAACCTCATCGACGAGACGCTGCAGATCCAGGCGGCGCGGCGGCAGGAACTGCCGGTCACGCGCGAGCGGATCGAACAGACCTACAACCGTGTCGCCGTGCAGAACTTCGGCCAGAACCCGGCCGCCATGGACGAGTACCTGCGTTCCATCGGGTCGTCGCCGAACTCGCTGAAGCGGCAGATCGAGGGCGAGCTTGCGTGGCAGGCGATCGTCGGCCGCAACGTGTCGCCCTTCGTCAACGTGTCCGCCGAGGAAGTGAACGACGTGCTGCAGCGGCTCGAGGCCGCTCGCGGAACGGAGGAGTACCGGCTGGGCGAAATCTATCTGGCAGCCACTCCCGAGAACGCGGTCCAGGTGCAGCAGCAGCTGCGCCAGATCATGGAGCAGCTGCGCCAGGGGGGCAGCTTCGTCGCCTACGCGCGCCAGTACTCGCAGGCATCGACGGCCGTCGTGGGCGGCGATCTGGGCTTCGTGCGTCTGCCGCAGCTGCCCGCCGCGCTGGCCGACGCGGCACGCGCGATGCAGCCGGGCCAGCTGGCCGGTCCGATTGCCGTTCCCGGCGGCTATTCGGTGCTCTACCTCATCGACAAGCGCCAGGTGCTGACCGCCGATCCCCGCGACGCGGTCCTCGCGCTCAAGCAGATCAGCATCACTTTCCAGCCGGGCATGACCCAGCAGCAGGCGCAGGGGCGGGTGCAGGCCTTTGCAGAAGGCGTGCAGCGGATCCGCGGCTGCGGCGACGCCGAGCAGGCCGCGGCGGCGCTTGGCGCGACCGTCGTGTCGAACGACGAGGTGCGCGCCCGCGACCTGCCCGAGCAGCTGCAGCCGGTCCTGCTCGGCATGCAGATCGGCCAGGTCACTCCGCCGTTCGGCAATCTCGAGGACGGCGTGCGCGTGCTGATGCTGTGCGGCCGTGACGATCCCGAGACCGGCAGCACGCCCGACTTCAACGCGGTGATGGCGCGGCTCGAGGAGGATCGCATCAACAAGCGGGCGCAGCGTTACCTGCGCGACCTGCGCAACGACGCCTTCATCGAGTACAACTGATCGCCGCGGCGCCATCAGCGCCGCCCCTGCTGGCGGTGTCCCTCGGCGATCCGGCGGGGATCGGGCCGGAACTGATCGTGCGCTGCTGGGAGCAGCGCCGGGAGCGTCGCCTGCCGTCGTTCGTGGTCGTGGGCGGAGCCGGCATCCTCGCGGCAGCCGCCCGCTCGCTGGGCAGTGCCGCTCCTGTCCGAGTGGTGGACTCGGCCGAAGAAGCGCGTGCCGCCATCGCGGACGGCATTCCCGTGCTGCCGCTCGGAACCGGCGACCCTGGAACGAAGCCGGGGCGGCCCGACGCGGCCGGCGCGCGTCTTGCGCTTGCGTCGCTGGAGAGCGCCGCCCGCCTCGCCCTTGCCGGCCGCGTCGACGGCCTTGTCACCGCACCCGTCAGCAAGGCAGGACTGGCGGCGGTCGGCTTCGTGCATCCGGGCCAGACGGAATTTCTCGCTTCCGCCTGCGGAGTCGAACCGGCGCGGGCGGTCATGATGCTGGCCGGGCCGAACCTGCGCACGGTTCCGGTGACCGTTCACATCGCCCTGTCAAGCGTCCCCGCCCACCTCTCGGCAGCGCGGATCGAGACTTGCGCGCGCATCGTCGCTCATGGACTGCGGCATGATTTCGGCATCGCCGCCCCGCGCCTTGCAGTGGCCGCCCTCAATCCCCATGCCGGCGAGGACGGGACGTTCGGCTCCGAAGAGCGCGACATCATCCGTCCCGCCATCGCACGGCTGCGGGACAGCGGCATGGACGTCACCGGCCCGCATCCCGCCGATGCGCTGTTCACGCCGCGCGCCCGGCGCGGCTATGACGCCGCCGTGTGCATGTATCACGACCAGGCTCTGATCCCGCTCAAGGCGCTCGATTTCGATGAGGGGGTCAATGTCACCCTGGGACTGCCGATCGTGCGGACCTCGCCCGACCATGGCACCGCGTTCGACATTGCCGGGCGCGGGATGGCGGACCCGGGCGCCATGGCGGCGGCGTTGCGGATGGCCGCCGACTGTGCCGGCCGGCGGCGCCAGCATGGCTGAGCTGCCGCCGCTGCGGACAGTCATCGCCCGCCACGGCCTTTCCGCGTCCAAGGCGCTCGGACAGAATTTCCTGCTCGACGAGCAGCTTCTGTCCCGCATCGCCGCCATTCCCGGCGAGTTGCGTGATCAGGCCGTGCTGGAGATCGGCCCCGGACCGGGCGGATTGACCCGCGCCCTGCTGCGCGCGGGCGCGCGGGTGACGGCCATCGAGGCGGATCCCCGCTGTCTGCCGGCGCTGGCGGAACTCGACGCCGCCTTTCCCGGCGCCTTGAGGGTGGTTGCCGGAGACGCGCTGCGCGTCGACCATGACGCGTTGATGGGCGGACCCTACGCAGTCGTCGCGAACCTGCCCTACAATGTCGGCACGGCGCTGTTCACCCGCTGGCTCGGCGGCGACGCCTGGCCGCCGCGGTGGACGTCCCTCACCCTCATGTTCCAGCAGGAGGTCGCCGAGCGCATCGTCGCCGCGCCGGGAACCCCCGCCTACGGCCGGCTGGCAGTGCTGGCGCAGTGGCGCAGCCAGCCCCGGCTCGCGCTCAGGGTCCACCGCAGCGCCTTCACCCCGCCGCCCAAGGTCATGAGCGCGATCGTGCATGTCGTGCCAACGCCCGCCCCCGCGGGCGTTTCGGCAGCGACGCTGGAGCGCGTGACCGCGGCCGCGTTCGGCCAGCGGCGCAAGATGCTGCGGCAAAGTCTGCGGGAAATTCCCGGCGCGCTCGAGGCGCTCGATCAACTCGGCATCGACCCGCAGCGGCGCGCGGAAACGCTGGCGGTCGCCGATTTCGTCGCCATCGCCGGCAGGCTCGGCAGCGCCTCGGCGCCGGCGGATGCACCGCCCTGACGGCAGAACTGTCCCGATCTGGCGCATGCATGCGGCCGCGGATTTGCCTTCTGCGCGCAAGTGGCTAAGGTATGCCCCTACTGGGGTCGTGCTTCGAGGGTCGCGCTTCGTTCGCACTGGGGGGATATCATGAGAAATATTGCTGTGGCGCTGGTCGGCGCCGTGCTGGCGGCTGGCGCGGTGCCGGCGTCGGCGGCCGTGGTGCTGTGCAGCGGTGCAAATTGCGCCCCGACGGACGAAAACGTCCTCATCCGGTCGGTCGTCAACGGCGTGGTGACCGGCACCACCAATCAGTCGCAGGTGGGCGTGACGTTCACCAGCGGGACCGACGTGCTGACTGCAAACGCCAATGGGCAGGCGAGCGTCGGCGCCGCCGACGGTCTGCTCAACAGCCTCACCTTCACGCTGCAGCAGGGCTTCGGCTTCACCTCGGCGGTGTTCAACCTGTCGCCCCTGCCCGGCAACAGGCCGAACGAAGCGACCAGCGTCTTCATCACCTATTTCACGCCGCAGCTGGGTCAGCAGACGCGCACGATCAGCACCAATGGCAACAACTTCATCGGCATCTCGGCGACCAACGGCGAAATCTTCACCGGCGCCGGGTTCGTCGCCAATCCGGGCAGCACCGGAATCGATTCGTTCCAGCAGCTGCGTCTCGGCGGCGTGCAGAGCCTGACCGCTGCGGTGCCCGAGCCGTCGACCTGGGCGATGATGCTGCTCGGCATGTTCGGCATCGGCGCCTCGCTGCGTTCGAGCCGCCGGCGGACGCGCGCACGGATCGCGTTCGCCTGATCGCCGGAGTTCAAGTGAGCAGGCACCGCCGCGGAGCGCCGCGGCGGTCGCTGTCATGTGGGCGCCGGATCAGGCGGCGAACTCGCCCGGCGCCGCCTCCTTCGCCTGCCGGCGCCAGTGGTGGAGCAACGGCTCGGTGTAGCCCGACGGCTGTTCGACGCCCTTGAACACCAGATCGCACGCCGCGCGAAAGGCCGGCCCATCCGGATTGGCAAGCAGCGGCACATAGGCCGGGTCGCCCGCATTCTGCGCATCGACCTTCCCCGCCATCCGCCTCAGCGAATCCATCACCTCCTCAGGCGTGATCACCCCGTGCAGCAGCCAGTTGGCGATGTGCTGTGACGAGATCCGCAGCGTCGCGCGATCCTCCATCAGACCGACATCGTTGATGTCCGGCACCTTGGAGCAGCCGACGCCCGCGTCGATCCAGCGCACGACATAGCCCAGCAGCCCCTGGCAGTTGTTGTCGAGTTCCTCGCGGATCTCCTCCCCGGACCAGTTCGTGCGGGCGGCAAGGGGGATGGCCAGCAGGTCGCGAAGGTTGGGCGGCGGTGCCAACGCCTTCTGGATCGCGAACACGTCCTCCCGGTGATAGTGCATGGCGTGCAGCGTTGCCGCCGTCGGCGAGGGCACCCAGGCCGTGTTCGCGCCCGCGCGCAGGTGGTCGATCTTCTGCTCCACCATGGCGCGCATCATGTCCGGCGCGGGCCACATGCCCTTCCCGATCTGCGCGCGGCCCGACAGTCCGCAGGCAAGGCCGATCGCAACATTGCGCGCCTCGTAGGCAAGAAGCCAAGAACTGCTCTTCATCTGCCCTTTGCGCAGCATCGGCCCGGCGCGCATCGAGGTGTGGATTTCGTCCCCGGTTCGGTCGAGGAACCCGGTGTTGATGAACACGATCCGGTCGCGCACGGCGTGGATGCACGCCGCCAGATTGGCGGAGGTGCGCCGCTCCTCGTCCATCACGCCGACCTTCACCGTGTTCGGCGCCAGGCCAAGCAGCGCCTCCACGGCATCGAACACCTCGCCGGTGAAGGCGCATTCATCGGGTCCGTGCATCTTCGGCTTGACGATGTAGATCGAGCCGGTGCGGGAGTTGGTGAACCGCCCCTTCCCCGCCAGCCCCAGCGCGCCGATCGCGGACGTGACGACCGCATCCATGATCCCTTCGGGAATTTCGCTGCCGTCCTCGAGCAGAACGGCCGGAGAGGTCATGAGATGGCCGACATTGCGCACGAACAGCAGGCTGCGTCCCGGCAGGATGACCTCCTGTCCGTCCGGCGCGGTGACCCGCTTGTCGCCGGCCAGCCGCCGGGTGACTGTCCTGCCATTCTTCGCGAAGGTGTCGGTCAGGTCGCCGCGGATCACCCCGAGCCAGTTGCGGTATCCCGTGAGCTTGTCGGCGGCGTCGACGGCCGCCACGGAATCCTCGAAATCGACAATGGTCGTGAGCGCCGCCTCCAGCACCACGTCAGCCAGCCCGAGCCGGTCGCCGCGCCCGACCGGGTGGTCAGGGTCCACCACCAGCTCGATGCCGAGGCCGTTGTTCCGCAGCAACAGCCCGCGATCCGTGCGGCCGGCGAACTGGGCCGGATCGGCCAGCGGCAGCGGCTCGAGCGCCTCCAGCTCCGCCCAGCTTCCGCTGGAGAGCGGCACCGCCTCGTCGAGAAAGGCGCGGGCCGCAGCGATGACCGCCTCGCCGCGCGCCTCGTCATAGCCGCCCGGACGCGGCGGCGGCGCATCCAGCACATCGGTGCCGTAGAGCGCGTCATACAGGCTGCCCCAGCGCGCGTTGACGGCGTTGAGGAGAAACCGCGCATTGAGGACCGGCACGACCAGCTGCGGCCCGGCCATGGTCGCGATTTCGGCATCGACGTTCGCCGTGCCGATCGTGAAGGGGGCCGGTTCCGGGACGAGGTAGCCGATGGCCCGCAGAAAAGCCTCGAAGGCGACCGGATCGTGCGGCTGCCCGCGCCGCTCCTCGTGCCATGCATCGATCCGCTGCTGAAGCCGCTCGCGCTCCGCGAGGAGCGCGCGGTTGCGCGGTGCGAAACGGTGCGCCAGAGCCGCGAAACCGCTCCAGAACCGCTCCGTATCGAGCGTCAGCGGTGTCAGCACCTCCGCCTCGAGGAACTCCGCCAGCTCGGCGTCAACCTGCAGACCGCCGCGTTCAACATGTCGTGCCATCATTCCTCCACACTGGTGTCCGGCCGCACCGGCGGCCGGGTCGTTCGGCAAGGCTGATTCCGGGGGAGGAGCGCTTGCCATGGCGGAGACGAGCCGCCGTGGCAAGGGCGGCCTACCCATCCGGACATGCTTTCGCTAAGGCGGCGCCATGAGGGAGTGCAAAGGGGCGCTGGCCGCAGCGATCGCGACCATCGACGCCGCCGCGATGCTGGACGAGACCTGCACGTGGGCGGCGATCAACACGGGGACAGGCAACCTCGCCGGGCTGGCACGGCAGGCGCAGGCGCTGGCGGACGCTTTCGCGGCGCTGCCGGGCGAGATCGCGCTTGTCGATCCCGCGCCGGTCACCGCCATCGACCCGTCCGGGCAGGACACCGTGCTGGACCATGGCCGCCATCTGGTGCTGAAGGTCCGGCCCGACGCGGGGCGCCGGATGCTGCTGGCCGGACACATGGACACCGTCTATCCCGCCGACCACCCCTTCCAGGCGACCCGGTGGCGGGACGAGCGGACGCTCAACGGTCCGGGTGTCGCAGACATGAAAGGGGGATTGAGCGTCCTGCTCCATGCCCTGCTCGCCTTCGAACGCACGACGGACGCAGTGCGGATCGGCTACGACGTGCTGATCAACGCCGACGAGGAAACGGGTTCGCTGTCATCGGCGGGCCTCATCGCCGAACTGGCGCAGGGCAAGTGTGCCGCGCTCGTCTATGAGCCCAGCGCCCGTCCCGACGGCACGCTTGCACACCGGCGCGGCGGCAGCGGCAACTACAGCGTGGTGGTTGCGGGGCGTTCTGCCCATGCAGGCCGCAACCCGCAGGACGGACGCAACGCAGTGGTCGCAGCCGCGGACCTTGCCCTGCGCCTCAAGGCGCTGGACGACGACAGCCTGCGCGTCAATCCGGCCAAGATCGAGGGCGGCTCCGGCAACAATGTCGTGCCGGATCACGCGGTGCTGCGGTTCAACATCCGGCCGGCGGACGATCCTGCGGCCCGGCGTTTCCCCGCCGCCTTCAGGACGCTGGTGGAGGAGGTCGAGCGCACGCACGACGTCACCTGCCGCGTCCATGGCGGCGTGTCGCGCCCGCCCAAGCCGGTTGACGCGCGGGCGCAGGCGCTGTTCAATCTCGTGCGCGAATGCGGCCAGGCGCTCGGTCAGCCCATCGGGTGGCAGCCGAGCGGCGGCGTGTGCGATGGCAACAACATCGCCGCCTGCGGCGTCCCGGTGGTGGACACGATGGGAGTGCGCGGCGGCGCCATCCACAGCACGGACGAGTATCTCCTCACCGATTCCCTGGCGGAACGGGCCGCCCTGTCTGCGGCGGTGCTGCACCGGCTGGCCGGCGGAGATCTGCCATGAGCTACCGGATGCGTGCGGCCACGGTGGACGATCTCGACCATCTCTACCAGATGGCCAAGCTGACCGGCGGCGGGTTCACGAACCTGCCTCCGGACCGCAAGGCGCTGGAGACGAAGCTGACCAACGCCGCGCACGCCTTTGCCGACCCCGAGGACGCGCCGCGTGACGAAACCTTTGTCCTCGTGCTGGAAAACACGCTGACGGGGGAGGTGCGAGGCACATGCCAGCTGTTCACCCAGGTGGGGCAGTGCTGGCCGTTCTACTCCTACCGGCTGAACACCATCAGCCAGCACAGCCGCGAGCTGAACCGCACCGTCAGGGCCGAGCTTCTCTTTCTGGTCACCGATCTGGAAGGGTGCAGCGAGGTCGGCGGGCTGTTCCTGCATCCGGGTGAGAGGGCGGGCGGGCTGGGCCAGCTGCTGGCGCGCAGCCGCTACCTGTTCATCGCCATGCACCGTCCGCGTTTTGCGGCGCGGGTGCTGGCGGAGTTGCGCGGCATCATCGACGAACGTGGCGGTTCGCCGTTCTGGGATGGGGTTGCCGGGCGGTTCTTCGGCATGACCTTCCAGGAGGCCGACTACTTCAATGCCATTCACGGCAACCAGTTCATCGCCGACCTGATGCCCAAGCATCCGGTCTACACTGCCATGCTTGCCGACAGCGCCCGCGAGGTCATCGGCCTCCCGCATCCCTCGGGCCGCGCGGCGATGCGGATGCTCGAACGCGAGGGGTTTCACTACGAAGGCTATGTCGACATCTTCGATGGCGGCCCGACGATGCTGGCCCACACCGACAAGGTGCGCACCGTGAGCGAAGCGCGGAGCGCGACCGTTGCGGTCTGCGATCTGGAAGGCGGCGAGGAGGCGCTGCTGGCGAGCGGCCGGCTCGCCGCGTTCCGCGCCTGCTTCGGCCGCATTTTGCCGGCGGACGACGGCACCGTGTCGGTGTCGGCGGAAGCGGCTGCGTTGCTCGGCGTCGAGGCGGGCGACACGCTGTGGTTCGCCCCCCGATGAGCCTGCGCGAGATCAATTTCGACGGCCTCATCGGGCCGACGCACAATTACGCCGGCCTGAGCCTCGGCAACATCGCCAGCGACCGGCATCGCGGGCAGGTATCCCGTCCCCGTGCCGCCGCCCTTCAGGGGCTGGCGAAGATGCGGGCCAACATGGCGCTGGGCCTGTGCCAGGGCGTGCTGCTCCCCCTGCCCCGCCCCAACACGGCATTGCTGGACCGGCTGGGCTACGACCCGGGCGCCAGTCCGGCGCTGCTGGCTGCCGCGTGGTCGGCATCGGCGATGTGGGCGGCCAACGCCGCCACGGTCAGCCCGGCACCCGACACGCGCGACGGGCGCTGCCACCTGACACCAGCGAACCTGGTGACCATGGTGCACCGGGCGCAGGAATGGCCGGACACGCAGCGCCAGCTGCGCCTCGCTTTCGCGGACACCCGGCACTTCATGGTGCACGAGCCTGTTCCGCCCTCGTTCGGAGACGAAGGGGCTGCCAATCACATGCGGTTGTGCACCCGCCATGACGAACCCGGCGTCGAGGTGTTCGTCTACGGGCGCAGCGGCGGCCGCTTCCCCGCGCGCCAGCACGAGGAGGCGAGCCGCGCAGTGGCGCGCCTGCACGGACTTGATCCGGCGCGCTGCCTTTTTGTCGAACAGAACCCCGACGCGATCGCCGCCGGCGCGTTTCATAACGACGTGGTGGCAGTCGCCAACGAAAAGGTGCTGTTCACCCATGCCCGCGCCTTTGCCGACCAGCAGAGGGCATACGCTGCGATGCGGGCGGTGTTTCCCGACCTCGAGGTGGTTGAAGTGCCGGAGGAGGCTGTCAGCCTCGAGGAGGCCATCCGCACCTATCTGTTCAACGCGCAGCTCGTCACCCTGCCGAACGGCGGCGGCATGGCGCTGATCGTGCCGACGGAATGCCGCGACAGCCCGGCCGTCTCCTCGTGGTGCGAGCGGATGCTGGCCGGCAACGGCCCGATCAGGCGGGTGATCGCCGTCGATGTGCGTCAGTCGATGGCCAATGGCGGCGGACCGGCCTGCCTGCGGCTGAGGGTGGTGGCTGATCCGGCGACCGTCGATCCCCGTTTCCTGCTCGACAGCGACAAGGCGGACCGGCTCTCGGCGGTGATCGGCCGCGAATGGCCCGAGCAGATCGCGCCGCACGACCTCGGGAGCGACTGGCTGATCGCACAGGCGCGGCGCGCTTATCTGTCCGTTTTGGAGACACTTGGTCTCACCGAACTGGGTTAACGCGCTAGACACCCCCATAAGGCTGTTCCACCCTGGCAAGAGATGGGGCGGACGCGCGTACCGGAAGGACAAGCATGCTGCGGAAGCTCGGAAGACTGTTCGTCATCAAGACGCGGCTGGAGGCGTTCCTGATCATCTACGCTCTCGGCCTGGGCGCCACGACGCGCGGCGCGCACTATCTCGACACCTTCCCTGGCGTGGGCGGCTGGCTGCTGTTCGCCGCGTGCACGGGGTCGGTGTTCATGGCCGGCGCCAAGATCCTCGACTGCCTGCGCTATGAAAAGGCCGCGCGCGAAGCTGTCGGGGCCACCTCTCCCGAACGGCCGGCGCGCGAAGGCGCGGCCGAAGCGAGGCGCTGAACGGCGCGCAGATCCGGCGCCGGCAAACGGTTGTGGCCAAACAGGGGTTGGGGGTTTCTGTTGCTACGCACCCCCGGGCGCCCGGTTTCCGATTCTGTTACCCGGTTCGGTCCGAACCGTGCTCGTAGCGTTGCAACTTCAGGCCGCGAAGGCCGTCACGTTACGCGGCGAGAGCAAGTGCTTCGTTGTCGTTGGCACTTGTGTGTGTCGAGCCTTTGACGGGTTACTCAGCCCGGGCGAAAGCGATGTCTTTCAACACACGTCGATCCTGGTTCGGCCCCGTCAGCTGAACCGCGCGGCCGGCACGTCCTCGACGTCCGGCCGGAGCGGCGCAGGTGGTGGAGCCGCCGGGTACTGCCCCCGGGTCCGCTGTGTCTATTGCACACCACACTTTATCGCCATAGCCGGCGGCAAAGCCGGCACGGACGAATATAGCGCGGCGGCCGTCATTGTGAAGGGGTCGACCCGGACCGCTGCAGTTCGGCGAGGATCTTCTTGAGCACGTCGAGCTGCGGGTCCGTCACCACCTCCTCGTCGCGGGCGGTGTCGGTGCTTTCGGCCTGCTTGCGCTGCATCTCGTCGAGCACCCTGTTCACCCCCTTCAGCAGCAGGAACAGCGCCACGGCAAGGATCAGGAAATTCAGCACCTGGGTAAGGAAATCCCCGTAGCCGAGCATGGTCGCCCCGGCAGCGCGGAGCGCCGCGAAGTCACGCAGGGAACCGGTGTAGCCCGGCGGCACCGGCCCGAGAATAATGAACCAGTTGGTGAAGTCGACATCACCGAAGGCCCAGCTGATGAGCGGCATGAGGATGCTTTCCGTCAGCGAGGTGGTGATCCGGCCGAAGGCCGCGCCGATCAGCACCCCGACGGCAAGATCGAGGACATTGCCGCGGGCGATGAACTTCTTGAATTCGGACAGGATCGTCATTGGCTCCCCTTTCCCCGGCACGAGGGGCCGTTCCTGCGGACCAATGATCCGGCTTGAACGGCCCTGCTGCTGTGGTATGCCGATAGGACACATTGCAAGCGCAAGGAACCTGTCCGCGATGAACCCCGCCGCCGCTCTCCGCTCCGCGATTGCCGCCTTCCTCGCCATGACCCTCACGGCCTGCGGGATCAACACCGTGCCCACCAAGGAGGAAGCCGCCAAGGCGCAGTGGGGCAATGTGGAAACAGCGCTGCAGCGGCGCGCCGACCTCATTCCCAACCTTGTCGCCGTCGTCGAGGCGGCGGCGGTCGCGGAACGCGACACGCTGCGCGCAGTGACGGAGGCGCGGGCGCGGGCCACGTCCATCAACATCACCACCGACGACCTGTCCAATCCGGAGGAGTTTCGCCGCTTCAACGAGGCGCAGAACCAGCTCACTCAGGCGCTGGGACAGCTGCGCACCGTCGTCGAGGCGTATCCCCAGCTCGCCAGCCAGCCGCGCTTCGCCGACCTGATGGTCGCGCTGGACGAGAGCAACAACCTCATCAACACCGAACGGGTGCGCTACAACGAGGCCGCCCGCGACTACAACACGACCATCCGCACCTTTCCGGCGACCATCGCGGCCAACGTGATCTATGGCGCGCAGCCGCTGCAGTATTTCGAGGCCGCCGAAGGTGCGCAGGCGAACCCCAACGTCAACTTCGGCAACATCACCGGCGGCGGCACGGCGGCACCCGGGCGCGCGGTCAACGACAATGCCGCGCCGCAGCCCGGACGGGCCACGGCGGCGAACTGAGCGGCTTGTTCGCATTCGTCAATCGCCGCGCGGGAGCATGGCTGCGCCTTTCGGCGCTCGCTCTCCTGGCGCTGCTCGGACTGCTGGCGGCCTCTGCCGCTGCTGCGCAGGGGTTCCCACCGCGTCCGGAGGGACCGGTATATGACGGCGCGAACATCCTGTCCGCCACCACGGAAGCTTCGCTCGACCAGCGGCTGCGGACCTACACCCGCGACACCGGCCGCGCGGTCATCGTCGCCACCGTGCCGAGCCTGAACGGCCAGCCGATCGACAGCTATGCCACGGCGCTGTTCGCCGACTGGGGCATCGGCGGAGCGCAGCGGGATCAGGGTCTGCTGCTGCTCGTCGCCCCCAATGAACGCCGCGTGCGGATCGAGGTCGGCTATGGTCTGCATCCGTATTTCGGCGGGATCATGGCCGGGCGCGTCATCCGCGACGTCATCACGCCGCGCTTTCGCGACGGGGATTTTGATGGCGGCGTGGTCGCCGGCGTCGATGCCATCCTCGAGCACCTCGCCCGCAGCCCGGCAGATGCGGCGGCCATAGCCGAGGCGGCGGAAGCGGCCGACGCGCAGGCGCGCCAGAGTGCCGGCTTTCCCATCGGGGCGGTGTTCTGGATCGCCTTCCTGTGGCTTTTTTTCGTCCTTCCGGCAATGAAGGGCGGGCGGCGGCGGCGCTACCGGCGCGGCGGAATGGGCGGACTGGCGCGCGACATCATCCTGTGGGAGGCCGGCAAGGCCATCGCGCGGGGCATGGACGGCGGCAGGGGCTGGGGCGGCGGTGGCGGTTTCGGCGGTGGTGGTTTCGGCGGTGGCGGCGGCTTCGGTGGCTTCGGCGGCGGCATGTCCGGCGGCGGCGGCGCGAGCGGAGGCTGGTAGGCCGGTGCGACCCCTGTCCCCCGAGGAGCAGGCGCTCGTCACCCGGGCGGTGGAGAGCGCCGAAGCCCGCACAAGCGGCGAGATCGTGACCGTTCTGGCCGAACGGTCCGACGGCTACAGCGACGTGGTGCTCGTCGGCTGTGCGGCTATTGCCTTCACGGCGATGAGCGTCTTTGCCGCCATGCCGGCACCGTTCCTGGAATTGTGGGACCGGATTTTCGCGCAATGGGGTCATGTCTGGAGCATCGGGGAGATCGCCAGCATGACGATCGCGCTCGGTCTTTTCGCATTCCTGCTGGCGTGGCTGGTCCTGACCAACGACGCACTCCGGTTCGCTCTCGTGCCCGGCCCGGTACGGACCCGCCGGGTTCATGACGCGGCCGTGCGCCACTTCAAGGTCGGCGCGGAACGGCGCACGCACGGGCGCACCGGCGTGCTCCTGTACGTGTCGCTGCGCGAACATCGTGCCGAAATCTTTGCCGACGAGGCGATCGCGACCCGCGTGCCGGCCGACGTGTGGGGCGAGGCAATGGCCGACATGCTGGCGGAAATCCGCAACGGACGCATCGCCGAAGGTTTCGCCGCGGGCGTGCGCGACGTCGGCGAGGTGCTGGCGCAGCACTTCCCCAAGGCGGAGAACGACCGCAACGAGCTGCCCGACCGGCTGATCCAGCTGTGAGCGCGACCATTCCTGACGCCGACGCACCGGAGGAGATCGTCTGGCAGGGACGGTTCGTCACCGCGAAGCGGCGGGGTCGGTGGGAGTATGCCGGACGCGCGCGCGGGATCCAGGCGGCGGTCATCGTCGCGCTGGACGGCGAGCACGTCATCCTGGTCTCGCAATACCGGGTGCCGCTCGGCCGCATGTCGCTGGAACTGCCTGCGGGACTCGTCGGCGACGAGGAAGGGCAGGAAAGCGAAAGCATCATCGACGCCGCCCGCCGGGAACTCGAGGAGGAAACCGGCTACCGCGCCGGGCGCATGGAGGTGGTGATGACGCTCTACGCCTCGCCGGGTCTGCTCAGCGAGAGTTTCACGCTCCTGCGCGCCACCGAACTCCAGCGCGTCGGCGAAGGCGGCGGCTTGCCCGGAGAGAACATCACCGTTCACCGCGTGCCGCTGGACGGCCTGCGGGCGGAGGTGGACGCATGGCGGCGCGAAGGCGGTGCGGTCGACGTGAAGGTCGCGCTTCTCCTTGGCCGCGATCTGTTGCAGGAGACCTGAGCGATGACCGGACGCGTGGCAGGCAAGAAGGCGCTGGTGACGGGCGCGGCGCAGGGTTTGGGGGCGGCACAGGCGCGGATGCTGGCGCGCGAGGGTGCCCGCGTGCTGCTGACCGATCTGAACGAGGACGGCGCCCGGCAGGTGGCCGACAGCATCAACACGCAATGCGGCGCCACCGTGGCATTCGCGCTGCATCATGACGTCACCAGCGAGGCAGACTGGGCGCGGGCCATCGAAACGGCGCGGGACCGGCTCGGCGGCTTGTCGGTGCTGGTCAACAATGCCGGCATCGGCGCCGGCGGCAACATCGAGGAGTGCAGCTTTGCCGACTGGAAGCGCAGTTTCGCGGTGAATGTGGACAGCGCCTTCATCGGCATCCAGCACGCCCTGCCGCTCATGAAGGACAATCAGCCCGGGTCCATCATCAACATCTCCTCGATCGCGGGGCTCATCGCCAGCGACACCATGCCGGCCTACAATGCGTCAAAGGCGGCGATCTGGATGCTGACCAAGTCGGTCGCGCTCCACTGCGCCAAGCAGGGCTGGACGATCCGGTGCAACTCGGTTCATCCCACCTTCGTCGACACGCCGATCCTCGACGGGATCAGCCGCCGCGCGGGGCTGGAGCACGACGTCGTGCTGGGCAAGCTCGCGCGCCAGATCCCGCTGAAACGGGTCGGGCACCCTGACGAGATCGCCAGCGGGGTCCTGTTCCTCGCGAGCGACGAAAGCAGCTTCATGACCGGGGCCGAGCTGAAGCTCGATGGCGGCATTTCCGCCATGTGACCGAAGCGCGGGAGGTCGGCGCGCCTCGACGGGGAGCCGGATCCGGGCACGGGATCACGACTCCCCCCAAAGGGGTGCAGCCTCATACGAGAGCGGCGCTGCCAAGGCCGGGCACCCCCGGCAGAACGGCGAGCGCGAGGCAAGCAGCGCTCATGGCCGCGGCGGCGGCCGCCGCGACGAGGCGCTGCACGAGGGGCGAACGGTTGAACATGGCTTGACTCCGTTGGGCGAGAGACGCGCGGCTGCGGGTCTCTCAGAGGACGACAGTGGGCGAGGCCGGCACGATGGCCATGGCCATGAGCAGCACCGACAGGCTGGTGGCGGTGACTGCGGCGACGATGCGGCTGGTGATGATCGACATGTACGTGCTCCCTTGCTGTGGTTGCGAGGGCCAACCTCGCCAACACCTCCCTCATCGCAAGGCGCGTGCCAGTTCTGTAAGTGCATGATTAGGAACGATGTGAAGATCCGGAGAGTGACAGCGCTTCACCTGCCCGACCAACATTGGGTGGATTTCGCCATATCTTGGCAAGAGCGATCCCGGGCTGGCGCTCGTGCCGCCAAAGCACTAGGCAGCGGCGGGCATGGCAATCCGCTCGGTCAGTCTCCGGACCTTCAGGAATCACCGCGACACGGTGCTGGACAAATCCGGGCACATCAACCTGCTGCTCGGCCGCAACGGTGCGGGAAAGACCAACATCCTCGAGGCGCTCTCGCTGCTCGCGCCCGGACGGGGACTGCGCCGCGCGGCGCCGGCTGATCTGCCGCTGGCGGGCGCCGGCGACTTTGCCGTCGGCGTGGGGGTCGCCACCGCTGCGGGAGAGGTGAGACTCGGGACACACACCCTGCCAGGCCAGGGCGGGCGGCGATTCGCGCGGATCAACGGCGCCCCGGCCACGCTGACCACGCTTGCGGAGTGGCTCTCGCTCGCCTGGCTCACGCCGGCAATGGATGGACTTTTCACCGGCCCGGCCAGCGGCCGGCGCCTTTACCTTGACCGGCTGACGGTGGCCTGCGACCCCCGCCATGCCGCCCACGCGACCCGCTACGCCGCCGCCCTGCGGGAGCGCAACCGGCTGCTGGCGGCGGGCGGCGGCGCGGATGACCCGCGCTGGCTGGACGCCGTGGAGCGGCTTCTGGCCGAACACGGCGCCGCTCTTTCGCGCGGACGCAAGGGACTGGTCGACGCGCTGGCTGGCCGCATGGAAGCGGAGCGCGACGCGCTCTTCATGCCACCGGCGCTGCACTACCGCGCGGGCGGCCCGACCGAGGCCGGCGCGCTGCTCGACGCGCTGCAGGCCGGCCGGCGCAGCGATGCGGCGGCCGGACGCACGCTCCTGGGGCCGCATCGGGACGAGCTGGAGGTCCGCCATGCGTCACGGGACATGGCCGCGGCGCAATGCTCGACGGGGGAACAGAAGGCGATGCTGATCGCCATGACCCTTGCTCATGCGCAGCTCGCGGCAGGCAGCAGGCCGGCCGTGCTTCTTCTCGACGAGGTCGCGGCGCACCTCGATCCCGAGCGCCGGGCCGCCCTGTTCGCGCGGCTGCGGTCCGGCGCGGCGCAGGTCTGGCTGACCGGCACCGACGCCGCGCCATTCAGCGCGCTCGGGCAAGACGCAGCCGTCTGGCTGGTCGAAGAAGGCAAGGCACGCCCCGCCTAGCGGGCCTCGGCGGGTGTCGGCGGCAGAGCCGCGGCAACGTCGTCCACCGTTGCCGCCACCAGCGCGTCGATCCCCTGCGCAGTGGGATGGATCCGGTCCGGCTGTATCAGCTGCGGCTGGTCATAGATCGATTCAAGAAAGAACGGCACGAGCGCGGCGCCGTGTTCGCGGGCCAGATCGGCATAGATGGCATCGAACTGCGCCACATAGTCGGCGCCAAGGTTGGGCGGCGCCCGCATGCCCATCAGCAGCACCGGGATGCCCCGCCGCCGCAGTTCCGACAGCATCGCAGACAGGTTCGCGCGGGTCTGTTCCGGCGGCAGCCCGCGCAGCAGATCGTTGCCGCCGAGCTCGAGGATGAAGAGGTCCGGCCGCCGTTCCTGGGCGTCGAGAACGAAGCCGAGCCGCGCCCGGCCCGCAGCCGTCGTGTCGCCGGAGACACCGGCGCCGATCACCCGCACATTGAGGCCCCGCCGGCGCAGCGCCTCCTGAAGGCGTTCGGGATAGCTTTCCCCCGGCTGCAGGTTGTAGCCGGCAAACAGGCTGTTGCCGAAGGCAAGGATGCGCCGCTCGGGTCCGGTCACGGGCGCCGCTGTCGCCGGGGCGGCCGCGGTCGGGGTCTGAACCGCAGGTGCCATCGCATCCGCCGGTCCGGCCGGCTCGCGGCATCCGGCCATTGCCAGCACCAGAGCGCACCATGCCAACCGTGAACGCGCCATCGGAACCCTTTCTTGTGTGCCGTTCATGCCTATGCCATCGGCGCGGCGTGACAAGTGGCAACATGATGATCCGCGCCCGCAATCTGACCTTGCGCTTCGGCGGACCCGGCGCGGTCGTCGAGGTCCTGCGCGGCATCGACCTTGACCTGGCCGCCGGTGAAACGGTCGCGGTGCTCGGCCCGTCGGGCTCTGGCAAAAGCTCGCTGATGGCGGTGCTGAGCGGGCTGGAACGCGCGTCGGGCGGCACGCTGGAGGTTGCCGGGGCCGATTGGAGCGGCCTTGACGAGGACGCGCTGGCCCGTGCCCGGCGGGGCAGCATCGGCATCATCCTCCAGGCCTTTCACCTCCTGCCGACGATGACCGCGATGGAGAATGTCGCCACTCCGCTTGAACTTGCCGGCGTCGCGGATGCGCGGCGCAAGGCGGCCGAGGAGCTGGAAGCGGTCGGGCTCGGGCACCGCCTCGGCCACTATCCCCAGCAGCTGTCCGGCGGAGAGCAGCAGCGGGTGGCCATCGCCCGGGCGCTCGCCCCCTCCCCGCTGCTGCTGTTCGCCGACGAGCCGACCGGAAACCTCGACAGTGCCACGGGCGAGACCATCACCGAGCTGCTGTTCACGCGCCAGCGGGCCGCAGGGGCGACGCTGATGGTCATCACCCACGACCCGGCCCTGGCGCAGCGTTGCCATCGCATCCTGCGGATGGAGGACGGGCAGATCATCAGCGACGGGCCGGGCGGATGAGGGTGGCAAACGATGCCGACCGGCTGCCATGGGCGGCAGCATGGCGCATCGCCCGGCGGGATCTGAGCGCCCGGTTCAGAGGGCTGCGGCTGCTGCTTGCGTGCCTCTTCCTCGGCACCGCCGCGCTCACCGCGATCGGCACGCTCACCGCGGCGGTGGAGCGGGAACTCGCAGCCAATGGCGCCGAGCTGCTGGGTGGGGATATCCAGGTCAGCGTGTGGCAGCGCCCCCTGTCCGACGCCGAGGCGAGTGCGCTTGCGGCGCTCGGCACCGTGTCCGGGGGAACACGCCTGCAGGCGGTGGCGCGCGCCGAAGAGGCCACGGCGCCCGTCGAGGTGAAGGCGGTCGATGCGGCCTATCCCCTCTACGGTGCGCTCGTCCTGACCGACGGCCGCACGGCGGGCGCGCCCCCGCCGGGCGACGCCTGGCTGGCACAGGGAGCCTTGGACCGGCTGGGCATCGAAGTTGGCGACACTTTCACCCTTGGGCTGAGCACGCTGCGCGCGGCCGGGGTCATCGCCGCGGAACCCGACCGGCTTGGAGAAGGGTTCCAGCTCGGCCCGACCATCATCGTTGCCGAGAACCTGCCCGCGCAAGCGGGCCTTCTTGCGCCCGGCGCGATGTACCGCACGAAGGTGCGCGTCGCCTTCGATCCTCCGCGCGACGCGGCGCCGGTGGCCGAAACGCTGGAGCAGCGCTTCGCGGATTCCGGGCTAGAAGTGCGGACCCGCGACCGCGCCTCGCCCGGAGCCGACCGGTTCGTGACCCAGATGGGCGATTTCCTCACCCTGGTCGGACTGGCGGCGCTGGTGATCGCCGGGATCGGGATTGGCGGCGGAGTGGCCTCTTATCTTCAGAGCCGGCGCGGGGCGATCGCCACGCTGAAGGTGCTGGGCGCCGGCAGCGCCGACACCGGCCGCATCTATGCGCTGCAGATCGGCGCGGCGGCGCTGATCGGCAGTGTCGCGGGCGTGGTGGCGGGGATCGCGGTCACGCCGCTTCTGGCCCGCGCCCTTGCCGGCGTGCTGCCGGTCCGGAGCGGTGTGGTGGCCGACCCCGGCGCCATCGTTCTGGCGCTCGCCTACAGCCTGCTCGTCGCGGCGATCTTCACCGCTTCGCCGCTGCTGGCTGCGCGGCGCACGCCGGCCATGGCGCTGATGCGCGGTGCGGTGGCCGAACACACGGGCGACCGCAAGGCGATCATGGTCGTGGCCGGCGGGGTGGCGCTGCTGGTGGCGCTCGTGCTGCTGACATCGGTGCGCCCGGCGCTGGCGGCAGGCTTCATGGCTGCGAGTGCGCTTGCCATGGCCATTCTCGCCGGTCTTGCCCTCCTGCTGCGCCGCGCCGCGCGCAGGGCACCCTCGCCCGCCAGTCCGCTGACGCGGCTGGCTGTCGCCAATCTCGCGCGGCCCGGCAGCAATCTGGTGGCGCTGGTCACCGCGCTCGGCTTCGGCCTGTCCGCCTTCGTCCTGCTGGCGGCGGTGCAGACGAGCATCGCGGGGAACATCGAACGGCGCGTTCCGCAGCAGGCGCCCGACTACTTCGTGCTCGACATTCCCCAAGCCGGTTTGCCCGCCTTCAGCGCTGCGGTGCGGGCGGTGGACCCGGATGCGCAGATCCGTGCGGTGCCCAATCTGCGCGGCGCGATCCTCGCCTACGGCCCGCCGGACGCGATGACGCGGGTGAGCGCGCTCGAGGAGGTGCCGGACGGTGCCTGGGCGCTGCGAGGCGAGCGCGGGCTGACCTATGCGGAGACGCTGCCGCCCGGAAACCGGCTGGTCGAGGGGACGTGGTGGAGCGCCGATCACGCGGGCGAGCGGCTGGTGTCGGTGGACGAGGACCTCGCCCGGGCAATCGGCCTCAGGGTCGGCGACCGGCTGAGCGTCGGCGTGCTGGGGACGGAGATCACCGCAACGGTGGCAAACCTGCGCCAGATCGACTGGGATTCGCTCGGCTTCAACCATGTGCTCGTGTTTTCGCCCAACACGCTGCGCGATGCGCCGCACACGCTGTCGGCCACGCTCGGCCTCAACGACGGCGCTGACCGGCGGCGGCTGCTGCAGACGCTGGTGCAGCAGTTCCCCGCCAGCTCGGTGATTGAGGTGGGAGAGGTGCTGCAGCAGGCGCGCCTGCTGCTGGACCAGATCGGCCTCGCGACGCTCGCCGCCGCCTCCGTCGCGGTTCTGGCCGGGCTGGTGGTGCTTGTCGGCGCGATGGCGGCGGCCCGTGCCGCGCGCGTCTATGACACGGTGATCCTCCGGGTGCTCGGAGCGGACCGGAGGCAGATCCTGTTGCTGCAGGCGCTCGAATTCGGCATCCTCACCGCAGTTCTGGCCGTGATTGCCCTCGCCATCGGCGCCGGTACTGCGTGGCTGGTCATCACCCAGCTGTTCAGCTTCGACTGGCTTCCGGACTGGGGAACGGTGCTGAGCGTTCTGGTGGCGGGGCTGGTCGTGGTGCTCGTCTTTGCCACCGCCGGCTCGCTCCCCTTCCTGCGGGCGCGTCCGGCGCAGGCACTGCGGACGCTCTGACCCGATGCCCCGCCTGCTGCTGAACCTTCTACGTGCCGCCTACTGCGTGCTGCTGGCCGGCATCGTCGTGGCAGCCCTGCTGCCCAACGTGCAGACCGGCATTCTGGCCGGGAACGACAAGCTGCAGCATTTCGGCGCCTTCTTCACGCTCGCGGCGCTGGCGCGGCTTTTGTGGCGGCGCCTGCATCCGGCGTGGCCGCTGCTGCATCTCACCGCCGTGGGCGGCGCGATCGAGGTGCTGCAATGGGTCATGGGGCTGGGTCGTGAAGGCGACTGGCGGGACATGGCCGTCAATCTCGCCGGCATCGCGCTGGGCCTGTGCGCCGCGCAGCTCGTGCTTGCCGCCTTCGACCGGACGCAACAGGTCGCGCGCTGAGCAGGCAAGAAAAAAGGCGCCGGCTGGTGAAAGCCGGCGCCTTGCGCATGATCCTGTCCGGCGGAACGGCGGTTCAGAACCGGAACCGGCCCGTCACGCCATAGGTGCGCGGCTGGTTGGGGTAACCGGACACCGTCCCCGCCTGCGCCACCCCGTCGAACACCGACAGGATGTAGCGTTCGTTGGTGAGGTTGCGCACGAAGGCGGACACTTCGAGCCCGTTGACCAGCGCCAGCGTCAGCGACGCGTTGACCTGGTTGATCTCGCGACGGAAGTTGCGGGCGGCCGCGATCCCTTCCGCGAGCGTGGGGAAGCCGAGCAGGCCGTTGAGGATCTGCGTGTTCGACTCGTGGTAGTAGTCGATCCGCCCGATGAGCTGGTTGCCGCTTCCGCCAAGATCGTGTGCATAGGTGGCGGAGGTCGCGATGCTGAACTCCGGCACGCCGGCGGGCCGCTGCCCCGACAGGTCGCCGAACGGCGAGTCGACGAAGCTGTCGAACTTCGCATCGAGGTAGGTGAGCGCGAAGGTGAAGACCAGCGGGTCGATCGGCTGGATGGTGGTGTCGAGCTCGAAGCCGCGCGTCGACTGCTGCCCTGCGTTCACCAGCGAGAAGCCGGTGCCGGTGAAGATGTTCGACTGGAACCCCTGAAGGGTCTGATCGAACAGCGCCAGGTTCACCGTCAGGCCGGGGAACGACCCCTTGACGCCGATTTCATAGACCTCCGATTCCTCCGGCCCGGCGAAGCGGGTGCCGGTGCGCAGGTTCGGGATCGCAAGCCCCGCATCGCGGATGGCGGAACGCGGCGCAAGGATCGTGCTGTTCAGCGGACCGGGCGTGAAATCGCTGGCGAACGGACGGCTGTCGCGCGACAGGTTGACCGACGACGCTTTGAACCCGGTCGCGTAGGTGAAATACGCGTTGAGCTGGTCGTTGATGTCGTAGGCCGCGCGCAGCGTGTAGCTCCAGTCGTCGTCGCGGGTGCGCCCCGGTTCGACGGCGTTCGGAAGGTTGAGGAACGGCGGCAGGAACTGCAGCGGCCGCAGCGCCAGCAGCGGGTTCGTTGCCGGGTTGACCGCCTGCCCGGCAATGGCCTGGAAGATCGGCGCGGTCGCGGGGTTGCCGGCGAACTGCTGGACCACGGCGGGCGTGACCTGCGCCGGAGGAATGCGCAGCGCCTGAGCGATGCCGCCGACGATGAACGCATCGACGAGGTTGACGTTGGCGAGCGGATCGGTCGACACCTGCGACAGCTGGAAGTCCTTGCGGTCCTTGGTGTAGTTGAACCCGCCGGTCAGCGTCAGCCGGTCGGTGACGTCGAAATCGACCTGTCCGAAGATGGACCACGACTCGTTCTGCAGCGCGAAGGCCTCGACTGTGGACGGGCCGGGGCGGAAGATCGCGCCGGCCGGAATGCCGAGCGCCGCTTCCGCCGTCGGCAGGGCGCCGCCGGACAGAAGGGTGAAGAACGGGCGCGTGGCGACCCCGTTGACGATCGAGCTGTCCTGGGTGATGTCCTCCTTGAAGAAGAACCCGCCAAGCAGGAAGTTCAGCGGACCGGCAAAGTCGGAGGCGAGGCGCACTTCCTGCGTGAAGGTGTCGATCTTCTGGTCCCGGAACTCGGTGATGAGATCGGCGCCGGTGAAGTCCACATCCTGATTGAAGAACGAGCGCAGCTCGCGGTAGGCGGTGATCGAGGTCAGCGTCAGGTTGCCGAACTGGAGATCGGCCTGGAGCGAGCCGCCATAGCTCTCGATGTCGTTCTCCGGCAGCACGTTGAGGAACGTGCGGTCGGCGAACAGATCCTCGGGCACGATGGCCCCGCCGACGGCGAACACCGCCGGCACCGTCGGACCGGCGACAAGGTTGCCGGCGTAGCAGCACAGCTCGCTGATCTTCTGGTAATCGCCGATGGCCCGCAGCCGCAGCGCGCCGCCATTGTCGAACAGGAGCTGCCCGCGCGCCGACCAGCGGTTGCGGTCGTTGATGCGGTCGTTGAAGCCGACCACCTCGACATAGCCGTCGCGGCGGTTGTAGTTGCCGTCGATGGAGAAGGCGAGGCTGTCGGTGATCGGGCCGGTGACGTCGCCCTTGATGACCACCTGGTTGAAGTTGCCGTAGGTCGCCGAGACGGAGCCGCCGAACTCGAATTGCGGTTCACGGGTGATGACGGAAATGACACCGGCCGAGGCGTTCTTGCCGAACAGGGTGGATTGCGGCCCGCGCAGCACCTCGACCCGCGCGACATTGGCGAGGTCGGCGATCTGGCCGGCCGAGCGCGAGCGGTAGACGCCATCGATGAACACGGCCACCGAAGGCTCCACCCCGACATTGTTGTCCCCGTTGCCGAAACCGCGGATGAAGAAGGTGGTGTTGGACGAATTCTGCAGCTGCCCCACGCGCAGCGACGGGGCCACCGTCTGCAGGTCGAGGAGGTCGCGGATTTCGGCCCGCTCCAGAGTCTCGCCCGTGGTGACGGTCACGGCGACGGGCGTGTCCTGAAGCGTCTGTGCCCGCTTGGTCGCGGTGACGATGATCTCGTTGCCGAGGGTGACGGTGGGCGTCGTCTGGTCCTGAACCCCGGTGTCGGTCGGACCGGCCACGCTGTCGTCGGGCCGCACCTGCGCCAGCGCGGGCGCCGCCGCCCCCGCCGCAACGCCCGCCATGAGAAATGCGCGCGTGACCTGTCCGAATAGCCGCTTGGTGTTCATCCGATGTGCATCCTCATTCCCGCTGACCCGCGGCCGGACGTGGCCGTGTGCCCTTGTTCTGTGCCCTCGGTGTAGCAGGCAGCAGCCGCGCTCCGCAAGCGCGCCCGCGCGGACGGGTGACGCTGTGGCCGCAGCGACACAGGCGCATGTCCGGAAGAGCCCCTTGCCCGCGCCGGGCGCGGGTTGCCGCGCCACCGTCGAACGGGTAAGGGCGGCGCGCCCGCTGTCCGCGACAGGGCGCGGCGGACGTTTTCCCCCGACAGCAAGAGTAGCCTTCATGTCCCACGGCTTGCGCAACATCGCGATCATCGCCCACGTCGACCACGGCAAGACCACGCTCGTGGACCAGTTGTTCCGCCAGTCGGGCACGTTCCGCGACAACCAGCGCGTCGAGGAGCGGGCGATGGACTCGGGCGACCTCGAGAAGGAGCGCGGGATCACCATCCTCGCCAAGTGCACCTCGGTCGAGTGGCCCCCTGCCGGGGCGCCTGGCGACGTCACCCGCATCAACATCGTCGACACGCCCGGCCATGCGGACTTCGGCGCCGAGGTCGAGCGGATCCTGTCGATGGTCGACGGTGTGATCCTGCTGGTCGACGCCGCCGAGGGGCCGATGCCGCAGACCAAGTTCGTCACCGGCAAGGCGCTGGCTCTCGGCCTGAAGCCCATCGTGGTCGTCAACAAGATCGATCGTTCCGACGCGCGGCCCTCCGAAGTGCTGGACGAGGTGTTCGACCTGTTCGTGTCGCTCGACGCGAACGACGAGCAGCTCGACTTCCCCGTGCTCTACGCCTCGGGCCGCGACGGGTATGCCAGCGAGGACGCGGCGGCGCGCTCGGGCACGCTGGAGCCGCTTTTCGCGCGGATCGTGGAGCATGTCCCGGCACCCGGACTGGATCCGTCCGGGCCGTTCTCCTTCCTTGCCACCCTGCTCGACCGGGACCCCTTCATGGGGCGCGTGCTCACCGGCCGGGTGCAGTCCGGCACGATCAGGGTCAACGATCCGATCCGCGCGCTCGATGCCGAGGGCAACGTGGTCGAGACCGGCCGCGCAACCAAGCTGATGAGCTTCGACGGGCTGGAGCGCGTGCCGGTGGAGAGCGCGAGGGCCGGCGACATCATCGCGCTTGCCGGGCTGGAGAAGGCGACCGTCGCCAACACGATCGCCGATCCGGCCGTGACCCGCCCCATCGAGGCGCAGCCGATCGATCCGCCCACCCTGGCCATGCGCTTTGCCGTGAACGACAGCCCGCTGGCCGGGCGCGAGGGCGATAAGGTGACCAGCCGCATGATCCGCGACCGGCTGTTCCGCGAGGCGGAAACCAATGTCGCCATTCGCGTGACCGAAAGCGCCGACCGCGACAGCTACGAAGTGGCGGGACGCGGTGAGCTTCAGCTCGGCGTCCTCATCGAGACCATGCGGCGGGAGGGTTTCGAACTCGGCATCTCCCGTCCCCGCGTGCTGTTCGGCACGGACGAGAACGGCCAGCGCACGGAGCCGTACGAACAGGTCGTGATCGACGTCGACGACGAATATTCCGGCACGGTCGTCGAGAAGATGCAGCGCCGCAAGGCCGAACTGCTCGACATGCGCCCGTCCGGCCAGGGCAAGACACGCATCACCTTCTCCGCGCCCTCGCGCGGCCTCATCGGCTATCACGGCGAGTTTCTATCCGACACCCGCGGCACCGGCATCATGAACCGGCTGTTCGACCGCTACGGCCCCTACAAGGGCCCGATCGAAGGACGCATCAACGGCGTGCTCATTTCCAACGCCACCGGCGAGGCGGTGCCCTATGCCCTCAACGCGCTGGAGGAGCGCGGCGAACTGTTCATCGGCGGCGGGGCCAAGCTCTACGAAGGCATGATCATCGGCGAAAACGCCAAGCCTGAGGATCTGGAAGTCAATCCGCTCAAGTCCAAGCAGCTGACCAACTTCCGCTCTTCCGGCAAGGACGATGCCATCCGCCTCACCCCGCCGCGGATCATGACGCTGGAACAGGCCATCGCCTACATCGACGACGACGAGATGGTCGAGGTGACACCGAAGTCGATCCGCTTGCGCAAGGCGGAACTCGACCCGCACGAGCGCAAGAAGCAGAAGCGCAAGAGCGAGGCGGCTTGACCGTTTCCGCTCCCGCCGGCGGAGCGGCGCGATGAGCGGCAGCGACTGGCTGATGCTGCTGCTCGGGGTGCTGATGCTCGGCCTGTTCGGCGGCGTGCACCTTGCGGGACTGGAGATCATCCGCCGGATGCGGCCGAGCGAACGCCGGCACCCGTGGCTCGCGGCGGTGCTGGTGTTCTGGAGCGTCGGCCTGCTGCACCTCACCGAGATCGCGCTGGCGGCGGTGCTGCTGTTCGCCATCGCCGCCGTCAGCGCCGCGACGGGCGCACTGGCGGCGCCCGATGCGGCCTCGTGGCTCTACTTCGCCGGCATCACCTTTGCGACGCTGGGTTTTGCCCAGGTGGAGCCGGAAGGACCGCTGCGCCTTCTTTACATGATGCTGTCGGTGACAGGGTTCATGCTCATCACCTGGTCGGCGACGTTCCTGCACGACGTCTGGTCGCGGAGCGAACGGGCCGAGGAGACCGGCGGCGGCTGAGTGGCCGCCGGGACCAGCTGCCTGCGCTTGACACGCGCTCATGCAGCGCGCGAAGTGTCTGCCGGACAGGGCTTTGAACGGCCTTGGGCAAAGGGGGACAGATGCAGAAATGGATTGCGGCATGTGCGGCGGGCCTCGCTGCGGGCGCGCTGGCCACTCCGGTGCGGGCCGACAACGACGCCGTTCTGCGCGGACCTGCGCCCGCCTGGGCCATCGCGCCGGCACTGGCCGACGTGCCGGAGGACGCGTCAGGGCTGGTGTTCGTGCGTGCCAGCGTCACGCAGGCGCGGCTCGACGCACGCGGGCAGCAGCATTACCAGAGCATCCGCGTGCGTCTCCTGCACACGTCGGCGTTGCAGATGGGCACGACTGGCTTCGCGTGGAACCCGGCGGCGGGCAGTCCGGTCCTCCATGCCCTCAAGGTGCACCGGGGCAACGAGGTCATCGACCATACGCAAACCGCCGAGTTCGAGATCCTGCGGCGCGAGGATCGGCTGGAGGCGCAGCAGCTCACCGGCATCCTGACGGCGGTGCTGCGCGTGCCGGACCTGCGCGTGGGGGACGAGCTGGAGATGGCCTTCACCCTGCCGGCCAGCGACCCCACGCTGGGCAAGGACGACGCGGGGTTGCTGGCCCTTCTGCCCGAGCCCGCGCCCGGCTTGCACGTGCTTCAGCTGAGCTGGGCGGATGGTCACCGGCCTATTGTCCGCGTGCCTTCGGCCATGACCGCGGCCATGACCTCGGCGCAGCAGGATACCGCAGGCAGCCTCACCTTCACGTTCCGCGATCCGCCGCCCCTCGCCGCGCCCGCCGACGCGCCGGGCCGGTTCGGCTGGGCCCGGATCGTCGAATTCAGCGACTATCGCGACTGGCCGGCGGTGGCGGCCAAGTTCGCCCCTCTCTACGCCAGCGCGGCCCGGCTCGCTCCGGCCTCGCCCCTGCGGGCGGTGGCGGCGCGCATCGCTGCCGAAACGACCGATCCGCTGGCGCGTGCCAACGCCGCGCTCAAACTCGTGCAGGGCGAGATCGGCTACATCAGCGACGGCATGAACGGCGGCAATTACACCCCCGCAGCCGCCGATGCAGTCTGGGAGCGGCGCTTCGGGGACTGCAAGGGCAAGACGGCGGTGCTGCTGGCGCTGCTCGGCGAACTCGGCATCGCGACCGAGCCGGTGCTCGTCAACGCGTCGGGTTTCGACGACGGGCTCGACGAGCGCCTGCCCTCGCCCGGGGTGTTCGATCACGTGCTGGTCAGGGCGACCATCAACGGGGAGCCGCTCTGGCTCGACGGCACCCTGCCGCCCGTTGTTCCGGCCTCGGCGCAGTTCGTGCTGCCGCTGCGCTGGGTGCTGCCGCTCGGCGGTGCGCGGCCGACGCTGGAGCGGCTTGCCTGGGCGCCTCCGGCGAAGCCTGACACGCGCGCGGTGTACAGCATCGACGCGCGGGGCGGCTTCGACAAGCCCGCCCCGGTGGTGCTGACCATGGTCGAGCGCGGCCCCGAGGCGCTGAAGGAGTATGTGCGCTTCTCCGCCCTGACGCCGGCCCGGCTGGAACAGTCGGCGCGCGAAACGCTCGAAAACGACGGCTGGGAACAGGTGGAGCGTGTGACATGGCGCTTCGAGCCGGCCACCGGGGAGAGTGTCTACACCATTGTCGGGACCCAGCAGCTCGAATGGACGGACACGGACGATGGCAGGCGCGAACTTGTCCTGCCGCAAGGGGGTTTCTCGCCGCCGGCGCGACGCCGCCGGCCTGCCGGACAGGATCAGGACGCGCCCTACCTCGTCAAGCCGACGTTCTCGTGCAGCGTCGTAACCCTGCACCTGCCAGCCGACAGCCGCCCGGCGCAGTGGTCGCACGGCTCCTCCTTCAACACCGTCCTCTTCGGTCGCCGCTACGCCCGCGCGTTCGCGCGCGAAGGCGGTGTCGTGCAGATGCTGCGCGCGGACCGGGCGGACGTTGCGGAGATCACGGCCGAGCAGGCACGGCTCGACAACGGCAGGGTGGGGGCCTTCGACAACAGCAAGGCCGTCGTCACCTACAACCCGAAGGGCCGTGGTGGCGGTGCCGCCGGATCGGGCCGGGCGCTTCCCGGCGCCGGACATGACTGGGTCGCCGATCCGTCTCCCTGCGCGGCGGTCGTCGCCGGTTGAGCGTGGCGCTGTCCCGCACACGCCGTTGGCCCGCGCCCGGTGTTCAGCCGTGTGCCAGCCACTCCTCCGCCAGCACCAGCGCTCCGTAGAGCAGCGCCCCGGCGAGGAACGGGAAGAACCGCCCTTCCCGCTCCGCCGGCAGTTCTTCCTTCAGCACGGTCAGGATGATCCCCCCCGCCACAAAGGCGAACATGCCGCCGACGACCGCCGGCTGCAGGTCCACCACCAGGCCCAGACCCCATCCGCCGATCGTGGCGCCGGCCAAGACCCAGCGCCCGCCGCGATCATAAAGATGCGGATGATGGGCGCGGCTGCCGAAATCGGCGGTGGCGAAATGGAGGGCCATGGCCGTGAAGTAGGTCATTGTGCCCGCGGCGGTCATGGTGTCGCGGTTCTCCAGCAGATAGGCGACGATCGCCGCCAGCAGCGCTGAACACCCGATGTGGAGCCAGAACACGCCCGCGCCCGCCTGCCGGTCGGCGTCTGCGTCCGGACCAGCCGCCGGTTGCCGACGCGAAATCAGCATCGCCCGCTCCACCCCGTAGAACAGCACCAGCCCGAGCAGCGTCAGCCCGTACACCGCGCTTCCGGCGAAGGCGGCGCCGAACGGCACCGCGAGCGCCCGCTCGTGCCCGGCAAGCTCGGGCAGCATGTGCATGACCACGTAGGCGACCGCCACCCCGCCGGCGAAGGACAGCCAGCGGCTGCGCGGCTCCGCATGCAGGAAGCGCAGCCGGCCGATGCGCAGATGCACCGCGCAGAATGCCAGTGCCAGCAGCGCAGTGAGCGCCGCCGGTGCCGGTGGAAGAGCGGTCACTGCCATCCGAGCGCTACGAAGATCGGGCGGGATTGTGCCTGAAGCGCCGGCACAAACGAAACGCCCTGTTCATCGCGGGGCCGCCAGCTATGCTTTTGCACCCCCATGCGACCGGCGTTCCTGCTCCTGTACCTGCTGGCCATGAGCCTCCTGCTCGCCGCCTGCGCGCGCGACCGCGCGGCCGTGCCCACGCGGCCGGGAGAAGAGCGGCCGCGCAGCGAGTCCCGCGCGGTGGCGCAGTGCGTCGCCCAGTTGCACGAGGGGCGTGCGCGCTTCAGCACCGTGCCCGACCAGACCTTCGGCAATGGCTGCGCGATCCGGGACGCGGTCTTTTTCACCGCGCTGGGCAGCGACGAGGGCAGCATCGCGCTCGGCAACATCGGGCCGGTGGCCTGCCCGCTGGCGCAGACCTTCGCCGCCTGGGCGCGCTACGGGGTGGACAGGGCCGCGCGGCAGATCCTCGGCAGTCCCGTCGTGCGGATCGAGACCATGGGCAGTTACGCCTGCCGCAATGTGGCGGGCACCGCGCGGCTCTCGGCCCATTCGCAGGCGCGCGCGATCGACATCGCGGGCTTCGTCCTCGCCGACGGACGGCGCATTTCGGTGCTGCGCCACTGGACCGAAGGATCGGAGGCGGAGCGGCAGTTCCTGCGCACCGTCCACGCAAGCGCCTGCCGCCGCTTCGGCACCGTGCTCGGTCCCGACTACAACGCCGCGCATCGCGACCACTTCCATCTCGAGGAGAGCGACGGGCGCTTCTGCCGCTGAGGCGGCCGGACGGAAGCCGCGGGAGGCGCGCCGGTTCAGCCGACGCCCATGACCAGGCCACAGGCTCCCGCTTCCAGCCGCAGGCGGATGGCTTCGGCAGCATGGCGGGCGCCCAGCTTGGTCATCATCTTGGCGCGGTGGATCTCCACCGTCCGCGGGCTGATGGTCAGCTGACGGGCGATGGCCTTGTTCGAGCACCCGCGGGTCAGCCAGTCGAGCACTTCCCGCTCGCGCCGCGACAGGTCGGCCATGCGCCGCGCGGCGGCAACCGCCTGCCGCTGGGCCTCGCCATGGGCGGCCACGTCGGCGCTGATCCGGGCGAGACTGTCGGACAGGCGCGCGGCATCGAGCGGCAGGGGCAGGTAGTCGAGGACGCCCTTCTTCACCGCCGCGACGACACGGTTTGTTTGCGGATCGGCATCAAGGGCGATGACGGGCAGCCAGCAGCCCGCCCGCGTGAGCGCAGCAACAGCCGCGGCGGCAAGTCCTGCGCCACCGCCGCCGTCCGGGTCCGGCGTCTCGGCGCACAGCACGATGCCGTGCTGCGGTTCCCGCTCGGCGAGTTCGGCCGCATCGGCATAGACCTCGCAATGGTGGCCGAGCGCGTATCCGGTCCTCGCGACCGCCGCGCGGACCTGGTGGGAGAGGGCGATGATGTGGAGTGTGTGGTGCTGTTCCATGGCTCCCGTGCTGCCACGGGCGGTCGTCTCCATCACGCACAGGTGCCGCCATTCCGGTGCGACAGCGCAGCCCGCCAGCGCCGCGCGCGCCCGACGACTCTGGATGACACCGCAGTCCGTTTCGGAGCCAACGGCTTGGGCAGGCGCGCCTGTCAGGCGGTCGTAGCCGCCGGGTCGGTGAAGTCGTAGTCGGGCAGCGAATGGAAGGCGCCGCGCAGAGCGTCCGCCCACGCGGTCGACAGCGACTGGAAGTATGCGTCCTCGTATTCGATGCGGCGGCAGTGCCGCGGCTCGTAGCGATCCCGCTCCACCACCATCAGGTCGAGCGGCATGCCGACGGACAGGTTGGCCTTGAGCGTGGAATCGAATGACACCATCAGCAGCTTGGCGGCATCCTCCATGCTCATCGCCGCGTCATAGCCGCGGATGATGATGGGCCGGCCGTACTTGGTTTCGCCGATCTGGAAGAACGGCGTTTCGGCACTTGCTTCGATGAAGTTGCCTTCGGGATAGATCAGGAACAGGCGCGGCTCCATTCCCTTGATCTGCCCGGCGACGATGAGGGAGGCGGTGAAGCGGTTGCGGCCGCCCTCCCCGTTGGCGTCCTGCCGCTCGGCAATCGTGGCGCGCAGCAGCCGTCCGACCTCCGTCGCGACCTGGAACATGGTCGGCGCCTTGAGCAGCACGTTAGTCCGCTCGTCGGGAGATTTGGTGCGTTCCTCCAGCAGGCTGATCACCGCCTGGGTGGTGGCGAGGTTGCCGGCGGTCATGATGGCGACGATCCGTTCGCCCGGCACGCACCAGTGGAACATCTTGCGGAAGACGGAGATGTTGTCGACGCCCGAATTGGTGCGGGTGTCGCTCATCATCACCAGCCCCTTGTCGAGGATCATGCCCACGCAATAGGTCACTGCTGCTGTTCCTTCTGCTGCTGTGCGCGCATGGCGCGTTCCACACGCACCGCCACCTCGGCCTCGTCGGTGACGGCGCCGTAGCTCACGCCAAGAACGGGGGCCGCATCGCGGTAGTCGCCCCCTGTCGCCAGCCGGACGTAGCGGGCATCAGGGCTGATGGCGTTGGCGATGTCGAAGCCGACCCAGCCCAGCCCGTCGATGAACGCCTCGGCCCAGCCGTGCGTGGCCTCCTGGTCCACGCGGTCGGTCATCAGCAGATAGCCGCTGACATAACGGGCCGGGATGGAGAGCGCGCGCGCCACGCCGATGAACACATGCGCCTGGTCCTGGCAGACGCCGGCGCCTCCGGCGCACGCCTCCTCTCCGGTGGTGCGCGTGGTGGTCACTCCCTTGCGCCACACCACCCGCTCGCGGACCAGCGCCGAGAGATCGTGCAGCAGCGCCACCTGATCGCCGGTGTCGCGGCCGCGTGCCGCATCGGCCAGCGCCGTCATCGCCGGGCCGGGGCGCGTCAGCGGGGTCTGGCGGAGGAAGCTCCACAGCGGCATATAGCCCGAGTGCCAGCCGATGACCCCGCTCTCGTCGCGGGTGTCGACCTGCCCCTCGCAGGTGATCACCACCTCGCGCGCGCCTTCGTTGACCGAAACGAGCGTCACCTCGTTGTGGTGGCTGTCCTGGTAGCTCAGCTCCTGCGTCGCGCCGGTGCACATGATCGACCAGCTTGCCACCGCCTGCCCGCCGCTGGCCTTGGGGGTGAGGCGCAGGCGCTGAAGCCCGAACACGACGGGCTGGTCGAAGCGGTAGCGGCTCGTGTGCCGGATGCTCAGGCGCATGGCGTCCCTCCGTGCGGCGCGGTGCTCATGACAGGAAGCGGTAATCGGCGGAAATCGCCTGGGCGATGGCGTTGTTGCGCCCCATGAAGCCGAGCAGGAACTGGTGCAGCCCTTCCTCGAAAATCTCGTCGATGGTGCGTCCGGCAAGAAGGGAGTCCGCCTCGCGCATCAGCGCATCGGCCTTCCCCTCGCGGCCATGGATCTGCGCCAGTGCCGCCAGCTCCGCCTTGAGAGCGCGGTGACAGAACGCCAGACTGCGCGGGAAACGCGCGTCAAGCACGAGAAACTCGACGATGCCCCGCGCGTCGATCTGCCCCGCATGGATGGCGCGGTAGGCCCGGTCGCCGGAGACGGAGCGCAGCACCGTGTCCCACTGCCCGGTGTCGAGGCTCGAGCCGACATAGGACAGGGACGGGAGCAGCAGGTAGTACTTGATGTCGAGGATGCGGGCGACGGCGTCGGCGCGTTCGGTGAAGCTGCCGGCGCGCGCGAAGTGGTAGCTTTCGTCGCGCATCATCGACCCGATCATCGCCCCGTGGGCGAGCACCGCCAGGCGGCGCACGACGCTCACCGCCTCGCCCACCTGGTTCTGTCCCAGCGGCCGGGCCAGCATGCGCGAGACATGGTGCCAGGCGTCGTTCACCACCTCCCACAGCTCGCTGCTGATGGCGTTGCGTGCCAGCCGCGCATTGGTGCGGACCTGACCCAGCATGGCGAGGACCGACTGCGGGTTTTCGGGATCGCGCAGCATGTGGTTCCAGGTCTGGATGCCGGTGTAGCTGCTGTGCCGCGCCTCGTAGCCCTCGCGCTGTCCGGCGGTGGCGATGACCGACCGCCACTCTTCCTCCGCCGCCACCATGTCGCGGGTGAGCGCCATTCTCAGGCCGGCATCGATGAGCCGCGCCGTGTGCTCCGCCCGTTCGAGATAGCGGAACATCCAGAACAGCCCGTTGGCCGTGCGCCCGAGCATCAGCGCGCCTGTTCCCGCGGCCGGATCATTCCTTGAGCACCCACGTGTCCTTGGTGCCGCCGCCCTGGCTCGAATTGACCACCAGCGACCCTTCGGTGAGGGCCACGCGCGTCAGGCCGCCGGGCGTGATGTCGATCGTGTCGGGGGACACCAGCACATAGGGGCGCAGGTCGACATGGCGCGGTGCCAGTCCCCGCTCTACGAACACCGGGCACCGCGACAGGGCGAGGGTCGGCTGGGCGATGTAGTTGTCCGGCCGTGCGACGAGCTTGGCCCGGAACGCCTCCAGCTCCTCCCGGCTGGCGGCGGGACCGATCAGCATCCCGTAGCCGCCGGAGCCGTGGACCTCCTTGACCACCAGCTCGTCGAGCCGGTCCAGCACGTAGGCCAGATCGTCCGCCTCGGCGCAGCGCCAGGTCTGCACATTGGCGAGGATCGGCTTCTCGCCGGTGTAGAACTCGACGATCTGGGGCATGAAGCTGTAGATCGCCTTGTCGTCGGCGATGCCCGTGCCGGGCGCGTTGGCGATGGTCACGCCGCCGGCGCGGTACACGTCGAGGATCCCCGGAATCCCCAGCATGCTGTCCGGCCGGAACGACAGCGGATCGAGATAGTCGTCGTCCACCCGCCGGTAGATGACATCCACCGGCTTGTATCCGGCGGTGGTGCGCATCGCGACCCGGCCGCCGACGACCCTGAGGTCGCTGCCCTCGACGAGCTCGGCGCCCATCTGGTCGGCGAGGAAGGCGTGCTCGAAATAGGCGGCGTTGTAGATCCCCGGTGTCAGCACCGCGACGACGGGGCGCCCCGTGCAGGCCGGCGGCGCGCAGGCGGCAAGGCTCTTGGCCAGCCGCCGCGGGTAGTTGGACACGGTCTCGACCCCGATCCGCATGAACAGTTCGGGAAACATCGCCATCATGGTTTCCCGGTTCTCCAGCATGTAGGAGACGCCGGACGGCGTGCGGGCGTTGTCTTCCAGCACGAAGAAATCGTCTTCGCCCGTGCGCACGAGGTCGATGCCGACGATATGGGTGTACACCCCGCCGGGTGGCCGCTGTCCCACCATCAGCGGCAGCCAGGCCGGATTGTCGAGCAGCAGCCGGCGCGGGAGGCGTCCGGCGCGCACGATTTCCTGCCGGTGGTAGATGTCGTCGAGAAAGGCGTTGAGCGCGCGCACCCGCTGTTCGATCCCGCGGGTCAGGCGGCGCCATTCCGCGGCGGTGAGAATGCGCGGGACGAGATCGAACGGGATCAGCCGCTCCTCCGCCTCCGCCTCGCCATAGACGTTGAAGGTGATCCCCGTGCGGCGGAAGATGGTTTCGGCGTCGCGGTGCTTGCGCTCGAGCGCGGCCGCGTCCTGTTCGGAGAACCACCGGCTGAACTCGCGATAGGCGGGACGCACCGCACCCGACGGGTCGTGCATCTCGTCAAACAGTGCGCGGGAACCCTCCATTCGGCCTTTCGGATCAGGTCGCGCCGGCCGACCTGCCGGGCGAATGCCCGTCTGTCAAACCGGAGGCGGGCTGTCCAGTTCCGACAGGAGGGTGCCGATGGCCTCCGGCATGAAGATGAAGCCCATGTGCGTGCAGCGCAGACGGATCGCGCGGTCGCGCTCCCCGGGGCGCCCGCAGGCGCAGCGCGGGCTGACGATGCCGTCGCGCGCGCTCCACAAGGCCACCGTCTCGACCGGAGGCTTCTGCGCCAGCTGCGTCTCGACCGGAGGCTGGTCAACGCGGTAGCCCGCGATCGCCTGATAGGCGCGCCACGCATTGTTGGCCCGCATGTTGCCCGAAAACGGCGTGCCCATGGTGATGACCTTGGCGACGGCGTCAGGGCGGCGCTTGGCGACCTCGCGGGCGAACAGGCCGCCAAGGCTCCACCCGATCAGCACGAGCGGCTCGCCGTGACAGGCACGCAGCTGCGTCACCCGGCGCTCGACACTGGCCAGCCGCTCGGGCGTGGCGCCCCAGTTCATGCCGAGACCCCAGTGGCTGACCCGGTGCCCTGCGGCCTCGAGCGCCTGCTGAAGATAGCGCATCCGCGCCGGATGGGTGACGAAGCCCGGCAGCAGCATGACCGCACGCGGGTGCCGCGCCGACGTGATCGGCAAGGTGCGGAACCGCCGGCGGACAGGCTCAAGAACCCAGCCCATCTCTCCCAGCAGCAGCCGCCGCGGCGGACCATGCACCTTCTCGGTCAGCGGCTCGCGCGCCAGGGCAATTCGCCGGGCGATCTCGGCCCTGTGCCTGCTGCGAACGACGGGGGAAGAAGCGAAGGTGGTCATGGCGCCATCATGCTCCGGCGCTGCTGTCGCCAAGCCGAACGCGCGCCGTCCCGTTTTCAGCCGGGGCAGTCACCGATGCGCTCGTTCTGCAGCCGCATCGTCATGCTCGCATCCCCCCTTCCGCCAAGCGCTCCCGTCATCGCCAGCGTCATGTCCGATCGCGTCGGCCCGCCCGAGCCGTTCATGGTGATCCGCACGACCCCGGCCTCGCTGCGGCAGGTCAGCGCGGCGCGGAACTGCTCGCCTCGCGCCTCGTAGCTGTCCGTCGTGCAGTTGCCTTCCTGCGAGCGGCGGGCCATTTCGGCGAAGGATTGCTGCGCTTCCTCGGGTGTCAGGCAGTACACATGGGTGCGCGCGCCCATCATCTGCCGCATCATCTCCACGGCGCCGGGTGGCGCATCGGGAAGGCTGGCGTCCACCAACGTCAGCTGCGCCCGGTACTGCCCCGGCAGCGGCCTCGCCTCGGCCTGCCCTTGCAACGCTGCTTCTGACCCGGCCGATCGTCCCTCCGGCGCGGGATCGGCGGAGCCGCACGCCGTCAGCAGGAGCGCAACGATTGCGGCGGCGGGGGTTTTCATGACGCGGCTCCCTGATATGCCGACGGCAGTGTACCACCGCCCGTCCACGCCGCCAAACGCGCGTTGCGCGGCCGGGAGGCGGTGCCCATATGGCGGCGCATGGAACTCGTGATCCGCCGCGGGCTGGCAGAGCCTGTCACCGCCGACGATTTCGTCCCCCACCGGCCCGTTCGTCCCGAGAAGTCGCTGCCCGGCAAGCGGTTCACGCTGGTGTCCGATTACACCCCCGCCGGCGATCAGCCGCGCGCCATCGCCGAACTGGTCGAGTCCGCCCGCGCCGGAGAGAAGACGCAGGTGCTGCTTGGCGTCACCGGCTCGGGCAAGACATTCACCATGGCCAGTGTCATCGAGCAGCTGCAACGCCCGGCGCTGATCCTGGCCCCCAACAAGATCCTCGCCGCGCAGCTCTATGGCGAGTTCAAGAGCTTCTTCCCCGACAACGCGGTGGAGTACTTCGTCTCCTACTACGACTACTATCAGCCCGAAGCCTACGTGCCGCGCTCCGACACCTACATCGAGAAGGAGTCGAGCGTGAACGAGGCGATCGACCGGATGCGCCATTCGGCCACCCGCGCCCTGCTTGAACGCGACGACGTGATCATCGTGGCGTCGGTGTCCTGCCTCTACGGCATCGGTTCGGTCGAGACGTATTCGGCGATGATCTTCGACCTCAAGACCGGCACGTCGCAGGATCAGCGCGAGATCATCCGCAAGCTCGTCGCCCTGCAGTACAAGCGCAACGACGCCGCCTTTCAGCGCGGCAATTTTCGTGTCCGCGGCGACAGCCTCGAACTGCATCCCAGCCATCTGGAGGACACGGCCTGGCGGATCAGCTTTTTCGGCGACGAGATCGAGGAGATTGCGGAATTCGATCCCCTCACCGGCAGGAAGGGCGCGGTGCTGCCGTCGGTGCGGGTCTACGCCAATTCGCACTACGTCACCCCCGGCCCGACGATGAAGCAGGCCATGCAGGCAATCCGCTTCGAGCTGGAGGAGCGGCTGAAGGAGCTGCACGCCGAAGGCCGCCTGCTGGAGGCGCAGCGGCTGGAGCAGCGAACCAATTTCGATCTCGAGATGATCGCCGCCACGGGTTCGTGCAACGGGATCGAGAACTACTCCCGCTTCCTCACCGGCCGCCTGCCGGGTGAGCCGCCGCCGACGCTGTTCGAGTACCTGCCCGAAAACGCCTTGCTGTTCGTGGACGAGAGCCACCAGACCGTGCCGCAGATCGGCGCGATGGCGCGGGGCGACCACCGGCGCAAGATCACGCTGGCGGAATACGGCTTCCGCCTGCCGTCCTGCATCGACAACCGGCCCTTGCGCTTCAACGAGTGGGACGCGATGCGGCCGCAGACCGTCGCCGTGTCCGCCACTCCCGGCCAGTGGGAGCTGGACCAGGCCGGCGGCGTCTTCGCGGAGCAGGTGATCCGTCCGACGGGCCTCATCGACCCCCCGGTCGAGGTGCGCCCGGTCGAGGATCAGGTGCAGGATTGCATTGCCGAGTGCAAGGCGACCGCCAGACTGGGCTACCGCACGCTGGTCACCACGCTCACCAAGCGCATGGCCGAGGACCTGACCGAGTTCATGCACGAAGCGGGCGTGAAGGTGCGCTACATGCATTCCGACGTCGAGACGCTGGAGCGCATCGAGCTGATCCGCGACCTGCGCCTCGGCGTGTATGACGTGCTCGTCGGCATCAACCTGCTGCGCGAGGGGCTGGACATTCCCGAATGCGGCCTCGTCTGCATCCTTGACGCGGACAAGGAAGGGTTCCTGCGTTCCGAAACCTCGCTGATCCAGACCATCGGCCGCGCGGCGCGCAATGTGGACGGACGGGTGATCCTCTACGCCGACCGCATCACCGGGTCCATGGAACGGGCAATGGCGGAGACCGAACGCCGGCGCGAGAAGCAGCGCGCCTTCAACGCCGAGCATGGAATCACGCCCCAGACCATCAAGCGGGACATTCACGACATCGTGGCGCACACCGCATCGCAGGACGGCGTGGTGATCGACACCGGCGACGCGGAACGCAACAATCTCGTCGGGCACAACCTGCGCGCCTACATCGAGGATCTGGAGAAGCGGATGCGCAAGGCCGCCGCCGATCTCGAGTTCGAGGAAGCCGGCCGACTGCGCGACGAGATCAGGCGGCTGGAGAACGACGAGCTGGGTCTGCCGGACACGGACAAGCGCGCGCCGGTGGTCGGCCGGAGCAACGAGGGCAAGCCAGGCACGCGCAAGACGCGCTTCGGCAAGACGCGTTACAAGCGGATGGGCGGTCGCCCCTGAACGCCAGAGGGAGAGCGCCGGCCGGCCGGTCCCGGCCGCGGCCGCGGCCGCGGGGTTGCGCCCCTGCCGCAGGCCGGGCTAGATGCCGCGCCATGACGTGCCCGGTCAGCAGGATCAAAGGCTTGCCCGTTCCGCATCGCGCCGGCGCGGCAGGCATTGCGGCCATGGCCACCCTGCTGCTCGTCTCGTGCGATGCGGGTGTCGCTGCTGTTCCGCCGGGTGCAGGAGCGGACGAACCGCCGCACGAAGGGGTGCCGCCGGCGCTTGCTTCCCCCGACGTGACGGGTGCGCGCTGGGCGACCGATGCCAGCCCGCACCGGATCGTGTACGGCAAGGAGGGGGAGGCGCCGCTGATCGCGCTCGAATGCGTGCAGAACGGACCGCAGCCACAGCTTCTCCTGACCCGCCTCGCTCCTGCACCCGCAGGCGGCAAGGCCATCTTCGCCGTGGATGGCAACGGCTATATCGGCCGCTGGCACGCCGATGCCGCAGAGGTGAACGGTGAGCGGGTGTGGCAGAGCACCATCGATCTGTCCGAATACAAACTTCCGGCGCTCACCGGGCCGCGCTTCATCGAAGCCACAGTGTCCGGCGCAGGAACGGTGGTGATCCACCAGAACGAACTGCCGCGCCAGCTGGTGGAGACCTGTCGCGGCTTCACCGTGCCGTCGGCGACGGGCCCGACGCAGCCGCCCGGGCGCTCAGCATCGCCGGGGTGAGCACCTGCGGCAACTGCTCGGGCGCGCGCGCGCCGGGGGCATACCACAGATAGAGCGGCACGCCGGCCGCCCCTTGATCCGAAAGGAAGCGGGTGATCGCCGGATCGCGCCGTGTCCAGTCGCCGCGAAGGGCGACGACGCCGGCTTTGGCAAAGGCAGTGCCGGTGTCCTCGCGTTCGATGGCGGCGGCCTCGTTGACCTTGCAGGTGATGCACCAGTCGGCGGTGAACCAGACGAACACCGGCCGGCCCTGCGCGCGGGCTTGCGCCAGGGCGGCTTCGCTGAAAGGTTGCGTGCCCGGCAGCGCAGAGGCGGCAGCTGCGCTCTGCCCCGGTGATGGCGCGGGCAGCAGCGCCACCGCGAGAACAGCGCCGGCAAGCGCGGCCACACCCGCCAACCCGGGCCGTCCGGAAGCGCGGCGCTGCTCCCGTCCCGCCAGCCCGAGCAACGCCAGCAACACCGCGCCGCCGGCGAGCACGAGCGCGAGATATCCGTGCCCGCCAAGCCGCCACAGCAGCCAGGCGAGCGCCATCGCCGTCAGCCCCATCGGGACGGCCATGAGACGGCGAAACCGCTCCAGCCAGGGGCCGGGACGCGGCAAGCGGCGCCGGAGCCCCGGAACAAGCGCGAGCAGCAGGAACGGCAGCGCCAGCCCAAGTCCGAGCGCGGCGAACAGCGCCAGCGCCCACGGAGCCGGCAGCAGCAGCGCCGCACCCAGCGCCGTCGCCATGAACGGTCCGGTGCACGGCGTCGCGACGAATGCCGCCAGCAGACCGGTGGCGAAGGCCCCGGCCGGTTTTCCGCCCGCGCGCAGCGGCAGGCCGGGCAGTTCGAACAGCCCGAGGAAATTTGCGGTGAGGGCCAGCGCCAGCAGGAAGAGCGCCAGCACCACGGCCGGTTCCTGAAGCTGGAAGGCCCAGCCCACCTGCTCCCCGCCGGCGCGCAGCAGCAGCACCGCCGCGCCGAGACCGAGACAGGCCAGCACCGCGCCGGCGGTGTAGGCAAGGCCATCGCGGCGCGGCGCACCCTCGTCCGCGCCCGCGCGCGCCAGCGACAGCGCCTTCAGGCTGAGGATCGGAAACACGCACGGCATGACGTTGAGCAGCAACCCGCCGAGCAGCGCTCCGCCCATCAGGAGCACGAGCGCACCCATAGGCCGCTGCGCCGCGATCGGAGGCAGACCGTCCGGCACGGGACCGGGCGCGGCGGTGAAGCGAACGCCATCGGGAGCGCCTTGCGCAAAGGCCAGAATGCCCTCGATCGCCTCCGGCGGCGCGGCAGCCGCACCGGGCAAGAGCGGCAGTTCGGCAACCAGTTGATCTCCCGCCCGGGTGAAGCGCTGCGCGCCGGCCGCTGCGACCACTCCCTCGGTGCGCACGAACAGATGCGGATCGGAGAGTGACTGCGCCGCAGGAAGCGGGATCAGAACCCGCACCCTGTCTCCCGCGAGCGTGAAGCGCCCCGGCGCGGCAAGGTCCGGCGCCAGCGCCGCTCGCCATCGTTCGAACCGTTCATCACGCCCGTTCTGCGGCCAGCGTCCGGTGACGACGGCTGTCTCGGGCACGCAGATCTGATCGGTGCAGGCAAGATAGTCGAGGCGGACGCGCACCTGACCGCCCGCTGCATCGGCGCCGGGCATCAGCGGCACGATCACCACATGCTCGCCCTTGTAGACGTGGTTCATCAGGTCGCCGATGCGGAGCGTGTACGGCACCGGGTAGAGCGGCTCGCCCGCGGCCCATCCGCGCGGCAGCTGCCACTCGGCCTGCATCCCCAGACCCGCATCACCGGGATTGGCCCAGTAGCCGTGCCATTCCCGCGAACGCGGCACGAACCGCAGCGCGGCCGTGACCGGCTCACCCGCGCGCGGCGCGTGTTCGAGCAGCAGTTCCACGGCGATGTTGCGCCCCGGCTGATCACCCGGCCAGACCTGCGCCGCGGGGGTCTGCGCGGCAAGAGGCCGTTCGCCGTCCGCGCCGCCCCAGAAGACCAGCAACGCCAGCAGGACGAGCGCCGCCTGCGCCGCCACCCGCGTCAGGACCGTCACCCGCGTCCGCGTCTGGCCGATCGTGCTTGCCTCGCCCATTCCGGGCCATCTAGAGACGGGGCGGTGAACACTCAATGAGAACAGGCCCCATCCGATGACCGACCACCGCGACCTGCTGATCCTGGGAGGCGGGCTGGTGGGGATGACGCTGGCCCTTGCCGCCGCCCGCCGCGGCATCTCCGCCCACGTCGTCGACCGTGCCGACGCGTCGGCCTTGACGGCGCCGGGTTTCGACGGACGCGCCTCGGCCATTTCGACCGCAAGCTGGAACCTGTTCACGAACATCGGCCTTGCGGACGCACTCGAACCGTTCGGCTGTCCGATCGCGGCGATCGCCGTCACTGACCAGCTGCGCCCCGGCCGGATCGACTTCCGCCCCGAACCCCACGAGGGCACCCTTGGACGCATGTTCGAGAACCGCCGCCTGCGGCTCGCCCTGTTCGAAGCGGCGCGCGGCGAACCGCTCATCGCCTGGCACAGCCGGGCCGATGTCCGGCGCCGCCACCGCACGGCGCACGGCGTGGCGGTGGAACTCGCGGGCGGCGAGCGGCTCGATGCGGCCTTGATGGTGGCGGCGGAAGGGCGCGCCTCGCCCACCCGGGACGAGGCTGGCATCGCCATGGCACGCTGGGACTACCGGCACCGCGCCATCATCGCCGGGCTGCACCATGCGCGCCCGCATGAGGGCGTCGCGTGGGAGATCTTCTATCCGCAAGGCCCCTTTGCGCTGCTGCCCCTGCGCGACACCGATGACGGTGCATATCGCAGCGCGCTGGTCTGGACAGTGGCCGAACGCCAGGCAGGCGCCATACTGAAACTTGCCGATCGCGCCTTTCGTGCCGAAGTCGAGAAACGCATGGGCGGCCTGCTGGGGCGGGTCGAGGCGGTGGAGCCGCGCTCGTCCTGGAAGCTTGGATTCCACCACGCGGCACGGCTCACGGATCAGCGCCTGGCGCTCGTCGGCGACGCCGGTCACGGGATCCACCCCATCGCGGGCCAGGGTCTGAACCTTGGACTGCGTGACGTCGGCGCGCTGGTCGAGGTTCTGGAGGACGGGCTGCGGCTGGGCCTTGAACCGGGCGATGCACAGCTGTTGCGCCGCTATGACAGATGGCGCCGGCTGGACGTGTTCTCCGTCGCCCTCGCCACCGACACGCTCACCCGGTTGTTCGGCGTGCCGGGACGCCTGCCCTCGGCGGTGCGGCGCCTCGGAATGGCCGGGGTGGAGCGGATGCCCGCGCTCAAGACCTGGTTCATGGACGAGGCCCGCGGCGTGTCGGGGCGCCTGCCACGACTGCTGCAGGACTGAACCGGCCTCAGGGCGCGCCGGCGGCGCCTTCGCGGTCCAGTGGGCTCGCCTGCTCCACGAGTGCTCCCTCGCCGTCGCGCAGGCGACGCGGCTCAAGCACCGCGGCCGTCTCGATGAGGTCGAGCGCCTGCTGCATCGCCGCGTAGCGCGAGGCGTCGGCGATCCATGCTTCGCCGTTCCGCGCACCGGGCAGCATCCGCACCTCGGCGATCGCCGCCGGCACCCGGCCGCTTTCCAGAAACAGGCGGGCCCGTTCGAGCCGCCGCTCGGGTTGCAGCCCGGGCGTCGTGTCGCGGCGGATGACGAACAGGGAGGCCATCTCCTCGCGCAGCGCTTGCCATGACAGCTCGCGCGGGCGGGTGGAGAGCGAGCCGCGCAGCCCGTCGAGACGCGTGAGCAGCTGGTCCAGCGTGACCGGAGCACGGGCGCCGTTCACCACTGTTGAGACGGCATTGGGCACCGCTTCGCCGAAGCGCAGCTGAAGCTGGTGTTCAAGGTAGCCGAGCGGGGTGCCCCGCTCCACCGCCCGCCGCGCGGCGAAAGCAATCAGCAATCCTTCCGCGCGCGCGACGTTCCCGGCAGCCGCCTGGCTGCGCAGGTCGATCTGCGCCAGCCGCTGTTCGGCGGCGATGAGGCGCTGTTCCAGCCCGCCCTGCTGCGCGGCGACGGCGGCCACGTCGGCTCCGACCTGCGCAGCGGCGAGTTCGGCGGTGCCACCGGCGCTCGCAGACACGAGCGGAGCCGGCACCGCCGGCCTCTCGACGACCTGAACCGGCAAGCGCCGCGGATCGAGCCAGCCCTGGCTCCACGCCATCAGCGCCGCCGCCAGCGCTCCGGCCACAAACGCGAGCAGCGCCGCCAGCAGCACGGCACGCCGCCGGCCGCCGCCGGCCGCGCGGCGAACCTCTGCGGCGTGCGCGGGCGTGGTTCGTGCGATGTTCGCCGTGTCCGTGATCGTGTCTTCCCGCCAAGCGTGCGGCTGTCAGGCCGCGGCACCCCCGCCCGCTTCCTGCCACAAGCGGGCGGTCGCTGCCAAGAGCGCAGCATCGTTGGGCGCCGCGGCGACCGCATGCGCACGCCAGCCGGGACCGGCCGCCGCCAGCACCCGCGGCGCCAGCGCGGCAAGCGCCACCTTCGCGCGGGGGAGCGCAAGACGCTCGCACTCCGCCGCCCAGTGCGCCGCCGCCGCCGCCGAATGCAGCAGCACGACGCCTCCGCCGGCCCGCAGTCGCGCCGCCCGGCCGGCGGAGAGCGGCTTCGGCCGCATGGTGTAGACCACGCGCAGGTCCACCGTGCAGCCGGGCGGAGGGACCACCTGCACATGCGCGTGCCCCGCCAGCCGCAGCAGGCGTCCCGGCCGCAGTGAGCCGAGAAGCGACTGGAGATCGCCGCGACCGGTCGACACCACGGTGAGGCCCGCATCTGTCGCCGCCTGCGCGGTCGCCCTGCCGACCGCGTGGACCGGCAGGTGCCGGAAAAGGGTCAGGGCCTCACCGGCACAGCGAACCGCGGCCCCGCTCCCCAGCAGGAGGGCATCATAGTCCGCCGGATCGGGCGGCTGCCACGGCAATGCGTGTGCCTCGAACAATGCTTCCCCCTCCATCGGCAGGGCGGCACGCCGGGCGGCCGCCAGCGTCCGTGACAGACCCGGCTGCGGGCGGATGGCGAGCAGCAGCGGCGGCGCCGGCGTCATGGCCCGCCGAACACGGCTCTCACGGCGGGGGGTGCGCGGCGGAGGAGATCGTCGGCCTGAGCGGCGATCCAGTCGTCCCGACCCGCCGGTCCCTCGGCGGTGCCGTCCACCCGGTCCGCGCCGTCCGGGCTGAACAGCGCCACGGTGAGGCGCAGCGTGCGGGGTTCCGCCATCCGGCAGACCAGCGCCACCGGGCTGCGGCACGAGCCGTCAAGCCGGGCAAGCAGCGCCCGCTCGGCCTCGATCTCGGCCCGGGTCGAGGCGTCATCGATTGCCGCCAGCGCCCGGCGCAGCGCCTCGTCGCCTGCGCGGCACTCGATCCCGATTGCACCCTGCGCCGGCGCGGGGAGGAACTCGGTCTCGTCGAGCAGCGTCCCCACGCCGGTCTCGTCCAGCCGCTCCAGCCCGGCCCGCGCGAGCAGGGTGGCGTCCGCCTCGCCGGCAGCGAGCTTGGCGAGGCGCGTGGCCACGTTGCCGCGGAACAGCACGATGGCAAGATCGGGGCGCAAGTGCAGGAGCTGCGCCGCGCGCCGCGGCGCGCTCGTGCCTACCCTCGCCCCGGCCGGCAGTGCGGCGATGCTGCGGGCGCCGACCAGCACGTCGCGCCGGTCGGCTCGTGGCAGCAGCGCGCCGACCGTCAGTCCGGCGGGCCGGACGGTCTCGACATCCTTCATCGAATGCACCGCCGCGTCGATCCGTCCGTCGAGCAGGCAAGCATCGAGTTCACGCGTCCAGAGCGCCTTGCCGCCGATCTCGGCGAGCGGGCGGTCCTGGATCCGGTCGCCGGCCGCGGTGACGGGAACCAGCTCCACCGCATCGCGCGGCCAGCCATGGGCCGCGCACAGCCGCGCCCGGGCCTCCTCCGCCTGCGCCATGGCCAGCGGCGAGCGGCGGGTGCCGAGGCGCAGGGGCAGAGCGGGCGGAGCAATGTCGGTCATGAGCAGCAGGACGGCGGGACAGCGCATCCCGGGCCGGCTGCTTGCCCTAGCGGGGCATTGCGGTAAGGGAAAGGGCATGGACGTGGTGCTGGGCATTGAATCGAGCTGCGACGAAACGGCGGCGGCCCTGGTGCGCGCCGACGGCACCGTGCTGGCGCAGGCGATCGCCAGCCAGGATGACCGCCATGCGCCGTTCGGCGGCGTCGTGCCGGAGATCGCCGCCCGCGCCCATGTGGAACGGCTCGCACCGATGATCGACCGGGTGCTGGACGAGGCGGGCATGACGCTGTCCGGCTGCGCCGCCGTTGCCGCCACGGCGGGACCGGGCCTGATCGGCGGGGTGATGGTGGGGCTGGTCACGGCCAAGGCGCTGGCGATGGCGAGCGACCGGCCGCTCCTGGCGATCAACCATCTCGAGGGTCATGCCCTCTCCCCGCGCCTTGCCGATCCGCGGCTCGGCTTCCCGTATCTCCTGCTGCTGGTTTCGGGCGGCCACTGCCAGATCCTGCTGGTGGAGGACGTCGGCCGCTACCGCCGTCTCGCGACCACCATCGACGATGCCTTGGGCGAAGCCTTCGACAAGACCGCCAAGGTGCTCGGCCTCGGTTTCCCCGGAGGACCGGCGCTGGAGCGGCTGGCCCTCGCCGGCTCCCCGCAGGCGGTGCCGCTGCCGCGCCCGCTGCTGGGCAGCCCCGAGCCGCACTTCTCCTTCGCCGGTCTCAAGAGCGCGGTGGTGCGCGCTCATGACAGCGGCGCCCATGCGGCGGCCGACATTGCCGCCAGTTTCCAGCAGGCGGCCATCGACTGTCTGCTCGATCGCCTTGAACTGGCCGTGGGCCGTCTCGATCAGGCGCCGCCTGCGCTGGTCGTCGCAGGCGGCGTGGCCGCGAATGCGGCGGTGCGGGCGGCGCTGCTCCGCTTTGCCCACGCGCACGGACTTGCCTTCGGCGCGCCGCCTCCGGCGCTGTGCACCGACAACGCCGCCATGATCGCGTGGGCCGGGCTGGAGCGGCTTGCAGCCGGCGGAGCAGCGGCGCGAGCGGGGGACGCGCTTGACGTGGCGGCGCGGCCACGCTGGCCGCTCGATCCGGGCGCCGAGGCCGTGCGCGGCGCCGGAGTGAAGGCTTGAGCGGCGCGGTCAGCGACATGCCGGCCATCGGAGTGCTGGGCGCGGGCGCGTGGGGAACGGCGCTGGCGCAGATGCTGGCGAGCGACGGATCGTCGGTGCGCCTGTGGGCGCGCGACCCGGCGCTTGCCCATGCGATCACCGCGACGAGGCGCAACGAACGCCACCTGCCGGCGATCGTGCTGGCGCCGCAGATCGACGCCACCGCCGCGCTGGACGCGGTGGCGCGCTGTCCGGTGCTGCTCGCCGTGGTTCCGGCGCAGGTGATGCGCTCGGTCCTTGCGCGGCTGCCCGACCGGCCTCGAGATCTGGTGCTGTGCAGCAAGGGCATCGAGCGGGAAAGCGGCGCGCTCATGCACGAAGTCGCGCGCGCTGTCCTTCCTTCCGCCACACCCGCCGTGCTGTCGGGGCCGACCTTTGCCCACGAGGTCGCCGCGGGCCTGCCCACAGCCGTCACCCTGGCTTGTTCCGGCGGCAAGGCGCAGTGGGAACGTCTGTCGCCGGCGCTCGCCCGGCCCGCCTTTCGTCCCTACTACACCGACGACCTGCTCGGCACGGAGATCGCCGGCGCGGTGAAGAACGTGCTGGCAATCGCCAGCGGCCTGGTCGACGGGCTGGGGCTGGGCCAGAACGCGCGCGCGGCGATGATCGCGCGCGGCTTTGCCGAGCTGCTGCGGCTGGGCGAGGCGACCGGCGCCCGCCGCGACACGCTCACCGGCCTGTGCGGACTGGGAGACCTCGTGCTGACCTGCACCTCGGCGGCGAGCCGCAACTATTCCCTCGGCCTGGCACTGGGACGGGGCGAGACGGCGGACGCGCTGCTCGGCGGCGCCCATGCCCTGACCGAGGGTGCGCACACGGCTCCCGTGCTCGTCACGCTGGCACAGGCGCACGGTGTCGAACTGCCGATCGCCGCCGCGGTCCGCGACATCCTTGCCGGTGCGGAGCCCCGCGACGCCGTGGACAGGCTCCTTGCCCGCCCGCTTCGGCCTGAAGCCGGCCCGGACGCGGCGACGCGCGCCCGGCCGTGAGCGCCACCGCGCAAAGCGACATCGCCGCGCTGGCCCGGGGCGGACGCACGAACCTGCTCGGCTTCCTGCTGCGGCTGCTCGCCCGCCTGCCGTTCCTGTTCATCGCCGGGCGGCTCTACGGGGCCGATGCGCTCGGGAGGTTCGCCTCGGCGCTGGTGGTGGTGGAACTGGTCGCGCTGCTGTGTTCGCTGGGCGAGAAGCGCGGACTCGCTCAGCGTCTGGCCGAAAGCGACGAGCCGCCCGCGCATCTCGTCGCCGACGCGCTGCTGCTGGCGCTGCTGCTCGGGAGCGGGGCGGCGCTGTTCTTCTGGTGGGTGCCGCAGCCGCTGTTCCCGGCCGGCAGCTTCACGAAGCTCGACAAGCTGGTCGTCGTGGCCATCCCCGCTTACGCCATGACGGAAATCGTGCTGGCGGCGCAAGCCTACCGTTTCGACGTCGCCACCACCGTGCGCGCCCGTGCCATCGTCGAGCCGTGGACGATTTCCATCATGGCCGGCGTGCTGTTCTTCGTTGTGCCGGAGGCCGGATTGCCGCTTGCCTATGTGCTGTCGGTGCTGGCCGGTCTCGTTGCCGCGCTGGTGCCGTTTGCGCGCAGCTACGGCTGGCCTCGCGGCTGGCGTCCGCGGCCGCGCGCGCTCCACGCCCTGACGTGGAGAGCGCTGCCGCTGGCGGGCGCGGACGTGGTGGAGTGGGGCACGCGGCGCATCGACATCTTCATCCTCGGCCTGTTCGCCGCTCCGGCGGTCGTCGGCGTCTATTACGTGGCGCAGCAGGTCGCCTCACTGCCGCAGAAGCTCAAGACCAGCTTCGAGCCGATCCTCGGCCCGGTCATCACCCGCAACCTCAAGCTCGGCGATCACGCCGCGATCGCCGCTCAGGTGCGACAGGTGGGCTTCTGGATCATCGCTGCCCAGGCCGGCATCGCGCTCGCGCTGGCGATCCCCGGCGAAGCCATCATGGGGCTGATGGGTCCGAACTTCGTCGGCGGCACCGGCGCGCTCGCGCTGCTGCTGGCGGCCGAGGTGGTTGCCTCCCTCGCCGTCGTGGCCGAAGCCGCGCTCGTCTACATGGCGCGCCTGCGCAACCTCCTGCTGTCGGTGGCGACCATCGTGTTCCAGGCCGGATTGACCGTGGCGGCCATCCATCTCATCGCCAGCCAGGATGTTCCGGCGACCTGGCAGGGTGCGGGCGCCGCGGGCGCGCTGTTCGTGGCGCTGGGCATCGCCTCGCTCATCAAGGCGGCCATGCTGGGCCGGCTGCTGGGCGAACCGGTCGGGAACTGGCGCTGGCCCCTCCTGTGGGCGGCGGGGCCGGCGGCGTTTGTGGGCTGGCTGGCGACCCTGCTGCCCGAATGGGCCGAGCTGGCCTTCGGCGTGCCGGCGGTTCTCGCGACCTACGGGCTGATCATCTGGCGGTGGGGTTTCGGGCCGGACGACCGCATCCTGTTCCGGCGCAGCCTTGCGGCGCCCGAGCCGGCTCCGTCCGGTTGATTGAACCTGTCGGCGGTGCCATGCGTTGCACAGGCGACGGCCTGCATCTGCGGGCGGTGGTGCGAGGTGGGCGTATGATCGAGTGGGTGGAAGCCAACTGGCTGCTGGTCGTCCTTGCCGTGCTGTTCGCGGTGGCGATCGCATGGTATATCTTCAACGCGCGCCGCCGCACGCGGGTGGTGTCGGACAGCACGGATGTGCTCGACGAAGGCGCTCCGCCCGCCCGGCGCAATCAGGCGCTGCTGGATGCGCCGCCGCTTGCGGTGCCGGGCACCGGGCCGCCGGCGGCAGGCGATCCGGCGGGCTCGCCGGCCGTGCAGCGTGATTTGCGGACACCGGGCGAGGCTGCGGCACAGGCGGCATCCGCTCCGAGCGGCGATCCAAGCGATGAGGTGGCCGGTCGCGGGACGGCCTCGCCGCCCCTTCCGGGCGCGCTCGGCGGCGCCGACGTCGCCATCACCGCTGCCGGCGGCGCGTCCGCCGCCATCGCCCGTGCCGAGCAGGCCGAGCGTGAGGAGTTCGGTGCCGCGCCGACGGACCCAGACGAGCCTTCCGGGCTTCCGCCCGAAAGCAGTGCGGCCGAGACGCTGGCCGAGGCCGTCTCGCTGGTCGAGCCGCCAGCCTCGCCGTTGCCGGACGGTGGCGAGTTGACCCGGCTCAAGGGCATCGGCCCCAAGCTCGCCCTGCGCCTGGAGGAGCTGGGCATCACGCGGATCGAGCAGATCGCGCAGTGGACGCCGGAAGAGGCGGAACGGATCGACGCGCAGCTTGGCCGCTTCCAGGGACGCATTCATCGCGACGGGTGGATCGAGCAGGCGCGCCTGCTGAGCAGCGGCGATGCGGCCGGGTACGAGGCGCGGTTCGGTCGTTTGTAAGACGAGGCGGAACCTTTCCCGCCTGCGCGCGTATGCGTCCGATGCCCCGCCCGCGAGGAGTGATGCGATGAAGGAGCACCCGGTCGTCCTGGTCGCCGAGAATGAGCCGGTGATCGCCCTCGACCTGCGCGACACGGTCGAAGAGGCGGGCTACATCGTCGAAGGGCCGCATGAACGCGTCGACCAGGCGATTTTGGCGGTGCAGGCCAACCGGCCCGACCTTGCCATCCTGGACATCGAACTGGATGACGGAATGGTGTATCCCTTGGCCGAGCGGCTGGCCCAGGAACAGATTCCTTTCATTTTCCACTCGGGCCGCACCCCCTTGCCCGACACCAGCGATCGTTTTCCCGGCGCCCCCATGCTGGCCAAGCCTTGCCCGCCTTCCGAGATGCTGCGCGGCCTCGAGGCTGCCTTGGCGCATCGCTGATCCGCCCCCCGTTCCCGTCGCCCGTCCGCGCCGCACCGGCTGCACTCTTGAAGCGGGTCCGCTTCGGTGCAATGAGCCGACCGGCAGCTGAGGACTACGGATGGCCGGCATGATCCCCTTCGACTGGAGCGACCCGCTCGGTCTCGACGACCAGCTCAGCGACGAGGAGCGCATGGTGCGCGACACGGCGCAGGCCTTCTGCCAGAGCGAACTGCAACCGCGGGTCGTCGACGCCTATCGCGACGAACGCGACGCTCCGGAACTGTTCCCCATGATGGGTGCGGCCGGCCTTCTGGGTGCCACCATTCCCGAGGAATACGGGGGCGCGGGCGCGTCCTATGTCGCCTATGGCCTCATCGCCCGCGAGATCGAGCGGGTCGACAGCGGCTACCGTTCCATGGCGTCGGTGCAATCGAGCCTGGTCATGTATCCGATTTACGCCTTCGGTTCGGAGGAGCAGCGGCACCGCTATCTCCCGCTGCTCGCGCGCGGGGAGCTGATCGGCTGCTTCGGCCTGACGGAGCCGGACGCCGGCTCCGACCCGGCCGGGATGAAGACGGTGGCGCGGGCCGATGGCGACGGCTTCGTGCTGAACGGATCCAAGACCTGGATCTCGAACGCGCCCTTTGCCGACGTGTTCGTGGTGTGGGCGAAATCCGAGGCGCATGACGGCGCGATCCGGGGGTTCGTGCTCGACAAGGGCACTCCCGGTCTCAGCGCACCCAAGATCGACAACAAGCTCAGCCTGCGCGCATCGACGACGGGGATGATCGTCATGGACGATGTGCGCGTGGGCAAGGACACCCTGCTTCCGGATGTGACCGGGCTGAAGGGGCCGTTTTCCTGTCTCAACCGCGCGCGGTACGGCATCTCCTGGGGCGCCATGGGCGCGGCCGAGTTCTGCCTTCACGCCGCGCGGCAGTATGGCCTCGACCGGCACCAGTTCGGGGTGCCGCTCGCCTCGAAGCAGCTCTACCAGAAGAAGCTGGCCGACATGATGTGCGACATCGCTCTTGGCCTGCAGGCCAGCTTGCGGGTCGGGCGGCTGATGGACGAGGGCCGGTTCGCGCCGGAGATGATCTCGATCGTCAAGCGCAACAATGTCGGCCGGGCGCTGGAGATCGCCCGCCATGCCCGTGACATGCACGGCGGCAACGGGATTTCCGGCGAGTACCAGGTGATCCGTCACATGATCAATCTGGAGACGGTGAACACCTATGAAGGGACACACGACGTCCACGCCCTGATCCTGGGCCGCGCCATCACCGGGATCGCGGCGTTCTGATGAAGCTGCACGGCTACTACCGCAGCTCCACGACCTACAGGTTGCGCATCGCGCTCGAGCTGAAAGGGCTGGCCTACACGGTGGTGCCGGTGAACCTGCTCGAGCAGGCGCACAAGGCGCTGGACTTCACCGCCCGCAACCCCTTCGGCTCCGTGCCGGTGCTGGAGGTTGACGGCCGCTGGCGTGCCCAGTCGCTGGCCATTCTCGAATGGCTCGAGGAAGAATGGCCGCAGCCGCCGCTGCTGCCGGCCGGCGGCGAGGCGCGGTTCGTCACCCGCGAACTCGCCTATGCGATCGCCACCGAACTTCACGCACCGCTTAACCTGCCGGTGCTGCGGTATCTCAAGGAGCCGCTCGGTCACGCCCAGGACGAGATCGACACCTACTACCGCCATGTCCTTGCCCGCACCCTCACGCCGGTCGAGCAGCGGCTGGAGAGGCTGGACACGGGCGATTTCCTTCACGACGCGCCGGGGCTGTTCGAAGCCGTGCTCGTCCCCCAGCTCTACAACGCCCGGCGCTTCGCCTACCCGGTTGACGATCACCCGCGCCTTGCCCGCATCGAGGCAGCCTGCCTTGACCTGCCCGCCTTCCGGCGCGCCCATCCCGACGTCCAGCCGGACAATCCCGCCGCCCCTTCATCGGAGAAGACCACGCCATGAAACTCGCCACGCTCAACACCGGATCGCGCGACGGGCGGCTGGTGGTGGTTTCGCGCGACCTCACCCGCTACTGCGAGGCGGACAACATCGCCCCCACCCTTCAGGCGGCGCTCGACGACTGGGCGAGAACGGCACCGCTGCTCGAGGCGCTCTACCGCGATGTCGAGCACAAGGCCGTCCCGTGCCAGCGGTTCCACGAGCGCGAGGCGCACTCCCCGCTGCCCCGCGCCTACCAGTGGGCCGACGGCTCGGCCTACATCAACCACGTCGAGCTGGTCCGGCGCGCCCGCGGCGCTGAAGTGCCGGCCTCGTTCTACACCGATCCGCTGATGTACCAGGGCGGATCGGACTGCTTCCTGCCGCCCCGCGGCGACATCCCGCTGCGCGACACAGCGTGGGGTTGCGACATGGAAGGCGAGGTCGCGGTCATCACCGACGACGTGCCCATGGGCGTCACCGAGGAGGAAGCTGCCGAGCACATCAAGCTGGTGATGCTGGTCAACGATGTCAGCCTGCGCGGGTTGATCCCGGACGAACTGGCCAAGGGGTTCGGCTTCTTCCAGTCGAAGCCCGCCTCCGCCTTTTCCCCCGTCGCCGTGACGCCGGACGAGCTGGGTGACGCCTGGCGCGGCTGCGTGGTCCATCTGCCGCTGATGGTGGACTACAATGGCGAGCCTTTCGGCCGCGCCAATGCCGGGGAGGATGCGACCTTTTCGCTGGCGCGCCTCATCGCACACGCCGCCAAGACGCGCGACCTGTGCGCAGGCTCCATCATCGGCTCGGGGACGGTGTCGAACCGCGATGCCGATGGCGGTCCTGGTCGCCCGGTCAGCGAAGGCGGGCGCGGCTATTCCTGCATCGCGGAAATCCGCACCATCGAGACGATCCGCGACGGTCAGCCCTCAACCCGCTTCATGGCGCCGGGCGACGTGGTGCGGGTCGAGATGCGCGACGCGCGCGGGCAGTCGATCTTCGGCGCCATCGAGCAGCGCGTCGTCGCCGCCTGAGGGAGCGGAGAGCGGGTCAAGGCTGCCGTTCACCCCGCCCCGCCGGCGCGGTGGCTCTGGCCTGACCCCGCAGCCCGCCCGCCCGGCGCGCGTCCTGCTACATGCTGCGGGCGATGAGCATCTTCATGATTTCGTTCGATCCGCCGTAAATGCGGCTGATGCGGCTGTCGCGATACATCCGGGCGATCGGATAATCGTTGATGTAGCCGGCGCCGCCATGAAGCTGCAGGCACTTGTCGACGACTTCGCTCTGCAGCTCGGTGATCCAGTACTTCGCCATGCTGGCCGTCGCGACGTCCAGCTTCCCGTCAAGCAGCCGCGCGATGCAGTCGTTGACGAAGACACGGCTGGCGGTGCCCTTGGCCTTGAGGTCGGCGAGCACGAACTGCGTGTTCTGGAAGTCCCAGATGGTCTGGCCGAACGCCTTGCGTTCCTTGACGTAGTCCACCGTCACATCGAGCGCGTGCTCGATGCCGAGCTGCGCCTGGAGAGCGATGACCAGACGCTCCTGCGGCAGTTCTCCCATCAGCTGGTAGAAGCCGCGCCCTTCCACACCGCCGAGGATGTTCTCGCCCGGCACGAACACGTCGTCGAAGAACAGCTCGGAGGTGTCCTGCGCGTCCAGCCCGATCTTGTCGAGCTTCTTGCCCCGCGCGAACCCTTCGGCCCCTTGCGTCTCCAGAAGAACGAGCGAGATGCCCTTCGCCCGCGCCTCTGGATCGGTCTTGGCCACGACGATGATGAAGTCGGCAATCTGCCCGTTCGAAATCCACGTCTTGGAGCCGTTCAGGCGGTATCCGTTGCCGTCCTTCAGCGCCGTGGTGGTGATCGCCTGAAGATCCGAGCCCGCACCCGGCTCGCTCATGGCGATGGCGCTGACGAGTTCGCCGGAAACGAGGCGCGGCAGATACTTGCGCTTCTGCTCCTCGGTCCCGTGGCGCACGAGATAGGGCAGGATGATGACGTTGTGCAGGCTTGCGGCGAAGCCCTCGGCGCCGTGTTTCGTCACCTGCTCGACCACGACCATGTCGTGCCGGAAGTCGCCGCCATGCCCGCCATATTCCTCCGGCACGCTGACGCCGAGCAGCCCGGCCTCGCCGGCCTCGCGCCAGAAATCGCGCTCGACCTGTCCGTCTTCGCGCCACTTCGCGATCCGCTTGGCCGGCGCGGCGCGTTCGAGGAACTTGCTTACGCTGTCGGAGAACATGGAGATTTCCTCGTCCTCCATGAAGGCCGGACGGGGAATGTCGATGACGGGCATGGGCAGTTCCTTGCAGTGGACGTTCGGGACGGTCGGCATGATGTGCCAAACGCCGGCCTGTCGGGCAATGCCGCGTTGCCAGCGGTGCAGGGGCGCACTAGGCAGGCGACGTGATCGCTCCGCTGCTCGACCCCGCCGGACGTCCTTTGTCCGCCTATCGTGCGGGCGCGGGCGATGCGCCGCTCGTGCTGCTGGTGGCGCACGACGCGGCAACGCAGCAGCGCTGGCATCGCTGCGCCGAGGCGCTCGCCGATGCCGGACGGCAGGCGCTGGTGCTCGGCGCCGAGGCGCTGTGCGGCGACGCGGCGCTGCAGGTCGCCACCTTGAGGGCGGTGCTGCGCCAACTGCCTGCGCGCCCTGCGATCGTCGCCGCCGGAGCCGCAGCGGCGCCGGTGCTCGCCGCGCTGTCGGGCGGAGAACCCGACCCCGCCTCGGCGCTGGTGCTCATCGATCCGCCGGACCCGTTGTGCGACGACGCGTCCATCGGCGCGCGGGCCTGCCACGCGGCGGGCACCCTTGCGCTCCCCGTGCTGGTCCTCGCCAGCGACGGCGCGGAGGCGGCGGCGCTGGACATCCCCGCAGCCGAGCACGCATGTCTCGCCGACGGCGCGGGTGAGACGCAGGATGCGTTCGACGCCCAGCTGATCGAGTTTCTGGAGCGCCGCGTGCCCCGCGCGCCGATCGACTATGTGGGCGGGTCGGACCAGCGCACGCTCCGCGACGCGCTCGGCACCTTTGCCACCGGGGTGACGGTGGTGACCGCCACCGCCCCGGACGGCACCCATGTCGGCCTGACCGCCAACAGCTTCACGTCCGTCAGCCTCGACCCGCCGCTGCTGCTGGTCTGCCCCGCACGGTCCTCCTCCTCCGCCCCGATCCTGGCCGAGGCGGAGTTCTTCGCCGTCAACGTGCTCCACATCGGCCAGCAGCCCGTCTCGACCCTGTTCGCCACCCGCGGCGCCGACCGCTTTGCGGACACCGCCATCGAACTTTGGGAGCGCGGCGTGCCGATCCTGCCGAACTCCCTCGCCTCGTTCGAATGCCGGCGCCATGCCGCGCACGATGCGGGCGACCACTTCATCCTCGTCGGCGAGGTGGAGCGGGCCCGCTACGCCCCGCAGCGCGATCCGCTGCTCTATTTCCGGGGCAAGTACCGCCGGCTGCATTTCGCCTGATGCGCGAGGGCCGCGCGGTTTCGCTTTCACGCGTTCCCCCGTCCGGCTACACTTCGCTCTGAACACGCCGGGGGAAGGGGCGCTTATGGAATATGTTCTGATCGGTCTGGTGGTGCTTGTCGTCATTTTCCTGCTGATGGCGGTGACGACGGTGCGCCAGGGGTTCGTCTACACCATCGAGCGGTTCGGCAAATACACCAAGGCCGCTGAGCCCGGCCTCCACCTCATCGTGCCGCTGATCGACCGCGTCGGGCATCGCATCAACATGATGGAGCAGGTGCTCGACATTCCGGGGCAGGAGATCATCACGGCCGACAACGCCATGGTCGGGGTCGACGCCGTGGTGTTCTTCCAGGTGCTCGACGCGCCCAAGGCCGCCTACGAGGTGTCGGGCCTGCAGAACGCGATCATGGCGCTGACCACCACCAACCTGCGCACGGTCATGGGGTCGATGGACCTCGACGAAACCCTCTCCAAGCGCGACGAGATCAACGCCCGGCTGCTCGGCGTGGTCGATCACGCGACCTCGCCCTGGGGAGTGAAGATCACCCGGGTCGAAATCAAGGACATCCGCCCGCCGCTCGACATCTCCGAGGCTATGGCGCGGCAGATGAAGGCGGAGCGCCTGAAGCGCGCCGAAATCCTTGAGGCGGAAGGGGACCGGGCCAGCCGCATCCTGCGCGCTGAGGGCGAGAAGCAGTCCGCCATCCTCAAGGCCGAAGGCGCGCGCGAAAGCGCGTTCCGCAACGCCGAAGCGCGCGAGCGCGAGGCGGAGGCCGAAGCCAAGGCGACGCAGATGGTGTCCGACGCCATCGCCGGGTCGGGGGTGTCGGCGATCAACTACTTCGTCGCGCAGGACTATGTGAAGGCGCTGGGCAGGTTCGCCGACAGCCCCAACGCCAAGACGATCCTGATGCCGGTCGAAGCGACGCAGATCCTCGGCTCGCTCGGTGGGATCGGCGAGCTTGTCCGGGAAACCTTCGGCGAGCGGGAGCCTGCGGGCACACCGCCGTCGTCCGGTCCCGCCGCGAGCCGCGAAACCACCCGGCAGCTGTCGCAGGCATCTCCTGAGCCGGTCGGCCAAAGGTCCGCCGCAACCGGCGTGCCGCGCACCGGCGAGCGGACGTAAGGCTCCGCGATGAACGGCATCGATGGCATCGACGCGCACTGGCTGTGGGCGGCGCTTGGCCTTGCCCTGTTGACGGCGGAGATGCTGGTGCCCGGCGTTTTCCTGCTGTGGTTCGGTCTCGCCGCGCTTGCCACGGCCGTGCTGGTGTTCGCGACCGATCCCTCGCTTCCGGTGCAGATCGTGTCGTTCTCGTTTCTCGCGCTGATCTTCGCCTACAGCGCCAAGCGGTTCGTCACCGACCGTCCGATCGCAAGTTCCGATCCGCTGCTCAACAACCGCGCGGCGCGGCTGGTCGGCGAGGTGGCGGTGGTGTCGCTCCCGCTCGACGGAGGTCGCGGGCGGGTGCGCCTTGGCGACAGCGAGTGGCAGGCCGAAGGGCCCGATCTGCCGCTTGGCGAACGTGTCCGGGTGACAGGCACGCGGGGCACCGTGCTGCTGGTTGAACGCAGCTCCGGCCCGGTCATCGAGATCCGCAAGAACCCTGCCGACGACGCGGCGGGCGATCAGCGCTTGTAGTCGGGGTTCTTGGTCGCAAAGCGCCCGTGGCGGCGATACGGCACCATCCACTCGTCGAGAAACAGGTCGAGCGGACGCGGCGTAATGCCGAGCTCGGCAAATCCGGGCCAGGAGCCAGACACTCTCGTTCCGGCTTTCAGCATCAGCCACTGGTCCCGGCTCATCGGCGAGCCGGGAAGGCTGGCGAACAGCCCCGATGCGGCGTCGGGCATCGGCACGAAGGTGCGGCGGCGGCGCTGCGCCCTGGCGATCCGCTCGTTCAGCTCCAGCATGGTGAGCGTGTCCGGCCCGCCCAGTTCGAAGATCTCGCCCCCATGCCTCTCCGGATGTTCGAGCGCGGTGGCGATCGCTTCGGCGACGTCGTCGACGTAGACAAGCTGGAGCGGAGCGTCGGGGCCGAACACCGGCAGCACGCGGAACCGGCGGATCAGCCGGGCGAACATGGTGATGAAGCCGTCGTCGCGGCCGAACACGATCGTGGGGCGGACCACCACCGCCCGCGGCTGATGCTCGCGGACCAGCCGTTCGCCCAGCGCCTTGGCCCGCGCATAGGCCGTCGCCCCTTGCGGGTCGGCGGCAGTGGCGCTGACGTGGACGAACCGATCCACTCCCGCGGCCGCGGAGAGCCGGGCCATGGTGCCGGGCGCGTGCCCCATGAGCAGGTCGAGATTGCCGGCAAACGCCCCGACCAGATTGACCACCGCTTGCGCTCCGGAGAGCGCGGCGGCGATGTCGGGCTCGCGGGTGATGTCGCAGCGCACCGCCTGCATCTGGCCCAGATTGGCGAGCGGGCGCAGCCGGTGCGCGCGCGACGGATTGCGGCTCGCGATCCTGAGCCGCGCACCGCGTGCGAGCAGGGTGGCGGCGACATAGGTGCCGATGAAGCCGTCCCCGCCGAACAGCGTGACCAGCCTTCCTCTGAGATCGCCGTTCATAATCCGCCTGCTCGTCCCGTCCGGTGTCTTGCGGCCGCGGCCTTGCCGACCACCCCCGGTTGCCGCCCCGCCACAGTGTCCGCGCCTGATGGCTCAAGCGCCGCGCGCGTGCAAGGGGCTGCGGGGCTGTAGCGAGGCGCGGACCGCCCGGCTGATCGAGCGCGGGCGATTTGCGCGTTGACAAGCACGCCCGCCCGCCGCTAACCGCGCCCCACTACCGCGTCGACAGGGCGAAGAAGCCATGCCGACACCGTGCCCAGATGGCGGAATTGGTAGACGCACCGTCTTCAGGTGGCGGCGGTCGCAAGGCCGTGGAGGTTCGAGTCCTCTTCTGGGCACCACTTTTCTTGGCTTATCCGTGCAAGCCCGGCCCGTGCGCCAGCAATGCCCGGCTGCGCTACACGTCGGCGGAGAGGGACAGCGTGAACGTCCGTGGCGCGTTGAATTCGTAGGCGCCGCTGCTGACCGGGCGCCATTCGAAGACGTTGGTGAGGTTCGTCACCTGCAGGCGCAGCATGGCGGGCGCTTCGCCGAGCGCGAAGCGGTAACGCAGACCCGCCTCCAGCGTCGCGACGGCGGGCAGGCGCACTTGGTTCTGCCGGTCGCCATATCGCTCTCCGCGCGCGCGCAGACCGGCCGTCAGGGTCAGCCCCTCCACCGCTGCCAGATCGTAATTGGCTGACACGGACACGAGCGTCCCCTCCTGTCCCACCGGCCGCCGGCCGATCCTCCCTTCCTCGACCGGCGCGCCGGACACTTCCGGGTCCATCAGCACCGCGCCGGCCACCAGCGACAGCCGCGGCACGGGCGATCCGGTCAGGCTGAACTCGAAACCCTGGTGACGCACCTCGCCCAGCTCGACGAAGACGTTGTTCTCGTCGGCCGCGAAATAGGGCTTGCTGATGCTGAACGCGCCCGCGACAAGGCGCATGCCGCCGGGCATGGCCCACCGCACGCCGCCGTCAATCTGACGGGTGAAGATCGCCGGCAGCACCTCGCCGCGATTGGCGGCGCTGTCGGGCGCGGTGCCGCTCTCCTCGAGGCCGCGAGTGTAGCCGCCATAGACGACGAGCGGACGCGAAGGGTCGCTCGCCGCCATCGCGCTGAGCAGCCAGGCCCGGTCCCGGACTGCGCTCGCCGGACTGGCCGGCGCCCGCACCTGCTTGCGGTAGTCGGTCCGCTGCACCCCGAGCTGGAGTGAGCCGAGCCTCCGCCACTGCAGCCCGTAGGCGACGCCCGGCGTCCACTGGCGGATCTGCTCATGCGTCTGCGGTCCGAACGCGAAGTCGGGCTCATCGGGTCCGAGCGGCGCGGGCGCCGGCTGGCTGCCGAGGTCCAGCACTGCTCCGCCGCCGTAGCGGTTGGCGCGTTCCCGCCCGCGCAGCATCAGGGCGAGACGGTGCCGGCGCTCCCCGTCCGCGAACACGCGGGTTGCGCGCACCTCGCCGCTGGTCGCCGCCTGACGCCGGTCACGCTCCGCAATCACGGTGCGGCGGACGCCTTCATCCCCGTCTCCCGCCGCGCGCACGAGGTCGGAGAAGGCAGTCCTGTTCTCCTGGGAGGAGCGGAACAGCCCGGCGGCAAGGCTCCACGGGCCGACGCTGCCGCGCGCCACGACGCCGGCATTGGTGCTGACGCTGCGCGCATCGGTCCAATCGGCGCCGACGAAGCGCCGGCGCGGCACCCGTGGCGGCACGGACGGGCCGCCGGCGACGTAGATCGCCTGCGCCTCGCGGTCGAGCCCGTCGATCCGGCTCCAGAACGGCGAGACGGTCACATCCGCACCCGAACGCCAGTGAAGCGCCGCCGCCTGGCTGATGAAGAAGCCGCCATTGCCTGCCGGCAACTCGTCGGCGTAGACGCCCAGCCCCGCCGTCATGCCCAGCCTGTCGCCGGCCAACGGCACTTGCGCGTCCAGCTCGACCCGCCCACCGCCGAACGGCCCGACGCCCGCAAGCACGGCAAGAACGGGTTCGGAGCCGACCGGCCGAAGCCGGAAGTCGGCGATGCCGGTGGGCGCGGCGAACAGCGTGTCCTGCGCCGTCAGCCCGACGCGCACCGTGCTCCCCGCCGTCAGGCGGTCGGTGAACCCGGCCGCGCGGTCGATGTACAGGTCCTCCAGCCGGACATTGCCGGCCGCGACCGGGGAGAAGCCGCGCACGTCGCCGGCGTTGTAGACGCCCGCACGCTCGTTGCCGACGCTGATGCCGAAGCCGTCCTGTGCCTGGCGCACGGGATCCTCGTCGACGCGCTGGGCCGCCGCCGGCATGCAGAGCAGCGCGGCGGATGCGGCGAGGAACCCTCGCGCAAGTGCATGAGAAGAGAGGAACAGGTGCAGCACTCCGCCGGTGATGAGAACGGCGCCCTGCCCTGCCCGCCTCCGCGCAGGCTGGCAAGGTGCGTTCGTCGGCGTCCTGACGTTTCCGCCGAAAGGTGCCCAAAGAGCCGGCGGACTGCGCCGCGCGGCTCGCGCGCATTGGGCCTTGCCGTCACCCTGCACATGTGAGAGCCTCTTCCGGCAAGGTTGGGGAGACAAGCCATGCTCGCGAGTGCACTGATGCTGCTGATGACTGCGTCCGCACAGGCGCCGGACCGGCAGGAGACGATCGTCGTGGTCGGACGCAAGGCCGAGGAGGAGCTGGCCGAGTGCCTGGCAAGACACTGTCCGCCGGCGGAGGAGATCGAAGCCTCGCTGCAGGCATCCGTGGAACAGTTCGCGGACGCGCGCTATGCCGACGCGCGCCAGACGCTGCAACGCGCCATCCGGCGCAACCGCCACCATGCCGCGCAGCTTCCGGGTCCGGTCTCCAGCCTTCACGCGACGCTCGCCACGGTGGCCGAGCACGAAGGAGACCGCGATCTGTGGCTCAGGGCGGAGCGCGACAGCGTTCTTGTCCTGCGCCGCCACGCGGGCCTGAACAACCCGGCCACCTTGATGCAGGAACTCACACAGGCCGACACGATGGTGCAGCAGGGGCTGAGCGTGGCGGCCGACGAAGCCTACGCTTCCGTCCACCGCCGTGCGCAGGCGGAAGGTCTGCGCGATCTGGCGGCAGCGGCGACGTTCCGTCGTGCTTACCTCGCCTACGCCCTCGAACGGTATGACCGCGCGCGGCGGTTGGCGGACGAGGCGGTGGCTGCCGCCGGGGAGAGGGCTGCGGATATCGAGGAGATGCGGGGCCTGCTGCACGAGCGGATCGCGTTCCGCCGCGGCGCGGACATTGCACAGGCCGACGTCGCGGCGCGGATGCGCCGATCACCCACGGACCGTCCGGTGCTGCTGTTCGCCGACAGGAAACTGGTTCAATCCCGCGTGGGCGACAGCGACCTCGACCGTGGAGCGAACCGCCTGCTGGACGACGGTTCGATCCGGTTCGCCGATGTGGGGTTCTGGATCATGCCGAACGGGCAGGTGGGTGAGGTCGAGGTGCTGCGTCAGTACGGTCTCGGGCAGCTGCGTTCCACGATCCTCGATCACGTCGCCACGCGTCAGTATGCCGCTCTCGACCTGCCGGCGGACCACCCGGGCATCTACCGGATCGAGCGTTTCACCATGCGCGGCGAACAGGAGACACCCACCGGGTCGCGGATCGCCATGCGGGCGGGCACGCCGCGTCTGCGCATCGTTGATCTCACCGAGACCGAAGCCATGAGCGATGTTCACCGGCAGCGCAGCCGGCAGCAGTCGGCAGCGCTGCCGAACTGACCTGCGAGGCGGCCTTCGGCTGCCTCTCTCGTGTCACGGATTGCCGCGCCGATGGCTCAGCGGCGGCGCGGATCATCCGCCGGCTGGTTGGCGATCGTGGGATAACCGGCCGCGGTCCACGCGCCGAAGCCGCCTTCGAGATGCCGCACCACGCCGCCGCGCAGGGCGACGAGGCGCTCCGCCGCCTGCTGCGAGCGCCGCGAGGTGCCGCAGTACAGAATGACCTCGCGCGTGCGGTCCACCGGCACCGCGGCGGCGTCGAAATGGGTGAGCGGCATGTTGAGCGCACCCGCGATCCGCCCGTCGGCAAATTCGTACGGGGTGCGCACGTCGATCAGGACGACCTGTCCCGAGTCGACCAGCGCCTTGAGCTGCGTCGCCGTCAGGGTGACGACGCGCGCCTGCGGCGCTGAGGCCGCCGGGCGCGCCGCAGACGGATCCGTCGCCGCGCAGCCGGTGGCAAGAAGCGCCGCCATCAGGGCGCCAGCAAGGCGTGGAGGAGACATCGATCGCGTCCTTTCAGGCGGCCAGCTTGCGGATCACGTAGGGCAGGATGCCACCATGGCGGAAATACTCCAGCTCGTTGGGCGTGTCGATCCGGCACAGCGCCGTGAAGGTGAACTGGCTGCCGTCGGCACGCGACACGTCGACTTCCACCTCCTGCCCCGGCTGGAGATCCGCGACGCCGCGCACCGTGAAGCGGTCGTCGCCCTTCAGCCCCAGCGAGGCGCGGCTCTCCCCCTCGCGGAACTGCAGGGGCAGCACGCCCATGCCGACAAGGTTGGACCGGTGGATCCGCTCGAAGCTTTCGACGATCACCACCCGCACCCCGAGCAGCATGGTGCCCTTGGCCGCCCAGTCGCGCGACGAGCCGGTGCCGTATTCCTTGCCGGCGATGACGACCAGCGGCGTGCCGTCGGCCTTGTGGCGCATGGCGGCGTCGTAGATCGGCATCGTCTCGCCCTTGTAGGCGGTCATGCCGCCCTCCACGCCCGGCACCATTTCGTTGCGGATGCGGATGTTGGCGAAGGTGCCGCGCATCATCACCTCGTGGTGGCCGCGGCGCGAGCCGTAGGAGTTGAAGTCCGCCCGCGCCACCTGATGCTGGCGCAGCCACTGCCCGGCAGGGCTGTCCTCCTTGATCGAGCCTGCCGGGGAGATGTGGTCGGTGGTGACGCTGTCGCCAAGGATGGCGAGCGGCATGGCGTCGACAATGTCGGTGAGCACCGGCGGGGTCATGGTCATGCCCTCGAAGAAGGGCGGGTTGGCGATGTAGGTCGAGCCGGGCTGCCACTGGTAGGTGTCCGACCCCGTCACCTCGATCGCGCGCCAGTGCTCGTCCCCGTCATAAACGTTGGCGTAACGCGACACGAACATCGATCGGTCGATGTTGGCGGCGCGCAGTGCGGCGATCTCGTCGCTGCTCGGCCAGACATCGGCAAGCATGACGTCGCGTCCCTGCTGGTCCTGCCCCAGAGGCGTCGTGGTGATGTCCTCGGTGACTGTGCCCTTGATGGCGTAGGCGACGACCAGCGGTGGCGAGGCAAGGAAGTTGGCCCGCACGTCGGGCGACACGCGTCCCTCGAAGTTGCGGTTGCCGGACAGGACGGAGGCGGCGACGATGTCGTTGCCGTTGATCGCGTCGCTGATCGGCTGCGGCAGCGGTCCCGAATTGCCGATGCAGGTGGTGCAGCCGTAGCCCACGAGGTCGAAGCCCATGGCGTCCAGATCGTCCTGCAGCCCCGCCTTGACGAGGTAGTCGGTCACCACCTGGCTCCCAGGAGCAAGCGAGGTCTTCACCCAGGGTTTTGGCTTCAGGCCGCGTTCGCGCGCCTTGCGCGCCACGAGGCCGGCGGCGATCAGGACGTCGGGATTGGACGTGTTGGTGCAGGAGGTGATGGCCGCGATCACCACGTCGCCGTCCCCGATCCGGTGGTCGCGCCCGTTCACCTCGACCCGGCGCGGCGCCGCCTTGCCGTAAACGGTCCTGAGGTCGCTGTTGAACAGCTCGTCCACATCCGGCAGCGACACCCGGTCCTGCGGCCGCTTGGGTCCGGCCAGCGACGGCACGACCGAGGCCATGTCGAGGTGCAGCGTCTTGGAAAAGACCGGCTCGTTGCGGGGATCGAACCACAGCCCCTGCTCGCGGGAATAGGCTTCGGTGAGGGCGATGACATCCTCGTCGCGCCCCGTCAGTCGCAGATAGTCGATCGTCTTGCCGTCGATGCCGAAGAAGCCGCAGGTGGCGCCGTACTCCGGCGCCATGTTGGCGATGGTCGCGCGGTCGGCGAGGCTGAGCGTCGCGACGCCTTCGCCGTAGAACTCCACGAACCGGCCCACCACGCCCACGTCACGCAGCATCTTGACACAGGTGAGCACGAGATCGGTCGCGGTCACGCCCTCGGCCAGCGCGCCGGTCAGATGGAAGCCGACGACCTCGGGGATGAGCATGGAGATCGGCTGCCCCAGCATGGCCGCCTCGGCCTCGATGCCGCCAACGCCCCACCCGAGCACGCCGAGGCCGTTGATCATGGTCGTGTGGCTGTCGGTCCCGACGCAGGTGTCGGGATAGGCGACCGGCTCGCCGTTCTGATCAGTGGACGACCAGACCCCGCGGGCGATGTATTCAAGGTTCACCTGGTGGCAGATGCCGGTCCCCGGCGGCACGGCGGAGAAGTTCTCGAAGCTCTTGGACCCCCATTTGAGGAAGTCGTAGCGTTCGGCGTTGCGGGCATATTCCAGCGCCATGTTGCGTTGCATCGCCTTGGGATGGCCGAATTCGTCCACCATGACGGAATGGTCGATGACGAGGTTCACCGGCACCTGCGGATTGATCCGGGCGGTGTCGCCGCCCAGCGAGGCGATGGCATCGCGCATGGCGGCGAGGTCGACGACGCAGGGCACGCCGGTGAAATCCTGAAGCAGCACGCGCGCCGGCCGGAACTGGATCTCCATGCCGGTCACCGGGGCGTACTGCCACGCGGCGATGGCGCGGGCGTGCTGTTCGCCCACGGTGAAGCCCCCGTCCTCGAAGCGGAGCATGTTCTCCAGCAGCACCTTGAGCGAGATCGGCAGGCGGGCCACGTCGCCCACCTTCTCGCGCGCCTTGTCCAGCGAGTAGTAGGCGTAAGCCTTGCCGTTCACGTCGAGGGTGGAGCGGGTGGAAAGGGTGTCGGTGCCGACCTGGGTCATGGAAGCGTGTCGTCCTTCGCGTCTGGTGCGGCAGGCCACCGTCCGGCGAAGAACGGCCGCGCCGCGTCTGCTGTGTCCCCTGCGCCGACACGCCCGCAAATGCAAGGACCGCTTGACCCCCCTCTTAACCTTGATTTAAGCAACTGAAGGGATTGTGGAGACGCGGCGGGTCGATGCCTCGCCCACGTCAGGGAGTCGCAGGAATGTCGGCAGAAACGGGTGTCGGAACGTCGCGCCGCTCGGTGCGGATTGCCATCGTGATCGCCTCGACGGCGGTCGGCTTGTGCTTTGCCGCCGCCTTCGGCCTGGTGCAGCAGCCGTTGAAGGCCGAAACCGCCCAGTCGGCGGCCCGCACCGACTAGACCAGATCCGGCAGCGGCCGGCGGCGCGCGGCGATCAGGCATCCCGTCACGATCAGAGCCGTGCCTGCCAGGGTCGTGAACGACACCCGCTCGGCAAAGAACCACCAGCCGAACAGCACCGCCCAGACGAAACCGCTGTACTCCACCGGCACCAGCCGCTGCGCTTCCGCCCGCGCGTAGGCCCAGGCCAGCGTCATCGCGCCGCCCACCGTCAGCGCGGCGGCCACCCCGATCGACGACAGTGCGGCGCTTTCCGGCCAGCGCAGCAGCCATGGCGCGGCGACGCCCAGCACAAGGGCGGCAACGCCGCCGTGGAAGGTGGCGATCTCCGCCGGCCGGGCGAGCAGGGCCTGTTGCCGCATCAGGATGAAGTTCCACGCATAAAGCAGCGTCGAGACGCCGATGGCGGCAAGTCCCTCCGCCGCGTCGCGGTCGAGCGCCTGCTGCCCGAGGCGCCCGCCGATGATCACCAGCGCGCCCGCGAACCCCACCACCGAGGCGAGCACCGCCTCGCGCCGGATCCTCTCGCCGAGCAGCACCGCGGCAAGGTACAGCGCGATGAGCGGCGCGACGAAGGAGATGGCGATCGTCTCTGCGATGGGCAGCTTGGTCAGGGCATGGAAGAAGGTGAGCGCCATGAACGCCGACACCGTGCCGCGCAGGAGATGAAGGCGCAGCGCCGCGCGTCCCGGCCAGCGGCCGCCCAGCACCAGCCACAGCGGCGCCATGAGGCAGACGGAGAACAGCGCGCGCAGCAGGGCGGCGCTGTAGGCTCCGGCCGCGAGCGAGGCGCCCTTCATGAAGGCGTCCATGAGCGCGAGCATGGCCACGCCCGCCAGCGCCGCAGCCACGGGCAGGATCGGTTCTCCGGTGCGCATGCGGCGCCGGCCTAGCCGGTTCGCGCGGGCGGGTCACGCGGCTTTCGGATGGCCACGCCCCGTCGCCACGCCACGGCGCCGCGGTGCAGGATCACGGCTGCGGACGGCTGCCGGCGCCGGCGGTCAGTACACGCCGGGGAGCAGCCTTGCGCGCCCGTGCGGCCGCTCCGGCAGCAGCGGCCGCAGATTGCCCGGCAGCCGCTGCGCCAGCGTGCCGTCCGGCTGCACACCGTAACTGTCGGCAAGGAGCAGCCGCCCCTCGGGCAGCAGGTTCAGGGCGTGACCGAACTCCGCCGGGTCCATGGCGAAGCACCCGAAGGAGCGGCCCAGCTTCCCGTGGCGCGCCACATGGCTCGCCCGGGCATACTCGGCCGCATGGGCGACGATCGCGCGCTGGCGGGCGTTGCTGTTGGTGGGATCCAGTCCGTCGAGGCGGAACGACGTGCCGTACTGCCCGTCATAGACCTCGCCGGTGCGGTAGGCGCCTCTGCTCGTCGCCAGCGAGCCGTCGGCGTTCGAATAGGTCTTGAGCCAGCCGTCGTGCTGGGGATCCGAACCCTGCCCGTGCGTGACGAGAAAGGACCGCACCCGGTTGAGGGCGAAGCTGAGTAGGTGAAGCCGCGGCTGCGCGGAGTGGTGCCCGAAGTCGACCACGGCCACGAGGTCGCGCTGCGGGATGCGGTTGCCGAGCCGGTCGAGCTGCGCGGTGGCGAGCGCGAAGAGGGTCCGGTCGCGCGGCCGCAGGGCCGACGGCGCCGCATACACCGGCGCCGACAGCGACGAGGGCACGGCCAGTGCGGCTCCCGCGCCGACCGCGCCTTTCAACACCGCCCGGCGGGGGAGGGGGTTGCTGATGGGCATGCCGCTCGCCTAGCACATTCCTGCCGACGCTGCATGAACGGAGGGGAACAGCTTGCCATGTCTGCTGCACACGTGATCGCCGCCACCGCCGGAGCCGTCCTGCTGGGCGGCTGCACCGCCGCCGCCACGCAGACACCGCCCGTCCTTTCGCCCCCGGTGCCGGCGGCGGCCGCCCCGGCCGCGCCGGGCATCCGTGTCCTCGACGGCGCGGCGCTGGAGCAGCTCAAGGCGAACGCGGGTGTGACGCTGCAATGGATCAGCTGGCGCCAGCGCGGCCATGCCTTCGTCCGCGCCGAAGACGGGCAGATGCGGCTCAGCGCCGTGCAGGGCGAGGTCGACGGACCGGGACAGCTCACGCTGGAAGGGCGGGTGACGGAAATCGGACGCGACTACTTCGTCTTCGCCGGGCAGATCGCGATCAGCGACGTGCCGGACCGGGGGCGGCGCTGCGTGGCGACCCGCGACAACTGGCGCTTCGCCGTGACCCAGAACCGGCCCTACTGGCGGCTGCGCGACTTCGAGTGGTGCGACGGACTGACCGACTACATCGACATCTACCATCCCGGCACCCGCCCCTGAGGCAGACGGACCGGGGCGGCATGGCGGGCGTTTTCCTCCGCCATGGCGATCATGCCCGCCGCGTGGCGCTGGCCAAGCACCAGCGGATCGGGACCGTAGCCGCCGCCCAGCGCCGACGCCACCGGCACACCGCGGCGGCGCGCCTCGCGCAGCACCAGCCGGTCGCGCGCCAGCAGCCCGGCGTCGCTGAGGGCAAGCCGCCCCAGCCGGTCGTCGCGGTGCGGATCCACGCCGGCCTGGTAGAGCACGAGATCCGGGGCGAAGGTGTCGAGGATGGCGGGCAGGCGCGCGCCGATCTCGGCAAGATAGGTGTCGTCGTCCGCCCCGTCGGGCAGCGCCACGTCGAGCGAGGAGCGCGCCTTGCGCACGGGGAAGTTCCTGGCCGCATGAACGGAGAAGGTGAAGACCTGCGGCCGTCCGGCCATCAGCGCTGCGGTGCCGTCGCCCTGGTGGACGTCGAGATCGACGATGAGGATCCGGCGCGCATCGCCTTCGCCGATCAGCCGGTTGGCGGCGACCGCCAGATCGTTGAACACGCAATAGCCCGCGCCCGTCTCATGCAGGGCATGGTGGCTGCCCGCGGCGCTGTTGGCGGCATAGCCGTGGCTCAGGGCCAGCTTCGCTGCGAGCCAGGTGCCGCCGTTGGTGTGCTGCACCCGGGCGGCGATCCGCGGCGTCACCGGAAAGCCGATGCGCCGCTCCTTGGCGGCTGGCACGCGGGCCGCCAGCACCTCGTCGACATAGGCGGGGTCATGGACCGCTTCCAGCCATTCGCGCGGCATTGGTGCCGGCGCGTGCTCCGTCAGCGGATAGCCGCTTTCCCGCAAGGCCGCCATGACGGCCCGGTACTTGTCGAACCGGAACGTGCCGCGCGCGGGACTGGCCGGGGCGTAATCGGCGTGATGGACGACGTGAAGCACAGCTCAGGCTGGCGCCGCGACCCCGGCTGTGCGCGCCGCCTGCCCTGCGCCGTGCCCGGCCGGGGCCGGCCCGGCAGCCTCACGAGGCAGCCGGCTCACTCCGCGGCGACGCCCATCGCGTCGGCATCGCCCGCATCGCTCATGCCGGCCTCGATCTCGGCCGCCTTGGCCTCGACCAGCGCGACGATGTGGTCGATCATGCGCTCGTCCTCGACATGGTGGTCGGTGACGCCGGACAGGTACACCATGTGCCGGCCCTTGCCGCCGCCGGTGATGCCGATGTCGGTTTCACGCGCCTCGCCAGGGCCGTTGACGACGCAGCCGAGCACGGAGAGCGACAGCGGCGTCTTGATGTGCTCCAGCCGTTTCTCCAGCGCCTCGACCGTGCGGATGACGTCAAATCCCTGGCGCGAACAGGACGGGCAGGACACGACCCGCACGCCGCGCGTCCTGAGGCCGAGCGACTTCAGGATTTCGAAGCCGACCTTCACCTCCTGTTCCGGTTCGGCCGACAGGCTGACCCGGATGGTGTCGCCGATGCCTGCCCACAGCAGCGAGCCGATGCCGATGGCGCTCTTCACCGTGCCGCCGACGAAGCCACCCGCCTCGGTGATGCCCAGATGCAGCGGACAATCCACCGCGTCGGCCAGCCCCTGATACGCCGCCACGGCGAGAAACACGTCGCTGGCCTTCACCGCGACCTTGTATTCGTGGAAATCGTGATCCTGCAGCAGCTTTATGTGATCGAGCGCGCTTTCGATCAGCGCCTCGGGACATGGTTCGCCGTATTTCTCCAGCAGATGCTTCTCGAGCGAGCCGGCGTTGACCCCGATGCGGATGGCACAGCCATTGGCCTTGGCCGCGCGCACCACCTCCGCCACACGCGCGGACGAACCGATGTTGCCCGGATTGATCCGCAGACACGCCGCGCCCGCATCCGCCGCCTCCAGCGCGCGCTGGTAGTGGAAATGGATGTCGGCGACGATCGGGACGCGCGCCGCGCGGGTGATCAGGCGGAAGGCGCGCGTCGCCTCGGGCGTGGGGCACGAGACGCGGATAATGTCGGCGCCCGCATCCTCGCACCGCCGGATCTGGTCCAGCGTCGCGGCGGCGTCCTCCGTCGGCGTGTTGGTCATGGTCTGCACGGTGATCGGCGCATCGCCGCCGACCGGAACGTTGCCGACCATGATCTGCCGGCAGGGGCGCCGTTCGATCGTGCGCCAGGGACGGATGCTGCTCATCGCTTCGTCTCTCGTGAAGAACACATGGACCGGATGTGACACGGTCCAAGGACACGCCGCCCGGTCATTCGCCCATGAACCCGGCACGGCGCGTGCCGCACCGGGAGAAGCGAGATTGCGGCGCCAGACATGCCCCGCTAGCTAGCATGGCGCATCCCGATAGGAAATGCGCGCGTGCGGCAGAGCGGAGGCGGACACGATGAACGGGGCCATGACGCGCGCTGAAATGACCGCTTCCGACGGGCCGCTGCTGTTCGGCCGGGTTCTGGACGGCGCGGGGGGAGGTGCGCCGATCACCTGGGACGAGGCGCGCGACTGGCGACCGGAACGGCCGGGTGCGGTGCTGTGGCTCCATCTCGACCGGACACTGCCCGAAGTGCGGGCATGGCTGCTGCACACGCTGAGCCTGCCCGAGCCGACGGCCGAACTGCTGACCAGCGACGACACCCGCCCGCGCGCCTTCCGCGAGGGCGAGACGCTCGTCGCCACGCTGCGGACCATCAACTTCAATCCCGGCGCCGAACCCGAGGACATGGTGTCCATGCAGCTGTGGAGCGACGGGACGCGGGTGCTGACCTTCCGCCGCCACTGGCTTCAGGGTCCGCGACAGGTGCTGGCGCTGGTGGATGGCGGCGGGCCGGGGCCGACCGACGCGGGCGCGCTGATCACCAGCCTGGTGGAACACATGATCCACCACATGAACCATTCGGTGATCGACATGAACGAGCAGATCGACGCCCTGTTCGCCGTCGACGGCGCGGACGACCGCGCGGACGACCTGCTGGGCCGGATCTCGGCCATCCGCCGCGACTGTCTGGCGCTGAAGCGGCACATGGGGCCCGAGCACGTCGCGCTGGAGGCGATCGCCCGCGACGCGCCGGGCTGGTTCGAGCCGCACGACCGGCGCGAGATCGGCGAGAGCATCGCGCTGCTGCGGCGGTTCCTCGACGACATCGACGTCAGCAAGGAATCGGCGGTGGTGCTGATGGACGAGATCCGCGGCCGGTCGCTCGCCCGCTCGGAACGGACCAACCGGCTGCTGACGGTGGTCGCGACCGTGTTCCTGCCCCTCACCTTTCTCACCGGCCTGCTCGGCATGAACGTGGAGGGGATTCCGGCCGCCGAGCACCCTCTGGCGTTCTGGAGCGTTGTGGGCCTGTGCGGTGTCGTTCTGATCGTGCAGGTCATGCTGTTCCGCCGCTGGCGCTGGCTGTGAGCGGGCGGTGACGGCGGCCCGGCGCGGCTGGGCGGCGGCCCTGCACCACCACTGGTTCCACCGGCTCTCCCCCGCTGACTGGTTCGGCGGCTCGGATGCGGTGGATGACGGGCTGCGGGCGCGGTTCGGCCGCTGGCACGCGGCGTTGCGGACGCAGCCGGCCATCCGGTTTCTCGCCAGCCCGCGCGATGCGCTGGGAGCGGTGCTGCTGTTCGATCAGGTGCCGCGCAACATCTTTCGCGGGCAGGCCGAGGCCTGGGCGACCGATCCGCTCGCGCTGGCGATCACCCGCGCGGTGCTGGCGCGCGGCTGGGAGGCCGGGCTGCGGCAGGAGGAGCGGCAGTTCCTCTACATGCCGCTGATGCACAGCGAGGACATCCGCGACCAGCGCCTGTCCCTGCGCGCCTTTGCCAGCCTGCCGCGCCGCATGGGCTGGGACTATGCCCGGGCCCACCACCGGATGATCGCCCGCTTCGGCCGCTATCCCCACCGCAACGCCATCCTCGGCCGGGCAAGCACGCCGGCGGAAGAGGCGGCGGTGGCGGCCGGCTACGCCTGGTAGCGCACACCAGGCCGTTCGGGCGCGCGGAGCGGCCGCGCAGCGCCGTTTTCGGCGCCTGTTGATCGGATGCGGCGACGAAAGAACAGGGCGCAGGCGAATGGCCCGCGCCCTGTTCGTTTCAGCCGCCGGCTGCGCCCGTCAGGCCGGCTCAGGCGCCGGGAGGCAGCGGATCGTCCTCCGGCCGGCTGCTGCCCGCGGCCGGACCGCTGCTGGGCCGCACGGCGAGCGGGTCCGCGGCCGCCGACGAGGAAGAGGAGGCGGGCGACGCCGTGGTGCCGGTGGCCGCCGCGCCGCCGCGCCGCAAGCCGCCGAGGCCCGGCCCAGCGGAGGCCGAGGCCGGCTTTTCCGCCTGCTCGCGCACCTTGGTGTCCATCTGCTCGAGCTTGCGGCTCGCCCATTCCCGGCCGCCGATGCCAAAGGCGAGCGCTCCCGCCACCGCCGCGCCGATCACGAGCGCGCCGAAGAAGATGCGGATGATGTCCTCGCCGATGCCGGTGAACTGCAGCCCCATGAAGGTGAAGACGAAGATCGTCGCCCACTTCACGATCAGCGCCGCCAGCCCCGTCTCTTCCGCTCCGCCGATCATGCGCGCCAGCATGCGGGCAAGCAGGAAGCCGACGATGATGACCACCGCGCCGAAGATGACCTGACCGCCGAGTTCGAGCACCTGGCTGAGCAGGGCGCTCAGCTCCGGGAAGTTGAGCAGCCGGGTCGCGGCGATGGCGAAGAACAGGATGATGGCGATCTGCGCCACGCGCGCGACGATGGAGGACAGCGTCACGGAGCCGGGCAGCAGTTCGGTGGTGCCGAACGCCCGGTCGGCGCCGAGGCCGGCCATGATGCTCTTGATGAGATCGACCACGAACCGGCTGATGACATAGCCCAGCCCCAGCAGGATCGCCGCACCGATGATCAGCGGGATGGCGTTGAGGATGAGGTTGAGCATGGCGCTGGCCGGGCCCGACACCGCCTGGATGTTGAGGACGTCGAGCGCCATGATCGAGAAGAAGATCACGATCAGGGCGTAAAGGACCGTGCCGATGGTCTGGCTGAGCTGCGCCCCGCCGCCGGCAGAGGGATCGTCCGCCGCGCGGGCGTCGGCGCCGGCATTGTCCATGTCGGACCGCACGGCCGCGGCCGGCTCCCCGGCCGTGCGGTAGGCGCCCGCCCGTCCGATCAGGCGGTCGATGTTGAACGTCTGCAGCCCCGTCGTGGCGATGTCCCGCACGATCCGGGCAATCACGAGGCCGATGAAGAACAGCACGGCCGCACCCACCAGATTGGGAATGAAGGCGGCGATGTTGTTGAGCAGGTTCTGCGCCGGCGCCAGCACCTGGCCGAGCTGAAGGATCTGGAGCACGGTGACGAGGCCGAACAGCCAGATCACCAGCGACACGAGCCGGCCGAGCGACGAGCCGATCGTCTCTCCCGAGGTGGTGTTGTGCCGCCGGAAGAACCCGACATTGTCGACCAGCCTGGCGAACGCCCAGCGGGCGCCCCGCGCCAGCAGCCAGGTGATGACCAGCGTCGCAAGCACCAGCAGCCCGCGTTCCAGCCACAGGCTGGCAAGCGATTCGTTGAAGCGCAACTGTCCCATCGGTCGAAAATCCCCCTGAAGAACCTTGCTCTCTTACCAACGCGCCGACTTTTGGTTCCCTGCGGCCTCGGGGGTGCCGGCGGGTGCAGGATGGCCAAGTGCCGGTCCTGGCGGTAACGGCACTCGCCATGGTCACGACCCGGTTCGCCCCCTCGCCCACCGGCCGCCTGCATGTCGGCAATCTGCGCACGGCGCTGCACAACTGGCTGCTCGCCCGCCGCGCGGGCGGACGGTTCCTGCTGCGCATCGACGACACCGACGCCGAGCGCAGCCGGGAGGCGTATGTGGACGCGATCCGCCGCGATCTCGACTGGCTCGGCCTTCGCCCCGACGGCGAGGTGCGCCAGTCCGCCCGCCTCGACCTCTACAAAGCGGCCTTCGCCCGGCTGGTGGCCGAGGGGCGCGTCTACCCGGCGTACGAGACGGCACAGGAGCTGGAGCTGAAGCGCAAGGTGCGCCTCGGGCGCGGCCTGCCGCCGATCTACGACCGGGCGGCGCTGCGCCTGAGTGCACAGGAGCGCCGGGCGCTGGAGGAAGGCGGCCGGCGGCCGCACTGGCGGTTCCGCCTTGATCACGACCAGCCGATCGTCTGGCACGACGCCATCCGCGGCGAACAGCGCTTCGATCCGGCGCAGCTGTCCGACCCGGTGGTCCGGCGCGCCGACGGCAGCTGGCTCTACATGCTGCCCAGCGTCGTGGACGACATCGACATGAACATCACGGACGTGCTGAGGGGCGAGGACCATGTGTCGAACACGGCCGTGCAGGTGCAGATCTTCGCCGCACTCGGCCGGACGCCGCCGCGTTTCGCGCACGAGGCGCTGCTCGTGGGAGACGAGGGCAAGCTGTCCAAGCGCCTCGGCTCCATCGACTGCGACACGTTGCGGGCGCGGGGCATCGAACCCGACGCGCTCGCGGCGCTGCTGGCGAGGCTCGGCACCAGCCGTCCGGTCGAGCCGGTGGGCGAGCGCGGCGTGCTCGTGGAGGAGTTCGACCTGTCGCTCTTCAGCCGCGCGCCGGCGCGCTTCTCGCTCGACGAACTCGACCGGCTGAACCGCGGCATCGTCCACCAGCTGCCCTTCGAGCGGGTCGCCGGCCGTTTGCCCGACGGGATCGGAGAGGCGGCGTGGCTGGCGCTGCGCCCGAACCTTGGCCGGGTCGCCGACGCCGGCGACTGGCTCGCGGTGCTGTCCGGCCCGCTTGCCCCTCCCGCGCTTGAGCCGGAGGATCAGGCGCTTGCCGCGCTGGCGGCCGAGCGGCTGACCTGGTCGGCGACACCCTGGCAGGACCTCACCGCTGCTCTCAAAACGGAGACAGGGCGCAGCGGACGGGCGCTGTTCCTGCCGCTGCGTCTGGCGCTGACCGGCCGGGCGCAGGGGCCCGACATGGCCGCCCTCCTGCCGCTCATTGGAGAGCGGGAAGCGCGGGCCCGCCTGCGCGCGGCCGCCGGCCTGCCGGACGGCGCGGAACAGCTCCATTCCGGAGGAGATCGCGGCGCCTGAACGAACGCTTCGTTAACCAATCTGAACGCATGGTCGTGCGGCACACCCGAGGCCCGAGAGCCGGAAGGACATGATGCCGGGAGCGTTGATCAGGACGAGGGCAAAGCGCTGGCGGCGGCTGTGGACGCTGCGGCAGCGGCTGCGCGTCCGCCGCGAACGTTCCATGCCGCAGCAGCAGGTCGTCGCCCGCGTCCGGCTGCGCCACGTGCTGACCGCGTGCGCCACCGGACTGCTGCTGGGGACGGCCACGCTGCTCGAGCCGATCGACCAGATCACCTGGGTCACGCAGACCCACCTCGTGCGCAAGGCCCCGTCCGGGACCATCGTGTTCGTCGCGCTCGACCCGGATGTCGCCTCCCCCAACTCTCCCGACGCCCGGCGCAGGCTGGCCCAGGCGCTTGACCAGCTACGCGCCGCCGGGCCGCGTCTCGTCGCTCTCGACGTGGTGTTCGAGGCGCCCACCACCCCCGACGCCGACGCCGCGCTGCGCCGCGCCATCGCCCGCTACGGCGACCGCATCGTGCTGGTGCAACGGCGGGTGGATCATGTGAATGGTCAGCGCGTATACCGTTCGACTCATCCGGACATCCGCGGAACCGCGCCTCAGGCGCTGAACTTCCGGTACGTCAACTACCTGAATCTCACGTGGGACTCCTACCGCCGACTGGATCAGCGCGCGGAACTGCCGACGCTTCCGGTCGCCCTCGCAGGCGAACCGACCAGTGGTCCAGAGCGTTTCGCGATCGACTACCGGTACGACACCGACGAGATCGCCTACCTACGCAAGAGTGAATTGCTGGAACAGATTCAGCCGGCGACTGTGAAAGGCAAGGTCGTCGTCCTCGGGATCGACAACGGTCCTGTCCGTGAGCTTGCCAACATTCCGGGACGCATCAATGTCCCGGCGAGTTATGTAACCATCCTTGCGGCGGAAACGCTGCGTGGCGGCGTGCCCTGGGTGACACCGCAATGGCTGCCCTTGACGCTGTTCCTTGCTGCCCTTGCAGCAGCCTCATTGCTGCGAAGGGCGTTGTGGCGGTGGGCCGGCTACGGTGTGGCAGTCCTCGCAGGCGGTCTGGCTGTCTACGTCGCCACGGTGTTCAACATCATGGTCACGTCCGGCCCTGTCGTCATGGCCGCGCTGATCTATGCGGGCCTGCGGATCTGGTGGCGGGCGCGCAACCGGGGGGTCATGTTCGACGACCGCACGGGCCTGCCGACGACCCGCGCGCTCGAGCGCGAATTCTCGCCGCAGGAGACGCAGACCGCCAGCTTCATCGTCGCCCGGGTCCACAATTTCGACGACGTGCTGAGCACGCTGCCCGAGTCGCGTCACGCCGAATACATCAAGCTGCTGTCCGACCGGCTGCGCATCGCCGACGAGAACCGGCAGCTCTACTCGGGCGGCAACGGCTTCTTCGCCTGGACCATGCCGGTCATGGGGCGCGAGCGGCTGAGCGACCACCTGCTCGGCACCCGGCTGCTCTGCTACGAACCGGTGCAGCTCGGTGACACCGCCATCGACATCAACGTCACCTTCGGTGTCGATGCCAGCGCCGACAATTCGCCGGGTCGCAAGCTCGCCTCCGCCCGCAACGCGGCGCAGCGCTCGAACGAGGCCGACCGCCCGATCGTGTTCGTCGAACATTCCGCCGACGAGGAGCACCTGTGGAACCTGTCGATCCAGCACAAGATCGACGCGGCCATCGCCGGGGGGCACATCTACCCGGTGTTCCAGCCGCAGTTCTGCACGGCCACCGGCGCCGTCGTGGGGGTCGAGGCGCTCGTCCGCTGGAACGATCCGGCCCGCGGCATCGTGCCGACCGACTGGTTCATCGACCAGTGCGAGAAGGCCGGGCGGATCGATCGGCTGACCCGGCTGATGCTGCACGAATCGATGCGGCTGGTGCAGCAGCTCGACGGCGAGCAGTCGCTGCGCCTCTCGGTCAACATCTCCGCCCTTTCGGTGCAGGACATGCGGCTGTGCGACATGGTGCGCGGGCTGCTCGAGCTCACCGGCTTCCATCCGGCGCGGCTGACGCTGGAGCTGACCGAGACATGGCACATTGCCCGGCCGGAACGCGCCGCGGCGGTGATGGAGGCCATCGCCGCGATGGGCGTGCGCTGGGCGCTCGATGATTTCGGCGTCAAGACCGCGACCTATGACGCGCTGATGCTCTACCCCATCGACGAGCTGAAGATCGACCGCAGCCTGACGGGCAAGGTGCTGGACCTGCGCAAGGGGCGCCGGATCGTGCGGCACATCTGTCGCCTGGGCGCCGACCTCGAGATCGACGTGGTTGCGGAAGGTGTCGAATCGGAGGCCGAGTTCGAAACTCTGCGCGCGTTCGGCTGTCCGCTGGTGCAGGGGTTCGTGCTTGCGCCGCCGGTGCCGTTCGACACGCTGCGTGCCATGGTGTCCTCCGGCGGGACACGGGACGAACGCCGGATGTGAGGCGGTCTTTACTTCCTGTTAAGGTTAATTTAGCCTTAAGCTCTCAACTAAGCAGGGGAGCTTTGTGATGAAAAAGTATCTCGGTCAGGTTCTCGGCGGTTTCTGGGACTGGTTCTGGGGCGGCCGCGCCATGGGCTTCGCGTTCTGAGACCAGACGCCATCGAACACGGAAGGCCCTCGCGAAAGCGGGGGCCTTTTTGCGTCACCGTCTGGCGCGGTCACCCCCGCCAACGGGCGATGAAGAAGCCGTCCAGCCCGCCCTCTTCCGCCAGCATGCCCGGGTGCGTGCGCACCCGGCCGAGCGCATCGGGCCGCAGACCTGCCGGCAGTTCGTCGGCAGCAACCGGAAGGGAAACGGCGTCCACCCGCGCGGCCTGCTCCTCGCCCTCCTCCCGCTCGAGCGAACACACCGCGTAGACCAGCACCCCGCCGGGTCGCAGATGCGCGCGCGCCCGGCGCAGCATCGCCTCCTGCATTCCGGCCATGCGCGCGATCGCGGCGGCGTCGATGCGGTGCAGCACGTCCGGGTTGCGGCGGCAGGTGCCGGTGGCGGTGCACGGCGCGTCGAGCAGCACGGCGTCGAACGGTTCCGCCGCATGCCATGCGAGCGCGTCTGCGCAGATCAGGTCCGCCCGCAAGCCCGTGCGGGCAAGATTGTCGCGCAGGCGCCCGAGCCGCCGGGCCGAAGCGTCGAGCGCGGTGACCTCCCAGCCGCGACTCGCCAGCTGAAGCGTCTTGCCACCGGGCGCCGCGGCAAGATCGAGCACCCGCCGCCCCGCGCCCTCGCCCAGCAGCCGCGCCGGCAGTGACGCCGCCAGATCCTGCACCCACCAGGCACCTTCGCCGAAGCCGGGCAGGTCCGGCACCGCCCGGCCGCGCTCCAGCCGCACATGCCCCGGCGCCAGCGAACGCCGGCCGAGCCGCGCGGCCCACAGGGCGGTGGCGCCCGCATCCTTCAGTGTGAGATCGAGCGGCGGCGGCTCGCGCAGCGCCGGCGCCACGGCCTCGGCCATCGCGCCCCAGCGGGCGCGCACCGCCTGCGGCAGGGTTGGCGCCGGTGGTAGCTGCACACCCCGGCGGACGAGGGCGGCGAACACGCCATGCGCAAGCCGGCGCGGACCTCCGGTCAGGAGCGGCAGACCGGTCGCCACCACCGCATGCGCCGGCATGCCGAGGCGCAGCGACTGGGCAAGCATCAGACGCAGCACCGTGCGGGCCTTCGCATCCGGGGGCAGCGGACGGGCGGTGGCGCCGTCGATGAGGTGATCGAGGTCGACCAGCCACCGGAGCGCCTCGCCGGCGATCGCCCGCGCCAGAGCCTTGTCAGCCGGATGCGCAAGGCCGCTCAGGGCCGCAGCACCGGCCTGATCCAAAGTCTCGCCCCGCCGCAGCACGGCATCGAGCAGCTTCAGGGCCGCCAGCCGGGCCGCCGTTCCGGGAACCGTGTCCATCGGCCGCTCTTAGGATGCGCGGGCCGGATTGAAACCCCGTCCGTCGCGGCGCATCTGGGGCGCATGACCCAGCGCAGCACCCGTCGACCGGCCGGCTTCCGCAAGCCGGCCTACTGGACCAACGACCCCGCACCGGCTCCGCGGGCGATCGATCCCGCGGCCAGCGAACCGCGGGCGGTCAGTCCCACGCGCTATGGTGACTGGACCGAGAACGGCATCGCCATCGATTTTAGTTGAGCGCCCTGAGAGCAATCCGCAGGCCGTCACGCGGCTGCGGGATGGGCCAGGCCTGCCAGCGCGGCTCGTATCCGTCCGCGACCTCGATGCGGTAGCGGGTCAGGAGGTGGGCCATGAGGATCTTGATCTGCATGTAGGCGAAATGCAGCCCGAGGCACATGTGCGCGCCGCCCCCGAACGGCACCCAGGCGTATTTGTGCCGGGCGCGGACCTGTTCGGGAAGAAAACGCTCGGGGTCGAAGCGGTCGGGCTCGGGCCAGTGTTCCTCCAGGTGATGGACCATGGCCGGGCTGACGCTGACCGGCGCGCCCGCCGGGATGTGGTAGCCGCCGAACTCGAACGCGCGCAGCGCCCGCCGCGGCAGCGAAGGCACCGGCGGGATCATCCGCAGCGCTTCCTTGAAGGCCATTTCCGTCAGCTGCGGCCTGGCGAGATCGTCGAAGGACAAGGGCGCGCCCGGCGTCCCGGTGAGCGCCAGCAGCTCGTCCCGAACACGGTCCTGCCAGACCGGATGCCGCGCGAGCAGGTATACGAGCGCCGTGGCGCTGGAGGTGATGGTGTCGTGCGCCGCCATCATCAGGAAGTTCATGTGGTCGACGACCTCGTCGATCGGCAACAGCGTGCCGCTCTCGTCCGTGGCGGTCGCGAACTGGCTGAACATGTCCTGCCCGCCGCCACTTTCCCGGCGGCGCAGGGTTTCGCGGGTGAAGTAGTCGACCAGGAACGCCCGGCCGTCCACGCCCTTCTTCATCCGGCTGAAGGGCAAGGGCTTGCGGACAGGCGCGACCGACGCCTGCACCATGTCGACGAAGGCCTGGTTGATGCGCTCCGCCTCCGGGCCGAAGGGAAGACCGATGAAGCTGTCGGCCGCAAGGTCCAGCGTCAGCTGCTTGATGGCGGGATAGAACCGCATCGGCCCGCTCCCCCAGCTTTCGACGCGCCGGGCGATCTCGCGGTTGAGCGTGCCGGCGTAGTGGCGCATCGGCTCGGGCTTGAAGGCGATCGACAGCGCCCGGCGGTCGGCGCGGTGCTTCTCGAAGTCGAGCAGCATCAGACCACGCGGGAACAGCCGGTGAAGCACAGGGCTCCAGCCCTGCTCGCTGGAAAAGATCCCCTGCCGGTCGAACAGCACCAGTTCGTTCGCCTCGGCGCCGATGAGGTTCACGTTGCGGATGCCGAAGCTGTTGGTGCGGAAGACCGGACCGTAGCGGGCATACATGCGCCGGCCGTAGGCGGGCGGATCGGCGAGAACCTTGAGGGTGGTGCCGACGAGCGGCCAGCCATCATCGCCCGGAATGTGGTCGAGCGCGGACTTGGGCAAGCGCTGCGACCAGTGCGCGGGCGTGAACGGCTCTGCGCCTGACAGCGGCGCGGCGACGGTAGCCATGGCTCGACCCTCCTTGTTGACGTGAGTGTAAATAGATCGCGGCGTCAAATCCACCCTGACAGTTCGCGCCGGACCATGGCCTCCAGCATCGCCATCCCGTCCCCGGACGCGTTGAGGCAGGACAGCACGGCATAGTCGCTGCCACCCGCCGCCTCGAACTGTTCGCGGCCGGCAATCGCCAGCTCTTCCAGCGTCTCGACGCAGTCGGCGGCAAAGCCGGGCGCGGCAACCGCGATCCGCCGCGTGCCTGCCCTCGCCTCCGCCTCGAGCGTGGCGTCGGTGGCGGGTTCCAGCCATTTGGCCGGGCCGAAGCGCGACTGGAACGTCGTCTCGATCCTCAGCCCCGCCCAGCGCGGATCGGCGTGCAGGCGCGCCGCGAGCAGCCGCGCCGTCTTGCGGCAGTGGCAATGGTACGGATCACCCTTGTGCAGCGTGCGCTCCGGCATGCCGTGGAAGGAAAGCAGCAGCACCTCGGGCGCGAACGGCAAGGCCGCAAGCTGCCGGCCGAGATCGCGGTGAAGCGCGTCGAGGTAGAGCGGATCGTCGTGATAGGGCGGCAGGGTGCGCAGCGTCGGCTGCCAGCGCATCGTCCGCAGCGCCTCTGCCGCCTTGTCGACGGCGGTCGCCGTCGTGGCGGCGCAGTATTGCGGATAGAGGGGCGCAAAGAGGATGCGCTCGCACCCTTGCGCCATCAGCGTGGCGAGGCGGCTGGCGATGGACGGATTGCCGTACCGCATGGCGTAGTCCACCCGCACGCCGTCGCCCGCCAGCCGCTCGGCCAGACCGGCCGCCTGCGCCCGCGTGATCGCCGCCAGCGGCGAGCCGTCCGCCGTCCACACCTTGCCATAGGCATGGGCGGACTTGCGCGGGCGCACGTTCAGGATCACGCCGCGCAGGATGGGTTGCCAGACAAGCCTCGGCACTTCGATCACCCGCGGGTCCGAAAGGAACTCGCGCAGGTAGCGGCGCACGGCCGGCGGATCGGCGGCGTCGGGCGTGCCGAGGTTGACGAGCAGCACGCCCACGCCTCCCGAACGGACCGGCGGGTGGTCCGGGGGCAGCGCTTGGGTTGTCCAGGTCATGCGTTCTCCAGCAGCGGCAGGGCACGGATCCGCCGCCCCGTGGCGGCGAACAGGGCGTTGGCAATCGCGGGCGGCGCCACGACCGTCCCCAGTTCGCCGGGATCGAAGGGCGGTGCCGCTTCGTCGCCGACGAACCGCACCTCGATCTGAGGTGTCCGCGCCAGCGGCGCAATGGCCAGATCGCCAAGCCGGTCGCTGACCGGGAGGCCGCCGGCGAAAGCGGCCTGTCCGCCAAGCGCCATGGTGAGGCCGAACAGCAACCCTCCCTCGATCTGCTGGCGGGCGATGTCCGCGTTGACGATCCGCCCGAGGTCCACGGCGGCGAACAGGCGGCGCACCGCGATCTGCCCGCCGGCAGCGTCCACGGCCGCAATGCAGGCGATCCGCCCGCCGCCACCGTCCTCGTCATTCTCGGCGGCCGCCCGCAGCCGCGCGCAGGCCAGTCCCTGTCCCCCCGACCGGCCGGCGCCGTCCCACTGCGCCATCTCGGCCACGGCCAGCAGGCAGGCGGCGAGGCGCGGGTCATGCCCGAGCATGGCGATGCGCCAGGACAGCGGCTCGCGCCCGGCCCTCGCCGCAAGTTCGTCGATCATGCTTTCGGTGCAGAATGCCGCCACCGCCGCGCCGTTGCCGCGCACCGGCCCCGCCGGCAGCGGCAGGTCGACCGGCACGTGCTCCACCGCGACATTGGGGATGGCATAGGGCGGCACGGCGTCGCGCAGCGCCAGCGGATCGGCAACTCCGGCGCTCGCGCGCAGGGCCGCCGTGGCGGTCATGTTGTCGAACAGCCGGTGCCCCATCTGCCGCATCCAGGCCGGCGCGGCAAAGCGCGCCGACCACTGGCCGATGCGCGGCTCTCCTCCGGGCTGGAAGGCGGCGCCAACCCGGACGTGGACAAAGGGACCGTGAGGCAGGGCCAGCAGCTCCTGCCGCCGGGGCCAGGTGAGCTGCACCGGGCGGCCGACCGCCTCGGCAATCACGGCGGCCTCGATGGCGTGGGTGTGATCGAGCCGCGCATCGAAGCTGCCGCCCCCCGCGACAGGATACAGCACCGCGTCCTCCGGGCGCAGCCGCACTGCCCGCGCGGCCGCCGCCAGCGCCTGTGCGGGCGCCTGCGCCGCCAGCCACAGCTCCAGCCGGTTGCCGCTGATCCGCGCCGTGGCGCTGGCTGTCTCGAGCGCGGCGTGAACGGCGGGCGCGATGCGGTAGGTGGCGGTCAGCAACCCGGCCGCGGACGGATCGACACTGCCGGAGGCGGCGATCACCTCGCCGTCCTGCTCCAGCGCGGCGTCGAGCATGCGGGTCATGGCCGCGCTGCTCACCGGCGCACCGCCGCCAAAGCGCGGGCGCATGGCATCGAGCGCCCGTTCCGCCATCCACCAGCTTTCGGCGACGGCCGCGAGCCAGCGCTTCGAGCGCACCACCCGGACCAGACCCGCGATGCCGCGCGCCGCCGCGGCGTCGAAGCCGGCCAGAAAGGGCGCTCCGGCCGGACCGTGGCGGATGGAGGCATGAACAAGGTTCGGCAGGCGCACGTCGCCGGCGAACAGCGTCGATCCGCTCGCCTTGGAAGGAAGGTCGAGCCGCGGAAACGGGTTCGGCCCTGCGCGCGCCTGCGCCCGCGGATCAGGCTGCGCGGGCGGTGCAGGCCCCGCGTCATCAGGCGCGTCGAGCCGCGCCGCGGCGGGCGCCAGCGCACCGAATGTCGCCCGCCGCTCGCCGCAGGTGATCAGCCCGTCGGCGACCAGGCACTCTGCCGGCGCGACGTTCCACTGGCGGCTGGCCGCCTCGACCAGCAGGGCGCGCGCGGCCGCCCCGGCGCGGCGGCACGGCTCCTCGTAGGCGGCAAGCGCGGTGCCGGCGGCCGTGGCGGCGAAGGCCGCGCGGCGGGCAAAGGCGCGCGCGCCCACGCCCCCCGGCAGCCGGGCGAGCACCGGGGCCGAAGGCGCCCACAACGGCTCCCAGAGCTGCGCCAGCGGCACGTTGGCGAAGGCGGCATGCGGCGGCACCGGCTGCACCGCGATCAGCCGCCAGTCCGCCCCCAGCTCCTCCGCCACCACCTGCGGCAGGAGGGTGCTGATCCCCTGCCCCGTCTCAACCTGCGGCACCGCCACGGTCACCACGCCGTCGCGGCCGATGGTCAGCCACGCCCCGAACGGCAGATCGTTGCGGCCGGACGGCAGGCGCGGGCCGTCGGCATCGGGCCAGGCAAGCCACGCCACGAGGAGTCCGCCACCGGCGGCGGCGCCGGCGAGCAGACCCCGCCGGCTCAGACGCCAGTGCGGGGACAGCAACGTCCCCCTTCCGCCGGACCCGGACACCGCCGCACGCGTCAAGGGCGGGCGAGCCATTGCGCCACCTTGCGGGCGATGGCGTCGAAGGGTTCTGCATCCGGGCCGCCCGCCGCCGCCGGCGGGGTGCCCCGGTCGCTCGCCTCACGCAGGGCGATGGAGAGCGGGATCCGGCCGAGGAACGGGATGTCCATGCGCGCCGCGGCGCCTTCGATCCCGCCTTTCCCGAAGGGATCGCTCCAGCCGCCGCAGTGGGGACAGCTGTAGCCGGACATGTTCTCGACCAGGCCGATGATCGGAACGCCGGCGGCCTCCAGCATCTGCCCGGCCCGCGCCGCGTCGACGAGCGCCAGATCCTGCGGCGTCGACACGATCACCGCGCCCGCGGGCCGGAAGCGTTGCAGCATGGTGATCTGGATGTCGCCGGTTCCGGGCGGCAGGTCCGCCAGCAGCAGTTCGGTGTCGCCCCAGTCCGCCTCGACGAGCTGGGCCAGTGCCTTGCCCGCCATCGGCCCGCGCCATGCCAGCGCCCGGCCCGGCGGGACGAGGTGTCCGGCGGACAGCACGGGAACGCCGCCGGCGCCGCGGACGGGCAGGAGACGGTTGCCCACCGCCTCGGGCTTCGCCGCCGTGGTGCCAAGCAGCATCGGCTGCGACGGTCCGTGTATGTCGGCATCGACGATGCCGACGCGAAGCCCCGTCCGCGCCAGCGCCAGCGCCAGATTGGCGGTGAGGGTCGACTTGCCCACCCCGCCCTTGCCCGACCCGACCGCGACGATGCGCGGACGCACCGGCGAGCCGCTTGCCGCCGGCGGAGCCGGGGCGGGTTCGCTCGCGCCGATCGCCACATGCACGGCGGCTCCCGCCGCGTGATCCTGCGCCGCCGCGACCAGCTCTGCCTCCAGCCGGGTACGCGCGGCCGCGTCGAGGCCGTCGCCGCTCGCCACCAGCAGGATGCGCCCGTGCTGGCGCCTCACCGTCAGCACGCGCCCGGCCAGCGCGGCCGGAAGCCGGTCGAGAAGTGGATCGCGTGGCATGCGAACCGGTGCCTTTAGCAGCAAAAACGGAATGCCAACCCCTGTTTTTCTCGCGGACGCGCGCCTATAACCTTCGTCATGACATTCATGGACGGGATCGGCCGCGCGATCGGCTTGAGCATGGCCGGCCAGCGCAGCCCGTGGGGCAAGCCCAAGGGCGCGGACGGCGGCGGCGGCGAACCGCCACGCGCGGAAGGCGCCGGGCCGCCGCGCAATCCGTGGCTGCCGCCGGGTGGTGGCGGGACACAGCCGGGGCGCCGCCCCGCGAGCATCGAGGACCTGTTCAAGAACCGCGGACCCGAAGGACCGCGGCGGATCGGCGGCGGTGGCGGCGGGACGGGCGGACCCGGCTTCCGGCTGCCGCGGCGGGCGGACGGCAAGAGCTGGGTTCCGGTGCTCCTGATGAGTGCCGGCGCCCTGTGGATCATCCTTTCTTCCGTCCATCAGGTGCAGCCCAAGGAACAGGGCATCGTCACGACCTTCGGCCAGTACACCCGCACGCTGCAGCCGGGCATCAACGTCACCCTGCCCTGGCCGTTGCAGAACGTCTCGGTGGTCGATGTCAGCACCTTCCGCTCCGAACGCGTGCCGGGCACCGAGGCGGAGAAGCTGATCCTCACCGGGGACCAGAACCTCGTCGACCTGTCCTATCTGATCCGCTGGAACATCAAGGATCTGCGCCAGTTCCGCTTCCAGCTTGCCGAGCCGGAGGAGACGGTGCGGGAGGTGGCCGAAGCGGCGATGCGCGCCTCCGTCGCCGAGCACGAACTCGACTACGTGCTGTCCGGCGCCGGGCGTGCCGACATCGAGCAGCGGGTGCGGACCCGGATGCAGGAGCTGCTCGACGCCTATCGCTCGGGCGTGGCGGTGCAGGGCATCGAGATCGAAAAGACCGACCCGCCCGAGCGGGTGGTGGAAGCGTTCAAGGACGTCTCGGCCGCGCAGCAGGATGCCGAGACGGACATCAACCGCGCGCGCGCCTACGCCCAGCAGCTGCTCGCCCGCGCCGAAGGCGATGCCACCGCCTTCAACAAGATCTACGAGGAATACCGGCTGGCGCCCGAGGTGACGCGCCGGCGCCTCTATTACGAGACCATGGAGAGCGTGCTGGCACGCACCGACAAGACGGTTGTCGAGGCACCGGGAGTCCAGACCTACCTCCCCCTGCCCGAGGTGCAGCGGCGCGCCCGCGAGGCGCAGCAGCAGGCGCAGCAGGCGCCGCGCCCGGCGCAGCCGGCCGCCCCCGCGGGAGCCGGACGATGACGCGCACGCAGAACCGGATGAAGCTCATCGGGGTGGCGCTGGTCGCTGCGCTGATCGTGCTGTGGTCGTTCTTCTTCGTCGTGCCGGAGACGAAGCAGGCCGTGATCGTGAGAGGCGGGGAGGCGATCGGCACGGTGAACCGCTTCACGCCCGACCGGCAGCCGGGCAACACCGGCGCGGGCATCTGGTACCGCATCCCGTTCCTCGACCGGGTGCAGATGGTCGACCGCCGGGTGCTCGATCTCGACATGGAGCGTCAGCAGGTGCTGTCCAACGACCAGCAGCGCCTGCAGGTCGACGCCTATGCCCGCTTCCGCATCATCGACCCGGTGCTGATGGTGGAAACGGCGGGCACGGCGGAGAACGTCGAGCAGCAGCTTCAGCCGATCCTGACCTCGGTGCTGCGGCAGGAACTCGGCCGCCGTCCCTTCGCGGCGCTGCTGACGGCCGAACGCGGCAACGCCATGGCGAACATCCGCACCGCTCTCGACCGGCAGGCGCGGCAGTACGGCGCGCAGGTGATCGATGTCCGCATCAAGCGCGCCGACCTGCCCGAGGGCACGCCGCTCGACGCGGCCTTCACCCGCATGGAGACCGACCGGGTGCAGGAGGCGGAAACGATCCGGGCGCAGGGCCGCAAGAACGCGCAGATCATCCGGGCCGAGGCGGAGGCGACCGCCGCGCGGACCTACGCCGCCGCCTATGGCCAGGATCCGCAGTTCTACGACTTCTACCGGGCCATGGAGAGCTACCGCCGGTCGTTCGAAAGCGGGCAGGGTGACAGCTCGGTCGTGCTGTCCACCGACAACGAGTACCTGCGCCAGTTCCGCGGCCGCTGAACCGCCGCCATGGCTCGGGAAACCGGCGGCGGTGCCAGCGGTTGTTCAATGGCCGTTCAGTGCTCTTGTGGCGAAATTCCGGGCTGAGCGGCGCGGCCGTCCGGCCGCCCGACTTCCCCGCAGCAGGAAGGATTCCCGACACGTGCGTTATGCTTACGGAATAACCGCAACTCTCCTCGCCGGCGGTGCGGCACTGTCGCTGGCGACCGGGCACCCGGCCGGCGCGCAGGTGGCCCAGAACGACGACACCCAGATGACGCGCGTGGCGCCGCGCGCAGGGGCTCCGGCCAGCTTCGCCGACCTGACGGCTCAGCTCCAGCCGGCGGTGGTCAACATCTCCACGCGGCAGCGGGTCGAGGTCGGCACGGGCAATCCCTTTGCCGGCACGCCGTTCGAACAGTTCTTCGGCCAGCGCGGCCAGCCGGCGCAGCCCCAGACGCGGCAGGCCCAGTCGCTCGGCTCGGGGTTCCTCATTTCCGCGGACGGCTATGTCGTCACCAACAACCACGTCATCAATCCTCCGGGACAGCGCGCCACGCTCGAGGAGGTGACGGTGACGCTGGCCGACGGAACGGAATACCGCGCGCAGGTGGTGGGACAGGACGCGCAGTCCGATCTCGCCGTGCTCAAGATCAGCCGGCGCGAACCTTTTCCCTTCGTCCGCTTCGGCGATTCGGCCCAGGCGCGCGTCGGCGACTGGGTCATCGCCATCGGCAACCCCTTCGGTCTTGGCGGCACGGTGACGAGCGGCATCATCTCGGCGGTTTACCGGTCCAGCGGTTTCGGCGGCGCCTACGACCGCTTCATCCAGACCGATGCGGCCATCAACCGCGGCAATTCGGGCGGCCCGCTGTTCGACATGCAGGGCAATGTCATCGGCATCAACAACGCCATCTTCTCTCCCACCGGCGGCAATGTGGGTGTCGGCTTCGCCATCCCGGCCGAGATCGCCGCACCCATCGTGTCGCAGCTGCGCGCCGGGCAGACGATCACCCGCGGCTATCTGGGCGTGTCGATCCAGCCGGTCACCGGCGACCTCGCCGCCTCGCTCGGCCTGCCGCAAAACCGCGGCGAGTTCATCCAGTCTGTCGTGCCGGGCGAAGCCGCCGACCGCGCCGGACTGCGGCCCGGCGACGTGGTGCTGTCAGTCAACAACGAGGAAGTCACGCCCGAGCGGACCCTGTCCTTCACCGTCGCCAACATCCGGCCCGGCACGACGATCCCGGTCGAAATCATCCGCGACGGGCAGCGGCGGCGCCTCAACGTCACCGTCAGCCGGCGCCCGAGCGAGGAGGAACTGCGCCAGACGCAGGGCGAGTTCAACCCCGAGCAGGACCAGCTCGCTCCGCCTTCCGGGGGCAGCGACAATGTCAGCGCGGCGGTCGAGCAGAGCCTCGGCCTGCAGCTGCTCCCCCTCAACGAGCAGATCCGCCGGCAGCTGCGTCTCGGCGCAAACGTCAACGGCGTCGTCATCGCCAATGTCGATCCCAGCAGCGATGCGGCCGCCAAGGGCCTGCGCCGGGGCGACCTGATCATCGCCGCCAACAACCGGACGACGACCTCCATTGCCGATGTCGAGGGCGTGGTGCGGGACGCGCGGGCCGCGAACCGCACCGCCGTGCTGCTGCGCATCCAGCGCGGCACATCGCCAGCGGTGTCGATCGCCGTTCGCCTCCGCTGACCGCCCGCACGTGCGGCTGCCCGTTGGCGGCCGCACGGGCGTGCGCTAGCGCGGCGGCGCCGGCGGTCCTTCCGGGGCAGGCTGGCGTCCGGTCGCCTGCCGGAGAAACTCCTCGCTGGCCGCGGGAGGGATCGCCGGACGGGCGTCGTTCGGCGCCGGTCCGGGCGGCGGGCGGCGGGGGGTGCCCGGTGACGGCGCGGCCGGCTGGCCGGGCGCCGGCGGCAGCGCGATCTCGCCTTCGGGGCCAGCGTCGCGACCCGGATCCGCTCCGCCCGGCCGCGGTCCAGGGTCGAGAGGATTGCCCTCCTCGTCGACGAGGTAATACTCGTCCGGGTTGCCGAAGCCGTATTCCGCGTCCGGCTCCAGCTGCCATTCAGGCAGCTGGACCTGTGTCATGAACGGCTCCACCGGCCGGTCGGCGACCGCCACGCGCATGAATTGCGAGAACGCCCGCGCCGGCGCCGTCCCTCCCTGCAAGCCGGCCACGGGCCGGGCATCGTCACGGCCCATCCAGATGCCCGTGGTGATGCCGCTCGAGAAGCCGAGGAACCAGCCGTCGCGGTTGGAATTTGTCGTGCCGGTCTTGCCCGCGACGGGCCGGCCGATCTGAGCCGCCCGGCCGGTGCCGGTGTTCACCGTCGTCTGCAGCAGGTCGGTGATGCCCGCCGCCACGTAATCCGGCACGAGCTGCGTCACCCGGCGGCTCTCGCGCCGGTAGATCGTGTCGCCGCTGGCCGTGGTGACGCGCACCACGCCATAGGGCTGCACCGCCTGCCCGCCCGCAGAAATGGCGGCAAAGGCCTGAGTCATGTCGATGAGGCGGGTTTCCGAGGTGCCGAGCACCATGGCGGGCGTGGTGCTGATCGGCGTCGTGATGCCGAACCGCCGCGCCATCGCCGCCACCGTGTTGAAGCCGACCTCGTTGCCGAGCTGCGCCGCCACCGTGTTGGTGGAGAAGGCGAACGCCGAGCGCAGGCTCATCTCGCCGACATTGCGGCCGTTGGCGTTGCGCGGGGTCCACTCGCCGATGGTGACCGGCGCATCGACCACCCGGTCCTCTGGCGTGTAGCCGGCCTCCAGCGCGGCGAGATAGACGAACAGCTTCCAGGCCGATCCGGGCTGGCGCACCGCCTGGGTGGCGCGGTTGTAGTTGGTCGCGACGTAGTCGGTGCCGCCGACGAGGGCGAGCACGGCGCCGTCACGGTCGAGGGCCACGAGCGCGCCCTGCGCGCCGGCGGGCACATTGTCCCGCAGGGTGCGGGTCGCCACGTTCTGAAGATTGGCGTCGAGCGTCGTCCACACCTCGATCGGCTCGAAGGTTTCGGGCAGGAGCACGTCGAGCTGCGGCAGCACCCAGTCGCTGAAATAGCGGGCGGCGTTGGAGCTGGTGTCGCGCTTCAGCCGGATGGAGGAGACATCCACCGACGCTTCCGAGGGCGAGATGTAGCCCTGCTCGCGCATCAGCCGCAGCACGATCCGCGCCCGGTCGACGGCGGCCTCGACATCGGCGCTCGGCGCATAGCGCGACGGCGCCTTGACCAGCCCGGCGATGATGGCCGCCTCTCCGGTGCTGAGGTCGGTGGCGGGATGGCTGAAGAACCGGCGGCTGGCGGAATCGATGCCCCACGCCCCGCCCCCGAAATAGACCTTGTTGAGGTACAGCTCGAGGATCTCCTCCTTGGAGAATTTGGCCTCGAGCGCCATGGCGAGCACCGCCTCGCGCATCTTGCGGTCGATCGAGCGGTTGGAGTTCAGGAAGATGTTTCGGGCGAGCTGCTGCGTGATGGTGGAGGTCGCGCCGAGCCGCCGCTCTCCCGTCGCCCAGACATAAACCGCGCGTGCCAGACCGATCGGGTCGACGCCGAAATGGTAGTGGAACCGCCGGTCCTCGACCGCGATCATCGCATGCTTCATGACCTCGGGGATCTCGTCGCTGCTCAGCCATTCGCCGTAGGAGGGACCAAGCTCGACCACCGCCGTGCCATCGCGAGCGCGCACCACGATGGTCTGGCCAGGCTGGGCGTTGCGCAGCTCGCCGAAGGAGGGCAGCTCGCGCATGGCGAACACCACCGCCGCGCCGGTGAAGAGGGCCGCGATGCCGGCAAGCAGCGCCAGCCAGCCGAACACCCGTCGCAGCCGCCCGGTGCGGCGCGGTGCCGCCGCGCCTCGCGCCGACCGGGCCGGCGCCCCGCGCGAAGGCATGCGGCGCCGCGCCGCGCCCGTCGTTGACGTGCCGTTCCCGCGCGCCATGGTGCCTCAGCGATATCCTGCGGGCAGCGCGGCCGCGATGGCGGCGATGCGCAGGGCCGCAGCCGCGCCTGCGCATTCAGCGGGGGTCATTGCCATCATCCGGATCGAAATCGAGCGCCGCCGAATTGATGCAGTAACGCAGCCCGTCCGGCCCCGGCCCATCGGGGAAGACGTGCCCCAGATGCCCTTCGCAGCGGGCGCAGACGACCTCCGTGCGGACCATCCCGTGCGAGATGTCGCGATGCTCCTCCACGGCATCGGGTGCCGCCGGAGTGGTGAAACTCGGCCAGCCCGACCCGCTGTCGTACTTCGCCTCGGAGGCGAACAGGAGCGCCCCGCAGCCGGCGCAGCGGTACTGTCCCGGCTGCTTGTTCGCCTCGTAGGCGCCGGTGAACGCACGCTCGGTGCCAGCCTGACGCAGCACACGGTACTGTTCCGGGCTGAGGCGGCGGCGCCACTCCGCGTCGGTCAGGGTCAGCTTGTCGGCCATGGCAGAAACTCCGCTGGGGACGATGGGGTGGACGGGGCGCGGGTCAGGCGTCGACCTTGGCATAGTGGGCGGGCGGCAGAATGCCTTCCATCTTTTCCGCCAGCAGCGGGCGGAAGCTTGGTCTGCTCTTGAACACGGCATACCAGGCGCGCGCCGGGTCGTGCCCGCGCCAGTCGATCCCGTTGAGATAGTCGGCGACAGAAATCTGCGCCGCCGCGGTCAGATCGGCCAGGCTCATCGTCGGCCCGGCAAGCCAGGGACGATGATCGACGAGCCAGTCGATGTAGTCGAGATGGCCGTGCGCGAGCTTCATCGCGCCGCGCAGCACCCGGCTGTCGGGCGACTGGCGGTGCAACAGGCGCTTCGTCATGCGCTCGTGCAGCAGGGGCGCGGTGACATCGCGGTAGAAGTTTTCGCTGAACAGCGCCACCAGCCGGCGGATCTCCGCCCGGCCGGCGGCATTGGCGTTCAGCATCGGGCTGGTCTCGCCCGTCTCCTCCAGATATTCGCAGATCGCCCGGCTGTCCGCGAGGGTGATGCCGCGCTCGGGATCGTGCAGGACCGGCACCTGCCCCGCCGGGTTGAGCGCCCACAGTTCGTCGCGCCGCTCCCACGGATATTCGCGCTGGAGTTCGTAGGCCACTCCCTTCTCGCCCAGCATGATGCGGACCGTGCGGCTGAACGGGCAGAGCGGAAACTGGTAAAGACGCCACATGGAGCATGACGTTGTGCCGCAACCCGGCACCCGCGTCCACCGTCTCGAACGGTCGCCCGCCGCGGCGCCTGTCCTGCGCGGCTCTCAGCGCGCCGCGGGGCCGGGCAGAAGCATGCGGCATGGCGGCAGGACACGCTCCAGCTCTCCGGGCGTGTCGGCCAGGCGGCGTGCCTCCGCGCTCGCCATCCCGGCGATGGCCGCGCGGTCGGCTCCCGTCTCGTCCATGATCTGCGCCAGCACCTGCACAAAGAATTCGCGCTCGCGGGAGCGGTCCCGCACCTCCGCCCCGGGCTGCCCGGCATCCACCGCGAAGGCCGCGGCGCAGGTCAGGGCGCCTTGCTGCAGCGGGCTGAGCTGCGGCGCGGCCGCGGCGAGAAGGAAAAGCGCGTGGAGCATGAGAACGCCTCTAGCCGCGGACAGATGAACAGGGGCCAACCAACAACCTTTGGAGGAATAGGCCTTCCCCCGCTTGCCCGGCGCGCAAAGCCGCGTAAGGCGCTGCGGCATGACTGCTGACGCGCCGCGCATGAAGCCCTGGACCGCCGCCATCCACGCCTACACGCCCGGCGCCTCGAAGGCGGCTGACGGGCGGGCGCTGGTGAAGCTTTCGGCCAACGAGAACCCGCTCGGGTGCAGCGCGGCGGTGCTGGCGGCCGCCGCGGACAGCCGACAGGCGCCGGCCACCTACCCCGATCCCCAGTCCGAACTCCTGCGCGAGGCGCTGGGACGCTGCCACCGGCTCGACCCCGCGCGGATCGTGTGCGGCACGGGATCGGACGAGCTGCTCAACCTTGCCGCGCAGGCGTTCGCCGGGCCGGGCGACGAGGTGCTGTTCACCCGCTACGCCTTTGCCGTGTACGACATCGCGGCGCGGCGGTGCGGGGCCACGCCGGTCGAGGCGCCCGATCGCGGCTACGGCACCGACGTGGAGGCGCTGCTGGCCTGCGTCACGCCCCGCACGCGGGTTGTCTTTCTGGCCAATCCGAACAACCCGACCGGCACCTTCCTCCCCCGCGCAGAGCTTGCCCGCCTCCACACGGCCCTGCCGGCCGACGTGCTGCTGGTGGTGGATCAGGCCTACGCCGAGTATCTCGAACCCGAGGACGAGGACGGCGGCCTCGATCTCAGCCGCCGGGCGCCCAATGTGCTCGTCACCCGCACCTTTTCGAAGATCTACGGTCTTGCGGGAGAGCGGATCGGCTGGGCGACCGGAGCGGCCCCGCTCGTCGAGGCGCTGAACCGGATCCGCGGACCCTTCAACGTCACCGCCACCGGACAGCGACTCGCGCTGGCTGCACTCGGCGATCAGGAGTTCGTGGCCCGTTCGCGGGCGCACAACCTGCGGTGGCGCACCTGGCTGGCGGAGGCGATCGGCCGGCTGGGCAACAGCGGTCTCGCCGCCGTCCCGAGCCGGGCCAACTTCCTGCTCGTGACCTTTCCCGATACCGCGGCCGCCGCAGCGGCGCTCGGCGCCTTTGCCGCCGAAGGCTACGCCGTGCGCCACCTCCCCGGCCAGGGGCTGGGCCATGCCCTGCGGATCACGATCGGCACCGAACGCGATGTTCGCGCCTGCGCGGCCATTCTGCAGCGGCTGGCGACGACACTCTAAAGAGCGGCCGGGGCCAGCATGTTGATGGCGGCATGCACCCGCGCCTCGGCCTCCTCGCGCGGCAGCCCCGGCGGCACCGGCGCGCCGAAGCGGTAGGTGATCGGCACCGGCCGCTTGATCCAGCGGTGGTAGGCGCGGCCGCTGTCGACGGCGACAGGCACCACCGGCAGGCCGAGCGCCTTGTACAGGCCGGCGAACCCGGACTGCAGCGGCGGAGCCGTGCCGACCGGCACGCGCGTGCCTTCGGGCAGCAGCACCAGCGGACGCCCCGCCGCCACCATTGCCCGTGCCTCGCGCAGCATGGTCATCAACGTGCGTGCCCCGCCATCCCGCGCGACCGGGATCAGCCCGTAGGCGCGGGCAGCGCGCCCCCACAGCGGGATTCCGAACAACTCCTGCTTGGCGAACACCGACGGCGTGTCGAACAGCGCCGGCGCGTCGATCGCCTCGAAGAAGCTTTCGTGCTTGACCGCAAACAGGGCCGGCCCCGGTGGCGGCGCCCCCTCCACCCGGATCGGGGAGCCGATCAGCACCCGCACGCACCAGCGGTGGAACAGGCTCCATCCGCGCACGACCCGGCGGAACGCGTCGTCCGAGCGCAGCCGCGCCAGCAACGCCGCGCTCGTGTAGCCGGCCGAGCCGAGATAGAACACCGCGTAGAACAGCAGGCTGCGCGCGGCCGCGACAGTCACCATGGCAGCAGTCGCCACACGAGGCTCGCCACCAGCTTGTTGTATTCCGCGAACATCGTGCCGAGCGACGGACGCGTCCGGACCGCGTCGCGCAGGATTGTCACGCCGGGCGGCATGACGTCCGCGACCTCGCCGGCGGCGCGCCGCATGTGATAGTCGGCGGTGATCAGCCGGACGGAGCGGTGGCCGCTTTCCTCCACCCACTGCGCCGCCTCGCGGGCGTTGCTGCGCGTGTCGACGGCGGCATAGCCCAGCGTGACGCAGCACCGGCGCAGCGGCGCCGCAATCCGGTACCGGTCCGCAAATTCCTGCTCGGTCACCTGACGGGCCACGCCCGACACGAACACCTCGCGCGCCGCCCCGGCGTTCACCACCGCGAGGCCGCGCTCGATCCGCCCCGGACCGCCCGTCAGCACGAGCGCGGCGTCGGTGCGTTCGGCGACCGGCGCGGGCTGCGGCGGAAAGGCGGCCTGCCAGATGAAGCCGCCCACATACAGGAGCAGCAGAGCGGCAAGAAAGCGGATCATCACAGGCGTCTCTGCAGGGCGGACAGCACGGTCAGCCAGGCCGTTAACAGAGCGACGCCAGCAGCCGCAAGCGGCACCAGCGCCAGCAGCGCCCAGGCACCGGCGCCGAACTGCACTCCGCCGCCAAGACCCGCCTCCACCGCCGAGAAGCGGCGGGCGATGAACCACAGCACCGCCGCCCCGCCGGCCGCTCCGGCAAGGCTTCCGCCGACCACGGCCGGAAACACCGAGCGCAGGAACACGCGGGCGATCTGGCTGTCGTCGGCGCCCAGCAGATGCACCACCTCGACCGTGTCGGCACTGGATGCCAGGGCGCTGCGGGCCGCCAGCCACACGGCGATCATCCCGAGCACCGCCAGCAGCGCGACGACGCCCAGCGCCAGACGCTGAAGCGAAGTCATGGCGCCGAGCGCCGGCGCCAGAAGAGCGGCGTGCGTGTCCAGCCGCGCAGCGGGCGCGACTTCGGCGAGGCGCGTCTCGAGGCGCCCGAGGACGCCCTCGTCGACCGGCCCGCGCGTGGTCACGTCGATCAGGCCGGGCACCGGCAGGCCCTGCGTCTCAAGCAGGTCGGCGCCAAGCCACGGCGCGACCAGCGCGTGCAGCTCGTCCGGCGGGATCACCCGGACCGACGCCACCTCGTCCTGAGCGGCGAGGATCTGCGCGGCCGCCCGCACCTGCCGATCGCGCACGGCCGCATCGGAGGCGACGATCTGCACCGTCGCCGTGCGGGCGAGCTGGCTGCGCGATGCCGCTCCTGCGCCGTTCAGCGCGAGCGCCGCACCCGTCGCGAGCATCACCAGCCCCACCATGATGGCAAGGATCCACGACATCGGCCCGCCAAGCCGCGTGGCGGGCAGCAGCGGCGCCTCCCGCGCGGCGCGTCGCGGGCCGGCGGTGTCGCGGCGTCGCCGTCCGGTCCATGGCCGCATGTCAGCCCCCCTCCCCGGCGCCGGAATGCGGATGCGCCGGACGCCGGACCTCCGCGCGCGGCGGGGCGATCCGGTCGGGACGCGGGGGATAGCGCAGGGCGCCGGTCGGATCGTGCAGGCGGCCCCGGTCGAGGCGCATGATGAGCGCGTCGGGGATCTGGCGAAGAAGCTGCACGTCGTGGGTGGCGACCACCACGGTCGTGCCAAGCCGGTTCAGCGCCTGGAACAGGCCGATGAGCCGCAGCGACATCTCCGGATCGACATTGCCGGTCGGCTCGTCGGCCACGAGCACGTCGGGACGCGAGATCACGGCGCGGGCGATGGCGACGCGCTGCTGCTCTCCGCCCGACAGGGTCGGCGGCCGCGCGCGGGCCCGGTGCCCCAGCCCGACCCAGTCCAGCATGTCGGCGACCGGCTGGGCGAGATCCCGCTCCCGCACGCCCGCGACCCGGAGCGGCAGGGCCACGTTGTCGAACGCGTCGAGCTGCTCGATCAGGCGGAAGTCCTGGAACACCACTCCGATCCGGCGGCGCAGCGCGGGCAAGGCGCGGCGCGGCAGGGTGACGAGATCCTCGCCGAACATCCGCACCGCACCGCGCGAGGGCCGCTGCGCGAGGTACAGGAGCCGCAGCAGCGACGTCTTGCCCGCGCCGCTGGCCCCGGTGAGGAAGTAGAACCGGCCCTCGAACAGCGAGAACGACAGGTCGCTGAGCACCTCGCGGTCGGTCCCGTAGCGCAGGCCGACATTGTCGAACCGCACGATCTCGCCGTCGGGAGGCGTCATTCGGCGGGGCGCCGCCCGATCGGTCGCAAACCCGTTGCCGGACCGCCTGTGCTGTGTCCCTCGCCCGTCATTCGCGGCGGCTATAGCCGGGCGCGGATGTGGAAAAAAGGGTGCGTCGATGGCGAGCCGGGCGCCGCAACCTTGCCAGCGCGGTTAACGCCTGCCTAAGAAGACGGCCCATGCTGATCGCCTGCCCGGAATGCGGGACCAGATATGTCGTGCCCGATCAGGCGCTCGGCGAGGAAGGGCGGACCGTTCGCTGCGCCAAGTGCCGGCACAGCTGGTTTCAGGACAACCCTGCACCATCTCCCGCGCCTCCTGCCACTTCCCCGCCCCCGCTCCCGCCCCGCGAGGCCGAGCCGCCGGAGAGCGCCCCCCGCGAAGGTGTGGCAGACGCCGCCGGGCGGGAGGGCGGCGCGCCCGCGCCCGAACTGCCCGAGCCGCCGTTCTACCGCCCGTCGGACCACAGGCGCGGGGGAGACACGCCGGAGGGGCGTGCGCGGGACGAGGTGGGTGAGGCCGACGACGACACCCGCGAGGCGGCACCGGAGCGGAGAAGGCGTTGGCGCGGGCCCGTGCTCGCGGGGGCGTTGCTGCTTGCCCTGGCAGCGGCGCTGGTGATGTCGCGCGCCATGTCCACGCCAGCCTGGCTGTGGCAGACCCAGCCGCAATTCGTCGCCGGCGATCCGGGTCTGACGATCCATTTCCCCGACGAACGCAACCAGACCCGCACGCTTCCCGACGGAGGCGAGTTCCTGGCCATCAGCGGAACGATCACCAACACGAGCCGCGAGAGCCGCAACGTGCCCCCTGTGTTGGTCATCCTGCGCGACGCGCGCGAACGGGTGGTCTACAGCCAGGTCATCCAGCCGCCGCGCACCCGTCTCGCGCCGGGGGAGAGCGACGAGATCAACGAGGCGATCGCCGACGTGCCGCGCTCGGCCGTCGTCGCCGAGTTCGGCTGGGCACCACGCTGAGCGCCTCGGACGCCGCGCATTCGCCCTTGCCACGCCGCGAGGCGGTTGTTAGGGGCGCACCCTTCCGGCAGGAGCGCCCGGTCCCGGCCGGTGCGATGAAGCGACGTGCGGTCGTGGCGGAATTGGTAGACGCGCAACGTTGAGGTCGTTGTGGGCGAAAGCCCGTGGAAGTTCGAGTCTTCTCGACCGCACCAGCCGCTTGTCGGCTTCTGTCTCCTTGGCTTCTGCTGCGTGCCTTGGCATGCATCCGGCGAGTGGTCGCCGGCCGGCCCGCGTCCCTGACTGGTTAATCCTGCCGTAGCATCTTGAGCGCTAGCACGCGTCGGCGCAGCATGGCGGCGGGATGCGGCCGCACGGGAAAAGCACATGGGCAGGGGGCGGGGATGAGCGGCGAGTGGACTGTGGGGATCATCGGCGGGTCGGGCTTCTACGACCTGCCTGATCTGGAGGACGCGCAGTGGATCGCGGTGGAGTCCCCCTGGGGCACGCCGTCGGATGCCGTCCTGTGCGGCCGGCTGGGCGCGCTCAACATCCGCTTTCTGCCGCGTCATGGCCGTGGACACCGCCTTCCCCCCGACCGCATCAACGCCCGCGCCAACATCGACGCGCTGAAGCGGGCCGGGTGCACCGACATCGTCGCCTTTGGCGCGGTAGGCGCGCTCGATCCCGGCATCGCGCCGGGGACGACGGTCATTGCCGACCAGTTCATCGACCACACGCACGGGCGCGACCGGAGCTTCTTCGGCGCGGGTCTGGTGGCCCATGTCAGCCTGGCCGAACCGGTGTGCCCACGCCTCGCGGACGCGCTGACGGCGGCGGCCGGGCGCGCCGGCGCGCGGGTGCAGGCGGGCGGCACCTGCATCGTCGTCGACGGCCCGCAGTTCCCGACTCGCGCGGAAGCGTCGCTGTGGCACCATTGGGGCGCCGGCATCGCCAGCATGACGGCCATGCCGGAGGCGCGGCTCGCCCGGGAGGCCGAGCTGCCCTACGCGCTGATGGGCTTTGTCACCGACGTGCATCCGGGCCTCGACGGAAGGACGCCCCTCGGCGTCGAGCAAGTGGTCGCCCACGGCGCGGCCGGTGTGCGGCTGGCGCGCATGGTGGTCGCGGGGCTTGCCGCCCAGCTCCCCCGCTTCAGGGAGGAGTCGCCGATCGACTTCGCGCTGGAGGATGCGGTGGTGACGGCGCCCGCCGAGCACGACCCCGAGCTGCGGATCCGGCTCGGAGCCGTGGCGCGGCGGCTGCTGGAACGCCTCTGAGCCACGGCGCCACCTGCGCCCTTGCCGCGCATGACGGAGCGCAATATCTGCACCTTATGGCCAGCCCGTCTCCGCGCACCCCCGTTCCGCCGGCGCCCGTCGCAAAGAGCGTGCCGCGCAACCACCTGCGCGCCGCCTACCGGCAGGACGAGGAGTCGTGTGTCCGCCAGCGGCTCGTCGAGGCGGAAGCGGCGGCGGGCGTTCATCGTCCGGCGGCCGAGATCGCGGCGCTGCTCATCGCCGGGGCGCGCCGCCGCAAGGCCAGCGGCATCGATGCATTCCTTCACCAGTTCGGCCTCGACACGGACGAGGGCATCGCGCTCATGTGCCTTGCCGAAGCGCTGCTCCGGGTTCCCGATCCGGCGACGGCCGATGCGCTGATCCGCGACAAGCTCGGCCCCATCGACTGGTCGGAGCATCTGGGCGAGAGTTCGTCAACCTTCGTCAACGCCGCCACGTTCTCGCTGATGCTGACCGGCGAGGTGCTGGACCGGCCCGACGAGGCGCAGCGCGGGCTGGGCGCGTCGCTGCGGCGGGCCATCGGGCGTGTGGGAGAACCCGTCATCCGGCGTGCCACGCTGCAGGCGATGCGCATCCTGGGCGGGCAGTTCGTCTATGGCCGCGACATCGAGGAAGCGCTCCGCCGCGCCGCACCGGAGCGCGCCCGCGGCCTGACGCAATCCTTCGACATGCTCGGCGAAGCCGCCATGACCTTTGCCGATGCGGAGCGCTATCGCCGGTCCTACGAAGCGGCGGTGACGCGGCTTGCCCGCGAGGGCGGCGCCGGCGTGACACGGGCGCCGGGCATTTCGGTCAAGCTGTCCGCGCTGCACCCGCGCTACTCGTTCCTGCACGCCGAGGAGGCGAAAACGGCGCTGGTGCCCGTGCTGCGCACCCTGGCGGGACACGCGGCGGCCGGCAACATCCATTTCACCATCGATGCCGAAGAGGCGGAGCGGCTCGAGCTGTCGCTCGACATCATCGAAGCGCTCGTCGCCGACGACAGCCTGTTCGCGCTGCAGCCGGGCGGCTGGCAGGGGTTCGGCCTTGCCATTCAGGCCTATCAGAAGCGGGCCGTGCCGCTGTGCGACTGGGTCGTGGATCTGGCCCGCCGGCACGGGCGGCGGCTGTTCGTGCGGCTGGTCAAGGGCGCCTACTGGGACAGCGAGATCAAGCTGGCGCAGGTCGGCGGGCATTCGGAATACCCCGTGTTCACGCGCAAGGTGGCGACGGACGTGTCGTATCTTGCCTGCGCGGGCCGGTTGCTGGACGCCCCGGACCAGGTGTTTCCGGCCTTTGCCACGCACAACGCCTACACGATCGGGGCGATCAAGGCGCTGGCGGCGGCGCGGGGCGCAGATGGCGGCTTCGAGTTCCAGCGCCTGCACGGGATGGGCGAGGACGTGTATGCGGAACTCGCCGCGCTCGAGGGCGATGCCCGCACGCCGGTGCGCGTCTATGCACCCGTCGGCAACCACAAGGATCTGCTTGCCTATCTCGTGCGCCGCCTGCTGGAGAACGGGGCCAACTCCTCGTTCGTGAACCGCATGGCCGATGCCCATGTGCCCGTGTCGGCACTGACCGGGGACCCGGTGGCCGAGCTTGCCGCCATGACGCCCGCGCGCAATCCGCGCATCCCGCTGCCGCGCGACCTCTATCCCGGCCGCCGCAACAGCGCCGGAGTGGATCTGAGCGATCCGCTGGTGCGCGAGCCGCTGCTGGCGCGGCTTGACGCGCTGAGCGCCCGCCGATGGGACGCGGCGCCGACCTTCGCCTCGGGCGCGCCAGCCGCTCCGGCGGAGGTGACGATGCCCCAGAACCCGTCCGTTGCGGTCGGCACGCGGGTGGACGCGACGGAGGCCGATGTCGCGGAGGCGATCACCCGGGCCGAGGCGGCACAGCCCGGATGGGACGCGGCAGGCGCCGAGCACCGGGCGCAGCGTCTCGAGGCCGCCGCCGACCTGTTCGAGGCGCATGCGGCCGAGTTCCTCTCGCTGTGCACGCGCGAGGCCGGCAAGACGCTTGTCGACGGGGTGCTGGAGGTTCGCGAGGCGGTCGACTTCCTACGCTATTACGCGGCGGAGGCGCGCCGCCTGTTCGCCCAGCCGGTGCCCTTGCCCGGCCCCACGGGCGAGACGAACTGCCTGCGCCTGCACGGCCGCGGCGTCTGGGCCACCATCAGCCCGTGGAATTTCCCGCTTGCAATCTTCATCGGCCCGGCGGCAGCGGCGCTGGCTGCGGGCAACAGCGTGGTGGCCAAGCCGGCGGAGCAGACCCCGCTGATCGCCGCGCTGGCGGTGGAGCTGTGTCACCGGGCGGGGATCCCGCGCGAGGTGCTCCAGCTCCTGCCGGGTGACGGCAATGTCGGCCGCCTGATCACCAGCGATCCGCGCATCACGGGCGTAGCGTTCACCGGCTCGACCGACACGGCGCGCGCCATCAACCGCACACTGGCCGCTCGGGACGGGCCGGTCGGCATCCTCATCGCGGAAACCGGCGGCCAGAACGCCATGATCGTCGACAGCTCCGCCCTGCCCGAGCAGGTCACGCGGGACGTGGTCGCCTCCGCCTTCCAGAGCGCGGGCCAGCGGTGCAGCGCCCTGCGCGTCCTCTATGTCCAGGACGACATCGCCGACGGGCTGCTGGAGATGATCCGCGGCGCCTTCGACGCCCTGCATGTGGGCGATCCGGCGCGGCTGGACACCGATGTCGGCCCGGTCATCGACGCGGAGGCAAAGGCGCTGCTCGAACGTCACGTCGCAGCCCAGCAGGCGCTCGGCCGGCCGGTGTGGCGGCGCAGCGGTGCGCCCCCTGCGGGCCATTTCGTCGCGCCCACCATCATCGAGGTGCCGACGATCGCGGCCATCGACCGGGAGAACTTCGGACCCGTGCTCCACGTCGTGCGCTTCCGCAGCGATCAGCTGGCGGAGGTGATCGCCGACATCAACGCGACGGGCTATGGCCTGACGCTGGGCCTGCACAGCCGCATCGCGGCCACCGCCCGCCTGGTCGAGCGGCAGGCGCGGGTCGGCAACCTGTATGTGAACCGCAACCAGATCGGTGCGGTGGTCGAAAGCCAGCCCTTCGGCGGCGAGGGACTGTCGGGCACCGGACCCAAGGCGGGCGGTCCGCACTACCTGCTGCGCTTCGCCACCGAGCGGGTGACCACCACCGACACCACGGCGGCGGGCGGCAACGCCTCGCTGCTCGCCAGCTGATGCGACGGCTTGTCGCGGCGCTTCTCGCCACCGTCCTGCTGACGTGGAGCCACGCCGGCCTCGCCGCGGTCCAGCTCCACTTCCACAGCTTCAACGGATCCATGGTGGGCGGACGCTATCCGCACACCTTCATCGTTCTCGAGGGGACGCTTCAGGCCACCGGCGCGCCCGTGAACGAAAATTACGGCTTCACCGCGCGCCGGGTGACCCCGGCCATTCTGCGCGGCCCGGTCGAACACATGATCATGACCGAGCAGCCCCGGTACATCCAGACCACCAACCGTCACTTCTCCGTGACGTTGACGGACGCGCAATACCGCGCCATCGTCGCGGAGGTCGCGCGCTGGCGCAATGCGCCGGGTCGCTTCTACGATCTCGACACCCGCAACTGCATCCACTTCGTCGGCGCGATCGCCGAGATCGTCGGCATCCGGGTCGAGTATCCGCAGGCCATGCTTCGCCGTCCCAAGCAGTGGCTCAACCACATCGCCACGCTGAACCCCAAGCTCGGCGCGCGGCCGATCCGGTAGCGGATAACCGCCCCGCGGCGCTTGCCGGACGCGTCCGTCACGTCGCAAGGAGAGCCATGGCGATTCTTTCCGACCGCTGGATCCGCAAAGCTGCCGAGCGTCACGGCATGATCGAACCGTTCGTGGAGGCGCAGCGCCGGGACGGCTGCATCTCCTACGGCCTTTCGTCCTATGGCTACGACGCGCGGGTGGCCGACGAGTTCAAGATCTTCACCAATGTCGACAACGCCGTGGTCGACCCCAAGAACTTCGCCGCCACCTCGTTCGTCGACCGCAAGACGGATGTCTGCACCATCCCACCCAACTCCTTCGCGCTGGCCCGCACGGTGGAATACTTCCGCGTGCCGGAAGACGTGCTGGTGATCTGCCTGGGCAAGTCGACCTATGCGCGCTGCGGCATCATCGTGAACGTCACGCCGCTCGAGCCGGGATGGGAGGGCCATGTGACGCTCGAATTCTCGAACACCACGCCGCTGCCCGCGCGCATCTACGCCAACGAGGGGGCGTGCCAGTTCCTGTTCCTCAAGGGCAACGAGCGGTGCGAGACGAGCTACGCCGAGCGCTCGGGCAAGTACATGGGACAGCGCGGCGTCACCCTGCCCCGGCTCTAGCGCGGCCGGCACCAACGCGCCGTTGATGCGTTGCCTCGACACGACCGGCGCGGGGGCGCCGTCAAGGGGAGCATTGGTGCCATGTCCGCAATCACCGCCACAGTCGGCCGGATCCTGATCGGCCTTCTGTTCGTCATTTCCGGGTTCAACAAGGTCATGTACCCAGCCGGCTTCGTCACCGATCTGCAGGCCGTGAATCTCCCGGCTGCCTGGGCGCAGGGCATCGGCATCTTCGAGATGGTCGCCGGCCTCCTGCTCGGCCTCGGCCTCATGACGCGGCTGGTGTCGGTCGTGCTGGCGATCTGGACGCTGCTGACGATCTTCTTCTTCTACAACCAGTTCAGCGACTACGACACCGGCACGACGGCGCTGCGCCTGCTGGCGGTGACGGGCGGTCTGCTGCTGACCTTCGCCTATGGCAATGTGCGCGGGAGCCTCGATCATTACCGCAGCCGCGCCCGCGAACAGCAGGCGGAGCTGCGCGCCGCCCGCGCCGAGGCGGACGCCGAAGCGACGCGCCGGGTTGCCGCGGAGACGCCGGCCGACAATCGTCCCGTGCGCCCGTGACCTGACGGGCGGTTGCCGGCGCGAAAGGATTGGTCCACACCCGGCCCATGGACCAATCCTCGCGCGAGTTCGACATCATCGTCTTCGGCGCCACCGGTTACACCGGCCGCCTTGTGGCAGAGCATCTCGTGCGCGAACACGGCGCCGCGCCCGACAAGCCGCGCTGGGCCATGGCGGGGCGCAGCCAGGCCAAGCTCGAGGAGGTGCGGGAGCGCATCGGCGCCGCCCCCGACACGCCGCTGGTGGTGGTCGACGCGCAGGACCGGTCGGCTCTCGAAGCGATGTGCCGGCGCACGCGGGTCGTGCTCACCACCGTCGGGCCGTATCAGCTCTATGGCGACGCGCTGCTCGCGGCGTGCGTCGCCACCGGCACCGACTACGCCGACCTGTGCGGCGAGCCGGCGTGGATGGCGCGCAAGATCACCGAGCATCACGCCGATGCGCAGGAAAGCGGCGCCCGCATCTGCTTCTCGGCCGGCTTCGACTCGATCCCCTTCGACCTCGGCGTGCTCATGCTTCAGAAGGAGGCGATCAGGCGTCATGGACAGCCCGCACCGCGGGTGAAGGCGCGTGTGCGCCGCATGGTCGGCACGTTTTCCGGCGGGACTGCGGCGTCGTTCAGGGCGACCATGGCGGCGGCGGCGCGCGATCCGGGGCTGCTCAAGGTGCTCGCCGATCCCTTCGCCCTGACGCCCGGCTTCTCCGGACCTGACCAGCCGGCCGGACTGCTGCCGGAGTATGACCGCGCCCTCGACAGCTGGGCCGCACCGTTCGTGATGGCGCCGATCAACACCAAGACCGTTCACCGCACCAATCTCCTGCTGAACCATCCCTACGGCCGCGATTTCCGTTACGACGAAATGGTGCTGACCAGCCCCGGCGAGATGGGCATGAAGGCGGCCAAGGCGATCGCCGGGGGCATCAGGTCGATGTTCGGGGACAGCGGACCCAAGCCTGGCGAGGGGCCGACCGCCGAGGAGCGCGAAAACGGATCCTACGACATCCTGTTCCTCGGCGAGTACCCCGAAGGACGGTCGCTGCGCTACGGCGTCAAGGGCCGCTACGATCCCGGCTACGGCTCGACCAGCCGCATGCTCGGGGAAACCGGAATCGCCCTGCTGGCGTGCGCGGCGCCGGGCGGGGTCGGCACGCCCGGATCGTTGCTCGGCGAGGCGCTGGTGGAGCGGCTGCGCAGGCACGCCGCCCTCACATTTGCACCCGAATGAGCCTCAGAAGCTGAGGCGGACCGACGCGGACAGGTTGCGTCCCGGCAGCGGAACGAAGTCCTTGGTGAAGCTGGAGTGCCGGCGTCCTTCCGCGTCGAAGATGTTGTCGGCCTTCAGCAACACGGTGACGTTGCGGTCGCCCCGGAACGGCCTGAACGCCAGCGACGCGTTTACGAAGGCGAAATCGTCCGTGGGAGTCTCGAACGCCGCCACCCGGTTCTGGGCGGCAAACCACTGGACCTCCACCCGCGCGTCGACGATCCCGGCCTGCGCCTCCAGCGCGCCGAGCAGGCTGAGCGGCGGGATGCGCGGCACGGGCGAGCCGTCATCAAGCGTCGCGCGCACATAGTCGCCCCGCAGGTCGGCAAGCAGGGTGAAACCATCCTGCCGCAGCAACGGCACGCTCACCTGCCCCTCGACGCCGAAGTAACGCGCCCCGTCTTGCTGGTAGACGAACACCGGCAGCCCGTCCTCCTCCTCCTCGCCGGTCTGACGCAGATAGATGAAGTCGTCGAACCAGTTGTGATACACGGCGGCGCTGAGCTGGGCGGGGCCCAGCTGTCCGCGGACGAACCCTTCGACGCCCCACGCCTTCTCCTTGCGCAGATCGACGTCGCCGATCTCGAACGCCTGCGTGGCGACGTGCGGACCATCCGAGAACAACTCCTCGCCCGACGGGGCGCGCTGAACCCGCGTGCCGTTCAACCCGACGCGCAGCCCGCTGGCGAGATCGACCGACAGGCCGAGCGCTCCGGAGAGGGCGTTGAACTGCCGCTCGACGCCCAGGGGCGAGGACACGACCCCGGTGCGCTCCCAGCGCACCGCTCCTTCGAGCTGGGCCGCGCCGAGGTCATACTCCTGCAGGGCGAAAAGCCCGACCTGGCTCGTGCGGTGGGGCGCCACGAACGCCTCTTCCCCGACCGCCTGGAAGTCGCGGGCGTAGTATTGCGCCCCGAACGATCCGCGCAGCGCACCGGCCCGGTTCTGCACGAACTCGGCCCGCGCCTCGATGCCGTGCACGTCGAACACCGTGCCGACCTCGTCGCCCTCGAACTCCGTATGGGTGTAGTTCGAATAGCCGACGCGGGTGATCAGCCGTTCGATCGCCCCCGTGCCGAGCATCAGCTCGCCGCGCAGATCCGCCCGGAACTGCCGCAGGTCGATGGTGACGTTCTCGTGCCCGTGTTCGTCATGATCGTGGTCGTGGTCATGATCGTGGTCATGATCATGGTCGTGGTCGTGATGGTGGTGATGCCCCGCGCCGGGCCGTGTGGGCAGACCATAGCGGGTGTCATACCAGCCGACCGCCGCGCCAAGCATGCTGCCGCCCGAGAAGAAGCTGACGCCGGCATTGGCGCTCCAGGTGTCGACGAAGCTGTTCGGCAGGCGTCCGCGCTGTTCGGCAAGCTCGCGCAGTTCCTCGGCGTCGGCGAGTTCGCCCTCGGCTTCCTCCTCGGCGGCGCGGGCCAGCACGTCCGCGCGCAGGCGGCGAGACAGGACATACCCCGGCACCCGCAGGTCGCCGGCGCTGCGCCACGATCCGTCCGCGTGCACGACGAACCCGCCGCCGAGCGGCGCATCGACCGATCCGGCCAGGCTGGCGCTGTCGTTGACGCTGTCATAGCGCGCAAGGGCGTCGACATGCACCGACTCGTCCGGCACCCGGCGAGGGATGCGCTTGTCGATCAGATTGACCGCGCCGCCGATGGCCTGGCTGCCGTATAGGAGGACCGCCGGGCCGCGCAGGACCTCCACCCGTTCGAGCGTCAGCGGCTCAAGGCTGACGGCGTGGTCGTCCGACGTGTTGGACGCGTCCAGAGTGCCGAGACCGTCGACGAGCACCCGCACGCGTTCTCCGGAAAAGCCGCGCAGCACGGGCCGGGAGGCGCCCGGAGTGAAGCTCGTGGCGGTCACGCCCGGCAGGCGGGTGAGCACCTCGCCGATCTGCGCGTCGAGGTTGCGCTGAAGCTCCACCCCTTCCACGACCGACGTGCCGGCAAGGATGTCCAGTTCGCGCAGGCCCTGCGCGCTGACGACGATGACGCCGGCGTCGCGGCTGTGGAAGTCGTCATCCACGGCCGGCGGCGCTGTGCCGGTCTGCGCCGCAGCAGCGGCGGGAACGAGGGTGGCGAGGGACAGGGCGACGCGCGACGCACGCGCAAAGGCATGATACAACATATCCCGCCTTTTGCCGATCGCTGCTCGAAGCGCAAGCCGGTAAATGCTGCGCGACAGGAACATGCGGGTGCCGGTGCACCGGTGGCCGGCAGAATGTCGAAGGAAAATGGAGCGGGCGAAGGGATTCGAACCCTCGACCCCAACCTTGGCAAGAAGAACGACGGGCTTTTCTCCAGTACGCTCCACATCGCTATACCACGCTAAACGCTCGATATATGTAGCATTCCAGTTTCCCTTAGTGCGATCAAGATGCCTGAAATGGACTTGCATCTGCTGACAATTTGGTGACAAAAGGCTCGGCAGAGAATTTTGTCACCAAATGAGGGGTGGGGATGACTCCGGTCAAGCTAAACAAGCGCTGCGTCGATAGCCTGCTTCCGCCCTCCAAGGGGCAAGCGGTTCTCTGGGATACCGAGGTACGCGGCTATGGCGTACGTGTCCTTCCGTCGGGCACAAAGACCTTCATCCTCCAGTATCGCAACCCAGAGGGAATTCAGCGCCGCATCAATATTGGCCGATACGGCGTCCTTACCGTCGATCAGGCGCGCGATCAGGCCAAGCTGTTCCTGGCCTCCGTGATCAAGGGAGAAGATCCGGCTGATGAAACACGTCGTGCGCGCAAAGGCATGACGGTCGCGGAGATGTGCGAATGGTATCTGGCCGAAGCGCGGGCCGGGAACATCTTGGGACGACTGAACCGACCGATAAAGGCATCGTCCCTTGATATGGACGAGAGTCGTATTAAGACGCACATAATCCCACTCCTCGGAAAGCGCGTGGTGGCGCAGCTGAGCGTCGCCGATGTCGAGCAGATGCAGTCCGATGTTAAGAACGGGAAAACCGCTAAAGCTCGGAGCGGTGGTCGTGGCGGACAGGCGACCGGAGGAGCTGGTGTAGCCTCGCGATGCCTGGGTACGCTTCAAGCGATCATAGGGCATGCCAAGCACAAGGGGTTGCTGGCGGCCCATCCAACCCAAGGTGCGAAAAAGCTGGCCAGCGCAAAGCGGACCCGACGGCTGAGCGTCGCCGAGATTGAGACGCTCGGTAAGGCAATCGCGTTTGCCGAGCGAAACCACGAAAATCCTGTGGCGCTGGCCGTTTTGAAGACGCTTCTGCTAACGGGTTATCGCCGGGAAGAAGCCCAAGCCATGCAGAGGTCCTGGGTTAACGCCGCGGGAGGGTTCATCAGTTTCCCGGACACCAAAGGCGGTGCGCAAGTCCGTGCCATTGGCCCTGCGGCCCTGAAGATCGTCCTGAGCCAGCCAGAAATGCTCGGCAATCCTTATGTCTTCGCATCAGAAATCGGGGCCGGGCCCTATACTGCCGTGAGTTCCTGTCTTGACCGTGTTTGCAAGCTCGCAGGAATTTCGGGCGTCACGCCACATACCCTTCGGCATACGTTCGGAAGCATCGCAGGCGAACTGGGTTTTTCGGAACTGACAATCCGCGCTATGCTCGGTCACGCTTCGCAAAACGTGACGCAAGACTATATCCATATCGACGAAGCGCTGAAGCTGGCTGTTCAAAGGACATCGGATGAAATTGCGCGTCTACTCGACTTGGGGGCAAAACGTCTTGCAATGATGTCCTATCCATAACCAGCACCTTGTACCGAGCCTTGTTGGGACTGCCACCGGCTAGCTGCATCGAGACTCCCGGCGCCCAGTCCATACAAAGACCGGCGCCGTGTCGATGTCGCCAGTTACTATAAAATCTGCTTCGGGTGTGGCACTCAACACTCATGGTTGACGTATCGGGGGCATTGCGTGTCGGGGACAGACTGGAAAAGCTTCGCTGATCAGCTCCAGATTCTGAAGGATCGCGGCTTGACGGTGGGGGATGATACCCGAGCGATCAGTTACCTCGAGAAGATCGGCTATTATTGCCTCAGTGGCTATTGGTATCCGTTTCGCTCGCCAAAAGCACAGCCCGTCGGCCTGGTGTTCCGGGAAGACCATTTCCTTCCTGACTCAACATTCGAGGACGCTGTTGCGCTCTACGCCTTCGATCGCAAGCTGCGGCTCCTGGCGCTCGATGCGCTGGAACGGATCGAACGAGCCATCCGGGTCGACGTAGCCCACCTGCTGGGCAGGCTCGACTGCTTCGCGCAGTACGACCCCGCCCTACTGCACGGCAATTTTGCTCGCAGGGCAATTCCGAAGGGCTACAACGCGGGAAAGACCGAGCACCAGCTTTGGCTCGATCACCAGGACAAGCTGATTCACCGTAGCCGGAAGCAGCATTTCGTTGCCCACAACATGAACAAGCACGGGCGCTTGCCGATCTGGGTGGCGATCGAGATCTGGGATTTCGGTGCCCTTTCGCGGCTCTTTGCCGGCATGAACGTAAAGGACCAGGATGTCATTGCGGCCAGCTACGGTCTGGGGACGGGACGCGAACTGGAGAAATGGTTGCGAAGTCTGAGCTATCTTCGCAACGTCGCAGCGCACCATAGTCGCATGTGGAATGTGAACGTGTTGGAGCTGTCGCCGGTGCCACAGTTCGACCAGAACTGGCAGTCGCTCGCCAATGCGCGCCCATTCATGTACTTTTGCATCATGCGGTTTCTGCTGGCGCGGATCAGTCCGAATTCCAGCTGGGGTGAGCGGTTCAAAGCTTTGATGGCGGAGTTCCCCGAACCTGCAAACAAGGCCGTGACGGCCGCCGATTTCGGGTTGGTTGCAGGCTGGGAGGGATGGCCGCTTTGGGCCTAGACCATCCGCACAAAAGAAAACCGGCACGTACACATCGCTGTGCAGAGGTGCCGGTCATATTACGTCCATATATACCCATACGAACGCGTTTGTCAATGAGAGACATTCGCGGCGCTGCCCCAGACACTAGCTGAATCGGAGCGATTCTCGCCGTGGCGCGCTCAGATCAAGGCCTGCGGCACGGCGTCAGCCTGAGGCCAAGCTTCGCCCAATGCGCTCTTGCGACGGCTATATATCGGACCCTACAAATCGAGCTCAACCCCTGTGTGTTGCTCGATCTTCTTCTTCACCAAGCCCTTGGCGAGCGCCTTCAGGAGATCGAGACTGAAGCCGCCAGCCTTCTTTGCGCCGGCCTTTGTCTCGCGCCAGATGGCGGGATCACGGACGGTGTCGAGGAAGTCATGCCCGGCCCATGTGATCTGGCCAATCTGCCAAGCCGCGCCGGATAGCTTCGCTTTTATGGTAATGAGACCAGCATTGTCGAGCAGGTCCAGGTGATACTCCAATAGTTCTGCCTGCTCGCGCGGCAGCTTGCCTTCGCTGCTCTCGCCCAAAACCTCAGCGATCTCCGGGGTCAAAAGATCAAACGAGCGTCGTCCGTCTTCGATCTGCAAGAGCAGATCCCGGATGAGGTCCATGTCGCGCTTCATGCCTTGGACCGTACCGCAAACACAGCGGAAGGACAGCGAACTGTTCGACCGGCAATGACTGATCGCCATAATTGCCCGCACTGCTTGCGGGTCAGCGGTGAGCGAGCTGATAGCGGCCATTCTTGCGGGCACCGACAAAGCGCAAAAGACCGCAGCCGCACAGACCCGCAAGATCGCGCCGCGCGGACTTGATGCTCACCTGCCAGTGTGCCGCGATCTCGCGGGCTTTGACCGAGTGCCCCTTGCCGACTCGGTCGAGCACCCAGCGTTGGCGCTCATTGAGACCCAAACTTATTGGGTCATTTCCAGGGTCATTTCCAAGGTCATTTATAGGGTCAGAATTCGGTCGATGCTTGCCCAACGGCCGCTCATTCCCGTTTTCATGTGCCCACGATGTTCCCCCGCGCAACCATTCGGATGACTCGGCGAGTCTGGATTGCTGGCTTTCGATAATGCCGAGAACGAACGCTCGAATAACGGGAGACGTCGCAACCAAGCGCAGAAAGAATAGCGTGTCGGGGCCATGTTGCCCGGCCATCCAATGTTTTGCGGACCGCTCGCTGGCATGGGTCAGCCGCATCAGTTGCTTCACGGCACGATGCGTGTCCCCATGTTCCTTGCGCAGCAAATTGGCGATGGTCTCGGCAAAGGCTTGGCGACTGGCGAGCGCACCCTCCCAAGCTGGCAACTTCCTGCCCTTTTTCGGCAACATCTTCCGGTCCTTTCCCACATATACTGTTGAGAGTGCGGGAATGCCGGAGCGGTCCGTAGTTCGCGCTGCAGCGGTTGGCCGCCCTGGCCACTGCAGTTCGGGTTTCGAAAGGGGCGAGCATTGCCGGGATGGGAGAAAGACGAGGCACCGGGCGATGCAGAACAGAGGCCTACCGTGCGCGCGGCCGAATATGTTCGGATGTCCACGGACCATCAGAAATACTCGACCGAAAATCAGGCAGATGCGATCCGCCACTACGCCGCATCTCGAGGCATAGAGATTGTCAGGACCTATGCTGACGACGGCAAAAGCGGCCTATCGATCGACGGTCGCGCTTCTCTGCAGCGGCTGATTGCCGACGTCGAATCCGGCGCCGCCGATTTCCAGATGATCCTGGTTTATGATGTCAGCCGCTGGGGCCGTTTCCAGGACGCCGATGAGAGCGCCTACTACGAGTACATCTGCCGCCGCTCCGGAATTCAGATCGCCTATTGCGCCGAACAGTTCGAGAATGACGGGTCGCCGATGAGCACCATGTTCAAGGGCTTCAAGCGCGCCATGGCTGGTGAATACAGCCGGGAACTTTCGGTCAAGGTTTTCGCTGGCCAGGGGCGGCTCATCGAAAAGGGGTATCGACAAGGCGGTCCCGCTGGCTTCGGCCTGCGTCGGACATTGATCGACGAGCATGGTAACGTCGAAGCGGTCCTCTGCCGCGGCGAACAAAAGAGTCTCCAGACCGATCGGGTCATCCTGACACCGGGCCCGCCCGAAGAGATTGACGTGGTTCGCGAAGTATATCGCAGCTTCGTGCACGAAGGTCGCTCAGAGCGCGAAATCGCCGAGGAGCTTAATGCTCGAGGTGTTCTATCCGACCTCGAACGCCCCTGGACACGTGGCACCGTCCATCAGCTGCTGATCAACGAGAAATACGTCGGCGACAATGTCTGGAATCGGCGGTCGTTCAAACTGAAGAAGAAGCGGGTCCGCAACGCTCCTGACATGTGGATCCGCTCGGAGGGGGCATTCGAGGGGATCGTTGAACGGGACCTGTTCGAGGCAGCTCATTCGATCATCACGGCACGCTCGTTCCGCCTGACGGACGAGGAAATGCTCCAAGCGCTGCGAGGCCTCTACGCCAGCAAGGGTCTGCTGTCGGGCATTATTATCGACGAATGCGAGGGATTGCCGTCAAGCAGCGCCTACAGCTCGCGGTTCGGCAGCCTGCTTCGCGCATACAGTCTGGTCGGTTTTTCGCCGGAGCGGGACTATCGCTATATCGCCATCAACAAGGTCCTGCGCCGTCTCCATCCGGATATCGTTCGCGAAATCTTGGCGGGCCTCCATGCCCAGGGGAGCGATGCGTTTCAGGATCTTGCCAGTGACAGCATCCGGGTGAACGGCGAGTTCAGCCTTGCAATCGTTCTGGTGCGCTGCACGCCAACGCCGACCGGGATGCTGCGTTGGAAGATTCGCTTCGACACGAGCCAGCTTGCCGACATCACGGTGGTTGTCCGCATGGACATGCACAATCGCGCGCCGTTCGATTACTACCTGTTCCCCAGGATCGACGTCACGAGCGAACGACTGCGTCTCGCCGAAGACAACGATCTGCACCTCGATGCCTATCGCTTCGACACGCTTGATTTCTTCTATGACATTGCGGCGCCCGTCGCCATTCCGGAGGCTGCGTAATGCCTGTCGTGCGTCCTCAGCAAATCGAGATGATCCCGGTCGCCAAGATCACGGTTCTCAACCCGCGCTCGCGAAACAAGCGTCAGCACCGCGAGATCGTGAACAACATTGAGTCGATCGGATTGAAGCGACCGATCACGGTCAGTCGACACCGCGGCCCCGGCGGGCCTCGCTACGATCTCGTATGCGGCGAAGGTAGGCTCGAGGCATTCCTCATGCTTGGCCAGACCGAAATCCCGGCGGTCGTCATCGAGGCGAGCGAGAGCGATTGCCTCGTGATGAGTCTCGTGGAGAACATCGCTCGACGAACCCCGCGCCCGATCGATGTGATGCGCGAGATCGGTGCGCTGCGCGAACGCGGCTACAATGAAACCGAAATCGGTCAAAAAATCGGGGTTAGCAGTTCGTGGGTCAGCATGATCGTTTCCCTTCTGGAGCGCGGCGAGGAGCGGCTCGTGGCAGCAGTGGAAACGGGCCTCATCCCGATCAGCCTCGCCATGGAAATCTCGCGGGCCGAGTCCGAGGAAGCGCAGAACCTGCTGCTCGACGCTTATGAGACGGGCAAGCTGCGCGGCAAGAAACTGGCTTCGGTGAGAAGGTTACTCGAGCTGCGAATGCGCGGGCAGAACAAGTCCATGCCGTCAGGCAAGCTGGGCAGACGATCCGCCAATCGGAAACTGACCGCGAGCGACCTTATGCAAGTTTATCAGCGAGAAGCGGAGAAGCAGCGTCTGCTCGTGAAGAAGTCCGATTTCACGCAAACCCGGCTGCTGTTCATTGTCGAGGCCATCAAGGATCTGCTCGGTGACGAGGGGTTTCTGACCTTGCTCCGTGCCGAGGGGCTGGAGACCATGCCACGAGCCCTTGCCATGAGAATCGCGGGCCAAACCGATGACTGACTGGACCGAGACTGAGACATCAGGTCAGGAGCCGGGCTCGGAACACCGCGTCCGGCTCGGCTTTGAACGCGAAACCGTCACCGTTGCACTCGATCAGCTCGTCCCTCTGAAAATACTCCAGCAAGGCGTCCGAGAGAGCAAGAAGTTCGCCCAGATCGTCAGTTCGATCAAGGCGATCGGGATCGTCGAGGCTCCTGCTGTCGCGCCCGATCCCAAGCATCCGGGGAAGTATTTCCTGCTCGATGGCCATCTGCGGATTGAAGCTCTGCGCCAGCTCGCGATTCCGACAGTCGAGTGCCTCGTCGCAAATGACGATGAAACCTACACCTACAACAAACGCGTCAATCGCCTGCCACCCGTGCAGGAGCACCGGATGATCGTGCGCGCGATTGAACGCGGCGTCACAGAAGCGGTCATCGCTGATGCGCTCGGTCTCGAAGTGCAGTCGATACGCGCACGCTTCCGTCTCCTCGACGGCATCTGCGCTGAGGCCGCTGATGCGCTGAAGGACACCAATTGCTCAATGAAGGTGTTTGATCTTCTGCGGCGCATGACCGCGTTCCGCCAGATTGAAGCCGCTGATCTGATGATCGGTCAGAACAACTTCTCCGTGATGTTTGCTCGTGCGCTACTAGCGGCGACCCCGGATGAGCAGCTTGTTCCCGTCAGCAAGAAGGCGGGCAAGGCCGACGCGGCGGGACCAACCAGCCAGCAGATCACTCGCATGGAGCGAGAACTTGCCGCTTTGCAGACGCAGGTCAAATCGGTCGAGGAAAGCTATGGGATCGACAACCTCCACCTGACCTTTGCGCGAGGCTATCTCGGCAAACTCCTTGCCAATGCGCGCATAGTGCGTTGGCTCTCGCTGCACCGTCCAGAATATCTGACCGAGTTCCAGCGCATTGCGGAAATCGACAGTCTCGGCGGCTTACCCGCGCCCAGCGCTGAGTAATGTGATGGGGACCCGGACCCGATAAGCGCGGGGACCATGGGAGACGCCGCACTGAGGGGCGGATCGAGCATGGAGGTGGGAATGGCGGCGAACCCGCAGGAAGCCCACCAGGTCGGCCGCCATAGGGTCCGACCGCCTATTGAAAATGTGACGGGCGCGTCCTGCCGTGCGCGCCCGTCACGAGATGGGAGAACCGGCCCCGCCCGGTTAGGCGGAGCCGGTGCGGCGGGTCAGGCCGGCGGATTCCAGATGATGACCTTCTTGGAGGGATCATCGCCCGGCGCGTTGGCGATATTGCCGTAGATCGTGCCGAACTCGGGTGCGGAGAGCGAAACCGAAACATATTCGGCGCCGGTGTTCTGCGAGAAGCGCTTCCAGCCTGCGCCCAGCTCGAAGCCGTTCTTGCGGCTGACGATGCGATAATCGGGCTCGGATTCCTTCGCCTTGCGGTTGTTGGGGATGATCGCGATCGGCGCGGAGACCGTCAGCGTCGCCAGCGTGCCCTCGAAGCTGTCGTCGGCCTTCACGGTCAGGTTAGCGATGGTAGCCATGAAAATTCTCCTTCGATTGTCGGGGACCATCCCCGATGGCGCCCACCAAAGGGTCCGGCTGCTGGCGTCACCGAGCGCGCCGCGCGAGGGCGAACCCCGCACGGGGTTGACGGCATGAGGCGGACGAGACCCGCAGACAGGCGACAAGCAAGGGGTGGTTCGCGCACGATCTGGAGAACAACCGATACCAAGCTCCCGGCAAAGGCCAGCGACTTCGACACGCGTTTGAGCGGTGTCAGGCACTGGGATCATTCCCGACACCCAAGGCGAGCAACTGCCAATCGCGTCAGCCATGTGACCGGATGAGGCGCGTGCCAGACAAAGCCTCGCGTGAGCGGCGCCATGTTCATATTTCTACGCATCATTGACTTTCGCGCGATTTATAATCATATTGCTGCTTGGAAAGGATGAGCAATGAACGTGAGCGAAGCCAAGGCGACCGATCGCAAGGACCTGACTGGTCCGGCGCTCAGGACATTCTTTCGCATTGCCGAAGCTTGGGGCCTCCGCGAGCAGGAGCAGATGCGCCTGCTTGGGCTAGATAGCCGCTCGACCTTTCAGTCCTGGAAGCGCGGGGCGATCGCAGCCCTTCCGAAAGACGCGCTCGAACGGATTTCCTATGTCATGGGCATCTACAAGGGGCTGCATATCCTCTTGCCCAAGACCGCCGACGACTGGGTTCGCAAGCCAAACAAGGCGCGGACGTTCGGGGGCGCGTCGGCGCTCGACCGCATGATGTCGGGTAACGTCTCGGACCTCTATGTCGTGCGGCAATATGTCGACGGGCAGCGCGGCTGATCCCTTGGACATTCCCGTAACCGAGGTTCGGTGGCAGCCCTGTTACCGGATCATTCCGAGCCGCTTTCCGCCTATCGCGCTGTTCGAGGCGGTTGCCGATCCCGCTGATCTCGAAGCTGTCTTCCAGATCGAGGCAATGACCAATGACCGCTTGCGCGAGGAGGCCGGTGACCTTGCGCTCGTCCCTGCCGAAGATCGCATCGCAGGCCCTGGCACGTCGCCGATCATGGCGGCCTTTACCCATCTCAATCCCGAAGGCGACCGGTTCACGGATGGGAGCTATGGTGTGTTCTACGCTGGCCGCACTCTTGGCACGGCGATTGCGGAAACGCGTTACCACAGAACCCGCTTCCTCGCCGCGACGGACGAACCCGCGCAGGAACTCGATATGCGCGTCTATGCAGTCGACCTTGACGCCGCATTGCATGACATTCGCGAGATGCGAGCCACCCAGGCCGCGCTGTATCACCCGGACAGCTACGCCGTCGCCCAGGAGACGGCGCGCAGCCTGCGCCACGAGGGTGCGAACGGCATCGTCTATGCGAGTGTGCGCGATGAGGGCGGCGAATGTGCAGCGGTGTTCCGCCCGCGACACCTGTCCAATTGCCGTCAGGAACGCCACCTCACTTATGTCTGGGATGGCTCTGCGATCAGCACTGTCTATGAGAAGCGCATGTTGGAAGGGTAATCTTCAGGAGTATTGCCACCAATTTTCAGTGATCCTGATACTTACCGCTGTCCCCGTCTGTTACAACCAGACGGTAGCCAGCATCGTAAACCTTGCGTTCAAGCATGTTTGCATATCGCCGCGCCCACTCGCCAGTCTCGAGATCGTCGCTAAGGCGGGCGATCCCCTTGGAAATGTCCGGCAGTGCCCAAAATGAAGAACTGCCCGAACGGAGCCTTGGGTCGAGGTAAGCATACGGTCGGCGCCAATAGGCGTAGAGGAAGCCGTCGCTGCAATCGTGCGGGATCATGAGTGGCTCTACACGGACCCGACCCAAGTATTTCTCGTACTCGTCGAGCGAAGGCATCTGCGCTTCGTCGAGTGCCGCGAGCTCCGGAAGGTAGTCTGTGAGCCAAGGACGACTGGCGGGATCAAAGGTCAACAGAACAACTCTGCCGCGCGCCACCCGCCGCAGCTCGCGCAAACCTTTCGGCTTGTCGCGCCAGTGGTGCACAGTCAAAATTGCCATGGCAGCATCAAAGCTGTTGTCGTCGAATGGCAAACATTCCGCTGATGCCTTGACTGCCGGTGCAGCATTGGGTGCACGTTTGCGGATCATGTCTATTGACGGTTCGACCGCCACAACTTGCCGGTCGGTGGGTTCGTAAGAGCCGGTGCCCGCCCCCACGTTGACCACTGATCGGCAGTCACTCAGCGCTTCCTTGATCGCCGAGGCAATGCGGGGATCGGGCCTGCGCAGATCGGCGTAATTGATGCCGATTGAATCATAAAGTGCAGTCATGTCGATTCCCCCGAAACCCTCTCCCAATGCGCACCTGCCGATCCCAGCTTTTGCGCGGGGCGCTCCCAACGCATGTCGCAGTTCGACAACTTCAATGGGGACTTCAATCGAAGCGCAGGACCCCAGGGGGTGAATTCCGTAGCGCTGGCGTAGTCGGTACGCGCAGCTGGCGGAAAATCGCCAGTGGTTGGCTCACCACGGGCGGCGAATAAGAGCTCAGCCGTACGCGCAAGGGAAAGGCGCGCCTTTCGCTGTGTCGAACCCGACAAGCGCGCGCGTACCCCGATGATCACAGCAGCCGCCATCAGATACCCCGTAGCGTGATCGAGCGCCTGCACCGGCAAGGAGACCGGCCGATCCGACGACCGCCAGACCATGCCCGCCGCAGCAATGCCCGATGACAGCTGAACCAGACTGTCAAACCCGCGTCGGTTGGCCCACGGGCCGGAATGACCATAGGCATTGAGCGAAACGTCGATCAGGCCGGGCCGGATGGCCTGCCGTGCGACAGGGCCAAGCCCCAACGCCTCAAGCGCATCGCGCCGATAGCCATGAACTAGCACATCCGCTTCAGACAGCAAATGCTCGAACACTTCTCGATCAGGCTGACGGCGAAGATTTAACCGCGTGCACCGCTTGCCGAGCGTTACATCGGGCGCGATGGCGGGCTCATCCCAGTCTGGGGGATCAATCCGCAACACGTCAGCGCCAAAGCCTGCCAGAAAGCGGGTCGCTATCGGCCCTGCCAGAATGCGTGTCAGATCCAGAACGCGCAGCCCTGCCAGCGGGCGATCCAGCTTCGGCCTCCATGCAGAGGGGATGTCACTGCCAGCCTCTCCCCAATGGACGAGCGGCTCGGCAATCACCGCTCGACCTTGAGGGTGCTCCTGCCACTCGACATGGCTTCGCATTACCGCAGCACATCCACCTGCTGCGACAATGGCCGTTTCCAGCTCTTGCGATGATCGTTCAGCGATAGCAGCTGAAACTGCATCACGGTCTGGCTCGCAATCCAGAACCGAGAGTGCTGCCTGCTTGTGATGCGGCGCATTGGTGTGCAATTTGATCCAACCATCGTGAGCCTCATAATCGCCCGCAATCGGATCCCAAGCGTTCGGCAATTCCCACCCCAGAGGCGCAATTGTGAAATCGAACCATAGCGAAGCCATGCGTCGATCCACCTCCACGCGCACAGTCTGGCCCTGAGCAGCCATCAGGTCTGCCAGCGCCAGTCCGGCCGCACCGATCGAAGCGACAGCAAGGTCGGTCACCGGGAAGCAGGACGGAAGGCTCTCAGTGCCCGTCACGCTCAGCCACTCGATCACATGATCGGGCAGTCCAAGCGCTGATGAGCATTGCGTAAGAATCGCATGCGCGGAAAATTGGGGCATCGGTGCTTCCTCTTGAAACGGAAGAAACTAACCGCACTTGGATTTTGCGATCAATCTTGATACATATAATCAATATGAAGTCCTGGATTGATCGAAACGCCGCGCTCGCTCTGTTGGGGGTCAAGGCGCAGACTCTATACGCCTATGTCAGTCGTGGTCGTATCCGCATGGAGCCGGATCGCGCGGACGCGCGCCGCAGCCTCTATCATGCCGGTGATATCGATGATCTGGTGAGGCGGCGCTCGCGCGGGCGCAAGGCTGCTGCCATCGCAGCAGGGGCGCTCTCGCTCGGTGAACCAACCATCCCAACCGGAATTTCAACCTCAGCCAAAGGGAGATTGTTCTTCAAGGGTCAAGATGCAGTTGCGCTCGCCCAGACCGCACCGTTGGAACATGTCGCCAGCCTGTTATGGGAAGCGGCGATTCCTGCTAATCTGTCCAGTCGCTCGGTGGCTGCCCCCGATCCCTTTGCTGCCCTAGCGTGTCTCGCATCAGCCTCCCAGCCGAGCCTTGGGCGTGGTCGCGTAACCCTGATCCAGGATGCGGGCCTGATTGTCGGTTCAATTGCCAACGCATCTGGCGCATCATTGGATGATGCACCGCTTCACCAACGGCTCGTGGAAGGCTGGGGCTGCGATCCCACGGTAGCGCCCAAGCTGCGTGAAGCGCTTGTGCTGATGGCTGATCATGATCTGACGGCATCGACCTTCGCCGTCCGGGTTGCCGCATCGACAGGAGCCTCGCTTGCAGCAAGCATCCTCGCCGGACTCTGCGCACTTTCTGGCCCGCGCCACGGCGGTGCGCCAGCGGCCTTAAGCCAGCTCATCGCCGAAGCCGCGCGCGACGGCGTGGCAAGCACGGTTGATCGCTGGCTCAACCGCGGCGCAGAGTTACCCGGTTTTGGCCATCCACTTTATCCGGATGGCGATCCGCGCGCGGTCGTCATGCTTGAGGGCATCGTCATCCCTGATGCCATGAAGCGCTTGGTGGACGCCGTTTTCGCGAAAACTGGCTTACGGCCCAATTGCGATTTTGGACTTGTTGCGATTTCAACCCGATTTGCATTGCCTCAAAATGCGCCCTTCAGCCTCTTCCTGATCGGCCGAAGCGTTGGCTGGTGCGCGCACGCGATGGAGCAATCCCTATCAGGCCAGTTGATCCGCCCTCGCGGTCGGTACCAAGGTCCGGTGTTAGCGATTGATTGAACCTGAGCACAATCGACGATACCTGGGCTGGACGAGCGGCGGAACTCCTTTTTTGCCAGAAGGCATTCAAACGTCAGGAATGTTCACGTAACTGGCTCAATCAATTTCCGTACAATTCGGCGGTCACGCCGGTTTCCGATCACGGAAATCCCAGAGTGGAATGCCCATCTTGCGCGCCTTGTCGGCAAGGTTGTCCTGAATGCCCGTGCCGGGGAAGACCACGAGCCCGACTGGCAAGGATTCGAGCATGCGATCATTGCGCTTGAACGGTGCGGCCTTCTTGTGCCGGTTCCAGTCGGGACGAAAGGCAACTTGCGGTACGCGCCGGGCATCGGCCCAGCAGGCGGCGGCGCGCTCAGCGCCGGTCGGTGTAGCCCCGTGCAGGAGTACCATATCGGCATGGCGAGCATGGACCCGGTCGAGCGCATCCCAGATCGCTGCATGGTCATTGCAATCAGGGCCACCTGTAAAGCCGACGCGTGTTCCTTGAGGGAGCATCACGCGAGCCTTCTCGCGGACGCGCTTGTCGAGGAAATCCCGGCTATCAATGACGGCGGAGGTAAGCGCCTTGTGATTGACCCGCGATCCCGAGCGCGGTGTCCAGGCCTTGCGCATATGGATGCGGAACTGATCGGCTGCGGTATCGCGAAAGAACTCCATCGTGTCGCGGCGCTCGATCATCGATACGCCTTCACAGATTGAACGCTCCAGTTCGACCGAACGAACTTCGCTGCCGTCCTGCTCGCGCTGCAGTCGCTTTTGCGCCTGCTCGTTGTCGTCGAGGTCGCGTTCGATTCGCTCGGCCGAGCGATGGAAGACGTTGACCAGCTGCCAGAGCAGATCCTCAAGATCGGGTTCGATCCGGGTGTCGATCAGCGCTGCGACCATGCCGTCGAACATGTCGGCAACCGCGCCGCCTGCGAGCCTGGCTTCGGGCAACGGACGTGCGTCGGGCTCGTCGTCGAAGGGGCGATAGCCATAGAGCTGCATTTCCTGGAGGAGATAGGCGGTAGGACCGGGTTCGCTCTGGCCCTCGTCATCGAAATGGTCGGAAGCGTTTTGCATGATTGTCTCCGCATCTCACGCCGCGCCACTCGCGGCTTCGTGGCGACGCCGGGCGGCAGGGGAGGCAGGGATGCACCCGCGCTCTCGCGGGCCGGAGCGACAGCGGAGGATGGAAGAAGACGCCTATTTTGCTTCGCGATGCAAAGGAGCACCGCTCCGGCGGAAAATAGGCGCCGCTCGCCCATTGCAGCGCCTGGCGCCCATGCCGCAGTCGCCCCTTCACGAAGCCGTTGCGCGGCAACCGACCGATTGCGGAAAATTTTCAATGCGCTCCTGCCAAAGAGACGGGCGAGCGATGGGCATCACCGCTTCCCTCTATGGTCGCAAAAATGCAGCCGCATCGTCGCCGAAAAGTTGTGCCCGCAGTGCCATCGCCAGCTGCTCGGCACCGTCAGCCTGCAAGTCAGTGTTGAAGTCATCGCGGCTGGGTTTCAGCGCGATGACCTCGATCCCGGTCCCGGCAACACGGTGTTGAAGCGTTGCCATAGCGTTTTCGCCAGCCGTATCGTTATCGCACCCTACGTAGAGGCGACGCAGGGCAGGAGGGAGGTTCACAGCAGCCAGATGGGCAGCCGACAGGCAGGCGATCATCGGCACTTCCGGCAGGACGTGGCGGAGCGACAATGTGGTTTCGATGCCTTCGGCTGCGAGCATGACCGGACCGGCTAGCCCGAAGCGGACGCCATTGCCCAGAAGACCGCCCATAGCGCGGCGTGGATTGGTGATCTGCGCCTTGGTGCATGTCGCGGGCTCGAGCCAGGTTCGGTGAACGCCGGTGATTGCACCGTGAAGATCAGTGACAGCAGCGATCATCGCAGGCCACGCACGTGGTGTGTCGGGAGAGTCTCGGCGGGACGGACGGTAGTAGCACGAGGGATGGAAGCGAAGAGCCTGGCCATGTCCGGCTGACACGAGCGACCGGCCTTCCAGATACTGCGAGACGACAGTGCTCTCGATCGGCTTTGAGGCGGCCCAGAGTCGCCGTGCTGCCTCGGCGGTTCCAGGCCGTGCCTTCGCCGTTCGTGCATTCTCCACATGGGCATCCACTTGCGGCAGACTCAAGAAGCGACGCGCTTCCTCCAGCGTCTCGCGCATCGAATGGTGGCCGGATGCGGCGGCGATGATATCGAGCAGGTCGCCATGCTCGCCAGTATGGGCATCGGTCCATTTTCCCGCAGCCCCGCGCCCGTCCGCCGATGTGCTGAGGCGAACATAGAGACTTTGGCCGGGCGAGTTTCGCGCATCACCGACCAGCCAGTAGCGTCCTTCCTTGCGTCCGGCAGCGAGGTAGCGGCGGCATACGGCCTCTGCACATTCGCCAAGGCGGCGGGCAATGTCACGGGCGGGACTGTCCATGCACCGGGCTCCTTCATGCGGCCTTGCGTGGAGTGACGCGCACAACCGGGAACCGGTCGAGCAGCTTTTCCAACACATCACCGCCGACAGCCCCTGTCGGCACGTAGAGGCGGAGTTTCCATGAGACGATCTCGGAGATCAAGCCCATAGACTTGAGCCGTTCGACCCCCAGATCGTTGAAGCCGGTCAGTTCGATGCGCCATTCGTTCATCGCGCGAACGCGGCGCAAGGTCTGACCCTCTGCGATCTCGATCGATGCCTCGTCGGCGATCAGCATCGACCAGGCCGTGTCCGGCGTGATTTGCGGGGCAGCGTCCGGGACAATGCTTGTTGCCCAGGCCGGTGAAACGCGGCGTCCGATGACACGTTCACCTGCATCGGTCTGAAGGCGATAGACCCGTGTCGATTCGTTCGGGAGACGTCTCCAGATCGGCAGAAGCAACCCTGTCACCATGTGCAAGGTCGAGATTTCGAATTCGGGCAGTTCGGCAAGTTCGCCGGTCCATGCGGCACAAAAGCTGGCACGATCCGCCTTTTCCCAGTGGCTCGTAGCAAACAGGTCCGCGAAGAGGAAGGAAGCTTCCATCGGCCGTACGAGGCGGACCCGGGCGAGTATGGCACCGTCATCATCGACAATGCTGCGGGCACGCAATTTGACGGCGGCCCGGCCGGATCGGGCGTTGATCATCAGATCGGCGTGCTCCTCGCCCGCCAGTTCCAAAGCGCGCTCAAGCGATACGGGTGTGAGCTTTTCTTTGCGCGAGATGGTGAGCAAGTGGGTCAGCGCACCGGTCCCCGGATGCGTGTAGATCGTGCGCCGCTCCGAGATCGTGAAACTCTCGGCCTGGAGAGTTTCAAGGCCAGTCTCGAATGTGCCGCTCGCGATCGCGCCTTCGATCCGGGCGGTAAGAAGGCCCTCGAATGCCTCAAACAGGATATTCTGAAGGTCGATTGTCAGCGCCAGCATCCGGTTGAGGAACGTCGTGATGCCGGGCAATTCGTCCTTGATGCCGCCATCGCTGTCGAGCAGTGAAAGCCCCGTCGCTGTCTCGAAGGCGGTGAGAGAGCATCCTTCGATCCGCCCGCGCACCAGCAGCATGTAAAGCTGGCGCAAGGCATCGCGGGCGTAGAAGGATTCGAGATTATCCTCGGGCCGGAACATATTCTGCCCGCCGGTCTGGCGTTGGCCACGGGTGATGGCACCGAGGCTGTCGAGACGCCGCGCAATTGTTGAGATGAACCGCTTCTGCGCCTTCACATCGGTCGAAACCGGCCGAAACAGCGGTGGCTGCTTCTGATTGGTGCGATTGGTCCGGCCAAAGCCTTGTATGGCGGCATCTGCCTTCCACCCGGCCTCCAGCAGATAGTGAATCCGGCGTCGCTGGTTCTTCGCGCCAAGGTCGGCATGATAGGAACGGCCGGTGCCGCCTGCTTCGGAAAACACCAGGATGCGTTTGGCGTCGTCCATGAAGGCATGGGTCTCGGCGATGTTCGCTGATGCGGGCCGGTTCTCGACAGCGAAGCGGACGGAACCGTCATTGCCTGTGCGCGGCACGATCCGGCGCGACCGGCCGGTAACTTCGGCCACAGCATCGCTCCCGAAGTACTGAACGATCTGATCGAGTGCGCCCGGCACAGGCGGCAGCGCGGCAAGACCTTCGATCATTTGGTCGCGGCGGCGGCAGGCCTCGCGATTGAGCACCGGATTGCCGTCGCCATCGAAGACAGGCCGTGATGCGAGATTTCCTTCGCCATCAGTATAGGGCTCGTAAAGCTGAACCGGAAAGCTGTGTTCCAGGTACGACAGAACATATTCGCGCGGCGTAATGTCCAGGCGGACATCGTCCCACTGGTCGGTGGGAATTTCGGCAAGGCGCCGTTCCTGCAGCGCCTCACCGGTCGAGACAATTTGCACGACTGCGGCGTGGCCTGCTTCAAGATCGCTCTCGATCGACGCAATGGTGCTCGGGGTCTGCATGGCGGTAATGAGGTGGTTGAAGAAGCGTTGTTTCACGCTTTCAAACGCCGATCGCGCTGCCGATTTCGCCTGGGCATTGAGCGTGCCGTGTGCCGAGCTGGTTACGCCGGACGCCTCAAGCGCGGCATCGAGATGGGTGTGAATGATCTGGAACGCCGCGGCATAGGCGTCGTAGATGCGGACCTGCTCTGCACTCAGTCGATGCTCGAGAAGGTCGTATTCGACGCCGTCGAACGAGAGCGAGCGGGCGGCATAGAGGCCCAAAGCCTTCAAATCGCGTGCCAGCACTTCCATCGCCGCAACGCCGCCTTCCTCGATGGCCGATACGAAGTCCGCGCGCGATGCGAACGGAAAGTCTTCGCCGCCCCATAGGCCGAGCCGCTGCGCATAGGCGAGGTTTTGCACGGTCGTGGCACCGGTTGCAGACACATAGAGAACGCGCGCATTGGGCAGCGCGTGCTGGAGGCGCAGGCCTGCACGCCCCTGCTGAGAGGCAGCGACATCGCCGCGCTCGCCTTTGCCGCCCGCCGCATTGGCCATCGCGTGGGCTTCATCGAAAACGATGATGCCGTCGAAGTCGCGCCCTAGCCACTCAACGATCTGGCTGACCCTGCTGGCCTTGCCCGACCGCGCCTGCGAGCGCAGGGTTGCGTAGGTCGTGAACAATATGCCCTCGGCGAGCCGGATTGGCGTCCCCTGCCGGTAGCGGGACAAGGGCGTCACAAGTAAACGTTCTTGCCCGAGAGCGGACCAGTCGCGCTGTGCGTCTTCGAGCAAGCGATCCGAGACCGAAATCCACACCGCGCGGCGGCGTCCCTTGCACCAATTGTCGAGGATGATGCCTGCGACCTGACGCCCTTTGCCCGCACCGGTCCCGTCACCCAGAAACCAACCCCTGCGGAAACGAACTGCGCCTTCAGCATCATCCGCGGCTGCAGACACGACGTCCCAGGTCGCATCTACCGCCCATGCGCCTGACAAGTGCCCAGCATGGGCTTCGCCAGCGTAGATGATGGCTTCAAGCTGCGCGTCCGAAAGGGTGCCGTTCGCCACCAGCGTCGCCGGGATATGGGGCCGATAGCTGGGCTTGGGCGGTGCGACCGATGCCATCGACGCTGACTGGACGAGCGGCGTCGGATGAGGTTGTGCGCCGGGAATAACCAGCGATTGCAACCCATAGGCTTCGTAGATCGTGTCGCCGAGCCGCTCTGAAGCGGGCGCCCAATCCACGGTCTGGTAGGCGAGCTCGTCTGCCTCGACCGCAATGACGGTCTCCGATGGTGCAACCACTTGTCGGGGCCGATCGGTCGGCCTCGATGGTAAAACCGCAAGCTCTGCCGGCGGCATCGGTGCAACCGGTGGCCGCGGTGGCACAAGGCATTCCACCCATTGCAGCAGGGTCGCAGCATCAGGCGCGATGCCAGCACTGGGCACAAATTGGGCAGGATCTTCCGCCGGCACCTTGTCGATCACGGTGAGCCGGGTCTCGATTGTCGTTCCGTGCTTGCGATAAATGCGGCCGTCGATGGCGGCGGTGAAAACAATCCGGCCGCTGCGCTGCAAGGCTTCGAACGCAGCACGCCAATTCCCATTCTCCGGGCAGCATGTCGCTGAAGTAATCGCGACCAGTCGCCCGCCCGGTTCAAGCCGTGCCAGCGCTGACGCGATGTGCCGGAGCGCGGCATCCTTCATCGCGCGATCGACGTGCGCAATGGCCGAAAAAGGCGGGTTCATCAGAACAACTGTCGGGCGATGGCCCACGGGTAGCCTGTCGTCGATCGATGCCGCATCATGCTTACTGACGGGCGCATCCATGATTTTGCTCAGCAGTTCAGCGCGGGTCTCGCTCAGTTCGTTGAGAACGAGGTTTGCCCGCATTAGCTCGGCGTGCACCGCCAGCATCCCGGTGCCGGCTGATGGCTCGAGTACTACATCGCCAGGCTCGATCATTGCAGCGGTCGCAGCAACAAAGGCGAGCCCAAGCGGGGTCGAGAATTGCTGAAGGGCCTGCCCGACCTCCGAACGGCGCGTGTGCGTAGGCACGCGTGCCGCGATCCGCTCCAAAGCCGTGAGCATGCGCTGGGGTTCAGGATTGCGGCGGGCCAGCGCTCTGCCATAGCGACGAAGAAGCAGAATCTGGGCGGCTTCGCAGGCGTCATACGCCATCTTCCAGTCCCATGCCCCTTCGGCATCGCTCCGGGTAAAGGCACCGGTCATGACATCGCGCAATTGAGTGCTGCTGATGGGCGAGCCTGTTTCCAGCAAAGGAAGCAGCGCATTTGCTGCGGCGAACAGTGCAGCCGAGCGGGGGCTGGTAAGGCGCATGGAAGTGGGCGACGCGGCGCAGGCCGCATCGGCTAGAGTGTCGGACATGATGAGGACTCCGGGAGAATGGAGAAAGGAAAGCCCGCGCCCAAGGCTCTTTCGATGCTATGGCGCGGTCATGGGCAACGGGCAGGTCATCGAGGCGAAAGTTCGATCTCGCCGTGCCTGTCCGGGTCGATGACGAAACCGTGGCGGCCACGGTGTGCATAGTCTTCACCGGGAACGAGGAATGCTCGCTTTGGCGAGGCGTCGCGCCGACCACCCAGCGACGCGATTACCTCGACGTAACCGGGGGGCGATGCTGTTGTCCTGGCGGAAATGACGACCCAGTCTTGGGTATGCCTGCGGGAAAATTCGTCGCGCTCACGGGAAAAGGATTCACCTGGCGCCAGTGCCCGTCCGTGGATCGCTTCCCAGGCGTCGGGGCACCAGTCGCGCAATATCCGGTCAGCTGAGGCCTGCTCACGGTAGGTGAAGAGGTCAGGATAACCGGCTGCAACCCTCGCCCAGTCTCCATCCTCCTCATACCATCCGCCAGCGATGCGCAGCGCTTCTGGCATGGCCTTGTTGCGCATACGATCGAGCTTGAACCCGCCATGCCCCGCAGTGGAGTGAAAAACGATCCCCGGGGCATAGACCGTGGCGGTCTGCGATTTGCCCCAAGGCGTCGAAATGGGATGGACCGTCTCGATCCGCCCGAGCGCCTCGCGCTGGCGCACATGAAGCGCGATGTCTCCGACATAGGCCCGGAAGGCTTGGTGGTCGCTGACCGAGCATTCAGCACCGTAAACATCTGCGCGGTTCCACTCGTGTAAGGGGCGACTGAGACGCCAAGCCGATGCGACCGAAAAGCCGGCGTCTATCGGAATGGCGATATAGGCGAGATCACCCACGCGCGCGGCCATATCGCCATCGCGCGTGGTACCAAATTCGACCATGATGGCGCTCATGCCGCCCTCCTCGTCGTTGGCGGGAGGATGACCGGGTCCGGATCGCTGACAATCTCCGTCCGCATGTTCGAGTAACGATTGACTTGCATCCAGCTCTCGGCGGCAGCCAGGTTGCTGGCGAGATGACGCAGCTCATCGCGACCATCGACACTGGTCAGGATGCGCACGGAACCCGCTCGCGGGGTCTCGACAATCTCAAAATGCAGACTGCTATCGAGGCCATAGGCGCGCCGCACGGTCAGGACGATCGTGCCCTGACTGCCATAATCGCCCAGGTGGAGCATGAAGTGGGGCGGCGAGTTGAAACTTGCGCTGACGTAACCCGGATAGCGCTCGACCAAGCGACCCACGCCGTTTTCATGCTCCCATGCCCTCAGCTTGCGCCTGAAACGGGCCGGAGGACGGGGTTTGCCATTGGAGTAGCGGATCAGGCTGCCGAGCGGAGCGCTGGTGTAGATTTGCTGGGCTGACACGGGATATTCCTCAAGAAATGCGAAAGCCCGACGCAGTGGCCGGGCTTTGCGGGAAAAGGGAAAGAGCAAGGCGGCTCTTGCCGCCCTGCCGGTTTCATTCGGCAGCGATCGCGTAAGCGCCGTCCTCGTTTTCGAGGAAGGCAGGCAGAGCATCGCTGTCCATGTCGCCGGGCTCTGCTTCGCAGGCTGGCGGCGTGCGGAGCGGCTCGGGCAGCCATTGGGCGTCCTCGAGCAGACGTTCGGCCTCGCGCGCCATGTCTGCCTTTTTGAGGTGATCGATCATGCCTGCGAACTGCTCGCCGCGCGCTTCGGTGACGTCGGCGAGAATCCGCGGCTTGGTGACGCTCCGGAAGTAGCCGTCGACGGTCGGTCGCCAGCCTGCGGCTACAGGATCAAGACCAACGGCCCGCGCGAGGACGTGGCTATGGGCAAGACGGCGCTCGATGCTGTGCTTCGATACACGGCCATTGTCGTACTTGGGCACAATCTCGCACTGGGCATTCACGCTGCGCGAAGCACAATGAGCGAACAAGGCCGCCTGCTCGTCGCCGTTGAGGGCGAGCAACGCATCCCACAGATCAGCGTCTGACTCGGGAAGCCGCTCCTCCCAGTAACGGGCGCGCTCGGCGAGGCTGCGGGCAGGCGCGCTGTCACGCAGGCCGGAGGGCGGATTGGCGAAGCTCACGTCCTGTACAGTAAGCTGGAGGCAGCTTTCCCGGCTCGCGAAATAGCAGGTCTGCAGAACCAGTGCATGCAGCACCGCCGCGAACGCGGTTGCCGGATTCTGCGCCAGCGCATCCTGCAAGGCGAGTGTGCGCCAGGCGGTCAGATCGGCAACGAGACGATCCGGCAGCGGCTTGAGCCCCTCGTCGGCTTCCTCGTCATCCTCGCCCCCAGTGCGGCCATCGTCATCCGTGCCGACAGGTCTGGCGCTGCCCGTGTCGCCGTTAACCGATACCAGCTCGTGCTCAGTGCCATCCGGTACCGGATCTGCTGCCGGCTCGTCTTCGGGACGGACATAGCCGCGTTCGACACATAGGGAGCCGTCGCGCTCGATCGAAACAAAGACGCCAGCGATTGCCACATCGGCGGGTTCGAAAACCAGCGGTCGATCCGCGAGTTTGCCGATCTCAGCGTTGATGGCGTCGAGCCGGTCATAGACGTCCTGCGGCACATCATGCTCGTCCGCCCATTGCGCTTCGATCTCTTCCGATTCCCCTTGCAGCGCGACAAAGCGTGCTTGCTCAGCCTCGGTCATGGCGACTTCGGTCCCGCTGATTTCGCGATGGCCGTTGGTGACCGCCCAGGGCATGTCGACGGCCGTCGCCACCCACTTCCAGCCTTCGGCGGCGATGTCTTCCCCCGCCCGGCGCAGCTTTTCTGCAACGAGCGTGTCGAGCAATCCCGGGTCCGTCAGCCAGCCTCCATCGTCGTCCTCGAACAGGTCGCGCATGACCCCGCCGCCAGCAGCGACATAGGTGTCGATGGTGACGAAGCGGACCCGCTTGTCGGCAACCCGCACGCTGTTTTCGGTGAGGCGCTGCCGAATATAGGCCGCCGACTTGTTGTAGCTATGGGCCAGCATCTCCCACACCTGCTCCTGGCGGGCATGGTCGTCCGACACGGTGAACGCCATCAACTGTTCGAGGGTCATGCCGTCATCGGCATAGATTTCGCACAGACGCGGCGAGACCGATGCCAGTTTGAGGCGCTGGCGCACCACGGCGGGCGTCACGCCGAAGTGGGAGGCGATGTCCTCGACCGCGCTGCCTTTATCGACCATGGCCTGCATGGCGCGAAACTGGTCGAGGGGATGGAGCTGCTCGCGCACCGCATTTTCCGCATAGCTGTCCTCCTCGGCAGATATGTCGGTAGTGGCCGCCTTGACGATGCAGGGTACGAGAGCGGTGCTTGCCAACCGCCTTTGCTTCACCAGCAGTTCGAGCGCACGGTAACGCCGGCCGCCGGCCGGAACCTCGAACATGCCGGTTTCGGCACCATTCCCGTCCAGAACAGGCCGGACATTGAGGCTTTGCAGAAGAGTGCGCCGGGCGATGTCTTCGGCAAGCTCGGGAATGGATACCCCCGCCTTGATCCGGCGGACGTTGGACTGGGACAGGACCAGCTTGTCGAACGGGATGTCGCGCGACGGGCTGAGGGTGATTTTCGCAGGCTGTTTGCCCATGTGGTTTCTCCATGACAGGCCGCCGCGAGACTCTCTCCCGGCTCCCGGGCCCATCACGAATTTCCCGGCCCTCCTCTTCCTCTGGCCCGCCGCGAGCGGGGCCGTGCGCAGCCGCGGGGTCACGCCACCGCCCTCGAGGTGGGAGCACCTCCCGCATCAGGCTCGTCTGGCTCCCCGGGATCGTTGGCGGCTTTTCCGCTCGCAGCCGACGGGCCATGCTCGAGCAAGTAGTTGGCCGCCTTTGATGCGGCGCTGGCGGCACGGAGAATGGCGCGATTGTCCTCACGGATAATCTCGAGCCACGACCCGATATAGTCAGCGTGACGGACGGTTGGGGTGATCCCCAGCGCGGCGCAGACAAAGGCACCGGTCATCTCCGCGACCAACTCCTCGCGCCCATAGTCCTTCGATCCGAATGCACCAGTCTGGTCACGATCAAGGCGGCTGCGATGCCCGGTCCAGTGCCCCAGCTCGTGAAAGGCTGTGCGATGCCAATTGACGGGGTCGTGAAAATCGTCCGGCCGGGGCACGGCCACGAAATCGTGTGCCGGGCTGTAATAGGCCGATGCGCCACCGATCCGGAAATCTGCACCCGTTGCGCGGATAAGAGCATCCGCCTGCGGCAAGATCAGACCGGCAGGTACGGGCGGTGGCGGTACGCAGACATGTTCGGGCAGTCCTTCGCACTGATCGACCGAAAACACCGTGAAGGTACGCAGGAACGGGATACCCCCGACCGGCTCGCGTTCCTCGGTGGCGGCTCGGCGTTGCTCTTCGCCGGGCACGAACCGGCGCGTGTAGATGATCGGCACGCCGTGCTCGCCGCGCCGTACCGTACCGCCGAGCATCGATGCTTGCCGGAAAGTGAGAAAGGCGTGGCCCGAATATCCGTTGGAGACTATCGCATCCCACAAGGTCAGGATATTGATACCGCTGTAGGCCCGCTGGCTGACGGCATTGTGCGGCATGCCGACGCCCGTCTGGGCACTGGTCCACGGCTGGACCCAAGGCACTCGACCAGCTTCGAGGTCGGCAATGATCCGGTCGGTGATCTGTTGGTAGAGGTTGGCGCGTCCGTTGGGCGAGCGCGGTTTGGTTCGAGATGCCATCGCATGAAGCTCCGCGACGGACCGCGACAAGCCTCTCTCGCCGCTCTTCATCCGTCACGGACTGATGGAGGCACTCTCACTCTGGCGGGGCGTTGCGGGGCAGCCGCCCCGCTCGAAGGGGTCCGTCAAGACCGGAACGGGCATGGCGGCAGGGGAAGGCCTTCCCCAACGCTAGCTAGAAGCCTGCCTTGAACAACTCGCCTTTGCGTGGCTGCAATCGTACCAGCATGGCGCGCGCAAGATGCGGCGGAATGCGGTGATGCATCGACCACAGGTCGGTATCGTGGCAGTCGCGCAGGCGCCTGGTGCTGCCGCAGGGACAGGGCCAATGCCCCCTCGGCCGCGGCAGTCTCAATATCCGCAGGTAATAGAGAATGTCCTTGCGCCGGTTCGCAATGCCAAGCGCATCGGCATAGGCCTCCTCCATACCCTCCATCCCATGCGCTCGTTCACCGAATGGCCAGCTGCCGGTCTTCTCAAACCAGAACTGACCCAGAAAATACTCACGCAGAGGTCCGCCGAGATAGGCCGCAATGCCGGTGTCGGCTGCTGTCGCCAACCAGTTTTCCCAGACCGTCACGCAGCAATCGCCATCACCGTTGATGTGGTGATCGGGGTCGCGCTTGATGCGCCCGCCGGTCTCGAACACGCGCGGTTCGATGCGCGGATAGGCGTGGGTCAGCTCGATTCTTACAGCGTAGCGCGCCAGTGGACCTGCCGGATCACATACGGCACTGCCGGCTGTGACGACGAACGTCCCTTCAACGACGATCTTGCCGTCTATCTCCGTTGCCCGGAAACCGGGCTGTTCAAACGCGATCGCGGCTTGAACCTCGAGCAAAGTGAGCAAAGTGGCCGCCTCAGCGCACCCAGGGGCGGGACTGGGATCCGCTGCTCTGGATCGCGTCAACCGCGTGGCGGGCACGCTCGAGTTCGGCATCATGGCCGCCCCCCAGAAGCAGTGCAGGAGCCCCGATGGCACCATCGTCCGGCATAACGCTGTTGAGCGCGCGCTTTACCAGGGCGGGACCGAGCCGCCGCTCCAGTTCGTCCGGAATGGTATCGTAGGGGCTGGCGCGCAGATACTGCGCGAAATCCTGCCGGGCCTGTGCGAGCCAGCGGAAGAAGTTGTCGCGCTTGCACGGCTCTTCCGGCCATTTGTCGGCGAAGTTCTCGGCCGGATTAACGGGGTTGGAGACCCAGGCAATGCCGTCACGCTCCTCGATGTAACGATCCATGTTCATCAAGATGGACTGCAGCGCTGCCGACAGCGAGGCTTCCTCGTTATAGGCATGGGCCGCGAGCGTCGTGATGATGATCGAGATGGGCTTGTGTTCGCCGTCTTCGGCAAACATGCAGTCGCGGTGACGCTTGAGAAGCTGGATGGCCTGCTGAAGCGGCGTGCGCACCTTGTAATCCGGGATGCTCCCCGTCAGCACCAATGGCACAGATTTGAGGTTGTGATTTAAGGAGGATTTGGGCTTCTTCGTAGTGACGAAGGAACGAATCTATGGACGCCTCCCGCGCAAGGCAATTTCTCGATGTTGCTCCGGCATTGGATGCGTGAATCTATCCGGCCTTTTGATCGGGGCAGACTTGCCCCTGGCCATGATGGGAATCCGCTCGTTTCATTGCCTTTTAAGATGAGCGGCCTCGAAGGCCATCGTTCCTTGCAGGCTGTGAAGCGGCGGTCCGTGCCGTTACACCATCAAGTCTTCCACCTCGCATTCGTAATTTCTGATCAGACTGCGGCCCGCATCCGGACGGTCAGGCCATTTTGTAGTTATCGCCGCTTCGCAACATCGCCCAGGCTATGCGAGCAGTCTTATTCGCCATCGCGACGAGTGTCTTGTTGTGGCCTGCCCTCGATTGCAGTTCCTGCGCCCATTTTGAACGTCGGTCGTCATGCTTGGCGACCCGCAGCAACGCAGATCGTGCACCATGTATTAGCTGGCGCCTTAGGTAATGATTGGCTCTGTTCCCGATACCACCGAGCCTTGGCTTTCCACCGGTCGTGTATTGGCGCGGAACCAGTCCAATCCAGGCGGAAAGGGCTCGGCCCGATGCGAAGTGTCGGCCATCATCAATTGCGGCGACTAGAGCGGTTGCGACAATCGGTCCCACTCCGGGTAGCGTAGTCAGGCGTTTGCAACGCTCATCCTCCCGGCAAATCTCAGCCAGCATGTCATCGAGAGCTGAGACTCTGGCATCCAGGCTGCGATACTCCTCGGCCAGCTTCAGGAACAGATTCTTCGACAGTTCCGACAGTTCGGCAGTCTCGACCATCTTGTCGATCTGCAGCCGGAATCGGGATGCACCTACCGGCATGACGACACCATATTCGGCCAAAAGACCACGAGTGTGATTGATCAGCGCGGTGCGCTGCACGATCAGTCTGTCGCGTGTTCGGTGTAGAGCTTGCAGATCCTGCTGCTCGACACTCTTCAACGGCACGAACCGCATCGTCGGCCTGTTGGCAGCTTCGAAAATGGCTTCGGCATCGACTGCATCATTCTTCGATCCCTTCACGAATGGCTTCACGAAGCGCGGATGGATCAGGTGCACCGTGTATCCCTGCCCCTCGAAGACCCGCCCCCAATGGTGCGAACTGGCGCAAGCCTCCATCGCGACCGATTGCGGGTGCAACTTGGTCACCGCATCGGTCAACTTTGCCCTGCTGACCTTTCGCGAAACCACTTCGCCATCGCCAGTGATCCCATAGATATGAAAGGACTGCTTGCCCAAATCGATCGCCAACATTTGCATGTGATGAACTCCTCGCCTCGGTCGCACTGGCAATATGCTCGGCCCGATTGCGGGAGGCGTCCATCCCATAAGATGAAGCCCAAATCCTCCAATGCAAAATCGCCGACCAAGGCCCCTGCGGAGCGGGTGGTGAAGGACATCCGGCGTGCAACCCGCCGGCACTTCTCGGCCGAAGACAAGATCCGCATCGTGCTGGATGGCCTGCGCGGCGAGGACAGCATCGCCGAGCTGTGCCGCAAGGAAGGCATTGCCCAGAGCCTGTATTACACCTGGTCGAAGGAGTTCATGGAAGCCGGCAAGCGCCGCCTGGCCGGCGACACCGCCCGTGCCGCGACCACTGGCGAGGTGCAGGATCTGCGCCGCGAAGCCCGCGCCCTGAAGGAATGCGTGGCCGACCTGACGCTCGAAAACCGTCTGCTCAAAAAAAGCATGATCGCGGATGGGGGCGACGACGAATGAGGTATCCCGCCTCGGAGAAGCTCGAGATCATCCGGATCGTCGAGCAGTCGCACCTGCCCGCCAAACGCACGCTGGACCAGCTCGGCATCGCCCGTCGGACCTTCTACCGCTGGTATGACCGGTTCCTCGAAGGCGGCCCGGAGGCCTTGGAGGATCGGCCGTCGGCGCCGACCCGGGTGTGGAACCGCATCGGCGATGATATCCAGGACCAGATCGTCGAGATGGCCCTGGACTACAGCGAACTGTCACCGCGCGAGCTGGCGGTGCGGTTCACCGACGAGAAGCGCTACTTCGTGTCGGAAGCCACGGTTTACCGCCTGTTGAAGGCCCATGACCTGATCACCAGCCCGGCCTATGTCGTGATCAAGGCCGCCGATCAGTTCCACACCAAGACCACCCGGCCGAACGAGATGTGGCAAACCGACTTCACCTACTTCAAGATCATCGGGTGGGGCTGGATGTACCTGTCGACCGTGCTCGACGACTTCTCGCGCTACATCATCGCCTGGAAACTGTGCACCAACATGCGGGCCGAGGACGTCACCGACACGCTGGACATGGCGCTGGCTGCCTCGGGCTGCGACAGCGCCACCGTGCTGCACAAACCCAGGCTGCTCAGCGATAACGGTCCCAGCTACATCGCTGGCGAACTGGCTGAATACATCGAAGCTCAGCAGATGAGTCATGTGCGCGGTGCACCGTGCCACCCTCAGACCCAGGGCAAGATCGAGCGCTGGCACCAGACTCTGAAGAACCGCATCCTGCTGGAGAACTACTTCCTGCCCGGCGACCTCGAGGCCCAGATCGAAGCCTTCGTCGAGCACTACAACAATCAACGTTACCACGAGAGCCTGAACAACGTGACGCCCGCCGACGCCTACTTCGGCAGGGCACCAGCCATCATCAAACAGCGTGAAAGGATCAAACGACAGACCATCGAATATCGACGCTTGCAACACCGCAAGCTCGCCGCATAACATCAACCCCGAGACGAGGCCCGCACTCCGCTAATTTACGCCGCGAGTTGTGCCAAATGTTCTGACGACGGACATTGGAGAGATATCTGGGCAGCTCTCTGAACTGTAAAATCTGTGCTTAAGTCCTCGTTTCAATGCACTACATTGCTAATGGCGAATTTTTTCATTGAACTCGAATGCTGAACTTGGCTCAATTGGCCCCAGTGCATTATTGGGACACAGATTCACGGTAGCAACGTAAGCGGCATCAGCGCTGGCCAACCTTGAGTGGCAAAAACCCGTCAGCGTCGAACACCGCGGGGTCCGACCAGACATAGTCGCCGGTCAAATTGATGTGGTCCCAGCCCAGCGGTGAGAGCTGACCGAGCGCGCCCTTGTGGTCGGCGATCTCGATGTTCAGCGTGCTCATTGCGCGATCAAGATAGCGGCAGTTGAACAGGATGATCGCCGCCGTGACGAGGTTCAGGGCGGCAGCACGCGTCTGCTGGTTCTCGTGTCCGCGATCGCGAAAGCGGCCAAGGCGATGGAACGCGACAGCGCGCGCGAGGGTGTTTCGCGCCTCGCCTTTGTTCAGCTCGGCAGTGACCTGTCGGCGCAGCGCCGGGTCTTCGAACCAGCGCAGCGTGAACAGCGTGCGCTCGACGCGACCGATCTCGCGAAGCGCGGCGGCCAGCGTATTCTGCTGCCGGAACGCGGACAGCTTCTTGAGGATGAGCGACGGGGTGACGGTCCTGTTCCGCATCGCCTCGATCAGCGGCGCGACGTCCTGCCAATGGCCCCGAATGAGGTTTGCATCGAGCCGGTGCCCGAACAGCGGCGCGAGGCGCCCGTATCGGGCTCGCGGTTCGAATGCGTAGAGGCGACGATCGGAGAGGCGCGGGATGCGTGGCTCGAAGTTGAGCCCGAGCAGGTGCATGACCGCGAACACGATGTCGGAGACGCCACCACCGTCGGTATGAAGTGCACCGATGTTCGCTCCGCTCTCATGACCGAGAATGCCATCCAGCGCGTGGATGGCTTCGCCCGCCGTCCCCGCAATCACGGTCTGGTGCAGCGGCGCGTACCGGTCGGTGATCGTCGTGTAGATTTTGACGATCGGGTCGCGGCCGTAGTGGGCATTGACGCTGCCGCCGCCTTCGCCGGGACCGCCGAGGTAGAAGTGCTGGCCGTCGGCCGTCGCGCGCCAGCCTTCGCCGAACCACGCCGCGACCGGCTCGGCATGGATGGCGTCGGTCAGACAGCCGAGTGCGGCGCGGAACGTGTCCTCGCGCATGTGCCAGGTCTGCATCCTGAGCAGTGCGCGCCTCGACGCGACGCCGCAAATGTCGGCCATTCTCGTGAGGCCGAGGTTCGTAGCTTCAGCGATCAGCGCGGCCAGGAACGCGCGTTCGTCGGAAGGCGGCAACCCTGATGAGACATGGCCGAAGTGATCGACAAAGCCGGTCCAGCGCGCGACCTGCGAGAGGACGTCGGTGATGCGGATCGTCGGCAGTGCGCCATACATTTGCGCCCCGAGCGCGCGCCCCGGCGCGTCGTCGCCATCGTCGGCCTTCGGTCCCTTGGGGAAGCGGAGCTTCTCGCCGGTAAACAGCAACGGGTCCTTCCCCGACAGACCGCGAGCAGTCGCCAGCAGCGCGGCGTCGAGTTCGACCGACTTGCGCGCGAGCCACTCGTCCGCGCTGAAGGTCGGCGGCGGAAGGAGCGCGACGGGGATACCGGGCTGCGCTGTTGCGGGCGTGATCAGATCCTCGAGCGCGCGGTGCACGCGCGAGGTTGGCACCCATAAGTCGCCCGAGGTCAGCGCGCTCGACACCGCGAAGTATGTCGCCAGCTCCCAATAGGTCCGGTCGATTCTGCCGCCGCTCACGACATGGCGATGCCAGCGCAGCTCGACATGCCCGAGCGGAACGTCGGCGGGTAGCGGTTTGCGCCAATCACCAGCGAGGTCGACCAGAACACCGATGGCGGTGCGCAGCGCCGCCGTCGCTGCACGTCCCTCGAATGCGAAGCTGCACAGGAAGCGATCACCGACCTGCTTGAACACGCGGTATTCAGCGGCGAGCTCGCCGAGGGCGCGGGGTCGCCCCGGTCGGACCGTGCGACGGATGAGCGCGGCGTCGGCGGCGATGACGTCGAGGTCGGCGACGGCGGCGACCGCCGCGGCGATATCGCCGCCGGTTCGCGCCGCACTCGTCAGTGCTTCGAGCACTCCGGCGATGCGGGTGAGCCGTTCGCGTCCCTGCTCGTCGGCGACCGCGATCGTCTCCTCGAGCCGCTTGCGCGCGTTGAGGTTGGCACGCCCGACCAGCGCACCGAACATGGCGATTGCGGCATCGGTCAGTGTCGCCTCGAGCTCGCGCAGCGTTGCGACCAGTGTAGTGTACCGTCGCGCCGGGCCCATCTGCTGCAGGGACTGAGCGGTATGTCGCGCCCCCTCGCGTGCCATCAGCGCGAAGCGGGCGCTGAAGTCACCGGGCACGTCGACATCCGCATAACCCGTCGCGCGTAGCAGATCGATCTTGTCGAGCAGCTCGAGCAAGCTTCGTCCGCCGACCCGCGAGGGCGGCTCGCGCAGCCAGCTGAGGCGACTTTGCTGCGCGTGCGCCTTGTCAGACAATAGTGCATCGAGCGCGGCTCGCTGTTCCTCGCGAAGCGCGGCGTGGACGTCACTCGTCACGCGCGTGTCGGCCGCGTGCATCGCCTCGCCTGCCATGCGCTCGACCACGGTGACGCCGGGAACGATGATGCGCTGCTCGCGCATGCGATTCAGGAGCCGCTCGATCAGCAGCTTGCCGTCAGTCAGCCCGATCGCTTCGTCCGCGAGCCATGTCGCAAGTTCGCGGCGTGCGGGCCGTGTGAGATCGGTAAAGCCGAATTGTCGCTTGATCGCCGCCAGCTGCTCGTACCGCGTCTGTGTCCGCCGTGCGAAGGAGGCGATCGCGGCGGCATCGACGCCGACCTGCTCGGCCACATGGTCGAGCATGATGGCCGGTAGCCGCTCGCCCCTTCGCAGATGCCGTCCCGGGTAGCGGAGGCACGCGAGCTGGAGCGCATAGCCGAGCCGGGTCTCCGGCGTCCGCGCTCCGGCGATGGCGGCAAGGTCGCCGGCGTCGAAGCTGTGGTGCCGAACCACCTCGTCCTCGGTCTCGGGCAAGGCGAGCAGCGCGCCACGCTGCCGCTCGGTCATCGGTATGCGCGCGGGCATCGCTGATCCTCTCAAAAACCGCTTGCCATTAGCCGCCGTTTTGAAAGAGGATATTGCAAGACGCAACGTCGCGGTTTTGCGTGAGCCGTCGATCGGCGATGCAAACGTTCGTTTGCGAAAGGAGCATGCTTGACCGCCGAACCCTATCTGATCGGTTATGCCCGGGTGTCGAAGGGCGACGACCAGTCGAACGCCGCGCAGGCGCGCGCGCTCAAGGCGGCGGGGTGTAGGCGCACATTCGAGGAGACCGCGAGCGGGGGACGCTGGGATCGGCCGAAGCTCCAGGAGCTGGTCGGCCAGCTGCGCGACGGCGATGTCGTCGTCGTGTGGAAGCTCGACCGGCTGTCGCGCAGCCTCAAGGACCTGCTGCACCTGATGGAGAAGATCGAGGAAGCCGGCGCCGGATTTCGTTCGCTGACCGAAAGCATCGATACGACGACGCCCGCGGGCCGCATGATGATGCAGATGGTCGGCAGCTTCGCCGAGTTCGAGCGCGCGATGATCCGCGAGCGCACGTCCGCGGGGCTGGCGCAGGCGCGGATCGAGGGACGCGTCGGGGGGCGCCGCCGCAAGCTCGACGCCAAGAAGCGTCGCGAGATCGCGGACTCGGTGATCTCGGGGCGCAAGTCGGGCGCCGAGATGGCGCGCCTCTACGATGTCAGCGAGCCGACCGTATCGCGCATCGTCGCCGAGCATCGACGCGCAGGTGAAAAACCATGAAGATGGGACTAACATGATGTCCTTCCGGGACCATGGTCGACACTCAGAATGCTAACGGTGGCACTTGCCGCGCTGGGGATCCTGGCGGGCTGCTCTGGTAACCGAGCCAAGGAAACAAGCGCAAAGCCTGTCGACGAAACGATCGCCGAGACGAATTGGGAACTTGTTGCGCTTGACGGCGCGCAGGTACCCGCGACGAAGCCCGCGGCAGCAATCATAGCTTTTGGACCCGATGGCTCGATCGGAGGCACGGCAGCGTGCAACGAGGGCGGGAGCCCGATGCGGTGGCATCAAGGCAGATTCGCCATCTCTTCGAACGTCAACACTGTGCCGTTGCCCATTTTCACCGTCATGCGATGCCTTGACGACGCTTCCAGCGAGATTGGCAATCGTTTCTGGAACCGGATGATGACTGCCCAAACCTGGGTGCGCGATGGTCGGACGCTGAAGATCGTCTTCAAGGACGCGAGAACCGCGTCGCTTCGTCTGTTGCCGCCGCGTATCGCTGCGGACGCCCAATTACCCGCGGGGGATCGACTTGCACTCGTCGGACCAGGCAGTACCGAGGGAGTTAGCAACCGGCAGCTGATCGCAATGTTCGGTCAAGCCTTGGCCCGGGGGGCACCGCTCGCCGAGGCTAAGGCGGTTTGCTTGGGGCTTCAGGGTGAGCAAGACAACCGGACGCGCGACGCCCCGGCCTTTATACTCAAACTCCTTGCGCCCAGCATCGGATTGCCCGTGCTGCCAGCTTCGAAATGCTCAATGGATACAGTGCCTCGAAACGCTGCAACGCGCGAACAGGCAGTCCTGTATACCGCGAAGGTCGAACACCTCGGACAGCCAATCACCTTCATGGCTACAGCCGTCTTCGGCAATCTTGGAGCCAAAGGCACACAGTATCGACTTCGCTCGCTACGCGGTGGTGGGTTTGCGGCCGAACCTACCGGACTCACCGTTTTGTCCTAGCGCTGCACGCCCGAATTATGGCTGGCTGCTAGTTGGTCAACCGACGGAGAGTGCCAGCAGTGACGAGGATAGCGTCACGGGTGCCGCACGCTCCTGCAACCCCGTCCATTGGATACGTGCCCTGCCGATCGTTCACCCGGGAACCAGCTAGTTCGACTTTAGCTCCGAAGGGGACGACTTCATCATTTGTCAGACGGATGCCGTTCGCGTTGGCAGATACAGCCGTCCCCTTTTCAAAGACCAAGGGGACGGCTTCGGTTTGCATCCGAAGCCGGATGCAGCTGCCGTTTGATTCCAAAATGCCCTCAACTCGCGCCATTGGCCCGGCGGATGGCGGCCCGCCGTTGGCGGTTGGCTGCTGGTCGTATTGAAGCAACATGACTGTCTCGGACGCTCCTTTGCCATGTATGTCTGGATCTGACGCAGTCGCCACCGCAGCACGGTTGGGCGCAGAAGTGCCATCGCTGCCTGATGAGCATGCCGATAAAAGCAAAACAGTGGACGCCAATACAGTTCTCATAGCTTCTTCCTAGTAGGCAAGCCGATAGCCTGCCGCATATGCGGCGTCGGTGCTGGAGTAATAGAGAACCGAATCCTTGCCGGCGTTGTAGGAATTTTCGCTACAAGCAGTGACCACGCCGAACGCTGTCTGCCAAGCAAACACGGGGCCACCGCTATCTCCGGGTCCGCAGCGAAGTCCCGTCGTTGGTCCGATGATCGTGGCGTAGTAGCTGGGACCGGTCCCAGGCGAGGCCGTCGGATGGGTATAGTCGATGTATTTCCAGTATACTTCACCACATCCCTGACCGTAGGTCGGGCTCGAGGTCACGCCGTAAAAGCAGATCCAGCTCCCTTGAGGCGTGCCGTCCGTAATTTTGGCTTCGGTAGATGCAAGGGTTCGACGGCCCGTCAACGACCGCGGACTCTCACCCTTATTCCCGATGAACTGCGGCAGCCCGGTCAGGCCAGTTGGAAATCTCAGGAAGAGGAAATCGCGCTTGGAGTCGTAGACGACAGAAGACGTGTCGGTGATCAAATTGTAGCGCTTGCCGTCGGTATCGACATACGTGAAAGTGCCCGGCGCAAGCTTCTCACAATGACCTGCCGTTATGATGCCCGGGCGGTTGCTTGAGTCATAGCCGATAAAGCCAGCCGTACACCGCGCTCCTCCACTCGCGTTCTGGAGCGCTGTTCCACCGCGCGCCGCGGTCGGCCCGACGGGTTTGGCTAGATACTCCACCCTTGTTGGTACCCCGAGCAAGGTGGCGAGCTGGCTTCGAGTTGCTTCTGCAACGGAGTTTTCGGCACCGACGACTGCGACGACGATTTCTCCAGACTTCTCGTCGTATCCAGTCGACTGACTTGCGGGCAGCAATTCCTTGATCTGCCGACCATTACGCTCGATTGCCCTAAGGGCCGCCCTTCGGGTAGCGCGGGCATTTGGCACGAATCTGACAGTCGTCGAGACATCGGAACCGATAACCTGCTCAGCCTGAGCAAGTTCTGCGTCTGTGATGCGTCGGCCCTGACGATCGACCGCCCTTGCGGCTTGTCGCTCGGATTTTCTTGCATCTCGACGCTCTTGCCGGGCATCACGCTTGATCGCGCGACGCTCCAGCTTTCGCTGCTGCCTTGCTTCGGCACCCGTGAGGCGAAGGACCAAGCCGAAGTTGTTGCTATTGTCGAAGTAAGCGCCGGAAAGCTCCTGATTGAATTCCTGCTGGAGAGCCTCGATTTGCTCGCTCGTACCTGCCATGACCGTCACGCGCCGCATTGCTTCTTCGAGCGACACACCGAAACGCTCAGCATAGGCTTTCCCGTCGAGGACGAGCGCCTCTTCAGCTGTTAACGACGCGTCCTCGGTTAGGGGCGCTCCGGTCTGTCCCGTTGCAGGCGGCTCCTGCGCGATCAACGGCGTCGCAGCAGGAACACTGCTCAGGAGCAGCGTTCCTGCTAACTTGGCAGGGAACGAGCGGGCAATCCGAAAAGGCAAGGCATGTCTCCTTCGCACGATTTTCAAAATCAACAGGAGAAGCGGGCATTCGTTCCCATTGAGGACCGGATCACGTCCATCCTACCGTGAATCTGTGTCCCAATAATGCACTGAGGCCCAATTGGCATAAGGGACCGAGTTTGGGGGCGGATGCATGACGATCGAGGTTCGGCAGCTGCGCTACGCAGTGCTGACGGCAGACATGAGCAGTTTGTCCCGGGCTGCGGCGGCGCTCAACATGCGACAGGCGACGCTCAGCCAACGGGTAACGCAGCTTGAGGATCAGCTGGGGATCAAGCTCTTCACTCGGTCTACGCGCGGCGCTGAGCCGACCGAAATGGGCAAGGTATTCATCGAATCCGCCCGGCGTATCATCACCGATATCGACAATCTGCAAACCACGGCGCGGGCGGTCAGTTACGGCGAACAAGGTCGGCTCGCGGTTGGCTACAGTTCGTCCCTGATGGCCGGAAACCTCAAGCACACCTTCTCGGATTACCTGGTGCGGTTTCCCGACGTTCAATTCGATGGCGTCGAAGCGGGTCCCGAGCGCCTGCTCCATCGCTTGCAAGCCCGGACGATCGATGTCGCGGTGGCTCCGACAGGTATGGAAGAGGCCGGGATACGGTCGCGACGGGTCTGGTCGGATCGTCTGATGGTGACTCTGCTCGACGGTCATCGCTTGTTGCAGAACGAACGCATCTATTGGTCTGACCTGCGGCGCGAAGTGTTTGTCGTCCCCGGCAGTGGGGTTGGCCCTATCATTTCAAACCTGCTGGCCGCGCGCCTGACCGAGCAAGGCTACCGCCCCAATATCATTGTCCAGGATACAAGCCTGGAAAGCGTCCTCAGCATCGTGTCGGTCGGGCGTTTCATCACGATCGCGACCGAAGCTTCACAGGGCGTGACATGGCCCGGGCTCAATTTCCGGGAAATACATGATCAAGGTGGAACGGCCCGCCTGGAGTTTTCGGTCTACTGGCGCGAGGACAATGAAAATCCCGCGCTGCAACGCTTCTTCACGCTCATCAACGAGCGCTACCCCGCCTGAGAATTTCGACGCCCTTTGGAGAAGCCCCGGTCGGTGGCAATGAACCGCTCCAGCATGGGCGGGACAAGCCTTTCGACCGTGGGCGCCCCCTTGGGATCTCCCCCGTTCACCGCAAGGGCATAGGCGGTAAGATCCCGATGTAGCCGCGCTGGCAGATCGAGTGTCAGGCGTACAGGCTTTTCGTCGGCAAGATCGCTCAGTTTGAGCCGGGTCATCGCGCTTCTCCTGTCTGAAAGGGCTCAAGGATCAGGTCACGCGTGACAATGATCCGGAGAGCAAACCCCGGACGCACGGTAAGGGTGGGTGGAACATTGAGCTGCCGCTGCACCACCTGCCGCCCCGTCTGGTTGACGGTATCCTGTGTGCCATAGCGCAGTGCCCGGACAAGATCGCTCTCATCACTGGCGACCAGTTCCGTGCCCGCGCCGAGCAGCGTTGAGATCAGGGCAGCCTTAAGCATGTTGCCCCAGTGGAAGTTGGTGCGATCCTGAAGGCCGGCCATACCTGCGACATCTGCACCGGGAAGCCGGTCGAGCAGGATCGAGTGCCCACCCGGGAGGATGAGCCTGTCCCAGGCCAGCAGTACGCGGTTTTGCCCGGACGCGACGTCGCTGTCGTACTCGCCGATCAGACGCGCCCCTTGCGGAATCAGCAGGATGCGTCCGGTGGGACTGTCGTAGACATTCTGCGTGACCTGCGCCGTGATCTGGCCAGGAAGATCCGAGCGAATTCCCGTGATCAACGCGGCGGGAATGATGCTTCCTGCCTGCACGACATTGGGAGACCCAAGCCGCATAATGCGCTCGGGGCTCTCTGTCCCACGATCCGCCCTTCGCTCCAGAAATGAACGGCGACTGGTCGACGGTGAGGCAGGAGCGGCCTGAGCCGCCTCACCGGCGGAATTGGCAATCGCAGGTATTGCGTTAGGCGCCGCATCGGCTCGATTCTCGTTCGCCCGTGTGCCCCCTGCCAGAAACAGCTGACTCGTGCGCGCGCTGTCGCGCTCCTGCGCGGCCCGTTCCCGCGCTTGCTCCGCAGCTATCTGCCTTGGATCGGACGTTGGTGTGTCATTGGCTGGCGGTCCGATTGGGGGAATCGGGACATTTTGACCACCCTGTTGTGCAGCGACGATTGGCCTTCCCAGATCACCTGGTAGCGGAGGCCCTAGTTTGGGGACATCGCTATAGTTGGCTGGCGCGCCGGTCACCTGTTCAGCGCGGTTCCGGCTGTTCGTATCGAAGAGGTTTTCTGGCGGTACAGGCGACTTGGGCTGAAGGGCATAGATGAGCGAACCGCCAATGGCGACGCTGGCAGCCACGCCGAGCGTGGCAAGAGCCTTTCGCGATAGCCGCATTACGCGTGGCGGCTCTCCGCCAAGGCGAAAGCTGTTGGGGCTGGTCGGCGCCATTGGGGCTTCTGCTTCCGGCTTTTCATGCAAATCCTCGAGCAGCTCGTCGGCAGATGGCTGATGATGAACCTGGGAGGATGTGATCATGCCCGCCCCCTGCTGCGGGGAATTTCGCGTACGATGCGAACCTGACGTGCGTTGCGGCCGACACCGAGCCGCAGCTCGGCTTTATCGAATAGACGGTCTACGACCATGTAGCGCCCTCGCACCCGATAGTTGACGAGTTCCGCCGAACCGTCTGCGCCGATTACGAAGAGGGGTGGCATATCACTGTTCGCGATGCTCGCGGGGAACTCGATGAAGACTTGGCGTCCGTCATCAAAGACCCGCAATGGTCGCCATTGCGGCCGGTCACCAGACATGCGGTAGTCAAAGCTAAGCGCTGAAAAGTCGATTCCTGCCGCAACCGGGGCGCTGCGTTCGGCCTCGGCCTCAGCGCTGCGCAGAGCAATGAGGGCATCCTGCGGATAGGTCCACGAGACGGCTGCCATATAGGTGGACGTCGTGGCGCTCAGTTCGAGGTGATAGGTACGACGATTGGTGTTGATGACCAGATTGGTGCTGATATCGGCCCGCGTCGGCTTCACCAAAATGTGTACGCGGCGCGTAAGGCCGGTGCCGCTCACTGTATCTCCGATGATCCAGCGGACTGTATCGCCCGATGCTACCGGCCCCGGCCCCACAAGCTCCTCGCCTTCCTGGAGCATGATATTCGTGACATGCCCCGGTGAGGTGTAGATCTGGAACAGCGCGCCTTCAGCATAGGCATATTGCTGGATCGCATTGAAATAGCTTGTCCGCTCCGGCTGCACGCGCGCCGCAGCGTTTGCGCGACCGATACGTGTTCGCGGGTCTGCAGGTTCGGCAGTGGGCGGCGGCGTCTGCGCAAAAGCCCGAACGGGAGCCCCGCTGGCAATGACAGGGACAGGAATGTTTCCGAGAGCGGTTACCGACAACAGAAGCGACAGGCGCAGCGCGCGTGAATGGGGGATCATTGGCTAAGCTCCTTTGACCAGTTGATGGCGTTGACAAACAGGCCGAGCGGATTCTTGCGCAGCGCGTCAGGTGTGCGTGGCGGCTGCACGACCGTGGTTAGAATGGCGGACCAACGTGTGGTTTCGATCAGCGCCCCGTCTTGATAGCGCCTCTCGGTCCATGCGACGCGGAAGCTGTCGTTCGAGGCACGGATGACGCTTGAGACATCCACTGCGACCTGCACCTTGCCGACTTGGGCGAAAGGATCGTTGCCACGCGCATAGTCGTTGAGCGCCTGTGCGCCGCGGTCAGTGGTGAAGTCGTAGGCTCTGAGCCAGTCCTGCCGCAACACAATGGGATCGGCCGGGATGGAGCGCACCTGCTCGATGAAACGGGCGAGGTGAAAAGCCATTTGGGGATCGGTTGGATGAAAATCGGCGTCTGCCGGAGCAATGGCCTGAGCCTGTCCCAACTTGTCGACCTCGACCACCCATGGGGTGATTGTGCCGCGTGCGGATTGCCAGACCAGACCTCCCGCAAGCCCACCCGAAAGCGCAAGGCAGCCAAAGAATGCCAAGCGCCAGTTTTTCGCCTGGACGCGTGCGGAGCCAATACGATCGTCCCACACCTGCGCTGCGCGCTGATAGGGAGTGACGGGTTCGGGACTTGCCCCGTAGCGGATGGATGGACGTCGAAACATGGTGATGTCCTCGTGGATGATTTCAGCTCTTGTCGGTGATGTCGGGGCCTGAGCCGCTGCCATGGCTGTCGCCGCCCTTCAGCGTGTGCGTGGCAATGGAGGCGCCTTGGCCCATGGTCTGCCGGCGCCGCATTGCTGTTGCCCAAGCCGGTGGACCGTCAGGCGTCGCTGTTCCGTCTTTGGGGGCGTCAGCCTTCGCCGAGGCATAGTTGGCCTTGAGGCTATTGGCTGCGCGCTTGAGCGGCGAGGTTGCAGCGTCGGCGGCCGATTTCGCGACGTTGGCAAAACCCGATGCCGCTGCGGCCCCGCCAGTCTTGCCGGCGGCGCCTGCTGCGTAGGCGCGCGAGGCACCACCCGCGGCGCGAGCGCCTCCAGTGGCAGCTCCTGCCATGGCCGATCCGGCGCCACCCGCAGCAAGCTTGGCGCCCGCGATACCACCAGCCAATGTAGCACCTGCAGCAATCGCCGTTCCTGCCGCCGCGCCTGCGCCGAGCTGCGGGCCACCGGCAACGATGCCGTTAGCGATGCTGGGACCAAAAATGCCGAGGCCGAGCAGTGTCAATGCGGCCAGAGCAATGGCCATGACCTGCTGGATGTCAGGTTCGGCGCCAAGCCCGGCGTTGATGAACTGCGCAAAAAGAGTGGTGCCGATGCCGGTAATGACGGCCAGCACGAGGACCTTGATCCCCGACGAAATGATATGCCCAAGAACGCGCTCTGCCATGAAGGCGGTGCGTCCAAAGAAGGCAAACGGTAGCAGGACGAAGCCTGCAAGCGTGACCAGCTTGAACTCGATGATCGTGACGAAGACCTGGATTGCCAGCACGAAGAAGGCGATTACGACGATCACCCAGGCAATTAGCAGGATGAGGATCTGCACGAAGTTTGTGAAGAGCCCTACCGGTCCGACGAGGTCTGCGGTCGCATCGATCAGAGGCTGTCCGGCATCAAGCCCGGTGGCGGCGACGACACCGGGGCGCATGAAATCGCCAATCGCCATGCCGCTGCCGCTGGCCTGGAGGCCGAGACCGGCAAAGCTCTGGAGCATGATCCCGGCGAGGCTCGAGAAATTGCCGATGATGAATGCGAAAGTGCCAATATAGAGCGTCTTCTTGATCAGACGCTGCAGGACATCCTCGTCCGTGCCCCAAGCCCAGAACAAGGCCGCCAGGGTGACGTCGATCACGATCAGGGTCGATGACAGGAACCCCACCTCGCCGCCCAGCAGGCCAAAGCCACTGTCGATATATTGGATGAAGACCGCCAGGAACTGGTCGATCACGCCGGTGTCATTCATCGGTGATCATCCCTTCCATGGAAAAATCGCTGGCGTTCGGCATCCCAGACGGCGTCGCACCCAGATTCCGGCATGGTGATTGTCCGACAGCGCCTGAGTTCGGCGGCATGAGGGTCGGGCGACGTTGCCTCGTCAGCGACAAGGACGGTCGTCGTTGGCACCACTGGCGACCGCGTTGCCGAAGCAATCGCGATCGCCATGAGGAGCCCGCCAAGTGCTGCGGCCGCCGCCAACTTGACCGACCGGCTCATGTCAGTTGCGGGTCCGGAAGCGGCGGAAGCGCTCGCGTCCTTCAGCCTCAGTCGCTGCACTGCGGGCAGATTCCAGTGCCTGTGCGCGGCTATGCGCCGCGATGGCCGCTGTCAGATCGGCAAGCTGCTGGGTCTGCAACGCGAGCAGCTGATTTCCCACCTGTGCTGCCTGAAGAGCGCCTGTTGCCGACTGGCTGGCACCAACAAGCGTCGTGATGGTGCTGCGGGTCGCGCCGAGATTGCCGACGATCCCGGCCTGAACCTTCATGGCATCTTCAAACGCGCCGACGCTGTCCTGCCAGCGGGCATCGGCATTGGCGACCATCTGAGCCTGCCCCGCTGACAGGGCTGCGCCCTTGTAGCGACCGTTGAACACCTGCTGGACGTCGGTCACATCGTAGGCGATCCGCTGCGCCTGGTTGAGCAACTGCCTTGTCTGATCGACCTGTTGCTGGAGCGTCTGGATCGTCGAAACCGGCAAGCTTGCGAGATTGCGCGCTTCGTTGATCAAGCTGGTCGCCTGATTCTGGATCTGCTGGATCTGGTTGTTGATCTGCTGCAGCGTCCGGGCGGCGGTCAGCACGTTTTGCGCGTAGTTGCTGGGATCATAGACAATCCCGCCGAACTGGGCCTGCGCTGGCGCGGCGATCATGGTGCCTGCCACCAGCGAGGTGGCGATTGCCGTCGCCATGAGGGTGCGGCGTAGGACGGGAATTTTCATGGGAGGATTTCCTTTCCGTTGAGTGCGGGCGGCGGGGGAGGAAGCAGTTCGGCCGCCCATGCGAGGCTGCGATGCCGGAGCCAGGCCGCAGCAAAGCCGTCGCGGCCATGGGCAGCGACAAGTTCGGCAATGCGGAGCTGGTCGGATTTGGAGGATGCCGCGCTGAAGGCGAGTGCGACCTCGCCAAGGCCAAGTTCGAACAGGCGATTGCCGCGCCGTGACTGGCAGTAATAATCGCGCTTCGGCGTGGCCCGGCTCAGGATCTCGATTTGCCGGTCATTCAGTCCAAACCGCTCATACACCTTGGCAATCTGGGGTTCGGCGGCCCGCTCGTTAGGCAGAAATATCCGCGTCGGGCAGCTCTCGATGATGGCCGGCGCGATGGCCGAGCTCTCGATGTCGGCAAGGCTTTGCGTGGCGAAAATGACGCTGGCATTCTTCTTGCGCAGCGTCTTCAGCCATTCGCGCAGCTGTGCGGCGAAGGCCGGGCTATCGAGCACCAGCCAGCCCTCATCGATGATGATCATGGTTGGCGAGCCGTCGAGCCGACCCTCGATCCGGTGAAACAGATAGGCGAGAACAGCTGCAGCCGACGACGCGCCGATTAGACCCTCGGTCTCGAACGCCTGGACCGGGGCCTCACCAAGACGTTCCTGCTCGGCATCAAGCAGCCTGCCCCAAGGGCCTCCGACGAGGTAGGGCGACAGCGCCTGTTTCAGCTCCTGCGATTGCAGCAGCACGGCTAGTCCGGTCAGGGTGCGTTCGGGCGGCGGGGCGGACGCAAGTGACGTCAGCGCCGACCAGAGATGCTCCTTTGCCGCCGGGTCAACATGCACGCCTTCGCCCGCGAACATCGCTGCCAGCCATTCCGCAGCCCAGGCGCGCTCACCCGGATTGTCGATGCGGGCGAGCGGTTGAAGCGCGACGGCCGTATTGTCATCCTCATCTGCGCTGAGGGCACCGCCCAGGTCCTGCCAATCGCCGCCCATTCCAAGTGCTGCGGCCCGGATGGAACCGCCGAAGTCGAAGGCGAAGATTTGCGAGCCGGGGTAGCGCCGGAATTGCAGCGCCATCAGCGCCAGCAGCACCGATTTCCCGGCCCCTGTCGGGCCAACAATCAGGCTGTGGCCGACATCGCCGACATGAAGGGAAAGGCGGAACGGGGTCGAGCCTTCGGTCTTGCCGTAAAGCAAGGGGGCGTCACCGAAATGCTCGTCCCGTTCCGCTCCCGCCCATACCGCTGACAGGGGGATCAGGTGGGCGAGATTGAGCGTGGAAATGGGGGGCTGGCGGACATTGGCGTAGACATGACCGGGGAGCGATCCCAGCCACGCCTCGATCGCGTTCATGCCCTCGATCGTGCAGGTGAAATCGCGGCCCTGGATGACCTTCTCGACCAAGCGAAGCTTCTCGGCAGCAAGCGCCGGATCGCGGTCCCAAACGGTGACCGTTGCCGTAACGTAGGCAATGCCGGCATGGTCGGCGCCGAGTTCCTGAAGCGCCATGTCAGCGTCGGCGGCCTTGTTCGAAGCGTCCGAATCCATGAGTACCGATTGCTCGTTGGTCATCACCTCCTTGAGAATGGCGGCGACCGATTTGCGCTTGGCGAACCATTGGCGGCGGATTTTTGCCAGCAGCTTGGTTGCATCGGTCTTGTCGAGCATGATCGCACGGGTCGACCACCGGTATGGAAATGCCTGCCGGTTGAGTTCGTCGAGCAGTCCGGGAAATGTTGCGGTCGGGAAGCCGGTAATGGTGAGCGTGCGCAGATGGGCTTGCCCCAGCTTTGGTTCGAGACCGCCGGTCAGCGGCTCGTCGGTCAGCAAGGCGTCGAGATAGACGGGCGTTTCGGGAACGCGGACATGCTGGATTTTGGTTGAAACAGTGCTGTGAAGATAGGTCAGCGTCGCGCGATCATCGAGCCAGCCGGCATCGGGCATGAAGCCCTCGACAAGGTGCAGTACGCGGTCCGTTCGATCGACGAAGGACTTAACCAGCTCGTTTGGGTCAACACCCGTCGCCGCCTTGCCCTCGTAGAGCCAGCTTTCGGCGCGGGCCGCATCCTCCGGCGGTGGCATCCACAGCAGGGTGAGGTAGTAGCCGCTCTCAAAGTGCGCTCCCTCTTCGCGAAACTGCTCACGACGCTCCATGTCGACCAGGGCCGAAACGGGATCGGGGAAATTGCTGTGCGGGTAAGCCTGTGCGGGGATACGCTGCGCTTCGACGAACACGGCCCATCCCGAGCCCAGTCGCCTCAGGGCATTATTGAGGCGTGATGTCACGGCTACCAGCTCAGCGGGCGTGGCGCTGTCGAGATCCGGACCGCGAAAGCGCGCCGTGCGCTGAAACGATCCATCCTTGTTGAGCACCACGCCCGGCCCCACCAGTGCGACCCAGGGGAGGAAGTCGGCCAGACTGGCGGATTTGGCGCGGTATTCGCGGAGCGACATCATGGCCGCACCCACGTTGGATATTTGAGGTGACGGCGCGCGACATCGACGAACTGGGGATCACGCCGGGCCGCCCAGACAGCGAGTGCGTGTCCGATTGCCCATATCGCGAGGCCCGCGATCCACAGCCGCAAGCCGAGGCCAATCGCGCCCGCCAACGTACCATTGACGATTGCCAGAGCACGAGGGGCACCGCCGAGCAGAATCGGCTCTGCCAGCGCGCGGTGGACCGGCGCGTAGTAGCCCAAGATATCGTCAGCCGGTGGCATCAGATGAGCGCCCCGCCGCCAAAGCTGAAGAAGCTGAGGAAGAAGCTCGATGCGGCAAAGGCGATCGAGAGGCCGAAAACGATCTGGATCAGCCGGCGAAAGCCGCCGGACGTATCGCCGAACGCCAGGCTGAGGCCGGTGACGATGATGATGATCACCGCGACAATCTTGGCGACCGGCCCTTCGATGCTTTCAAGGATCGATTGCAGTGGTGCTTCCCACGGCATCGACGATCCACCAGCAAGGGCCGGGGTGGAAGTGGCCACCGCAACAAATGCTGCGGCAGCGGCGAGCGAAGCACGAGTGGTGCCACGCCGGAGGGCACGGGTCATAGGAGGTCTCCTTGAGTTTGGGTGGCGGGGATCAGTCGATAATCGCCGGTGACATGGTCGAGCCCGTCGACGCGGGCCAGTTCAGCGAGACGTCGTCCCGTGCCCTCGCGCACCAGCACGGCAACGAGGTTGATAGTCTCGGCAATCAGGGCGCGCGGAACGGTGAGGACCGCTTCCTGGATTAATTGCTCCATCCGCCGAAGTGCGCCCATGGCGCTTCCGGCATGGATCGTTCCGATCCCGCCAGGGTGGCCAGTGCCCCAGGCTTTGAGCAGATCGAGCGCCTCGGCGCCGCGCACTTCGCCAATCGGGATCCGGTCAGGGCGCAGACGGAGGCTGGATCGAACCAGGTCGGATAGCGAAGCCACGCCATCTTTTGTCCGCATTGCCACGAGGTTTGGCGCGCGACATTGCAGCTCGCGGGTGTCTTCGATGAGCACGACTCTATCTGTGGTTCTGGCCACCTCGGCGAGTAGAGCATTGGTCAGGGTGGTTTTGCCGGTGCCGGTTCCGCCCGCGACGAGGATGTTGAGGCGGTCAGCCACGCCGGAGCGAAGCGTTGCGGCCTCTTGAACGGACATGATCCCGGAACCGACATAGTCTTCGAGCAGAAACACTGCGATGGCGGGCTTGCGGATCGCGAAGGTTGGTGCGGCTACCACCGGTGGCAGAAGGCCTTCAAACCTCTCCCCGCTTTCCGGCAGCTCGGCCGACACGCGGGGAGCATCGCTGTGGACTTCGGCACCGACATGATGAGCGACCAAGCGGATTATGCGCTCCCCATCGGCAGCCGTTAGCCGGTCACCGCTGTCCGAGAGACCCATACCCAAACGGTCGACCCAGAGCCGCCCATCGGGATTGAGCATGATCTCGATGACCTGCGGATCGGCAAGCCAGGTTGAGATCGATGCACCCATCGCGGTGCGCAGCATGCGTGCGCCGCGTGAACGTGCCTCGATTTTGACTGGCTCAATGCCCATCGGATACCCCGCCTTGGGAGCGGGACAAGTTCGTCCTGCTCGACGGGGACGATTAAGAGACGCAGAAAAGGGGCAGATTCAACAAGGATTTAGCATCATCGTAGTGGGGCGCAGAAAAACAGGGATGAGCGTAGATTGCGACCTGTATCAGCCGTCGACGCTGCGACGCTTACGCCGGGGATTTGATGGTTAGGCCAATACAACCTTGCGGTTCGGTGCTGGCGTTAGGTGGAAGCGGCGCAACTTGATTCCGAGTTCTGCTAAGCAGAGATCCATCCCCTCTGGCAGGTCCCCTTCTGGCAGGACCAGTGTCCGATTGACTTCTGCGCCTTCGCGGACTGAGTGGGCTAAGAGTTGACCGATACCTGTGTAGAGAGACTGGCGCCCGCAATCCGTTTTGACCTCATAAATTTCGGTCATCCTGCTTCCGATTTTCACCATGAGGTCGACAAGCAGACTGTTTACGACCACTTCATTTTTTGCGGCCATTGCCTGGCGTTCATCACGAAGCGCCCTCACAACATCGCCGTGGTAAGAAAAATAATCGAACTCGGGGCGTCGCCGTCCTTTCCGGCGGCCTGAAGCTTCATTTCTGAATTTATCCCATTCAGCGATCTTCTTACGAGCAGCGACGTTATCAAGGTCTCCTCGCTTCACGGCGTCCTTGAATTGACGGACGGTGCAGACGAAGGTCCAGATGCGGCCAGCCAGATCGGGATCATCTACCCGACCGATGACGATCCCTGATCTTGGCTCGCCTGTCGTTCGTTCGACATCCTCTAGGACACTGTCTGACCAACTCATGAAAGCACCGCGTCCAACGCCCTTTTTCCCGCCGCCCACGCTTCCATCGTGCATGAGATAGGTGGCGCCCGTTGATGGGTCGTGAGCGAAGAAACCTGCGACAGATGCGGAATTCGTAGTGGTCGGGACGTTAATCTCGACGGTAATCATCTGGGTATGGCGCTTGCTGTCATAGACTCCGAAGGCATTCCAGCGCCTCGGTATTTTGGCATCATTGGCATGCGAGAACGCTGCCCACAAAGTGCCGTCACCGTTGGCATACATAGTTTCGTCGAGATTTCCGCTGGGAAAGCCGATGTTGCGCTTTCCGATGCACTGCAAAGATCTAGTCAGGACGTCTTCCATAGCCTTCTGGGCTGCGTCTTTCGCCTTTTTGTCTTCCACCAGTACGAGCATGCATCACCAATTTCTGGAATTTCCGGCCATATGAAGCATGAATATATGTGCCGGGCAGCAGAAAATGTCAGGCAACATTTTTGCAGGGGCACTGCCGGCGCGCGTATGTGACGGCATTAACCTTCGTGATGATGTTGTGGGCTTAAAGTCGGATGAGAGGCTGACCACAAACCAAAGGCCATCGCCAGGGTCGGTTTCTTACCCTTCCATCTCTTCCCGCAGCTTCGGCCCAGCCTCCATCCGCCGCGCTAAGGACTCCACAAAGGCCTGATACCGCTTTTTCCCGGTTGTCTGTGCGGCCCGCATTGCCTCGTCGGGCAACGGAGCATTGCTGGTCAGCCAGAACCGCACGAAGATCGCAAACGCTTCATTCGACAGCTCAACATGCCATTCGAGGCGCTCAAGCTGCCGCGATATCCGGTCGAGCCGCTTGGTCAGCACGGCCTCGACCCGTTCCTCCTGGTCAGGAGTGAGCATCGAAGCGAGCGCGGCCTCGAGGACTTCTGTTTGCGACACCCGCCTGGACCGCGCACGCTCCGAAAGCTGTCGCGCCAAGTGGGCATCGATGCGGAACGTCATCTTTTGGCGATCAGGCTTCTTCACAGCTCGATTCCATCGTCTGGATCGAGCGAGGCATTACGCGCATTGCGCCGCATTGCCCGGTCAATGGCCTGCCGGTTCTGTACCGTCTCGTCCGGGGATGTGTCGGCGTCGGGATCGAACGGGTTGAAGGGACGGTCCGGCTCCGGCTCGATATTCTCATGCTCGGGCAGGCCGGGCTCCTGGCGGATACCGCTGGTCTCGGTCTGACTATCGGCCTTCGACTTCATGTTGCGCCTCTTGACGGACGCATTGGGCCTGGTGGTTTTCAAAGCTCCTATCGCTGCGGGCCGTCCATTGGCCTCGGGAGCCTGGAGAAGCTGTTCGGCTTGGATGGGCTCACGGCCAGACCAATCATCTGCAGCAGCTTTCGAGAAATTGGCGTGTACCGGCTTGGGTGGCTCGAGCACACGCATGGTGAATCGCGGGTCTCGGAAATAACGTGCCTTGTGCGCACGGATCGGCGGGATCCCAGCAGCCATCACGACCTCGTCATCTGGGGGCAGTTGCATCACTTCGCCGGGCGTCAGCAAGGCCCGTGCTGTCTCGGAGCGCGAGACCATGAGATGCCCCAGCCATGGTGAAAGCCGGTGCCCTGCATAATTCTTCATGGCCCGCATTTCCGTCGCGGTTCCCAAGGCTTCCGAGATTCGCTTCGCAGTCCGCTCGTCATTGGTCGCAAAACTGACCCTGACGTGACAGTTGTCGAGGATGGCATTGTTCTGGCCGTAAGCCTTCTCGATCTGGTTCAATGACTGCGCGATCAGGAACGCCTTGATCCCGTAGCCCGCCATGAAGGCAAGTGCGCTCTCGAAGAAATCGAGCCGTCCGAGCGCCGGAAACTCGTCGAGCATGAGAAGCAGACGCTGCGGACGATTGCCGGGATTGAGGTCTTCGGTCAGGCGTCGGCCGATCTGGTTGAGGAGCAGCCGGATGAGCGGCTTGGTCCGGCTGATGTCACCGGGCGGAATGACGAGATACAGCGAGGTCGGATGCTGACCGGCCATAAGGTCTGCGATGCGCCAATGCGACGCGCTGGTGACCTTCGCCACCACCGGATCGCGGTAGAGCCCAAGGAACGACATCGCGGTCGACAGCACGCCGGACCGCTCATTGTCCGATTTGTTGAGCAGTTCCTGCGCCGCTGCCGCCACGACGGGGTGGACACCCTTTTCACCAAGATGCCGGGTGGCTTTCATCCGGTGCAGCGTCGTTTCGATCCCGCAGCGCGGATCAGACAGGAACGCGGCGACCCCGGCGAGCGATTTGTCCTTTTCGGCATAGAGCACGTGAAGGATCGCGCCGACAAGCAAAGCATGGCTGGTCTTTTCCCAGTGGTTGCGCTTTTCAAGGCTGCCTTCAGGATCGACCAGCACGTCGGCGACATTCTGCACATCGCGCACTTCCCATTCGCCGCGCCGGACCTCGAGCAGAGGATTGTAAGCGGCGGAAGCGGGATTGGTCGGATCGAACAGTAGAACGCGGCCATGGCGAGCGCGAAAGCCTGCCGTGAGCTGCCAGTTCTCGCCCTTGATGTCGTGAATGATCGCCGATCCGGGCCAGGTCAGCAGCGTTGGAACGACCAGGCCCACACCTTTGCCTGACCGTGTCGGTGCGAAGCAGAGGACATGCTCAGGCCCGTCATGCCGGAGATAGGTGTCCGCGAAGCGTCCGAGTACCACACCAGCATCTCCGAGCATGCCCGCCTTGCGGATTTCGCGCTCATTGGCCCACCGCGCCGAGCCATAGGTTTCGGCCTTCCGGCGTTCGCGGGCACGCCAGACAGACATGGCGATAGCGACCATGAAGGACAGAAATCCGCCTGATACTGCAATGAGGGCACCGCGCTCGAATACTGACGGCGCATAGGCATCGAATGCGAACCACCACCAGAAGAAGGCCGGTGGCGGATAGACGGGGGAAGCGCCGATCCAAAACCACGGCTGTCCCAGTTCCGGCTGATAGCCGAGCGCGGCAGCGGTCCACTGGGTCGCGCTCCAGATGGTGAAGAGGATAATCGCGAACACGGCCAATATCTGGCCCCAGAGAATCTTGTCATTCATGGGATTTTGTCCTCTCGGAATTGGTGCATCACAGGCCGATCCCCCGCCCGCGACCCAAGCTCCAATCGACTGTCCCGCCGGGCGACATCGTGCCTGTGATGTGTTGCCCAAGGTGCGTGTCGAGCGCTGGGCGCCACGGCACGAGCTGGAAGCTCATACCGTCGTCGATCATCGCGAAGCGCCCGGACGATAGTGTCAGGCGCTCGCGATAGATCCCGCTGACGTATTCGCCCGAAGACGACGATTTGTGCTCAAGCCCGGTCCGCGCAGCGATCGCTTGCGCGGTCGACGCAAGCTCTTCGTTCCGGAGCGTGCCGATAAGGTCCTGTGCGAGGATCAACCTCTGTCCCTGCCGCCGGGCAAGACCCTGCGCTTCGAGATGGTGCGCGCGGGCCTCCATCGCGTTGCGCACTTCGAGTCCGAAGCCATTGCCTGTGGTTACCGGTTCGCGCGCGACGATCTGGCGATCGAGCCATGTTGCGCCTGGCGAAGTGATCTGGTCCGCAAGGGGCACGTCCGAACGTGTTGCCAGCGAGAGCCGTGTCTGGCCTTTGGCGTCCTCCCATGATCTGAGCTCGACGATTGCTCCCGGCCTCGTATCGCCGGTCATGTCCATGTCGTCGAAGCGCAAGTGATGCGTACGGCCATCGGTGCCGTCGACGATGGCATAGGCGCTGCCTGCCAGTTCATCCTGGAGGCCGCGCTCAACGAGCCGCCCGACGATGGGGTCACTGGGCGTCTTTGAGTGCAGAGCCAGTGCAGCTGGATCGAAGCGTCCGCCGTCCCGGGTCATGGCGCGGTGCATGGTCTTGATGATGTCGTTGCGGACCGAAAGATCGCGCAAGGCGCGCTCGGCACCGGGATCAATGGTCCAAACTGCAGGACCTTCGCGGGACGCAAGCCCTAGTTGTTCCAGCTTGGCGGCACGGCCGATGAGCAGACGGCGCATGCCGGGTTCGCCATCGCCCCCTGGGCGAAGGTCGACCCGGCCCGACATGTCCTCGCCGAGCTTTGAGAGCTGGCGGTCAAGACCAGTCCACCGTTCGGCATCGACTTCGCGTTCAAGTGCCGTACGGATATCCAGTTCACTGCGCCGTCCGAGTTCGAGCGTGACGCGCTCCTCGGCTCGGCGGCGCAGTCCATCGCTTATGTAGCCGCGGTCGATGATCAGGTCTGTGCCGTCATCAGCAACGCCGCGGACAAGGATATGAATGTGCGGATTGTCGGTGTTCCAGTGGTCGACCGCCACCCAGTCCAGCCTGGTGCCGAGATCCTTGGCCATGTCGGTCATCAACTCGCGGGTGAATGCCCGCAGGTCCGGCATGTCGCCCGCATCTTCGGGACTGACGATGAAGCGGAAGTGGTGCCGGTCATCCTCGCAACGATCGGCGAAGCCTTCGCGATCACTCTCGTCAGAGCGGGCATCGAACATGGATGCATCGCGTCCGTCGCGGGTCACCCCGTCGCGTTCGAGATAGGAGATATGGCGAGCAAGCGGTGCGGCGCGATAGTGTGCGCCCTTGTGCCGGACGATGCGAGCCAGGACAGTAACCCGTCGCTGACCAGGCGAGCGGTGTCGCATAGCGGCAAGCGCAAGCCGACCTCGGCCCGCTCTGCCAGAGCTTCGGCCTGTTCGCGTCCCACCTCTGCGCAGGCGCGTTTGGCCTGATCGTGCTGCAGCACGGCGGACCTGTGCCGCCAGCTTCTGGCCTCTTTGGCCTGCGCCCTTACCGCTGTCTCTCCCCCTTCCCGGCCGGACACGAAATTCACTGTCGTCCCCGCTCATGGTCGGTGTGCCATACTGTTTTGCGTTGAAAACAAAGCCGAATTCGAAGCAGCGTATGGCAGACATGCCTTCATGCCATACGAAATCTGCCAATCATCCCAACCACATAGGACTAGCCTGCTGGCAACCCTTTTATCTTGCCCTCCAAAACTGACCTGTCTCTCCCACGCCTGCCTCACCGCCAGAACAAGCCCGCACATCGCCGTGACCGTCAGAACTGCGACCGAGAACACCATCACGGCACCCGCGGTGAAAGCGGAATAAACAGGGGGTGCGGAGCCGACTCATCGCGCTGCGAAGAAGCCGCTGTTGGTGCACTGATCGCACGTTCCAGCTGCACCGAAGTTGCATCGGTGATGACTTCTGCGCCGCCATAGTCACGCGCCGCAAACAACGCCGCCTGACGCCAAGATTGCGGAGCTGATGCCGGGATCGCCGCAGTGGCAACAGTACTGGCTATACCAAGGCTTGGGGTGATCTGCGCAACATAGCTGACGGTTTCTGCTGGCAGTCGCCGACGGCCATTTGCATAATCATCAGCACGAGCCGGCCCGGCATTGTAGGCCGCCAGCATCAGGCTGACGTCGCCATATCGGTCCCACATAGCGCGCAGATAGGCTGTCCCGCCGAGAATATTTGCGCGGACATCGAACGGGTCAGATCCAAGCCGGTGGCGCTCGGTGAGCATTGCCCAAGTGCCCGGCATGATCTGCATCAGACCCATGGCGCCTGCTGGCGAGACGGCACGGGAGTTGCCCCGGCTTTCGGCCCGCATGACCGCCCAGATCCAGAGTTCGGGTATACCGAAACGCCGCGAGGCTTCCACGACATGCGGCGCGTAAGGATGGGCCGCGAACTGGTCTGACCCGCTAGCAGACGCTGCCTGCTGGGCGGTCACTGAACTGACACCAAGTGCGAGGCAGAGACCGGGAAGGAGGAGATAGCGGTGCAGATGAACGGCGATCCGCAATGGATGCCGCCTGCTCGCGGAGCGTGATCGACGATCCATGGCTATCTCCGATCGCGATGTGTTGGACGTGTCCAGAGCAGGTGATACTCATCATGCCGACTCATCGAGCGCAGCAGGTTGGCGCGCAAAGGCTGGACAAAAGCCGGGTCATCGATCTGTACCGCAACATAGGCGCCGGCGCGCTCGCCGGTGCGATCCCATCCCGCACCGATTTCGATACCGGTGTCCGCATCGCCAAGCAGAACGCGCCAGTCGGGCGCATTTTCGCTGTCGTTTGCAGGCGCTGGAACAAGTGTCACAACAGCATCAAGCATGAGCGTCCTGATGCGGCCTGCAAAGCCGTCCTGCGTGGATTGAAAGTCGCCGATCATCATGGCTTGATCTCCTGGTTGGTCGTCGGGAAAGGGATGGGTCTGTCCGGCACGCGCCAGCGCAGCGGCTCTCCGGGTGCATTGCGTGTGAGGACGGGGTGCGCGGTGCCAATCAGGCCTGCTGCTGGGAGCACCCCGAAATAGCGCCCATCGAGACTGTCGGGGGCAGGATTGAGGAGGAAGATTTCACCGGCTCGGACGCGATGGCAGCCGCGCCAGACAGGCAGCGCGCGGCCCATGCGGTCCTGCAATTTGGCCACAGCCAATGGCCGTCCATCGATCGTGATGACTGCACCGACGCGGCAGACCTGCTGACCCGGCAAAGCCGCGACATGCTTCATGAGCGGCACACCGGACGGCAGATAGCGGCGGTTGTCGAGGAAACGGGCAATCTCGGCGCTAGGCGCGACAGCGACGAGCTGGCCGAGCGTCACAGGCGCATCGCTATCGATCCGGTAGAGACCGATGGGCGCGCTGGCGCTCGCGTTCCACATCAATCGCGGTCGCGGTGCCAGCACAGCGACTGCGGCAAATCCGGCGCTGAACAGGCATGCCGACAGCAGCGTCGCGTGCAGATAGGGACGGCGGCTCACGCTTCGAGCGCCTTACGGCGAAGCCAGGCTGCATGGCGCTCAGCCGTATAGGCGCGAGCCGGCATTCCGGCGCTCAAGCGGTTGCAGACATGGCGCCAGTGATCGGGTGATGCGTCGCACGGATCGACCCCAGCCGCTTCGACGGCATCGATGGCCTGGAGCACTTGTGCGACCTTGGGCCAGCCTTCGATATGCAACAGGATTTCACCGCCCGGGCGCACGAATGGCAGCGTCGTGTAAGGCTCGCCGGGTTTGACGGCGGTGATGATGTCGATGCTGGAGTAAACCGTTCCGAAGTCGCTCGACAACCAGCGCACAAACGCGAAGGTTGTCCCAGGACGGAAGCCGACGATGCGTGTGCGACGGTTGATGATCCGATCCGTCGCCATGCGGCCGAAGCGGATCCATTGCTCGTAGCGCTTCTCGATCCAGGTCAGTTCCACCTCGGTCAACGCGCTGCGTGGTTGCGGTCTGGATGCAGACCGTTGCAATGCCGGACTGCTCATGATTGCCGTCCCGACCCCGAGCGCAAAGCGGCGGTCCCAAGGCCTGGAAGCGTCGGCGCTGCGCCAGCGTTTTCCACAGGTGGCCGGGCCGTTAGCAAGAATCCGAAGGATTCTGTTCTATTAGCAAAGTTAGAGAGCAGTCGATTTGTCGCGGATTTCTGCGGGTTTCTGGCACTATCGGGTTTCCGATAGGCCGAGGATCGGGTTTCTGATGGGCCGAGTCTGGCGGTTTTCGATAGGCCGAGCGTCATGGCAACTTCTCCACAGGCAAGCCAACGCGCCGGGCCGCAGCGACGAACGAGTCGACGGGAATGGGTTTGAAAATCAGCCGCTCGCGGCCGAAGCTGTGCTCGAGGCTCAAATGGTAGCCCGGAAGCGACTGCTGCCGGACGATCTTGCGCAGCTCGAACGCGAATTGCTTGAGCGGCGAGAGCACGCCTGATTTGAGATGCAGGTGTGGAACGTCGAAGCTCCAGCCACCGCGCTGATGGCCGCCATGCTTGCGCACAATCCGGTAAAGCCAGCGCTCGACGCCGCCAGTCAGGCTGAAATAGGCCCGGTCGATGGTCAGGATCAGCCCTCTGTCCAGCACGCCTTCATAGAACCAGTCAGGCAGGATCATCTCGATGCCGGTCGCCCGGCCACGATCGTCCAGTGTTTCCCGCCATTCGTTGATCCAGGAGAAACGGTGACGGCGACGTTGGTGCTGTTGCCGGATTGAGGTCGCAACGGTGGTGGATTGCAGTCGGTCAAGTGCCGCGCGCAGCCGCTCATAATGGTCTTTGCCAGTCCCGCGCCCGATGAAGTTCAGGATTTCGTGCGGTCGAGCTGCAACAAGGCGTGACGTGGGTCTTCCTGCATCGCGGGCCTCGACGAGTTGGCTAGCCGCCCAGATCAGGATGTCGGCGTCCCAGATGGTCGCCATGCCATGCTCCGGCACGGCCTCGACCGAAATCCACGTCGCGCCCATCGTGAAATCGATTGGTGTGCAGCGGCGCGATTTGGCGAGGCTGAAAAAGGGCCACGCCATGAGATCCTGTGCGTCCCGCGCGGCGATATCGCCGCCGATCGGCCGGAACAGCTCCAGTTGCGTGGCGGGCGCAAAGGGCCGCATCAGCGCCGCACCGGTCGAGCGGAGAGACAGATGCCTTTTCCGGGGTCCGACGTCGAATTCCGGCGTCCATTCTGTGCCCAGGCGTCGAGGTCTGCGATGGCATAGACGATCCGGCGCCCCAGCTTATGAAAGGCGGGCCCTGTCCCATAGCACCGATGCTTCTCCAGCGTGCGAGCGGAAAGCCCAAGGTGAACGGCAGCGTCTGGTGTTCGAACGTAGCGCGGAACGACGGGTACAAATTCTCCATCCATGACTGTCCTCCTGTGAAGTGCCGGACACACGGGGATTGACCGGCGAGCAGGAGGCGAGAGATCGGATTTTCAGGGGATTGGGTGAACGGACATACCGCGACGGTCTGGATTGTCCCGATCAGTTGCCGTTCAGCAGGCGGCGGTAGCCGCCGTCGCGGACTGCGAGCGCGTGGCGGTGCCAGCGTGCAATCCGCTTGCGCTCGCTTGAGCTATCCCATTCAGCTGCGGAGTAGTGGCGCGCGTCGTTGGCAATCAGGTCAACTGCGAGTTCGCGTGCGCTGACACCTTCAGGCAAGGCATCGAGCAACCTCAACCATTGCACCAAACGCCAGCGTTCGGATGGCCCAGGGTCGAGAGAAACTGGTCGCGGACGCAGCCGACCAAAGTGAATATGCTCATGGAAAGCTGACATGGCAGCCCGGCGCAGTTCCCAGAACGTGTCCGCAGGCAGCATATAGGTGAGCGGGTCAGTGTCGGATGCTCCTGTTGGGACGGTCAACCGATAGCGTCGTCCGCTAGACGTCAGCACCAGATGTGATGCTTGATCAGCAATATGGCTGGCGATGACCGTCGCACCTTTGCCAGCGGAAAGCATATTGAAGCTGCCGGTCGTGGCTGGATCCGGTTGCAGCCGGATGATTGTAGCGGATGCGAAAGGGTCCCAGATGGCGGGGCTTTGCGTGGCGGTATGTTCAGGGTCGGCCGCGAAAGACCAACCCCCAGTGCTTGGCCAGACGTTTGCGCGCTATGGGCGCTGCGTCGATGGCACGAGCATATTGGGCACGATAATCGGGATTGCGGCGCAGGAATTCCTGCGCGAAGTCCGCACGGTCGTGTGCTTCAAAGGCTTTGGCGTAACTCTCCGAACGCCAGTCGGGCTTCTCTTCCATCACAGCTCTCCTGTGAGGTTTTTTGGAGTCGGACGATCATGTTACCGGCAAGCTCCGAGAAGTGCCGGAGTCAGTGGCACGCTATCAGCGCGAAATGCACAATCGATTGCGCCACAATCGTGGAAAGTCGGGAGTTTAGTTTGTGCGAGGATCCAGCAAATGACGGTATCCGCTCTGTGTCATCCATTTGGCACGAGCGAGGTGGCCGTCGTAAACCAGCTTGGCCCGCTCGGGCTCCTTTTTGGGATCGATGGCGAAGATGATCGCTACCGCCTCTTCCCAGCGCGCACCCTCTTTTTCGGCGTCCAGCAGACGCAAATAGGTCACGAGGTGGCGCTCGTCATAAGCGCTTAGCCGGTCCATCTGCGGTGGTTGATCTTCGAAGTCAGGAGCCGACATGGGTCCCTCCTAAGTGTGGAGCCATAATAGTCGCGTTAACGCCGCAACACGAGTGGTGAAGCAGGCCACATTTCCCCCTAAATCCGTAGGGCATTATGCGCTTTCCCGCATAAGCTGAGACGGATTGTGGTTGCGCAACCACTTGCGAAGAACAAGCTTCTGCTTTCTGTCGTTGAAAAATTGTAAAGTTGGAACGTCGAATCTGCGAACGGGCGCTATTGTGCGGTCACTGTTCGCCAGTCTTGTCGAAGAATCGGGCCGGATCGACGACAAGTTCCTCTGCCAGTCGTTCAACCGTGTCGAGCGTGGGCGAATTTGCTGCGCGTTCAAGCAGGCCGACATAGTTGCGGTTGAGCCCAGCACGATGCGCCAATTCCTCCTGCGAAAGCCCACTGGCGTGACGCATTCGCCTTAAATTCGTCGCAAAAATCTCCCGAAGCTTCATGCTCCGTGGGTCGGCGGAACCCTAATATACTGCCACCCAATATACTAGGGATTCGTCATCGCCCGGTGTTGCCCGGGCGATGACTTGGCCGGGTCAGCTTTCGCTGCGTCGTGCGGGGCGGTTCCAGACCAGATCGTAGCTGCCGTCTTCAGCTTCGAAGAGCTGGGCGAAGATGGGGGCTACAAAGCTCGGATCATCGAGCTTGATCGAGAGGTAGTGCCGGTCATCCTGGGTGCGCTTTTCCCATGCCGCGCCGATTTCGACGTCGCCGACAAATACTCGGTGGCTGGGAGCATTCGAGCTGGCGCCTTCTTCTGCTGCGATACAGACCGACTTGGCCTGCAGTGCGAGAGTGGCGATCTGGCCACGGAATTCTCCCGAGACCTTCTTGAAATTGCCGATCTTTGCCATGGGTATTTCCTTTCCGTTGGTCGGACCGCTCCAGTGCGGCCTCGATGCGCGGATGAAGGTCAGCCAGTGGCAGGCGCCGCAGCGTCAGCCCGCAGCGTCAGCGAAGGACGGGGTGATCGGTCTTTCTTGTCTCGCGAGGAACGGCGGAACGCCGGGGGAAGAAAGTCCGAAACACACCGTTGCGGCAAGCCTGCCAAGCGTAGCATCTTGCTGACATAGGCGCGGATCGAAAGAGGCCGTCCTAGAGCTGTCCGTCTGGAAATGAAGCCCGGTACGCAGTTCGCGAGGTCAATCGTCGGGAGGGCCGGTCCAGAGGAAGCTCGAACCTGGTCAGTCGATGACGCTGCAGGAGGCAATCGCCCTGACCACGCCGTCCTGCTATTCGTTTCCGACGAATGCAGCGCTATCGGGGATAGCTTCCATCTGATCGGTCGGTAGCTGAGGCCATGTCGAACAGATCGCTGCCACTCATTACGTTTCGCCAGGCGGAGATGGATGTGGCGACAGCCGCGATCGTTCCGAGAATCGCCAATGCGGGATCGCTGCTCGTCGCTAGTGAAGCCAGGCCGTGGGCAGCTTGATAGCCGGCGAAGGCGGCCGGCACCGCAAAGAGCAGCGCAATTCCAAGCCGAACCGAGGGTGATCGGATATAGGCGATCAGAAATCGGCCGATAAGCAGGGTAGCGATTCCAGCGAAAAAGCCAGTCAGAATTGCCGCAGGATAACCGTGCGCGCCGCGAAGCAGGGCAAAGCTCGTACCGATGGCGACGTAGACTGGCAGCGCCAGGCTGGCGAGCCGGAACAGGAGCGAGAGCATGTAAAGGCCGGCGATGCTCCCGAGGATGAGAAGAATGGTCATAGGCGTCCCTTGTCTGGACGCGCTCGCCACCACCACCTCAGCGCAATCTGCGCGGCAAGATTAGCACAATGAATCTCGGTTCGAAACGTCCGAGTGTCCCTGAAGTCAGCGGGCGAATGGGTCATATTCGCGCACGACCTGATCGGGGTCGCCGTCAAATTCGTCGGCAGGGATGACAAAATAGCCCTGACCGGTCTTGATCAGGACGATAACCGTCATCAGCGTCCGGGAAAGGTTCAAGCCAAGTGATTGTGCGGTTGCAAGTGGCATGATGCGGCTCCTGTCGAGGAGCGGGACCACCCCGCTCGACAGTCGCCCCAAGGGCCGGGGGCTGGCCGCAATCACCGCGGCTCGGCTGCGGCCGCACGCGCTAGCGTAGCGGACCCTTCACGGGTTGATTGAAGGAGGACAGGCTTCGAGCCCAGGGATCAGCGGCTAATGCGAGTGGTTGGTCATGCCCGGGTGCAGGCAATTCGCGTAACCGGCGCCCCAACAAGATTGGCCTGTCCCGACCACCGGTCGTGTGATTATCGATGTTATTGATTGGGCTGGCTGGGACGTGAGCACGCCTGAATTGTCCCAAGCTGGAATTGCACTGGTGACAATGTGGTGACAATCCCGGGGGAATTGACTGTTGTCACCAAGCCCTCGCGAGCTTCGCGAGGTTCAAACAATTGGTTTTCTGGGAGAAAACTGGAGCGGGCGAAGGGATTCGAACCCTCGACCCCAACCTTGGCAAGGTTGTGCTCTACCCCTGAGCTACGCCCGCTCTGGCGCAACCGGCGGCGTGGCGCCGGATGGGAGAGGCGCGGTTAGCAAGCGATCCGTGGCCCGGCAAGCGGAAAAGATGGTGCATTGACGGCCGGAACGACCGCCCGGGCGTTTCCCCTTCACAAAGGCGGCGCAGCGCCCACATTGCGGCAAAAGCACCAGCAGGGGAGTGTCATCTTGGCGAGTTTGGGCCTGAACATGGACGAGCAGAAAGCCGTCGACCGGTTCCGCAAGGACGTTGTCGAGCCGTCCATGAAGAAGCTGGTGGTGCTCGACTTCTATGCGGACTGGTGCGGCCCCTGCAAGGCGCTGACGCCGTTGCTGGAGAAGGTCGTCGGCGAGTACGGCGCGAAGGGTGTCGTGCTGCGCAAGATCGACGTCGATGCCGAGCAGTTCATTGCCGCACAGTTCCAGGTGCGCTCGATCCCGACCGTCTACGCGATGTTCCAGGGTCAGCCCGTGGCGGACCTGACGCCGGCGCGGTCGGAAAGTCAGCTGCGCGCAGCGCTCGACCAGCTCCTCGCCCAGCTTCCGGTGCAGGCCGGCGCCGAGACGGCGGAAGGCCCGTCCGTCGAAGAGCTCGCGCAGTTCGTCGCCATGGGGGAGCAGGTGCTCGCAGACGGCGACGCCCAGCGGGCCGTGAGCATTTTCAACCAGGTCATTGACATGGCGGCCGATCACGCGCCGGCGCATGCCGGACTGATCCGCGCGCTGATCGCGGCAGGCCAGCCCGAGGTCGCGCGTGCTGCGCTGGACGTGGCGCTGGCCGATCCGGCGCTGGCCGCGCATCCGCTGGTCATCGCCGCCCGCAGCGCGGTCGATCTCGCCAGTCGCCGGGTCGATGATGGCGAACTCGCCGCGCTCCGCTCCCGCGCCGAGCAGCATCCTGACGATGCGGAGGCGCGCTACGCCTATGCCGAAGCGGCGTTTGCCGCCGGCGACCGGGACGAGGCGGCCGACCAGTTGCTGCATCTTGTCGCCCACAGTCCGGACTGGAACGAGGGCGCCGCCCGCAAGCGGCTGCTGCAGATCTTCGAGGCCGTCGGACTGGAAGATCCGTGGGTGGTCGCCAACCGCCGCCGCCTGTCGCGGCTGCTGTTCGGCTGAGCCGGGCGGACCCGGCAATGCGCCTCTCGATCTTCCCGCTGCCGGGCGCCATTCTGTTTCCGGGTCTTCAGCTGCCGCTGCACATCTTCGAACCGCGTTACCGGGCGCTGGTGAGCGATGCCCTCGCCCGCGACCGGCGGATCGCGATGATCCAGCCGCGCCACCCCGGCGATGCGAGCCAGCTCTACACCGTCGGCTGCATCGGCCGCATCGGCGACGTGGAAGCGCTGGAGGACGGCCGATTCAACCTCGTTCTCGAAGGAGAGCAGCGGTTCCGCCTCGTGCGCGAGCTGGACGTCGCCACCGCCTTCCGTCAGGTCGAGGGCGAACCGATCGAGGAGAGCCGCGAACAGTATCTCTCTTCCGTCGAGCGCGCCGGCTTCGAGCAGGAGGCCAGGCGCTTCGCCGACCGTCAGGGCTACAGCGTCGACTGGGCGGCGGTGGCGCGCCTCGACGATCAGTCGCTGATCAACGGCGTGGCGCAGATCGCGCCTTTCGACCCGGCGGCCAAGCAGGCCTTGCTGGAAGCGGCGGACCTGAGCACGCGGTGCGAGCTGCTCGTGCAGCTCATGCAGTTCTTCGGATTGCACGACGGCGGCGAGGACGGGCGGGTCACGCTCCAGTAAGCGCGGGCGCCAGAGCGAAGCTGCCGCGCAGCCCGTCGATCACGTATTGCGCCGCCAACGCGGCCAGCAGCACGCCGAGCAGCCGCGTGATGACCGCCTCCACCCGATCGCCGAACAGGCGCATCAGCGGGGCCGCCCCGATGAGCGCCAGCATGGTCAGCAGCAGGACGCTCGCCAGGGCGCCGAGGACGACAAAGGTCTGCGGCCAGCCCTGCGCCGTGCTGGTCAGGAGCATGATGGAGGCGATGGCGCCCGGCCCGGCCAGCATCGGCATCGCCATCGGAAACACCGACACGTCCTCGAAGTGCGGTGTCTTCTCATTTTCCGCAATGATCCTTTCGGCCCGCTCCTCGCGGCGCTGCGTGCGCTTCTCGAACACCATGTCGAGCGCGATCAGGAACAGCATCAGGCCGCCGGCGATGCGGAACGAGTCCAGGTCGATGTGCAGCGCGCGCAGCAGCTGCTCGCCGAACAGGGCGAAGCCGAGCAGGATGAGTCCGGCGATCCACGTCGCGCGAATGGCCATCGCGCGCGTGTCGCGGGCCGGCGCCCCTTTGGTCAGCCCTGCGTAGATCGGTGCGCATCCGGGGGGATCGATCACGACGAACAGGGTGATGAAGGCGGAGAGGAAAATCTCGAGCATGTCAGTCGCCCCCCGCGCCGACCTCGTCGTCCACGACGCGCACGAAGCCCCCGTCGCCGAGCAGCAAGGCCGAAATGGTCCGCGATCCGTCCGGGCGGACATGGGCCATCCACATCAGGCTCCGGTCTTCGGCCTGCCCCTGCAACACCTCCCCGGCCTCTGACGCACGCGCGCGCTCCGGCGCGGTGATGGCGGCTCCCGCCTGCGGGCAGGTCGCCACGCGCGACTGGATGAAGTCGGGCCGCGGCAGCGGCGTGTCAACGATCTGGCCGTGGTCCATGACCCACATGTAGCGGCCGTCGCGTTGCCGCTGCCACACGGTCGTGAACCGCCCCGGCCGCCCGTCCGGCCACTGGGCAGCGCCTGTCGTCACCGCCATGGTCCCGTCACAGCTCATCCACACCGCATGCGGCTGCCACTGGACCGCCTGAGCCGGGTCCGGCCGGCCGCGCAGCCATTCCTGCGCCCGGACAGGCTGGGGCACGAACAGCACCGCATCCTGTGCTGCGTAGTCACGAAAGGCGGTCCACTGCCCCCGCTCCCGCGCCGCACGGGCAAAGGCGAGCTCGGTGGCGATGACCGCCGACGGATTGGCTGCGACGGCCTGCGTCCGCTCGCCACGGCCCGTGGCCACGGCTCCTGCGGTGCAGGCGGAGGCGGCAAGCGCGAGAGCCACGAGGGCGGCGGTCCTGATCAAGCCGATCTCCTCTCCCGTTCGCGCCTGATCCACGCCGCCATCCCCGCAGCGGCGCACCGCGTCACAGCGCGGGCATGTCGAGGCCGCTGCGGTGATACGCGGCCTGCAGCGTGTTGCGCAACAGCACGGCGATCGTCATCGGCCCCACACCACCCGGCACGGGTGTGATGGCGCCCGCCATCTCCCGGGCCTCGTCGAAGGCGACATCGCCGACGAGACGGCCCTTGTCCGCGCCCGGCTCGGGCGCCAGCCGGTTGATGCCCACATCGATCACCACGGCGCCCGGCTTCAGCCAGCTGCCGCGCACCATCTCGGCCCGGCCCACCGCCGCAATCACGATGTCCGCCCGGCGCACCACGTCGGCAAGGTTGCGCGTCCGGCTGTGCGCCACTGTCACGGTCGCGTCGGCAGAGAGCAGCAGCTGCGCCATGGGCTTGCCGACGATGTTGGAACGGCCGATCACCACCGCTTCCATTCCTGTCAGGTCGCCCACTTCCGCGCGCAGCAGCATGAGACAGCCGAGCGGGGTGCACGGCACGAACCCCGCCTGCCCGACCGCCAGCCGCCCGGCATTGACCACGTGGAAGCCGTCCACGTCCTTGGCCGGGTCGATGGCGTCGATCACCGCCGCCGCGTCGATGTGGCCGGGCAGAGGCAGCTGCACCAGGATGCCGTCCACCGCATCGTCGGCGTTCAGCCACCGGATGAGCGCCAGCAGGTCATCCTGCGAGGTGCCGGCCGGCAGGCGATGGCTGAAGCTTGTCATGTTCGCCGCCGCCGTCGCTCGGCCCTTCGCGCCGACATACACCGCGCTGGCAGGATCGTCGCCGACCAGCACCACCGCCATCCCCGGGCTGCGCCCGGCGCGCGCCGCGAACTCGAGCGCCAGCGTCCCCGTCCGCGCGCGCAACCGCGCGGCATGGGCCTTGCCGTCGATCAGCCGCGCCGTCACGCCGCCGCCATGCTGCGCAGGATGATCAGCAAGGCGTTGAGCAGCAGGATCAGCACCAGCGGGGAAAAGTCGATTGCACCGGTGCCCGGCAGGATCCGCCGGATCGGCGCCAGCACCGGATCAAGCAGCGCGTTGATCGACTGGTACACCTGCGCCATGAACTCGTTCGAGCGGTTGATGACGTTGAAGGCAAACAGCAGGCCGATGATGAACTGGACGATCACCAGCATCACCAGCACGTTGATCAGCATCGACACAATTTGGATGAGCGCGGTCATGGGCGGGAAGGCTCTTTCACACGGAATGTTGGCCCAGGCGGGCAAGGTGTCTTGAGCACCTAACACGCCGAACGCGGACAGGCGAGAGCAAAGGCATCATGCGGTCAGAACCGTGATCCGTCGCGGCGCACCAGCGTACCGACCCCCCGCGTGGTGAAGATTTCCAGCAGAACGGCATGCGGCACGCGGCCGTCGAGCACGACCGCCGCCTCGCAGCCGGCTTCGACGGCGGCGGTGCAGGTCTCCAGCTTGGGGATCATGCCCCCGCTCACGATGCCCGAGGCGCGCAGCTCCTCGATCTGCGAGGGCGTCAGGTCGCTCAGCACGGTGCCGTCCGCGTCCAGCACCCCGGCCACGTCGGTGAGCAGGAACAGCCGCGCCGCGCCGAGCGCTCCGGCGAGGGCGCCGGCCATGGTGTCGGCGTTGATGTTGTAGGTCTGGCCGTCCTCGCCCGCGGCGACCGGCGCCACGACCGGGATGAGACCGCCGCGAACGGCCGTGTCGATGACGTGCGGGTCGATGGCGGCGGGCTCGCCGACGAAGCCGAGATCCACCACCTGCGTGATGGCGCTGTCGGACGCCGGTCCGGGCCGCTCCATCTTGCGCGCGCGCACCAGATTGCCGTCCTTGCCGGAGATGCCGATCGCTCGCCCGCCGGCCGCGCCGATCGCCGCCACGAGTTGCTTGTTGATGGCGCCGCTCAGGACCATCTCGGCCACTTCCATGGTCGCCGCGTCGGTCACCCGCAGCCCGTCGACGAAGCGTGTCGCCACGCCCAGCCGGTCGAGCATGGCGCCGATCTGCGGCCCGCCGCCATGCACCACCACCGGGTTGATGCCGACGGCCTTGAGCAACGCCATGTCTTCGGCAAAGGCGCGGGCGGTCTGCGGATCCCCCATCGCGTGTCCGCCATACTTCACGACAAAGTTGCGCCCGGCATAACGCTGCAGATAGGGCAGCGCCTCGATCAGGACCTCGGCCTTGGCGATCGTCGCGGGCGCGGGAGTGTCGCTCATGGCCAAGCGCCTTTAGCGTGCTGCACGGCCCGCGCAAGGCGCACGCCGGCCGGGCACTGGAGGCGCGCGGCCGCTCCCGCTACAAGGGCGGCGCATGGGCTTCCGTCCGAGACTTGTCTGGCCGACCGCGCGCCGGCGCCCGGCGGCCGGTCGGCCGGGGCGGCACGGGACCGGCGGCCTGACCGGCGGGCGCAAGCTGCCCCGGCCGCCCCGTTTCCGCACGCCGCGCCGCGCGGGTGGCTGGGGTGCGGCGCTGCGGGACGTCCGTCCGTTCATCCTCCTCATCGCCCTCGTCACCATCGCCGTGGTGCTGCACGACGCACCGGGCATGCGGACGCCGTTTTCCTTCGACGCTGAGCGGCAGGAGATCGCGGCCGGGCGCTGGCCGGTCTGCGGCAGCCTCACGCGGGGCGGCCAGTGCGTCGTCGACGGGGACACGGTACGGATCGGCGGCACCGCGGTCCGGCTGGCGGGCCTCGACGCGCCCGAGATAAACGGTGCCTGCGAGGCGGAGCGTATCGCCGCCCGCGCCGCCCGCGACCGGCTGGCAGAGTGGCTGGAACAGGGGCCGTTCACCGTGCAGGGCACCCGGAGCGACCGCTACGGCCGGGCGCTGCGCCGCTTCACCCGCGGACCCGGCGTGCTGGCCGAGGACGCCGCCGACGTGCTGATCGCCGAAGGGCTGGCGCGCCCCTACCGTGGCGAGGCTCGGGAGGGCTGGTGCGGATGAGCGCGGACGACCGCCGCGCCTTGTCCTGCGACGAGCCGCCGCGGTTGCGGGTGGCCGCGGCCGCGCCGATCGGCTAGGATGCCGCGCCATGGGCAAGATCATCAAGTTCGACCCCGCCCGGCGGCGCAAGCAGGCCCGCAGCTGGACCCGCCCCGAGGATTACATCGCCCTTCCGCCGCGCGAGCCGCCGGCGCGGCAGGCCGCGTTCCGCCCCGACGCGCCCGAGCGCACGACGCCCGTGCGCTGGCCGGCCCGGCTCGCGGTCGCCGGTCTGGTGCTCGCCGCCGTCGCCGCGTCGCTCTTCGGCGTGCAGTGACGCCGCTGCCGCGCTTCAGCGCGGTGCGGGCGTGGCCGTGGCGGTCGCGGTTGCGGCGGTCGCCTGCGGCGTGGGCGGAAGCGGGGTCGCGGCCAGCGCCGCCTCGGTCTCCGTCGTGACACGCACCGGCGCAGTCGGCACCTCGACCGGCACCGAGCCTTCCGGCTGATCCGCCACGATCAGCTGAGAGCCGTCGTTGGTGGTCGCGTCGACCCGCGTTTCGGTCGCCGTCGGCTCGTTGCTGCACGCGGTCAGCGCCGCCCCGACAACACCCGTCAGCATCAGCCGCGCTGCGGTCGTTCCCAGTCGCATCTCGTGTCTCCTTGCCTGCTCCGCCTGACGGTATCGCATGGCGCGGCGCCCGGTTCCAGCGCGCAGGCGCGGCCGGACGCGCAGCCCGACCGCATCCGACGGTTCAGCGGCGCAGCGGCTCGCAGGCGATCCCGTCGCCGTCGCCGTCCATGTCGGGATGGTAGTCGGGATCCCCGGCATAGACCGGGGCGCGCCCCGCCGCGCGCAAGGCCGAGCAGCCGACCGCCCGGCCGCCAACGGGCGCGGCCTGCGCGAAGGAGCGGACGGGAGCAGCCGCGTGCCGGGACTGCCACGCGCCCGACGACAGCCCCAGCCCGCTTGGCGTGTCGTCGATCGGGCCGGAGCGGTCGTCCGGCGCCTCGATGCTCGCCATCGGGCCGCGCGCGGCCCCGCCGGCAGGCCCGGACGACGGCAGCGGGACGGGGCCGTCCGCCCAGGCCGCGGACGCCGCCGCCGGCACTGCGCCGGGCAACGTCCCCGTCGCGGCGAGAAACGCCGCCACCAGCGCGCCCGCCACCTGAAACATGGCCACGCCGCCAAGCGCGCGGACGAACGGCGCCTTGCGCGTCTTGTGCCGGAAGGCGTAGCGCCCGGCATAGGCGCCGGGCGTTCCGCCGAGCAGCGCGAGGGTGAGCAGCGTGCTTTCGCTGATCCGCCACGCCCCCGCCTCGGCCCGCGCCTTGTCGATGCCGAAGGCGGCGAAGGCGGCGAAATTGAGCGCGATGAGCCAGTAGGTCGCCAGCTCGAGCGGCTGGAACGGCAGGGCGGCGAGAAGATCCGGCGGCATGGCGCGAACGATGACGCGTCCCCGTTAACATCGCGTTTTCACCCGCCCCGGCCGAGACATGGACCGCCTGTGACACGGTCCTGGGTTGAAATGCCGGAGGGGAGCGTGGGTCGCAGGTTCCACGGTCGGCGACAGGTGCTGGCGGTCTTCATCAGGCATGTCCTAGCGCGTCAGGCGCGGTGTAGGACAGTTAAGAGCTTTTCAGGATCACTTAGCTGAAGGATGAGACTTGGCCCACGCGCCCGCATGCAGCATAGACCTGATATGTTCCTCACATCGACTTACGATCTTCCTCATGTTTTACCGCCTGCCGCCCGGCAGCATTGGGACTTTATGGAATCGAACTCCGCTGCCGCAGTCATGCAAGCCGTGTGTCCCAACGAATGGGCGGATATTGTGGAGGTATTATCGACCTACCGTCTTGACCCTAACTCATGGCTGAAGGCCGGGGGCAACCGAGGCGACATTGCGGAGGAAATCGATGGTGAGTTTGGCAAGCGCGGCTGGGTGGAAGCGAGGCTTGATCTAGAGACCAAGGGCATCCTCTACCGCAAGAGCGGCGACAGGATTGGCGAATTGCCCGCTGTGAAGCAGGAGGGCTATCTCGTCGACAACTTCAAAAATCGCGTTGTCCTTGACGTAGAATGGAACGCCAAAGATGGAAACTTAGACCGGGATCTTGCCTCCTACAGATCATGGTTTGAGGCAGGCGTTATATCGTCTGCTGTAATCATAACGAAGGACAGGCTGAAGCTTCTGTCCTTGGCGCGAAAGCTATGGGCGCAGCATCAAGCAACGCTGCCCGAAGAGAAACGTAACGCGAAGCTACCCATTGATCTGACCACCTCGACCGTCACTGCATTCGATAAAGCACAGATGCGAGTAAAGCGTGGAGTGATGGGGACTTGCCCTGTGTTGATCGTCGCTGCGACTGACGCGACGTGGAACGGCAAACCTTTTTTGTAATGATATGATCTACTCGGCCGCCACCCCAGCTGCGCTGTTATAGCTGTACGTGTTCCAGTCAGGCTTGTAGCTATCGTCTGCCTGATTGCCCCAAACTGTCCAGCCGGCACGGGTGCCGCGGCTGAACAGCTCAATGCGCGGGCCCCAGCTACAAGACTCGATGATGGCATATTGCTCGTCAGGCTTTCGTGAGTGCTCGCGCTTCCGGGTCTGCATCATGTTGACTTGGCTGCGACCGGGTTGAAGCGTACGGGCGCTCTTGCCATGAACACCGAACAGCAAGAGTTCGGTGACGTTGCGGAAGTAGAACCCAACACCTCGCCCATCCGAGCCGCCATCCTTACGGACCTTATGCCAGACGATGTTGGACACATAGCGAAAGCCCCAAGCTTCCATCACCCGTAAGCCCTCGGGCAGCAGCGCATTGGGTACCCAGAGGTATAAGTGCGCAGGATCGGCAGCGATTTCTGCCACTGGCAGCGCGCAGATCTCGGGCAACTCCATCGTTCCGTAGCGGTTCAGGCGCTTATGCTCCGGCGCGACCTTGCCGGTGCGGTTCTGGAACTGCCATGGGGGATCGGCAAGGATTGTCCCGAACCGCTGCCCTCTTGCGGTGCTCAGCAGATCGAGACGCGCATCAATAATGAATTGCGATGAGAACATAACAGGATCTCACCGCAGTTTCAGCGGCGCGTCAAGTGCTCTCGTCGAATTGCCGCAATCGCTGTGGATCCCCTCAAATTCGGGAGTGACGGAATTCCGATCAAGATGGAAAGCTGACAGGGAGATCACTCCGCCGCCACCCCCAGCACTCTGCCCGCGCCCGCATCCCCGAACAGCCCCGGCCCCTCGTGCTCGGCGGCCTCGTCGTTGGCGCCTTCGCCGCGCTTGGCGGCCTGGCGCTTGTCGAAGCTCGACCACACGTCGTTCCAGTTGCCGCGCGTCGCCGCCTTGGAATATTCGGTCGCGCGGGTTTCGAAGAAGTTGGCGTGCTCCACCCCGTTGAGCAGCGGGGTGAGCCAGGGCAACGGGTGCTCATCCACCATGTAGATCGCCGGCAGGCCGAGCTGCCCCAGCCGCCAGTCGGCGATGTAGCGGATATACTTCTTGATCTCCTTGGCGGTCATGCCGGGGACCGGACCCTGCTCGAAGGCGAGGTCGATGAAGGCGTCCTCGAGCCGGACGGTCTTCTGGCACATGTCCATGATGTCCTCCTTGACGCTGCGGGTGAGGCACCCGCGCTCGGCGCAGAAGGCGTGGAACAGGCGCGTGATCCCCTCGCAGTGCAGGCTCTCGTCGCGGACCGACCAGCTGACGATCTGCCCCATCCCCTTCATCTTGTTGAAGCGCGGGAAGTTCATCAGCATGGCGAAGGACGCGAACAGCTGCAGCCCTTCGGTAAAGCCGCCGAACATGGCCAGCGTGCGGGCGATGTCCTCGTCATTGTCGACGCCGAATTCCTGCAGGTAATCGTGCTTGGCCTTCATCTCCTCGTATTCGAGGAACATGCCGTATTCGCTTTCCGGCATGCCGATCGTGTCGAGCAGGTGCGAATAGGCGGCGATGTGGACCGTCTCCATGTTGGAGAACGCGGCCAGCATCATCTTGATCTCGGTCGGCTTGAACACCCGGCCGTATTTCTCGTGATAGCAGTCCTGCACCTCGACATCGGCCTGGGTGAAGAAGCGGAAGATCTGCGTCAGCAGGTTGCGTTCGTGATCGGTCAGCTTCTGCGCCCAGTCGCGGCAATCCTCGCCCAGCGGCACTTCCTCGGGCATCCAGTGGATCTGCTGCTGCCGTTTCCAGAACTCGTAGGCCCAGGGGTATTCGAAGGGCTTGTAGGTCTTGCGGGCTTCGAGAAGGGACACGGGCCTGGCTCCTGACGGACGTGCGGGGTGGAACCGTCCAATATAGGAGCGCGCCGGATTCGGCCAATGGAGCCGTGCCCGCGCGGCTGGGGATAACCTTCCGCGGAACGGGGTGCGGGACGCGCCGTTGACCCGGGGCAAAGGAGAACCGCGATGGGCGAATACGCACCCGACGACAGCCGCAATGTGACGCTGGGCACCCCGAACAACCCGATCGAACCGGAGCGCACCGGCCCGCGCGAGGACGCGGCGCGCGAGGCGGTGGCCGAGGGCGAAGCGGAAAAGGGCGATCGCTGGGCAGAGGCGAACCCGTCGTCGGGCGACGGCGCTCCTGCCAGCGGCAACGCCGCCGAGGTGGCCAGCCGGCCCCGCGATCAGTAGGCGCGCAGGGGCACGGCGCCGCGCGGGCGGGTGATCTGCCGCGCCCAGTCGGTGAACCGCTGCTCGAAATGGAAGGTGGACAGGTGCGCCGCCGCCCATGTGGCCAGGGCGAGCAGCGGCCGCTTGAGGTATTTCTCCAGCGTGTCGCCGCTCCCCAGCCAGGTCGCGCCGAGCATCAGGTGGAACACGTAGAGCGCGTAGCTGATCTGCGCGATGTAGGCGGCCGGTGCCGAGGTCAGGACCGGCCCGAGCCAGCGCGGGACGCGCAGCAGGGTGACGCCGACGAGCAGCGCCACGGCATAGGGCCGCGCATAGGCGAGAGGCGTCTCGATGAACCAGACGCACAGCACCGCCGCCACCACCGCGGCCCAGAACGGCACCGCCGCCAGCGCCCGGCGGGCCGCATCGCCCAGCAGGCCGTAACAGACGAGCGCCAGCACGGCCCCCGCAAGGATCTCGTCCACCCGGTGCCAGGTGACGATGCTGATCGTTTCCCCGGCGGCGATCCGCGCGCCGGTGACCGCGGCCGCAAGCAGCGGCAGGACGAACAGGCTGCGCCGCCCGCCGACTGCGACGAGCAGGGCGATGCCGCCATAGAAGTGCATTTCGACCGCGAGACTCCACAGGTGCTCGCCGCCGGGAAACAGCCGCGCCGGCGGCAGATTGCCGAAGAACAGCAGATTGGCGACGAGATGCTGCGGCGTGGCGGCAGGGCTGTCCTGCACCCAGGCGGCCATGAACAGGATCGCGACCGCCAACCAGGCGAGCGGCACGATCCGCAGGACGCGCCGGATCAGGAAGGCGCGCGGCTCGGGCCGCTTGATCATGAACCCGGTGATGAGGAAGCCCGACAAGGTGAAGAACAGGGCCATGCCGCCCGCCCCTGCGGCCGCGTTGGCGCCTTGAAGAAAGGGGTCGAGCGGCAGCCAGTGGGCGGCGATGACCAGCAGGATCGACAGCGCGCGCCAGCCGTCCAGCACCGCCAGCCGCTCGCCCCCGCCGCCGATGGCGGGGGCCGTAGCGGGAACGGAAACAGGTGCGATCATTGCGGTTTGTTAACGTAACCCGGCGGGGGTGGGAAGAGCCTGACACACACTGTGCTGCGCCGGCACAGGTTGCGCCGCGCTGAACCCCACACGCCACCGCGGAACTCCTGCCCGCATCGACCGCTTGGCCAGCGAAGGAGAGCCGCATGACCCGTTCCGATCCCGACACACGCACCACACCCGCCACGCAGAAGCAGCATGCGGGCGGGCAGTCACAAACCCTGGGCACGATGACGCAGAGCCAGGGCTTCACATCGCCTGAGGCGGGCACTGCCCGCGGCGAGGCGGCCACCGGACCTTCGGGCCACGACATTCCGCAGGAGCAGGCGGGCTATGGCAGCTCGCACGGGACCCAAGCTGCGTCAGGCGGCGGCGATGCGCAGGCACCCGAGGACAAGACCGCGTCGGCTTGGCTTGAGGACGACGCTGACGACGCCGAAGCGGCGCTGGGCGGCAAGGCGGTGCCGGGCGAGATCTCCAGCCGCCCGGACGAGCAGGCCCGCGCCGACGCAAACCCGCAGCTTTACGAAGGCTGATCCGGCCGGGCGCGGCGGCCGGCTGCCGTGGCGAGACCGGCCGCCGCGCCCCGAATGCAACCGCCGCCGGGCGTCAGCCGTCCTCGGGTTCGGCGATCTGCACACCCAGCGGGGTCTGCTGGTGCTGGACGACGTCCCAGACCTCGTGCTCGAGCCGGCGCAGCGTGCTGGTGCACAGCGCATGATAGGACCGCTCGCCCTTCTTCGCCCTGACGCGATAGGCAATGACGATCAGCCCCTCCTGTGGGCGTTCCACGCGGCGGTCGAGAAACTCGGCCTCGTCCCAGCGCGGCGTCGCCTTGACCGCCTCGCGAGCCTGCGCCCCGTCGAGCAGCCACGGATCGTGGGGCAGAGCCATCACGACCGCGTCAGACACCTTGCGGTCATAGGCCTCGGCCGGTCCCGTCCACAGCTCCTGCTCGAACTCCCAGATGCGGCTATCATCCATGCGCGTGCTCTCCTGCTTGAGCAGGCTCAACGCGCGAACAAGTCTTTGGGTTCAGGCCCGACGCCCTGCCCGGCCAGGCGGCGGGGGAGGCCACCACCCCTTACTGGCAGGCCAAGCACTCCTCGTAATCCGTCTGCCCACCTTCCGCCGCCAGCTCGTAGCGCGGCGCTTCCGGGGTGTTGTCCGCCTCCACCCCGCCAGCGAAGCCGGCCCGCTGCACCGACTTCGAGCGCAGGTAGTACAGCGACTTGATGCCCTTCTCCCACGCTTGGAAATGGAGCATCATCAGGTCCCACTTGTCGACATCGGCGGGGATGAACAGGTTCAGCGACTGCGCCTGGTCGATATAGGGCGTGCGGTCGGCGGCGAATTCGAGCAGCCAGCGCTGGTCGATTTCGAACGAGGTCTTGAACACCGCCTTTTCCTCGGTTGTCAGGAAGTCGAGGTGCTGCACGCTGCCGCCCCGCTCGAGGATCGAATTCCAGACGTTGGTCGAGTCCTTCGACTTCTCCCGCAGGAGCCGCTCGAGATACGGGTTCTTGACGATGAAGCTGCCCGACAGCGTCTTGTGTGTGTAGATGTTCGCCGGAATCGGTTCGATGCAGGCCGAGGTGCCGCCGCAGATGATCGAGATGGACGCGGTCGGCGCGATCGCCATCTTGCAGGAAAACCGCTCCATCGCGCCCATGTCGGCCGCGTCGGGGCACGGGCCCCGCTCCTGCGCGAGCAGCAGCGAGGCCTCTTCGGCCTTGGCGGCGATGTGGCGGAACATCTTGAGGTTCCACACCTTCGCCATGGGCGATTCGAAGCCGATGTTCTTCGACTGCAGGAAGGAGTGGAAGCCCATCACCCCCAGCCCGACGCTGCGCTCGCGGCTGGCCGAATACTTGGCCCGCGCCATCTCGTCGGGCGCGCGGTCGATGTAGTCCTGCAGCACATTGTCGAGGAAGCGCATCACGTCCTCGATGAACCGCTTGTCGCCCTCCCACGCATCCCAGGTCTCGAGGTTGAGCGACGACAGGCAGCACACCGCCGTCCGGTCGTTGCCGAGGTGATCGCGGCCCGTCGGCAGGGTGATTTCCGAGCACAGGTTCGAGGTCGACACCTTGAGGCCCAGATCGCGGTGATGCTTGGGCATCATCCGGTTCACCGTGTCGGAGAACACGATGTAGGGCTCGCCCGTGGCGAGGCGGGTCTCCACCAGCTTCTGGAACAGCGAGCGCGCGTCCACCGTCTTGCGCACGCTGCCGTCCTTGGGCGAGACGAGGTCGAACTCCGTTCCCGACCGCACGGCTTCCATGAAAGCGTCGGTCAGCAGCACGCCGTGGTGGAGGTTCAGCGCCTTGCGGTTGAAGTCGCCCGACGGCTTGCGGATCTCGAGGAACTCCTCGATCTCGGGATGCGAGATGTCGAGATAGCAGGCCGCCGACCCGCGCCGCAGGCTCCCCTGGCTGATCGCGAGCGTCAGCGAGTCCATGACCCGGATGAAGGGGATGATGCCGCTCGTCTTGCCGTTGAGGCCGACCGGCTCGCCGATGCCGCGCACCTCGCCCCAATAGGTGCCGATGCCCCCGCCCCGGCTGGCGAGCCAGACGTTCTCGTTCCAGGTGCCGACAATCCCCTCGAGGCTGTCCGACACCGAATTGAGGTAGCACGAGATCGGCAGGCCCCTGTTCGTGCCCGCGTTCGACAGGACGGGCGTCGCCGGCATGAACCACAGCCGCGAAATGTACTCGTAGAGCCGCTGCGCATGCGCGGCGTCGTCGGCGTAGGCGTCGGCCACCCGGGCGAACAGGTCCTGAAACGATTCGCCGGGAAGGAGATAGCGGTCGGTCAGCGTCTCCTTGCCGAAGTCCGTCAGCAACGCATCGCGGGCCGGATCGGTGCGCACGTCGAAGCGGCGCGGATTGACCGCCTTGCTGTCATCGCCTTCGGCCGGAGCGGTCGGCATGGCCGCGGCCGGTGCCGCCGCCTCGTGGCTTTGTGCGGAAGCGGAACCGGCGCTGTGCCCGCTGTCGTGGCTGGCGGTGGCGGGATCGTCGCTTCTGAAGTCCATGTCGGCATTCCTGCTCGCTGCGGTTGGGTTTTCGCCTTTCCGGCGCCGGTCGTCGTCCGGCCGCAGGCAGCGCCCCCGGTCGGTCCGCCACAATGGTGAAATGGTCCCCGCTGCGCAAGCGCCAGCCTCTGTTGCGGTCCCTGTCCGAGCAGGGCCGCCGGCGGTCTGTCCGCCCCGGCGACTCGCCGCTTTTCAGCGCCTTTCGCGAGGGCGCGCCGCTATGCGAGAAATCCGTGGATAGTGGTAAAAAGTGCGTGAGCGCCCGGCCTTGGTCGGTGGCGCGCATCGCGGGCCGCCGACGCGGCGCCGACCGCCGCGGCGCGCAGCGCACCGCGGCGGCGGCTTGGACTCAGGCGTCTTCGTCTTCGTCCTCGTCCTCGCTCTCCGCCTCCTTGGCGCGCAGGTTGACGCTGCGCTCGGCGAGGTCGGTCATGTTCTGGTCGGCGTCGTAGATCTGCGCCACAATCTCGTCGAGCTTCTGCGCATGATCGTCCATGCCCAGCGCCTCGGCGAAGGCCTTGGCCGATCCCAGCCCGGCCAGCCCGTAATGGCACATCCGCTGGTACTGGGTGATGATCACGACGTCGCGCACGTCGCTGTCCTCGATGTCGGCATCGATCGCGTGCTTGTGCGCTTCCTTGACGAGACCTTCCATGCCCTTGCAGTGCTCGGGCTCGTCCTCGCCGAGTTCCTCGAGCAGCGACTTGATCGTCTCCGTGTGCTTCTCGATGCCCTCGCTCGCCTTTTCGAGCCGCTTGCGCAGGGTGTCGTCGCCGGCCACCTTCGCCATTTCCTTCACCGCCTTGCGCATCTGGTCGTTGGCGGACCAGTTGTCGGCGAGCTCGTCGATGTAGATGTCTTCCAGGTTCTCGGGAGTGGACATTCTGGATTCCTCACCTTCTCAGCCAGGCCGCGCACCACCGCGCGTCCTGCGGGAAGAGAACGCAGCGGGGGCAGCATTGTGTCCGTGCGCCAAGACATTGTTTTTCCGGCGCGCGCCGGGCCGGGCGCGACGTGCGGTTATCCGCCGGATCAGGGCACCAGCACCGTGTCGCGCGGCTCGGCGTCGGTCAGCGGCCAGTCGCGGACGAAATGCAGGCCGCGGCTTTCGCGCCGCCGCAGCGCCGAACGCACGATCAGGTCGGCGCACTGGTGCAGGTTGCGCAGCTCGATGAGATCGGTCGTAACCCGGAAGCTGCCGTAATAGTCCTCGATCTCCTGCCCGAGCAGGCGGATCCGGTTCGCCGCACGCTCCAGCCGCTTGGTCGTGCGCACGATGCCGACATAGTTCCACATGAACCGGCGGATCTCCGTCCAGTTCTGCTTGATTACGACCTCCTCGTCCGAGTCGGTGACCCGGCTCTCGTCCCAGGGGCGGATGGGCGGCGGCGCGGGCAGCGTGCCCCAGTGCGCGGCGATGTCGCGGGCGGCGGCTTCCCCAAACACGAAGCATTCCAGCAGGCTGTTGGAGGCGAGGCGATTGGCCCCGTGCAGCCCGCTCTCGGTGCACTCGCCCGCGGCCCACAGCCCCGGCAGGTCGGTGCGCGCATCGCGATCGACCACCACCCCGCCGCAGGTGTAGTGCTGCGCGGGGACGACGGGGATCGGCTGGCGCGTGATGTCGATCCCGAGGCCGAGCAGGCGGTCGTGGATCGTGGGGAAATGCGCGCGGATGAAGGCCGCCGGACGGTGGCTGATGTCCAGATGGACGAAGTCCAGCCCGAACCGCTTGATCTGGTCGTCGATGGCCCGCGCCACCACGTCGCGCGGCGCCAGTTCCAGCCGCTCGGGATCGTAGTCGGCCATGAACCGGTGGCCCGTCACCGGGTGGAGCAGGCGGCCGCCCTCGCCGCGCACCGCTTCGGTGATGAGGAAGTTCTTGACCTCCAGATGGTACAGGCAGGTCGGGTGGAACTGCATCATCTCCATGTTCGAGACCCGGCAGCCCGCCCGCCAGCCCATGGCGATGCCGTCACCCGTGGCGCCCCGCGGCGCGGTCGAAAACTGGTACACCCGCCCTGCCCCGCCGGTGGCGAGCACGGTGGCGGGGGCGACGTGGGCCTCCACCCGGCCGCTCTCCGCGGCCAGCGCATAGACGCCCCACACCCGCCCCTCGCCCGAGAACCGCTGCGCATGGCGGCCGGTGATGAGGTCGATGCAGGTCTGCCCCTGCGCGAGGGTGATGTTCGGCTGCGCCCGCGCGGCGCGCAGCAGCGCGTCCTGGATGGCCCAGCCGGTCGCATCGTTCACATGGACGATCCGGCGGTGGGAGTGGCCGCCCTCGCGCGTCAGGTGCAGGTTCGCCCCTTCGGCGTTGAACGGCACGCCAAGGTCCCGCAGGCGGGCGATGGACCGGGGCGCCTGCTCGACCACCCATTCCACGATCTCGCGATCGTTCAGACCGGCGCCCGCGACCATCGTGTCGCGCACGTGGTTTTCGAACGTGTCGCCCGCGTCCAGCACCGCCGCCACGCCGCCCTGCGCCCAGGCCGTGGACCCGCTGTCCAGCGCGCCCTTGGCCAGCACCAGCACGCGCCGGGTCTCGGCCAGGGCCAGAGCCGCGGTGAGGCCGGCCGCGCCCGAGCCGATGACGATCACGTCGTGTGCCGCTTGCATGGCTGCGCCATGGCGCCGGCGGGAGCAGGTGGCAAGCCGCGCCGGCCGGCCGGCGGAGTCGACGCGGTCAGGGAACGATGGTGGTGAACAGGTAGACGGCGAAGATCACGAGGTGCACCATGCCGTGCAGCACCGTCGTGCGCCCGGTGCTCAGACTGACCGCGGTGACGAACAGCGACAGCGCGAGCAGGGTCATCGCCTTGCTGCTCACGCCCAGCGCCAGCGGGAGGTCGAACACCAGCGACACCATGGCGACGGTCGGGATCGTCAGGCCGATCGTCGCCAGTGCCGAGCCGAAGGCGAGATTGACGCTCGTCTGCAGGCGGTTGCGGCGGGCGGCGCGGACCGCCGATGTCCCTTCGGGCGCCAGCACCACACCGGCGATGAGCACCGCGACCAGCGCCAGCGGCAGCCCTGCCCCCACCACCGCCCGTTCGATGGGCGAGGCCAGCGCCTGCGCTAGCAGGATCACCGCCGTCAGCGCGGCGATGAGCGCGACGAACGCCGCCACCGCGAGCCGGCCGGACGGAGGCGGCGCCGACTTCACCGTGATGTCTTCCTCGGCGGGAAGGAAATAGGTGCGGTGCCGCAGCGTCTGCACCATGACGAAGGTGATGTAGAGCACGAAGGTGACGACGGACACGAACACCAGCTGCGACGGAGCGTAGGAGGCGCCCGGCTCGCTGACGGTGTAGTTGGGCAGGATCAGCACCAGCACGGCCAGCGCCGCCAGGGTCGAGAGGCCCGCGCTGACCCCCTCGCGGGTGAACCGCTGCTCCCGGTGACGCAGGCCGCCGACAAAGAAGCACGCGCCGAGCATACCGGTCAGGATGATCATGATCGCCGCCACCACCGTGTCGCGGGCGAGCGTGGACGCATCCGCCACGTTGGAGAGCATCAGCGACACGATCAGCGAGCTTTCGATCACCGTCACCGCCAGCGCCAGCACCAGCGTGCCGAACGGCTCGCCGATCCGCAGCGCGATGACCTCGGCATGGTGGACCGCGGCGATGACCGACCCGATCAGCACGGCCGCGAGCACCGCCACGCTCGCCGAGCCCGACTGCGCCAGCCCGGCCAGCGAGGCGGCGATGCCGACGATGGGGGTCAGCAGGCTCCAGGACGGCAGCCGGACCTGCGGCTTCTTGCTGCCGTCAGGCATCGCGCGGCGCGCTGTCCTGCGTCAGCTGGACGAACACGTCCTCGAGGTCGGCTTCGCGGGTGGTCACGTCCTCGATGCCGTAGCCGGCCTGCTGAATGATGGCGAGCACCTGCCCGGCGGTCGCGACGTCGCGGTCGTAGGTGACCTCCAGCATGCGTGGCTGCGGCGTCTCGACACGGCGGAACGCGTCGTGGGGCGGCAGCGTCGACACCTCGCGGTCGAGCGACACGCGGACGATCTTTTCCCGCGCCATCTCCACCAGCTCGCGGGTCGGCTTGCTGGTGATGAGTTCGCCGTGGTTGATGATGGCGATGTGATCGCACAACGCTTCGGCTTCTTCGAGGTAGTGGGTGGTGAGGACCACCGTCACCCCGTCGCGGTTGAGCGCCGTGACCAGCTCCCACAGCTGCCGGCGCAGGTCCACGTCCACCCCGGCGGTTGGCTCGTCAAGCACGAGAATGGGCGGGGAATGGACCATCGCCTTGGCGATGAGCAGCCGGCGCTTCATCCCGCCCGACAGGGTGCGGGCGTAGGCGTCCCGCTTGTCGGCGAGCCGCACCGCCTCGAGCAGCGCGGCGCTGCGCCGGTCGCGGGCCGGGATCCCGTAGAACCCGGCCTGGTTCTCCAGCACCTCGTAGGGCGTGAAGAACGGGTCGAAGACGATCTCCTGCGGCACGATCCCGATCGAGCGCTTGGCGTTGCGCGGGTGCTCGTCGATGTCGAAGCCCCAGATGCTCGCCCGGCCGCCGGTCTTGACCACCAGCCCGGCAAGGATGTTGATGAGGGTCGATTTGCCCGCTCCGTTTGGGCCGAGCAGCCCGAAGATCTGCCCCTGGGGTACGTCGAAACTTACACCCTTGAGCGCGTGCTTGCCTGGTTCGCCGCGCACGCCGGCATAGCGTTTTTCAAGGGCCTCGATGCGAATGGCAGGAGTTGTGGTCATGCGCAGCCTCTAGGCCCAAACCGCAGGCGGGGGAAAGAGGCGGGGAGGCGGTCGACCCGCCACGTCCCGGTTGCGCGCGAACGCGCACCGCTTTATCTGCCCGCCAGCCCATGACCATGCCCGCGCCGCCCGAGATCATCCGAACGCCCACGCGCTATGTCAGCTGCGACGGTGCGTCCGCCATCCGCGGCGGGCCGACCTTCGCCGCATCGGCGCTGGGGCACCCCAAGGTCTACCTGACCATCGACGAGCACGGCTATGTCGACTGCGGCTATTGCGACCGGCGGTTCGTGCTGGAAGGCGGTCCGGCGGACGGCGCGGACCACAGCCGGCTGCCCGACATCGCGGAAGGAGCCGATCCGGGCCACCGCTGACGCGGGCGGTGTCCGGCCACGCTTGGTTCAGGCGGCGCAGTGCATATATCCGGGCACGTCCATAGGAGCGTCGCCATGCCGAACATCCGCGCCATCCTGTTGTCCGCCGCAGCCGCAGCCGGTCTCGTTGCGCCTGCCTTCGCCGGAGAGCGTGCGCCGACCCGCGCCGAGCGCGGGCAGGAGCAGCTCGCCCGCCTGCTGGAGGGACGCGTCGCCGGGGAACCGCAGCGATGCGTCCGCACCTTCCCGAACCGCAACCTGCAGATCATCGAGGGCACCGCCATCGTCATCCGCGACGGCAACACCGTGTGGGTCAACACCACGCGCGATCCCGCCGCGCTGAACGACAACGACGCCCTGCTGATCCGCAACTTCGGCACGGTGGGACAGCTGTGCCGGCTTGATCCGGTGACCACCTTCGACCGGATCACCGGCTTCTACACCGGCAACATCTTCCTGACGGATTTCGTGCCGTACCGCCGCGAGCAGCCGACGCCCTGACCGGAACGTCGCGCTGACGGGGTGAAGGCTGACGGGCCGGCCAGGTGCGCCCTGGCCAGCCCGCCCCCTCGCCGCAAGCTCAGTTCTGCTGGTCGCCGAACTCGATCCGCACTCGGCGGTTCTGCGCTTCACGCACATTGTCGCCGGTGTCCACCCGTGGGGACGACTGTCCGTGCGCCTCGAGCTGGATCTCGCCGGCCGGGACGCCGCGGCTCACCAGATGGTCGCGCACCGCCGCGGCCCGCCGTTCGGACAGCTGCTGGTTGTACGGGCGGGTGCCGACGGTGTCGGTGAACCCGGCGACGGTCAGCCCCGCGCCCGGGGTCTGCCGGTAGGCTTCGGCGATCCGGTCGAGCTGCTGGCGGGCATCGGCGGTGAGTTCCGCCTGGTCGAAGGCGAAGAACACCCGCGTCGTGTCCTGGTTGCCCGCCATTGTCCCGGCCGCGGTGCCCTGACCGGCCATGCCCTGCTGTCCGGCCGTGGTGTTCGCCATCGGGCCGGTGTCGAGGTTCGCGCCGTCCTGATAGGCCCCATCCATCGTCGCCGTTTCGGTGGTCTGCTGCCGGCCGTCATTGCCGCACGCGGCGAGCAGCGCCGCTGCACCCGCCATGGTGATCATTCCCGCAATCTTCATCGTAATCTCCAATCGCCCCCAATGGACTTCTGCGTTGCGGGCGCGCCGCGCGCCCGCTTCTGTCGATGAGCTTCTGAATACAAGCTTGTGCTTGGATCAGCCCATGTATTCAGGCCAACGCGCCACCTCACGATTGGTTCAGACCGGCCGAGGATTGCGCCGGCGGCGATGCAGGAGCGGCATGGAACACGGCCGCGCTGAGGCACAGATCCGCAACCGGGCAGGCCACGCAGCGGGGTCGTCGCGCCGTGCACAGGCGCTTGCCGTGCTGGATGAGCCAGAAATGGCCGTCGGCCTGCGCCCAGGCGGGCACCCGTTCCTCGAGCTGGCGGGCGGTTCCTTCGGCCGTCGAGGCTGCGGCCAGCCCGATCCGGTTCGCGACCCGGTGGACGTGCGTGTCGACGGCGATGACCGGCTGGCCGAAGGCGAACGACAGCACGATGTCCGCACATTTTCTGCCGATGCCCGGCAGCGCCATCAACGCCTCGCGGCTGTCCGGCACAACTCCGCCATGCTGCTCCAGCAGGGCGGCGCAGAAGGCCCGGACGTGGCGCGCTTTCGTGTTGTAGAGGCCGCACGGACGGATGGCCTGCGCAATCTGCGCCTCGGAAAGGCGCAGCATGGCCGCGGGCGTCCGGGCCAGCGCGAACAGATTGCGCGTCGCGGCGCCCGTGTTGCGGTCGAGCGATTGCGCGCTCAGCATGCAGGAGACGGCGGAGCGGAACGCATCGGGCTGCTCCTTCGGCCCCTTTGCGCCCCGCACGCGGCCGGGATGGTGCGCGGCCAGGCGCCGCATGACCTCTTCCACCTTGTCGGGAAGCAGCAGCGCAGGCAGATTCCGTCGCACGGTGCCGGAACGCACGCCCATGGCCTCCCGTTGCACGACCAGGGGAAGGAGACGCAGCGCCATGTCCGCCAATCCGCACGGCTACACGTTCAACCACACGATGATCCGGGTGAAGGATCCCCGCGCAAGCCTCGCCTTTTACCGCGACCTTCTGGGCATGACCCTGCTGCGGCAGATCGACGTCGAGGAGGGCGCGTTCTCCCTCTACTTCCTTGCCTTCATGGATGAAGGCGACAAACTCCCCGAGGACGAGGCGGATCTGCGCGAGTACGTGTTCAGCCGCCCGGGTGTGCTGGAGCTGACCCACAACTGGGGCACCGAGGATGAGGACGGGCCTGTCTACCACTCGGGCAATGGCGAGCCGCGCGGCTACGGCCACATCGGCCTTGCCGTGCCGGACGTGGAGGCCGCCTGCCGCCGGTTCGCGGATGCGGGCGTGCGCTTCATCAAGCGACCCGAGGAAGGCCGCATGAAGCACATCGCCTTCATCGCCGATCCGGACGGCTACTGGATCGAGATCCTCAGCGCACGCGCGATGGCCGGGCGGTGAGCCGGACTTGGCCTTCCCCGCCTGCCTGCCGCCACGGCGGGCGGACCTGTCGCGGCCTGCGGTGATGCGGCTCGTCCACCGCGAGCGTCACGCGGTGCAGCGGATCGGCTGGCTTCGCGCGGCCGTGCTTGGCGCCAATGACGGGCTGGTGTCCACCGCCAGCCTCATCGTGGGCGTGGCGGCGGCCGGCGTCGGACGGGGCGAGATCCTGATCGCCGGGCTTGCCGGCCTCGTCGCCGGAGCCATGTCGATGGCGGCGGGCGAGTATGTCTCGGTGAGCTCGCAGGCCGACGCCGAAAAGGCCGACCTCGAACGCGAGCGCGGCGAACTGGCCGCCATGCCGGAGGCGGAGCTGGAGGAACTGGCCGGCATCTATGCCGCGCGCGGGCTGGATCACGACCTTGCCATGCAGGTGGCGCAGCAGCTGACGGCGCGGGACGCGCTCGGCGCCCATGCCCGCGACGAACTCGGCATCACCGACGTGGCGAGCGCCCGGCCCGTGCAGGCGGCATTCGTGTCGGCCGCCACCTTCTCGGCCGGAGCCGCGCTGCCGGTGCTGGTGGCGGCCGCGGTGCCGGCGGCCGTCGTGCTGCCGGCGGTCGCGCTGAGCGCGCTGGTGGGCTTGGGCGCGCTCGGCGGGCTCGGCGCTGCGGCAGGCGGCGCTGCGCCCCTGAAGGCGATCCTGCGGGTCGTCTTCTGGAGCGCGGCGGCAATGGCGGTGACGGCGGGCGTGGGGCGGGTGTTCGGAGTCGCCGTGACCTGATCCGCGGATCGGCTCAGGCCGGCGATGCCGTAGCCGCGACCGGCGCGGGCGCGCACCCGCCCGTCTGGCGCAGGGCCGGAAGACCCGCGGCGAACAGCTCCTTCATCTGCCGGACCGCCGCCGCCGCGTTCACCCCGACGAGGCAGCGCACATCCTGCGCGTCGCTGCGCAGCGATTGCGGCAGGTCGCCGCCCGCGTCGAGGCAGGCCATGCCCCATTCGCCGAACAGCCGCGCATCGGTGTCGACGAGGTCGACAAGCTGCAGGTCGCGGTGGCGCAGGTCGGCGCAGATCCGCTCGAACGTGGTCTCCACCATCGCCACCGGCCCCTCGAGGATCTGGACGAACACGCCGTCGACGAGCAGGAGGCTGCCGGTGATCGCGACCTTGCTGTTGGCGGCTGCCGATGACCGGGCGAGGGCGTGCAGGTCAAGAGGGGGCGCACCCGCGGCCGGAGGTGCCATCCGGCTCGTGTAGAGCAGGCGGCACAGGCGGGCGCGGACAGGATGATCGCTCATGCGGCCGCTCCGACCGCCTGCCGGGCCATGGCGGCGAGGGCGCTGGAGGACACCGGACGGCTGATCAGGAACCCTTGCGAGTTGTGGCACCCCTGCCCCGCCATGAAGGCGAGCTGCTCGTCCGTCTCGATGCCCTCGGCGGTGATCTTGAGATCGAGGGTGACGCCCAGTTGCACGATGGCGCGCACGATCGAGGCGCTGCTGGCGTCGTCCGGCAGGCGGCGGACGAAGGAACGATCGATCTTGATCCGGCTGATGGGGTAGCGGTGCAGGTAGCTCAGCGACGAGTAGCCGGTGCCGAAGTCGTCGAGCGAGATGCGCACGCCGAGCTCCCGCAGGCGGGTGAGCGTCGCCATGACGACATCGTCATCCTCGAGCAGGGCGGTTTCGGTGATCTCCAGTTCGAGCCGGGACGGCGCAAGGCCCGCCTCCTCGAGCGCCTGTGTCACGAGGCTCGGCAGGCGCGGATCGAACAGCTGCACGGGAGAAATGTTGACCGACAGGTTGACGTGCGACGGCCACCCGGCCGCGTCGCGGCATGCCTGCTTCAGGACGCCTGCGCCGATGCGGGTGACGAGGCCCAGATCTTCCGCAATCGGGATGAATTCGGCTGGCGACACCTCGCCGCGCTGCGCGCAGGTCCAGCGCAGCAGGGCCTCGGCGCCGGTGACAGAGCCGGTGCGCGTGTCGGTGATGGGCTGGTAGACCACATCGAACTCCTCGCGCATGCAAGCCCGGCGCAGATCCGCCTCGATCATGCGGCGCCTGTTCAGCGCCTCGCTCATCGCCGGCTCGAACACGCAGAACCGGCCCTTGCCCTCGCTCTTCGCCGTGTAGAGCGCCACGTCGGCCTTCTGCACGAGGGCGGACGGGTCCGATCCGTGCAGGGGCGCAAGGCAGACGCCGACGCTCGCGCCGATGTCCGCGATGTGACCGTCGACAAGGAAGGGGCGCGCCATGATCTCGACGATGCGGTCGGCAAGCGCCCGAGCGGCAGCGGCATCGGCGACGTTGGGAGCGATCACGGCGAACTCGTCACCGCCGAGGCGCGCGATCAGATCCCCGTCGCGAATCGCCTTCCTGAGCCTCTGGGCAACGCGCCGCAGCACCTTGTCGCCGACCGGATGGCCAAGCGTGTCATTGACCGCCTTGAACCGATCAAGGTCGATCAGCAGCAGCGCGAAGGGACGGGCGAATGCACGCATCCGGCGGCACTCCTGCTCGAGCGCCTCGGTGAAGGCCCGCCGGTTGGCGACAGCCGTGAGCTCGTCGTGCATGGCGATGTGGTGCAGCCTGGCCTGCGAATGGCTGACCGCCTTGCGCTCGACCACGTAGGTGGACAGGCCCACGCCGACGATGAGCAGCGCCACCAGCGCGATGGCCGCAGCCATGGCGGCGAAGGCGTCGCGGTCGACAAGCGCGCTCACGCCGGGAATGGGCTGCACCGTGAAGGCGGCCATGCCGGTGAAGTGCAGGACGAGGATCGCCGCCGCGAGCAGCAGGGCGGCCTGCCGCGTCGCACCCCGCCCGCCCGTGAGGCGGCCGAGCGCCGCCACGCACAAGGCGACACAGAGGATGATCGACGCCGCCACATGGCCGGGCAGCCAGGTGACGACCCCTTCCACCCGGTAGGCGAACATGCCGACGTAATGCATCGCCGCAATGGCGAGGCCGATGATGCTGCCCCCGCCCACGACCGCGACCGCCGGCCGGCGGGAGGTGGCCAGCAGCAGGCCCGCGCCGATCCCCGCGACCGCGATCAGCGCCGAGAAGATCGTCAGCGGACCATCGAACGTCACCGGCACGTTGGCGCGGTGACCGAGCATCGCGACGAAGTGGGTGGCCCAGGTCGCCGCGCCGGCGGTCAGGGCCGCAAGAAGACACCAGTAAAGGCGGGTCGCCCGCGGCGCGGTGACGCAGCGGTGAAACAGACGGGACGCGACGCACGCACCGGCAAGGCACATGGCGGCAGCAAGGACGACCAGCCAAACGACATGGTCCTGCGTCACGCAGGAAAGGACTCGCATCGCCCGGCTCCTTCACGCGGGGCAGGCAGCCCCGCAGAATGTGCGTCGATGCCAAAACATGCGTGAAAACAGTGTTAAATCGCGCCCGTGGATGTTGCGGATGGCGGCTGGGGCGACGTGAAGAAGCGGCGGTAATGCGCGTCCCGCTCCACCTTGGCCATCCCTTGTGTCTCCTCCACGAAGCGGTTGCGCTCCCTGCGGGTGGCGAAGACCCAGATGCAGATGCTGTCGGCGGAATGGTAGATCGCCTTCCGCTCGTCATCGACGGCGCAGAGTTCGGGCGGGATGGCGGCGGAGATGCAGAAGGCGGTCATGGCTCAGCCCCTGCGCCGGATGCGTCCTGCTTCAGGAGCCGTGAAGGCCGCGCGAACCCGCCGCTCGCGGCAGTGGTGCAGAAGGCACCGCGCAGAACACGATGCGGGAGACCTGAATTCATTCCCACTCGATCGTCCCTGGCGGCTTGCTGGTGTAGTCGTACACCACCCGGTTGATGCCGCGCACCTCGTTGACGATGCGCGTTGCGACATTCGCCAGGAATTCGCCGGGGAAGTGGTACACGTCGGCGGTCATCCCGTCGGTGCTGGTCACGGCGCGCAGGCCGCACACGCTGTCATAGGTGCGCCCGTCGCCCATCACGCCCACGGTCTTGACCGGCAGCAGCACGGCGAAGGCCTGCCAGATGGCATCATACAGCCCGTGGCGGCGGATTTCCTCGAGATAGATGGCGTCGGCCCGGCGAAGGATGTCGCAGCGTTCCTTCGTCACCTCGCCAGGGATGCGGATGGCAAGGCCCGGGCCGGGAAACGGGTGGCGCTTCACGAAGGCGTCCGGCAGCCCCAGCTCGCGGCCGAGATCGCGCACCTCGTCCTTGAACAGTTCGCGCAGGGGCTCGACGAGCTTCATGTTCATGCGTTCGGGCAGGCCGCCGACATTGTGGTGGCTCTTGATGGTGACCGACGGCCCGCCGGTGTGGCTGACGCTCTCGATCACGTCGGGATAGAGCGTGCCTTGTGCCAGGAACTCCGCCCCGCCGATCTTTCTGGCCTCTTCCTCGAACACGTCGATGAAGGTCTTGCCGATGAACTTGCGCTTGGCTTCCGGGTCGGTCACGCCGGCGAGGCCGGTGAGGAACCGCTCTTCCGCGTTCACATGGACCAGCGGGATGTTGTAGTGACCCCGGAACAGCTCCACGACCTGCTCCGCCTCGCCGCTGCGCAGCAGCCCGTGGTCGACGAACACGCAGGTCAGCTGGTCCCCGATCGCCTCGTGGATCAGGACGGCGGCCACCGCGCTGTCGACGCCGCCCGACAGGCCGCAGATGACGCGGCCCGAACCAACCTGTGCGCGGATCTCGGCGATCTTGGTTTCGCGGAACTCGGCCATGGTCCAGTCACCAGCAAGGCCGCAGACATGGCGGGCGAAATTGGCGATCAGGCGGCCGCCATCGGGCGTGTGGACGACCTCTGGATGGAACTGCACCCCGAAGAAGCGGCGTTCCGCGTTGCAGATGACGGCGTGCGGCGCCCCTTCGCTCGACGCGACGGCGCGAAATCCCGGCGGCAGCGCGATCACCTTGTCGCCGTGGCTCATCCACACCTGATGGCGGGTGCCCGCCTCCCACAGCCCGTCGAACAAGGGGCAATCCGCGTCGATGTCGAGGAACGCGCGGCCGAACTCGCCCGTGGCGCCGCTCTGCACCGCGCCGCCGAGCTGCTGCGCCATGGCCTGCTGCCCGTAGCAGATGCCAAGGACCGGCACCCCCGCCTCGAAGAATGCCGCCGGGGCGGACGGCGCATCGTCTTCTGTCACCGATCTGGGGCCGCCGCTGAGGATGATGCCCTTGGGGCCGAGCCGCTCGAACGCCTCGGCCGCCCGCGTGTACGGCGCGATCTCCGAATACACCCCCGCCTCGCGCACGCGGCGGGCGATGAGCTGGGTCACCTGGCTGCCGAAATCGACGATGAGGATGGAGTCGGGGGTGTGTTCGGGCGTCATGGCACGGCGCTTTGACGGGTGCGCGCGCGGCTGTCCAGCGCGGCGCGGCGCGGCGGCCACGGGCCGGGGAAAACCGCCCGCCCGCCGGTCCGAATGAGTTGGGAAGCGGCGCGGTTGCGCCTATATGCCCCCAATGGCAAGCACCCCCGAGAACGCGCCGCGCAACGGCGCCTACGACGCCGACAGCATCAAGGTTCTGAAGGGTCTCGACGCCGTCCGCAAACGGCCGGGCATGTATATTGGCGACACGGACGACGGGTCGGGCCTGCACCACATGGTGTTCGAAGTGTCGGACAACGCCATCGACGAGGCGCTGGCGGGGCACTGCGATCTCGTGCTCGTCGAGCTGAACCCGGACGGCTCCGTCTCGGTCGAGGACAACGGCCGGGGCATTCCCGTCGACATGCACCAGGGCGAAGGCGTGTCGGCGGCCGAGGTCATCATGACCCAGCTTCACGCCGGCGGCAAGTTCGAGAACACCAGCGACGACAACGCCTACAAGGTGTCGGGCGGTCTCCACGGCGTCGGCGTGTCGGTGGTGAACGCCCTGTCCGAATGGCTGGAGCTGACCATCTGGCGCGACGGCAGGGAACACTGGATGCGCTTCGAGCACGGCGATGCCGTGGCGCCGCTCAAGGTGGTGGGCGACGCGCCGCCGGTGGCCTCCAACGGCGACGAGCGCGGCCTCAAGAAAGGCACGCGCGTCACCTTCAAGGCGTCCGAACAGACGTTCAAGAACGTCACCGAGTTCGACTTCGACAAGCTCGAGCACCGGTATCGGGAGCTGGCGTTCCTCAATTCGGGCGTGCGCATCGTCCTGCGGGACCGGCGCCACGAGGAGGTGCTGGAGCATGATTTGTTCTATGAAGGAGGCATCGCCGCCTTCGTCCGCTATCTCGACCGCAACAAGCAGCCGCTGATCCCCGAGCCGATCTCCGTCTCGGCGCAGCGGGACGGGATCGGGATCGACGTGGCGCTGGAATGGAACGACAGCTACTACGAGAACGTTCTCGCCTTCACCAACAACATCCCCCAGCGCGACGGCGGCACGCATCTGGCCGCCTTCCGCGCCGCGCTGACGCGCACGCTGAACGGCTATGCCGCCTCCTCGGGTCTCCTGAAGAAGGAAAAGGTCGCTCTATCGGGCGAGGATATGCGCGAGGGGCTGACGGCGATTGTCAGCGTCAAGCTCCCCGATCCCAAGTTCTCGAGCCAGACCAAGGACAAGCTCGTCTCCTCCGAGGTACGGCAGCCGCTCGAGGCGCTGATGAGCGAGAAGATGAGCGAGTGGCTGGAAGAGAACCCCGCCCATGCAAAGGCCATTGTCCAGAAGGTGATCGACGCCGCCGCCGCCCGCGAAGCCGCGCGCCGCGCGCGCGAGATGAGCCGCAAGGGCGCGATGAGCATTGCCTCCCTGCCCGGCAAGCTGGCCGACTGCCAGGAGCGCGACCCCGCGAAGTCCGAGCTGTTCCTGGTCGAAGGCGACAGCGCGGGCGGCTCGGCCAAGCAGGGCCGTGACCGCAAGACGCAGGCCATCCTGCCGCTGAAGGGCAAGATCCTGAACGTCGAGCGCGCCCGCTTCGACCGGATCATCTCCTCCAAGGAGGTCGGCACGCTCATCCAGGCGATGGGCACGGGCCTGCGCGACGAATTCAACCTCGACAAACTGCGCTATCACAAGATCGTCATCATGACCGACGCCGATGTCGACGGGGCGCACATCCGCACGCTGCTGCTCACCTTCTTCCACCGGCAGATGCCCGAAATCGTCGAGGCCGGGCACCTGTTCATCGCCCAGCCGCCGCTGTTCAAGGTGAGCAAGGGGCGCAGCGAAGTCTATCTCAAGGATCAGGCGGCGCTCGACCGCTATCTCGTCGACGCGGGGCTGGAGGACCGGATGCTCGAGGGCCCGGCGGGCCAGCGCGCCGCCGGCGAGCTGCGCGCGATGGTCGAGCAGGCGCTCCTGATCCGCAACATGCTGGGCTTCGTGCCGCGCCGGTATGACCCGGCCGTGGTCGAGGCGCTGGCGCTCGAAGGGGCGCTGGATCCGGACGCGGCCGACGACCGTCAGGCGGCCGTGTCGCGCGCCGCGCAGCGGTTGCAGATGGGCGATCCCGAGGCCCAGTGGACGGGCACCGTCGGCGAAAGCGAGCTGCGGTTCGACCGGCTGTGGCGCGGCGTCACCGACGTGCACACGGTCGACCTGCGGTTCTTCGACAGCGCCGAGGCACGCAAGCTGCACAGGCTCGCGCAGGACCAGGCGTCCCTGTATGCCGCGCCAGCCCGGCTGAGCCGCGGGGCCGCGGCTGCGGCACAGAGCGCCTCGGAGGCTCCGGCCGAGGACGTGGCGGAGGCGGACGGCGCTGCGGAAAACGCCGCACCCGAGGCGACGATCACCCGTCCCACGCAGCTCCTCGACGCCGTCATGGCGGCGGGGCGCAAGGGGCTTGCGGTGCAGCGCTACAAGGGTCTGGGCGAGATGAACGCCGAGCAGCTGTGGGAGACGACGCTCGATCCCGACAACCGCGCCCTGCTTCAGGTCAAGGTCGAGGATGCGGACGTCACCGACGAGATCTTCACCCGCCTGATGGGCGATGTCGTCGAGCCGCGGCGCGAGTTCATCCAGGACAATGCGCTGAATGTCGTCAATCTCGACACCTGAGCAGACCACAATGCGGGAACAATGCTGCTGCTCGCCGGTCATCGTGCGGGCGGGGCCGGTGGCGGCCTGAGCGGAGAAGGACGGCATGCTGCACACCCGAGATCGCGACGCCACGGAGCGCGGGGCGTTTCTCGTGCTGCTGGCGATTGTCACGCTGGCGCTGATCACGGTGGTGCGGCCGTTCGCGTCGGCCCTGCTGTTCGCGGCGCTGGCGGCGGTGATGTTCCAGCCGCTCTACAACCGCATCCTGCTGCGCCGTCCCGACCAGCGCAACGGCGCCGCCGTGGCGACCCTGCTCATCATCACCTTCGCCGTGGTCATCCCGCTGATGATCATCGGCAGCATCGTGCTGCGCCAGGCGACGCAGATCGTGCTGGCCTTCCGCGACGGTCGCATCGATCCGGCCGCCTGGCTGGTGCAGCTGCGCGAAAGCCTGCCGGCCGGCATCCGCACCCAGATGGCGCAGGCCGGATGGGACAATGTGGAAAATCTCCAGACGCAGGCGCAGGAGTTCCTCAGCGAGAGCGCCGGGGTTCTCGCCACCTATGCCCTGTCGATCGGCGGAAGCGCGCTCGGCTTCGTGCTGTCCTTCGCCGTCGGGCTCTACGTGCTCTACTTCCTGCTGCGCGACGGACGCCGCATCGGGCGGGCGGTCATCGCGGCCCTGCCGCTGGAACGGGACATCGCCGACCTGCTGGCCGAACGGTTCCTCTCGATCGTGCGGGCGACGATCAAGGGCACGGTGATCGTCGGGATGGTCCAGGGCGCGCTGGGTGCCATCACTTTCTGGCTCGTCGGCCTGCCGTCGGCGGTGCTGTTTGGTGTGCTGATGGCGATCATGTCGCTGGTGCCGGCGGTCGGACCGGCGATCGTGTGGCTTCCCGCAGCGATCTGGCTGCTCGCGAGCGGCGACTGGTGGCAGGGGCTGGTGGTCATCGGCTCGGGCGTGGGGGTCATCGGTCTGGCCGACAATCTCCTGCGCCCGGTCCTCGTCGGTCGCGACACGGGCATTCCCGACTGGATCGTGCTGGTCACGACGCTCGGCGGCATCGCCACCATGGGACTGTCGGGCATCGTCGTCGGGCCGCTGATCGCCGGGCTGTTCCTCGCCTGCTGGTCGATCCTGCAGGAGCAGCGGGAGAACGCCCTTGCGGACGATCTCCCCGCCCCTTCACCGGAAGTCCGCGACGTGGCGGTCGGCCCTCAGCCTGCCGTCGGCCCGCGCGGCTGAACGGTCACGGTTCGACTCGGCGGCTGACCGGCATGGTCGGTCCGTCGGCGGGTCGTTCGGCCGGCGGAAGGTCGCGCAGATCGATGTCCCGCGCTCCGTCGCGCGTGTCCTGCGACGCGGGCGCCGCATCGCGCAGCATCTCGTCGACAAGCCCCTCGTAATGGTTCAGCGCCCGGCGCATCTCCTCGGTCGTCGGGTCGCCGCTGAGGGCAATGGTGTGCGCCTCGCGGAACTGGCGGGCAACATCGGCATGGTCCACGGTGAGATCCTCATACAGGCGGTCGAAATCGGCCATCGGGTAGCCGCGGGTGCGCAGCATGTCGGTGACGAGAAGATCGCCCCGCACGACCGCCTCGCGCGGGCTGTCGACGAACATGGTCTTGATCTCCCGCCACTGCTCGCCGAACCGCTGCTGTTCGTCGCGGTGCAGCGGGCGGATGTCGAAGCTGCGCACCCGCTCCTCCCGTTCGCGCAGGGCAGCCTCGGCGCCGCGGCCGCCCTGCTCCTTGGCGATCCGGTCATACTCGTCGCCATAGTGGCTGCGCAGATCGTCGGTGCGCTTCTTGCGGGTCAAGGCCCAGACCACGAGTGCGAGCAGCAGCACGCCCGCGATGATCAGCACGATGGTCAACTGGTCATTTTGCATTGACTTGTTCCCCTGCGGACGCTTCGCCCTGCGGCAACAACGTGAACGCGCCGGTGCGAGTTCCGGCCGGCGCCCGGCAGGAGACGACCGCATGCAGCTGAAAGGCAAGGTGGCGCTGGTGACAGGCGCGGGATCGGGCATCGGTCAGGCCATCGCCCACGCGTTCGCCCGCCAAGGCGCCCGCGTCGGCGTCGCGGACATCGACGCCGACGCCGCCGCGCGCACTGCCGCCGCCATCACATCCGGCGGCGGCGAGGCGATCGCGCTGACGATGGACGTCACCGACGAGAAGGCGGTGGACGAGGGCACAAACAGGCTCGCAGCCCGGTTCGGCGGTCTCGACATCGCCGTCGCCAATGCCGGCATCCAGATCGTGCACCCGGTGGAAGAGTTTCCGCTCGACGAGTTCCGCCGGGTCGTCGACATCCATCTGACTGGCGCCTTTCTCACTACACGGGCGGCCGTCCGGCACATGTACCCGGCCGGGTCTGGCTCGCTCATCTACATGGGATCGGTGCACAGCCACGATGCCTCGCCGCTGAAGTCGGCCTATGTCGCGGCAAAGCACGGCATTCTCGGGCTGGCGCGGGTGATGGCGAAGGAAGGCGCGCCCCACGGGGTGCGCTCGAACGTCATCTGTCCGGGGTTCGTCCGCACCCCCCTCGTCGACAAGCAGATCCCCGAGCAGGCGCGCGATCTCGGCATCTCGGAGGAGCGCGTCGTGAAGGAGGTGATGCTCGGCCGCACGGTGACGGGCGAGTTCACCACCCTTGAGGACGTGGCGGACACGGCCGTGTTTCTCGCCGGCTTCGGCAGCCGGGCACTTACCGGCCAATCCTTGCTGGTCAGTAACGGCTGGGTGATGAAGTAGCGCGCGGCTGCTCTCACCCGTGCCGGGCGCTTCCGGCAAGCACCGCCTCGATGCGGTCGGCCGCGCCCTGGGCGGAGAAGCGGATCGCCGCCCGCCGCGCCCCTTCAGCACCCAGCGCGCCGGCGAGTTCCGCATCGCTCAAGAGTTCGTCGAGGGCGGCGGCCAGGGTTTCCGCATCGGCGCGGACAGGGATCGTGCCGGCGCCAATGATTTCGCGCACCAGTTCCCAGCCTGTCTCGCCGGCGGCTACCACCGGCCTTCCGCTGCCCAGCAGCGTGCCCAGAGGCGCCGATCGCCCGCCCTCTCCCTCGTCACCGGTGCGCAGCAGCAGGTGGACAGCGGCATGGCGGGTCAGCGCCGCGTGCACCGCGGGCGCCACCGCCACCACGCCGTCCTCGGCCGGCTGGCCGCGGCCTTCGTCCTCGCCCGCAACCACCAGCACCACGTCGTCATGGCTGCGGCGAAGCCGGGCGGCCACGCGCACCAGCAGCGTGGCCGCGGCAGCGCCATGGCAGGCGCCGTGGCACAGCACCACCCGTCGACCCGACAGCGCGCTGCCGACGGGCGCGCTCGTCATGGCCGGTTCGGAAGCCGGAGGGCGCAGCACGGTGACCTCCCTCGGGCAGGCCGCGAAGCTGCGCAACGCCGCCGCCGCCGTCGCGGAGCCAGCCGATACGACTGCCGCCGCGGAGAGGATCCGCCTTCCCAGCCGCGCCTCGCCGCGCGCGGCGAGCGCCATTGCGCGCGGCGCGGCGCCGCGGCTTTCCCGGCGCCGCCACGGCCAATGCTGCGGCGCAGGCAGATGGAGCCAGACCGGCGTGCCGGTGAGGCGGGCCAGAAGAACCGGTACGAGCACCTGCACCGGCCCTGCACCGCTCACGATCAGCGCGTCCGGGCGCCGATGCCGCAGCAGCCGCCCCAGCGCGAGGAGGGCCGACACGAGCGCCAGCACCCCGACGAGCCGGCCCTGCAGGGTCGGTTTGCGTGCGCCTTCCTCCCCGTCAGCGGCGGCCAGCCGGGCGGTGCGGTGTCCGCGCCGCTCCAGCTCGGCGAGGATCGCGGCGCTCTGCGGCAGGCCCCCGAAGAGCACCACGTCCCGCGGCTTCAGCGCTGACGATGCCAAGGGCGCCTCGCCGACGCCAAGGGGCGGATTGTTCAGCAGCACACCGTCGTCTCCGTCTGCGCCTGCCGTCCGGCGGGCCTTCGCGACCGCGGCGCACCGGCGCGAACGCCGCGGACGCGATGGTGTCCGCAGCAGGCCGCAGCGACGGGTCGGATGAGCAGGCGCGATGCCCGCGGCAAGAGCCGGTGGTTAACGGGCTTTGGCGCACCGGTTCAACGATTCGTGTGCCGGCCCGAACCGATTTGCGACGAGCCGAAGCGCGCGCAACACCTCATCCCGCAGCGAGGGCAGCAAGCAGTTCGCCAAGCGCCCAGAAACCGAACAGCACCGCCGGCAGCAGCAGCACGCCGGTCACCGCTCCGCCCACAAGGACCGGCCTGCCGACCCAGCGTCGCGAGCCGGCCTGCGCAAGGACGGTTGCGCCCGCAGGCAGGGTCAGCGTGACCGCACTGATCAGGCCGGGCACATAGGCGCCTTGGATCGCCGCCAGAGCGATGTGCGGAACCAGCGCGTTGCTGGCCGTCATCGCGGCGATCATGCAGACCAGAAACGAGAGGCGGACCGTTGGCGCGGCCGCCCATCGCCACAGCACGACGGCAGGAAAGGCGGCGAACCCGACCAGCCCGGCCCGGACCGCAGCGATGCTCGGCAACGGCAGCGGCAGCGGAGAGGCATCCTGCAGCTGGGCCAGGGTGAACGGCATCCGGCCGAGCATCAGCCATTCCTCCGCCGTGTGGACGAGGATGGCGATGCCGAGGATCAGCGCCAGGCGGCGTCGCTCCGCAGTGGCGAGGCTCACATCCTGAAGACGCCGAAGCGCGGCCGGTCGGGGATCGGCGCCTCGAGACAGGCCGACAGGGCCAGCCCCAGCACGTCGCGCGTCTGCGCCGGGTCGATGACCCCGTCGTCCCACAGGCGCGCGGTGGCGTAGTAGGGGTTGCCTTCGTCCTCGTACTTCTGCCGGATGGGGGCCTTGAACGCCTCTGCCTCCTCCGGGGTCCAGCGGTCGGCGTCGCGGTGGACGGTGGCGAGCACGGAGGCCGCTTGTTCCCCGCCCATCACCGAGATGCGGGCATTGGGCCAGGTGAACAGGAAACGCGGGGAATAGGCGCGCCCGCACATGCCGTAGTTGCCGGCACCGAAGCTGCCGCCGATGACCACGGTGATCTTGGGCACCTGCGCCGTCGCCACCGCCGTCACCAGCTTGGCGCCATGCTTGGCAATGCCTTCGGCCTCGTAGCGGCCGCCGACCATGAAGCCGGAGATGTTCTGGAGGAACAGCAGCGGCACGCGTCGCTGGCAGGCCAGCTCGATGAAATGCGCGCCCTTCTGCGCGGATTCGGAGAACAGCACGCCGTTGTTGGCAAGGATCGCCACCGGCATCCCCCAGACGTGAGCGAACCCGCACACCAGCGTGGTCCCGTAATGCTGCTTGAACTCGTGGAACTCGGACGCGTCGACCAGCCGCGCGATCACCTCGCGCACCTCGTAGGGCGCCCGCACGTCCTCGGGGACGAGGGCATAGAGGTCATCGGGGTCGAAGCGGGGCGGGCGCGGGTTTCTCAGCGTGATGTCGGCAGCCGCGCCAGTGTTCGCCCCGAGATGCGAGACGATGTCGCGCACGATCGTCAGCGCGTGCTCGTCGTCTTCCGCCAGATGGTCGACCACGCCCGACTTCCTCGCATGCAGGTCGCCGCCGCCAAGGTCTTCCGCGCTGATCTCCTCTCCGGTGGCGGCCTTTACCAGCGGCGGTCCGGCAAGGAAGATGGTGCCTTGCTCGCGCACGATCACCGTCTCGTCCGACATCGCCGGGACATAGGCGCCGCCCGCGGTGCACGATCCCATGACGCAGGCGATCTGCGGAATGCCGAGCGAGGACATCTGCGCCTGGTTGAAGAAGATGCGCCCGAAATGGTCGCGGTCGGGAAACACCTCGGCCTGGTAGGGAAGGTTCGCACCCCCGCTGTCGACCAGATAGATGCACGGCAGGCGGTTTTCCTGGGCGATCTCCTGCGCCCGCAGGTGCTTCTTGACGGTCATCGGATAGTAGGCGCCGCCCTTCACCGTCGGATCGTTGGCGGCGATCATCACCTGGCGGCCCGACACCCGGCCGATGCCGGCGATCATGGAGGCGCCGCTGACGTCCCCTTCATACATCCCGTAGGCGGCGAGCTGTCCGATCTCGAGGAATGGCGAGCCGGGGTCGAGCAGCCGTTCCACCCGGTCGCGCGGCAGCAGCTTGCCCCGCGCGACATGCCGTTCGCGGTGCTTTTCCGGCCCGCCCAGCGCCGCCTGCGCGACGCGCGCGCGCAGTTCCTCGGCCAGCGCCCGGTTGTGGGCGGAACGCGCCTTCGCTTCGGGGCTGTCGCGGTCGAGTGTCGACGTGAGGGTCGGAGCGGTCATGCTAGAGAAAACCTCTGGTAGATAGCTCCTTGCGGCATGTCATGTTGGCGATTTGTGGACCAATGACAGAGAGCTTTTCGTCACTGTATGCGGAACAGGGTTTAGCAGGCGGCAAAACATCTGCTGCACAGAACGCGCACGTGCTCTCATTTTCATCGATACTACGAGGCGATGCACCGACATTTGCCATCTTTGTGTCACGTCCTGGCAAAAACCAAATCGCTCTTAAAACGTAGCCGAGCGAAAGGAGCAAAACTCCAAGCCCCAAACCTAAATGAGTTATCGCGAGGCTCAGAAGTATACTTTTCGACGTTTCAGCCACGCTTACGAACACAGCCGCTAACGCGCCCCCACCTATCAATATCCAGCCCAGAGATGTGGCTGTCGAACCATCAGGTCTTTCCATAAAAGATCTCCAATCGTGCCTAGTTGTCTTCTTAAAAGTTCCATTCCGGTTATCCGACTTCCCTGTATTCCGAATAAAATCCTCGGAGGCAAGGACAGGACGAAAAGGAAGAATACTTTGGACCGCTAAATACCCAAAACGCTGCCTCAACGTCTCCATGGAACTCCCGCGAATGCTACGCCCCGAGAGTATTATCCCGCGGTCCCTCCGCCCGCTCGAGCAGCTCGTCCACCTGTTCCTCGATCCGTGGCGCGGCGCGCTCCATGCGGTTGATGATCGCGACGTTGCGGCGCGACAGGAGGAAACGGTAGACGCCGAACAGGTTGACCAGCAGGAGGATGCCGTTCTGCACCGCCAGCGGCAGGCCGTCGGGCGCGGTGAGGCCGGCATACACCCACAGCACGGCCACGATCGAGAACAGCACGAAGCCCGCGCCCGTCACCTTGCGCCCGAGATCGGACGCCACCATCGCGGCGGCGATGATTGTGCCGATCGCCGCCGTCCATTCGAGCGGCCCGTCCATCAACCCGCCGCGCCGATGAGTTCGCGGCCGATCAGCATTCGGCGGATCTCGTTGGTGCCGGCGCCGATGTCGAGCAGCTTGGCATCGCGCAGATAGCGTTCAACCGGCCAGTCGGTCGTGTACCCGGCCCCGCCCAATGCCTGCACCGCCTCGCCCGAGACGCGGAAGGCATTCTCGCTGGCGAGCAGGATGGCCCCTGCCGCATCGAAGCGGGTCGTCTGGTCGGCATCGCACGCCCGCGCGACGGCGTAGGTGTAGGACCGCGCCGACTGGAGCGCGACATACATGTCGGCGACCTTGGCCTGCATGAGCTGGAACGAGCCGATCGGCTTGCCGAACTGCTGCCGCTCGCGCAGATAGGGGATCACCGTGTCGAGACACGCCTGCATGATGCCAAGCTGAAGGCCCGCAAGGACGACACGTTCATAGTCGAGCCCGCTCATCAGCACGCCGACGCCGCCGTTTTCCGGCCCCATGACGTTTGCGTCCGGCACGCGGCAGTCCTCGAACACGAGTTCGGATGTCGGGCTGCCGCGCATGCCCATCTTCTCGATGTGCTGTCCGATGGAGAAGCCCGGCATGCCGCGCTCGATGAGGAAGGTGGTGATGCCGCGGCTGTTCGCCTGCGGATCGGTCTTGGCGTAGACCACCAGCACGTCGGCGTGGGCACCGTTGGTGATCCAGAACTTGGTGCCGTTCAGCACCCAGCCGCCATCGGTCCGCTCGGCCCGCAGCTTCATCGACACGACGTCGGACCCGGCGCCCGCCTCCGACATCGCCAGCGCGCCGACATGCTCGCCGCTGATGAGCCGGGGGAGGTATTTCGCCTTCTGTTCGGCGCTGCCCCAGCGGGCGATCTGGTTGACGCACAGGTTGGAGTGAGCGCCGTAGCTCAGCCCCACCGAGGCGGAGGCGCGGCTGATCTCCTCCACCGCGATCACATGTTCCAGATAGCCGAGACCAAGACCGCCGTCCGCCTCGGGCACGGTGATCCCGTGCAGGCCCAGCGCACCCATCTGCGTCCACAGCTCCGCACGGGGAAAGCGATCATCGCGGTCCACCGCCGCGGCCAGCGGCGCTACCTGCTCGTCGGCGAAGCGGGCGGCGCTGTCGCGGATCATCTCCGCCGTCTCGCCAAGCTGGAAATCGAACCGGGGGGTCGCGCGCATCGCTCACTCCTGCGGACCCGCGGTTCGTGCGGGTCATCCGAGCGGCGGCGATAGCGAAGCCCCGGTGCCGAAGCAATCGTGCCCCGCCGGCTGCGGCCGCCTCAGCGTGCCTGCCGCCACAGCTGTGTCTGGCAGATCGGCCCGATGCAGCCTTTCACCTCCAGCGTGCGGGCATCCCGCCGGCGCAGCACCGAGCGATAGCTGCGGCCCGTCTTGGGATCGTAGATGCGCCCCCGCCAGACGTTCGCGTCCGCCACGAAGCCGGTGAGGACCGGCATGCCGAGCAGGCGCCGCCCGCGCAGCCTGGGATCGGGGTTGTTGACGTCGCGCTGGTCCGTCCCGCCGGGCGGAGCGACGAGGAAGCGCACGATCGTCCCGCACAGGGCCGGCCCGCACGGCGCGACCTCGACGATCCCGTCGCCGTCCTGCGTCACCCAGCGGCCGGTGATCGGCTCGGCGGCGGATGCGGGTGAGGCCGCGAGCAGGGCGGCGGCTGCAGCGGCACGGGCGACGAGACGGTTCATGCGGCAAGCTCCTCCTGAAAACCGGCCGGCACCGGCCAACCGGGCGCGACCAGCGCCATCACCTTGAACAGCGTTCCCATGGCCTCGGGATGGGCGAGGCGCCGGCGGTCGGCGGCGATCGCCTCGGCGCGCGCGGGCGCCGCCGCCGACAACGCGCGCGCGCGTGCCCCGATGCCGAGACTTTCAAGGAACACTCCCTGTGTCGTTGCATGGACGGCGCCGATCCCGAGCCGGCGGGCAAGCTGCGCCAGGGCCGCGAAGTCGACATGGGCGGTGAGGTCGGCCGCGCCGGGATGGGCGAGCGGGTCGACGCGCCGGTGCGCCCGGACGGCCTGAAGCGTCGATCCGGTTCGCGCATCAAGGTGGCCGTAGTCGACAAGCAGCGCCGCGCCCCCGCTCCGGCACAGGCCCTGCGCCACCTCGGCGATGAGCGCCGCGGCCGCCGGACAGGTCTCGATCACCGTGCCGACCGGCGCATCCGCGCGCTCGGCCGGCAGGGCCGCGTCCATCGGCTGCGCCCCGGCCGCGAAGGTGAAATCCTGCCTGTCGTCCAGCGTCACGACGACCTCGCGCCACCCCTCGGCCGTGCGGACCAGCTGCCGCACCGGCAGGGCGTCGAGGAACTCGTTGGCGACCAGCAGCATCGGGGCCGACCCGTCGAGATCGGCAAGGTGGCCATGCACGCGCGCCTGCGGCACGGCCTGCCGCTGAAGGGCAGCCAGGGCGGGCGAGCCTTCGACGAAGTGCACCTCCGGCACGAGGCCGTGGCGCGCCATCGCCCTCAGCGCATCCGCGGCCAGCGTGCCGCGCCCCGGCCCCAGCTCCACATAGCGGATCGGCACCGGAGAGCCGGCCCGCCTCCACAGGTCCGTGCACCACAAGCCGACCAGCTCGCCGAACATCTGGCTGATCTCGGGCGCCGTGACGAAGTCGCCCGGCGCGCCCAGCGGATCGCGGCTCGCATAGTACAGCGCGTTGCTCTCGCCCATCCAGCGCGCGACCGGAACGGGGCCGGTGTCCCGGATGAGGCGGCGGAACCGCTCCGCGGGATCCGTTTGCGGCGTCACGGCCGGAGGGGCGCATTCTCCCGCGGGAGCACGCCGGGCGACTGGCCGCTGGCCTCGGGGGGGCGCCGCAGGGCGCGCGCGATCAGCACCGCGCCGCCGAGGATCAGCGGCACTGACAGCCACTGCCCCATCGACAGGCCGGTCAGGCGGGTGAACTCGGCCAGCTGCGAGTCCGGCTCGCGGAAGAACTCGTTGACGAACCGCGCCGCCGCGATCCCCACGGTGAACACCCCGACCAGAAGGCCGGGACGGTAGCGGGCGCGGGTGCGCCAGAACAGCCACAGCATGACCACGATCATCAGCGCGCCTTCCAAGCCCGCCTGGTAAAGCTGGGACGGATGGCGGCCGACCTGCAGCGGATCGGTCGGAAACACCATCGCCCACGGCACGTCGGTCTGGCGGCCGTACAGCTCGCCATTGATGAAGTTCGCCAGCCGGCCGAGCAGCATGCCGAAGGGCACGTTGACTGCGATGTAGTCGCACACCCGCCAGAAGGACAGCCCGCCGCGATGACAGACCCAGGCAATCGCCGCCAGCACGCCGATCACGCCGCCATGGAAGCTCATGCCGCCCTCCCACAGCTTCAGCAGCTCGAGCGGCTGGCTCCACAGGCTGGGGATGCCGGTCGCACCGCCGGTGTAGAACGTCGCGTAGCCAAGCCGTCCGCCGGCGATGATGCCCACCGTGCACCAGAAGAACAGGTCGTCGGCGTGCGCCTGCGCCATGGGCGCGCCCGGCGCCTTGATCATGCGGCTCAGGTGCCAGTAGCCCAGCAGAATGCCGACGAGGTAGGCCAGCGAGTAGTACCGCAGGGTGAAGATCCCGAGGTCGATGCCGGGCCGCAGGCCGAGGTCGGACCACTGGATCGGTGCGGCGGCCGCGGCGTCGGCCAGTAGTGACAGCAAGGGGCTTTTTCCTTAGGCTTGGCGACAAACAACGCCCCCAAGGGGCATTTTCCGGCCAGTCTTGGCATAGCCGCGGCTGCGAAGGAAGCCCGCTCGACCGGGTGCGGGGACGTCATGGCCCGCGCCGCACAGCAATTGGAGAGAGACGCCGATGCCCACCGAACTCGACCAGCAGCTCAAGCAGATCATGGCGGGACTGACCGCGCCCGGCGGCATGTTCGAGACAGTCCCGTTCGAGGCGTTCGGCACCACGGTCCCCGCGCTCAAGAACGCTCCGCCGAGCCTTGCGCACTATCTCGGCCACTTCTGCCAGCAGCACAAGGATGTGCCGTTCATGGTCGACGGGGAAGTGCGCCTGACCTTCGGCGAAGCTTACGCTGCTGCCCGCGCGGTCGCGACCGGCCTCGTTGCGAGGCACGGGGTGGCCAAGGGTGACAGGGTCGGGATCGCCGCGCGCAATTCGGCCAACTGGGCCGTGGCCTATATGGGCGTGCTGCTCGCCGGGGGCTGCGCCACCCTGCTCAACGGGTTCTGGAGCGGCGAGGAGCTGGCCGAGGGGATCGATCTTGCCGAATGCGCGCTCGTCCTCGTCGACGAGGCGCGCGAGAAGCGGCTGGAGGGCCGCGCCCATCGGGCCAGGCTGCTCCGGTTCGAACACGGGGTTCCGCCGCAAGAGGGATTTGCATCGCTGTGGCCCGATGCCGGCGAAGCGGAGCTGCCGCAGCTTGGACCGGACGATCTTGCCACCATCCTCTTCACTTCCGGCTCCACCGGTCAGTCGAAGGGCGCCTACTCCAACCATCGCGGCGTCGTGCACGGCACCATGAGCTACGTCGCCCAGACGGTGATGAGCCTTCACGCGCTGACCATGCGCGGCATGGCGCCGCCGGCCGGACAGCAGCCCTGCGCGCTGGTGGCGGTGCCGCTGTTCCACGTCACGGGCGAAGTGCCGCTGTTCCTCCAGTCCTTCGCCATCGGCCGCAAGCTGGTGTTCATGCCGCGCTGGGACGCGCGCGAGGCGATGCGGCTGATGGAGGCCGAAAAGGTGACTTACTTCGTCGGAGTGCCGCTGATGAGCTACGAGATCGCCACCCATCCCGAGCGTGACCGCTTCGACCTGTCGGCGTGCAAGAGCTTTGCCGCCGGCGGCGCGCCGCGGCCGGTCGATCATGTCACCAAGATCAAGGACGCCTTTCCGGAAGGCTTCCCCCTGCTGGGCTACGGTCTGACCGAGACGAACGCCGTGGGCTGCGGCAACTTCAACGAGAACTACATGGCCAAGCCCGGCAGCACCGGCCGCGCCTCGGAGCCGCTCGTCGATCTGGCCATCCTCGACGACGAGGGCAGGCCGGTGCCGCAGGGGGAACGCGGCGAGGTCTGCATCCGCTCGGTCGCGAACTTCCTCGGCTACTGGAAGAACGAGGAGGCGACCCGCGCGGCCTTCACCGCCGACGGCTACTTCCGCACCGGCGATCTCGGCTATCTCGACGAGGACGAGTATCTGTTCATCGTCGACCGCAAGAAGGACATCATCATCCGCGGCGGCGAGAACATCGCCTGTCCCGAGGTCGAGCAGGCGATCTACGCCCATCCCGACGTCGCCGAATGCTCCGTCTTCGGCCTGGCCGACGACCGGTATGGCGAGATCTGCGCCGCGGTGTACTACCCGCGCGACGGCGCGACGCTGACCCCCGACGAGCTCAAGGCCTTTCTCGGAGAGCACATCGCCGCTTTCAAGATTCCCGAACGGCTGTGGCGGGCGGACGCGCCGCTGCCGCGCCTCGGCACGGAGAAGATCGACAAGGTGACGCTGCGCCGCACCTACGCGCAGGAGGTCGAAGCCGCTTGAACCGGGGCCACGTTCTCCGGCCACGCGACATCATCGATCACGACCAGCTGGCCGCGTCCCTTGCTGAAGCGGCCGCCGGACCCTCGCCACGGGCGGGGGTCACGACGCTGCTGCGCGCGGCGCTGCGACACGGGCGGGCCGAACTGGCCAGCCGCCTGCTGGCGCAGCCGCTGTCGGGCCACGAGATCACCCGGAGTTACACTCACCTGATCGACCGGCTGGTGCAGGCGATCGTCACCCACACGGTCGCCCGCACCTTCCCTCTCCACAACCCGACCTCGGCCGAGCGGCTGGCGGTTGTGGCCGTGGGCGGATACGGGCGGGCGGAGATGGCGCCGCATTCGGACGTGGATGTCGCCTTCATCACCCCGACGCGCCGCACGCCGTGGTGCGAGCAGGTGATCGAGACGGTGCTCCACCACCTGTGGGACCTGGGACTGAAGGTCGGCCATGCAAGCCGCTCGGTCAGCGAGACCGTGCACATCGCGCGCCAGGATCTCACCGTGCGGACGGCGCTGCTCGAAAGCCGGCTGGTGTGCGGCGACGACGATGTGTTCGCCCAGGTGGAGGAAAGGCTGCGCCGCGAGGTCATGGACGGCACCGCGGCTGAATTTGTCGCCGCCAAACTTGCGGAACGCGAGGCGCGTCATCAACGGCTCGGCAACAGCCGCTACGTCGTGGAGCCCAACGTCAAGGACGGCAAGGGCGGGCTGCGCGACCTCCAGGCGCTGTACTGGATCGGCAAGTACTGCCACCGCGTCAACTCGGCGTTCGAACTGGTGGCGGCGGGGCTGTTCACGCCGGGCGAATACCGGAGCTTCCGGCGCGCGGAGTCGTTCCTGCTGGCGGTCCGCTGCCACCTGCACGATCTCGCCGGACGCGCTGAGGAGCGAGTCGGCTTCGCCGCGCAGCGCCAGATCGCCGCCAGGATGGGCTTCGCCGACCGGCCGGGGCGCAGCGCGACCGAACTGTTCATGCAGACCTATTTCCGCCACGCGCGGCGGGTCGGCAGCCTGACGGGGGTGTTTCTGGCTCATCTCGACGAGGAGATGAACCGCTCGCGCCGCCGGACCGGACTTCTGGCGGCGTTCCGGGCCCGGCCACGCCCGCTCGGCGGCTACCGCGTCTTTGGCGGGCGCATCGCCGCTCCGGCCGACGACTGGTTCCGCAAGGATCCGCGACGGTTGGTGGAGATCTTCCACCTGGCGGAACGCAATCGGCTGGAGATCCACCCGCACACGCTTCGTCTGCTGACCCGCGACGCGGTGCTGATCCGCAGCGCGCTGCGGCATGACCCGCGTGCCAACGCCCTGTTCCTGGAGTTGCTGACGGGACGGAACGATCCCGAGACCACGCTGCGCTGGATGAACGACACCGGCGTGCTGGGGCGGTTCCTGCCGGATTTCGGCCGCATCACCGCGCAGATGCAGTTCGACATGTATCATCACTACACCGTGGACGAGCACACCATCCGCGCCATCGGCCTGCTGTCCCGGCTGGAGAAGGGCGAGCTTGCCGCCGACCACCCGCACGAGACACGGCTGTTCGGGGAGGTGACGCAGCGCCGCGTCACCTATGTCGCGGTGTTGCTGCACGACATCGCCAAGGGCCGCGGCGGCGATCATTCGATCCTGGGCGCCGAGGTGGCGGAACGGCTGTGTCCGCGCCTCGGCCTGTCGACGGGCGAAACCGCGCAGGTCGCCTGGCTCGTGCGCCACCATCTCCTGCTCAGCCACACCGCGTTCCGGCGGGACACGAGCGACCCCCAGACGGTGGAGGACTTCGCCGGCCGGGTCGCCAGCCTCGAACGTCTGCGGCATCTTGCCGTCCTCACCGCGGTGGACATCCACGCCGTCGGCCCCGCACGGTGGAACAGCTGGAAGGCGCAGCTCCTCGCCAGCCTCTACGAGGCGACGGAGGAACGCCTGCGGCTTGGCCATCTGCGCCATTCCCGGGCGGAGCGGATCGCCGCGCGCCGGCGCGCCACCCGCGAGTGTCTCGGCGATGACGCGGTTCTCGTCGACCGCTTCGGCGAAGAGCTTGGCGACGCCTTCTGGATCGCGGAGGCGCCGGAGGTCATCGCCGCCAATCTGCGGCTGCTCGACCGGGCGCAGCGTAGCCCGGACCCGGCCGCCATCGCCTGCCGGGTCGATGCCGAACGCGGCGCCACGCTGGTGACGGTGGTGGCGCGCGACGCGCCGGGCCTGTTCTACCGCATCGCCGGCGCCATCCACCTCGCCGGCGGCAACGTCATCGATGCGCGCATCCACACCACGGCCGCCGGCTGGGCCATCGACAACTTCCTCGTCCAGTCGCCGCACGGCGCGCTTCTCGACGAGCCGCGGCAGCTCGAGCGCCTGTCCCGCACCATCACCCATGCGCTGTCCGACCGGCTGCCCCTTGCCGAACTGCTCGCCGCCCGGCCGCTGCCCGACCGGCGGATGAGCGCCTTCCCCGTCGCCCCCAACGTCCTGTTCGACAACGCCGCCTCGCGCCGCTTCACGGTGGTGGAGGTGATCGCGCGTGACAGCCCTGCCCTGCTCTACCGGCTGGCGCGCGGGCTGTTCGATGCGGACCTGCGGGTGCATTCGGCGCACATCACCGCCTATGGCGAACGGGTGGCCGACACCTTCTACGTCACCGATGCCCAAGGCGCGAAGGTCACGTCCGCGTCCCGTCTGCGCGGGATCGAGGCGCGGCTGCTGGCGGCGGCGGGTGATGCAAGCACAACACGGCTGAGCGCCGCATGAGGTTCACGCGCACAAGCGGCATTGCGTCTGCCGCCGTTAACGATATCAACTGGTCCATCACCAGCGGGCGAAAAGCCTGCGGCACATCGGGGGAAGAAGCATGAAGCTGGCTGCGGTATCCTTTCGCGCATTCGCTCTGGCGGGAGCGGGCATCGGCCTGATCGCGGCGCCTGCCGCGGCGCAGGACACCCGGACCGACACCGCGCAGCGGCAGCAGACCACGCCGGGCAGCACGACGCCCTCCCCTCTGGAGAGCGGCTCGGTGGATCAGGACAACACCAACGTCATCATCGTCACGGCGCAGGGTCGCGCCCAGGCGCTGGCTGACGTGCCGGTCGCCGTCTCGGCCATCACCGCCTCGACGCTGCAGAACTCGGGCACGACCGACATCCGCGAGCTGAACCAGGTCGCGCCATCGCTGCTGGTCTCCTCCACCAGCAACGAGGCGAACGGGTCGGCCCGCATCCGCGGGATCGGCACGGTGGGTGACAATCCGGGTCTGGAAAGCTCGGTTGCGGTCTTCATCGACGGTGTCTACCGGTCCCGTTCGGGCAGCGCGCTGTCGGAACTCGGCCCGCTCGACCGGATCGAGATCCTGCGCGGGCCGCAGGGCACGCTGGGCGGACGCAACTCCTCGGCGGGTCTGATCAGCATCTACACCGCGCCGCCGACCTTCGACTTCAACGGCTACGGCGCCTTCACCTACGGCAATTTTGACGCCATCCGCGTCGAGGCGGGCGTGAACGCCCCGTTCGGGGAAACGGTTGCCGCGCGCGTCGACGGCGTCTACTTCAAGCGCGACGGGTTCTACACCGACCTCGTCAACAACACCGACATCAACAACCGTGACCGCATCTTCGTGCGGGGCCAGCTGCTGTTCGAACCGACGGACGACGTCCGGTTCCGGCTGATTGGCGACTATGCCAAGCGGAACGAGGCCTGCTGCGCGGCGACCTTCGTGCAGCCGGAATTCGCGCCGCTCGCGCGGGTGGCGCCGGGGCTGAACAGCTTCGTGCGGCCGGAAGGCGGCGCGCCGCTGACGAGCACGTCGAACCCGATCATCCCGGTGCTGCTGGCGCTGGGGCAGGACCGCCGGGCGCTGACGCAGTCGACCTTCAACCGCAACCTGTACCTCACGCCGGGCCGCTCCTACGAGGGGGAGACCAAGGATTATGGCGTCTCGGGTGAACTGACCTGGAGCTTCGGCGGCGCCACGCTGACCTCCATCACCGGCTATCGCGAGTACGACAACTTCCAGGGATCGGACACCGACTACACGACGGTGGATCTGCTCTACCGCGCCCCCAACCGCTTCGGCGGCGCGCGGCAGTTCAAGACCTTCACACAGGAGCTGCGGCTGTCGGGTTCGCTGTTTGACGACCGGCTCGACTGGCTCGTGGGCGGCTATTACGCCAACGAACGCCTCCAGGTGCGCGACAACCTGCGCTTCGGGCGGCAGTACGGCACCTTCGCCTCTTGCCGGATCGCGCTCGCCATCAACCCCGCGCTCGTGAACCCGGCGGCGCCCAACTGCCTCGGCGCCAACGTCGCCGCGCTCACCGCCGCGAACGGGGGTGCCGGCGCCTTCGGACCGGCCACGCCGCTGATCATCGCCGGGATCAACAATCTGGCTCAGGTCAACGACCGCGGGTCCAATGGCGACATCTACAACCAGCGCTCGGAAAACTTCGCGCTGTTCACCCACAACATCTTCTCGATCACCGACACGGTCGATCTGACGCTCGGCCTGCGCTACACCAACGAGACGAAGACGCTCGACGCGCTGATCACCAACGACAACACCTTCTGCCCCGCCAACCGGGCGCTGCTGGGATCGCTGCTGACCAACCCGGCGCTCGGCGCGCTGACGCAGGGGATCGTCGGCCTGACCTGTCAGGGCAATTCCACCTCCGAGCTGAACAACCGGACGCTGGCCGACCGGCGGAGCGAGGACGAGTTCACCGGCACCGCCATCCTGTCGTGGAAACCGACGCCGGACCTGCTGACCTACGCATCCTATTCGCGCGGCTACAAGGCGGGCGGGTTCAACCTCGACCGCTCGGCGCTGGCCAACCCGCCCTTCTTCAATCCGGCGGCGATCAATGTCGCGGCGCTCCAGTTCGACCAGGAAACGGTCAACGCCTACGAGATCGGCCTCAAATACGCGACGCGGCCGCTCAGCATCAGCCTGGCGGCGTTCCGGCAGGAATTCTCCAACTTCCAGCTGAACACCTTCAACGGCTCGGTGTTCGTGGTGCAGAACGTCAACGCCTGCGGCACCGCGCTGGGCGGCGCCGACCGGGACGCCAGCGCGACGACCGGCGCCTGTTCGCCGGACGACGTGCGCGCAGGGGTCATCGCCCAGGGCGTCGAGGCGGAGATCGCTCTCAACCCCGTGCGCGATCTGGCGGTGTCGCTGGGCTTCACCTATTCGGACACGAAGTACCGCAACGACCTGATCGGCAACGCCACCGGCGCGCCGCTCGATCCGGCGCTCCGGCTGCTGCCGGGCGACAACCTGTCCAATGCGCCGGAGATCACCGCCACCTCGTCGATCACCTTCACGCCGGAAATCGTGCCCGGCGGCGCACGCGGGCTGTTCTTCCTCAACGCGCGCATGACCAGCGACTACAACACCGGTTCCGACCTGCTGTTCGGCAAGGAGCAGGACGGCTTCGTCGTGGTGAACGGCCGCGTCGGCATCACCAACATCGCCGGCCGCTTCGCGATCGAGGGCTGGGTGCAGAATCTGTTCAACACGGACTACACTCAGGTCGCGTTCAACACGCCGTTCGTGGCGCCGCAGCAGACGTTCTCCGCCTTCCTCGCCGAACCGCGGACTTACGGCATCACCGTGCGCGCCGAGTTCTGAGACGCCGAGCAGTCAGGCTGCGGTCCGGACGTTGCGCCCGGACCGCGGCTCAGCTCTGTGCCGGGCGCAGCTGCGCCGCCACCGCGTGAAGGTCGGGCGCAATGAGGGTGCACAGGGCGCGGATGTCGGCCGCGGGTTCCAGCAGGTCCGGGACCATCACGGTCACCGCTCCCGCCGCAGCGGCCGATCGGACCCCGTTGTGCGAATCTTCCAGGGCCAGGCACTGCTGCGGCTGTGCCCCCAGACGGGCGGCGGCCTCGAGGTAGGGTGCCGGATGCGGCTTGCCTGAGGCGGTGTCGCCATGCGCCACGACCGCCGCGAACCGGCCGGCGAGGCCGAACGCGGCGAGGTTGCGCTCCACACAGCGGTGGGCGGACGAGGTGACGAGGCCGCACGCCAGCCCCAGGCGCGCGGCGGAATCGAGCAGCTCGGTGGCGCCGGCCTTCAGCCGCAGGCCTGTCTCGACAAGGCCATCCATGTGCACATGGCACCGGTCGTGGAAGGCTTCCGGATCGACCGCGGAGCCGAACTCGTCGCGAATGAGCTGCCAGTTCGTCTCGCGCGGGTTGCCGAGCAGGCGGACATAGAAGTCGCGGGTGACGCGCAGCCCCCGTTCCTTGCCCGCGGCCTCCATGGCGCGGAAGAACAGGCGTTCGGTGTCGAACAGCAGCCCGTCCATGTCGAACAGCACCGCCGCGACGGTGCGGCCGGCAAACCGCGCCTCAGCCATCCCGCTCGCCGAACAGCGCGGTGCCCACACGGACATGCGTCGCCCCGAGCAGGATCGCGGTGTCGAAGTCGCCACTCATCCCCATCGACCGCCCCGGCAGGCCGATGTCGGCAGCCAGCTTGTCCAGCAGGGCGAAAAAGGGCGCCGGCTCGACGCCGAGGGGCGGCAGGCACATCAACCCGGCGAGCGGAAGGTCAGCGCGGCGGGACTCCTCCACAAGAGCAGGCAGCGCCGCCAGCGGGCAGCCGCCCTTCTGCGCCTCCCCGGCGATGTTCACCTGCACGAAGCACGGCACCCGGCGGCCCGTGCGGTCGGAGGCGCGTGCGAGGGCGGCAACGAGGCTCGGCCGGTCGAGCGAATGGATGGTGTCGAACAGACGCACGGCGTCCTCGGCCTTGTTCGACTGAAGCTGGCCGACGAGGTGGAGCCGCACATCGGGACACTCGTCCCGCAGAGCCGGCCACTTGGCGGCTGCCTCGCTCACCCGGTTCTCGCCGAAATCGCGCTGCCCCGCCCGCAGCAGCGGCCGGATGGCGTCGGCAGGCCGGGTCTTGCTGACCGCGATCAGCGTCACCTCCGCCGGGTCGCGCGAGGCGATGCGGCAGGCGCGGGCGATCCGGTCCTGTATGGTGGCGAGCGCCTGGCTTGGGTCGGGCATCACGCGCCGCTATAGCGTTGCCGTGCCTGACGACCAGCCCCTTCCCCGTGTCTGGCTGCTGACCGATGCGCGGAACGACGCGGTGCTGGACCAGGCGATCAGCGCCCTGCCGCCCGGCAGCGGAGTGGTTTTCCGCCATTACCACCTCTCCGGCCACGAACGGCAGGACCGCTTCGCCGGGATCGCCGCAGCCGCACGCGCGGCGGGTCATCGCGTGGTCCTGTCCGCCTCCGCCGACGAGGCAGCGGCATGGGGTGCGGATGGCGCCTACGGCCCGCTGGAGAGACTGGCGCCGTCCGCCGGCCTGCTTCGGCTTGCCGCCGCCCACGACAGGCGCGAGTTGCTCGCGGCGGCCGCGGCCCGTGTCGACGGGATCTTCCTTTCGCCCGTGTTCCCCACCCGGTCGCACCCCGGTGCTCCTGCGCTCGGGCCGGACGGCTTCAAGGAGCTGGCGTCGCTCACCCGGGTGCCGGTGATCGCGCTTGGCGGCATGACGGCCGCGAGGGCGCGGGCGATGGGCTGGCCGCGCTGGGGCGCCATTGACGGGCTTGCCGCGAAGGTGCGGTCGCGAAGCGGTTGACGCGGCGGCGCGGCCCGCCGCATGATGCGGGCCGGATCCCACAGAGCGGGCAGGGGCAGCATCACATGGCATCGCGGGCGCAGACACGGGTCGCACCTGGCTGGCGCGTCGCGGTCCGCAGCTCGGCCGCCCGCGCGGGGCGGATCCTGGGCGCGGCGGTCCTGCTGCTGCTCGGCGCATCCCTGCTGCTGGCGCTGCTCACCTACACGCAGACCGATCCCAGCCCCTCCACCGCCGCCAGCGGCACGGACATCGGCAACTGGCTGGGCCGGCCCGGGGCGTGGTGGGCGGACCGGTTGTATCTCATTCTGGGCTGGACGGCGCTCGTCGTGCCGCTGATCCTGTTTCAGGGCGCGGCGGCGCTCTGGCACGAGCGGGACCGCGAGCGCGGCTCGTGGCGGCAGCAGATCGCCCGCGCGGCGCTGCTGCTGCTCGCGGGCGCCGTGTGCCTTGGCACGGCGCTGACGCTGCTGCTGGGCAGCGGCGTGCAGGGACTGCCGGCAGGAGCGGGAGGTCTTGGCGGACTGCTCGGTGCGCAGGTGGTGCAGGCTCTCGCCGCCACAGCCGGCCCGGCGTCGGGAGGCTGGCTGACGGTGCTGATCGCGCTGGCGGCGCTGGCGGGGGGTGGCGCCGTGCTGGCGCGGCTGATGGGGGTTGGCAGGGAGCATGCGGTGCGTCTCGCGCGGGCCTTGCCGCTGCCGCCGGGCCGTGCCGCGCCGGGCGAGGCGGCGGCCGCCGCGGACAGCGCCGCCGTCCCCGCAGCGGATCCGGCGCCGCCCGTTCCGGAAGGCGACACGCCTGCACCGGCGCCGGCCGAAGCGGCGCCGCGCCGCACGCCGACGATTGCCGACCCGCATGCCGCCGTGCGTCCAGCCCCGCCCCGGCCCCAGCAGGGCGACATGTTCACCGACTTCGCCCTGCCGCCGCTCGACCTGCTCGCCGCGCCCACGGACGAGAAGGTGCAGCCGCTCGACAAGCTGGCGCTCGAACGCAACGCCCGTCTGCTCGAGACGGTGCTGGACGACTTCAACGTCAAGGGCGAAATCACCGCGGTCCGCACGGGGCCGGTGGTGACCATGTACGAGCTGGAACCGGCGCCCGGCATCAAGGCGAGCCGGGTTGTCGGCCTGGCCGAGGACATCGCCCGCAACATGAGCGCCATTTCCGCGCGCGTGTCGACCATTCCGGGCAAGACGGTGATGGGCATCGAACTGCCCAATGCGCAGCGGCAGACGATCTCCTACCGCGAGCTGGTCGCTTCCGCGAGCTTTGCCGAGGCCAAGGGTGCCCTGCCGATCATCCTCGGCAAGGACATCGCCGGCGAGCCGATCGTCGCAGATCTCGCCGCCATGCCGCACCTGCTGGTGGCCGGCACGACCGGATCGGGCAAGTCGGTGGGGCTGAACGCGATCCTGCTGTCGCTCCTTTACCGCTTCTCCCCCGCCGAATGCCGGCTGATCCTCGTCGATCCCAAAGTGCTCGAGCTCAAGGTGTATGACGACATCCCGCACCTCCTGTCGCCGGTGGTGACAGAGCCGGCAAAATCCGTTCGGGCGCTCAAATGGGCGGTCGAGGAGATGGAGCGGCGCTACCGCATGATGTCCTCCGTCAACTCGCGCAACATCGGCGGCTTCAACGAAAAGGTGCGGGCTGCCGCGGCGCGGGGCAAGCCGCTGGGGCGGCGGGTGCAGACCGGCTTCGACCCGGAAACGGGCGAGGAGCTGTTCGAGGAAGAGCAGCTCGACTACCAGCCGCTGCCCCTCATCGTCCTGATCGTCGACGAGCTTGCCGATCTCATGGTGACGGTCGGCAAGGAGATCGAGGTGCTGATCCAGCGCCTGTCGCAGAAGTCGCGCGCGGCTGGCATCCACCTCATCATGGCGACGCAGCGCCCCTCCGTCGACGTCATCACCGGCGTCATCAAGGCCAACCTCCCGACCCGCATCTCCTTCAAGGTGACCAGCCGCATCGACAGCCGCACGATCCTGGGCGAGCAGGGCGCGGAACAGCTGCTGGGCAAGGGCGACATGCTCTACAAGCCCAACACCGGGGCGACGCTGCGCGTCCACGGCCCGTTCGTCAGCGACGAGGAGGTGGAGCGGGTCGCCGACCACTGGCGCGCGCAGGGCAAGCCGGCCTATGTCGACGCCGTCACCGAGGAGCCCGAGGACGGCGGCTTCGCCTTCGGCGACGATGTCACCGCGTCGGACGATCCCGAGGAGCGCAAGTACCGGCAGGCCTGCCAGATCGTGTTCGAGGCGCAGAAAGCTTCCGGCTCCTGGCTGCAGCGCCAGATGGGCGTCGGATACAACACGGCGGCCAAGTGGATCGAGCGGATGGAGAGCGAAGGGCTGGTGAGCGCGGCCGACCATGTCGGGCGGCGCGAGGTGTTCCGCGACCGCGACGGCAATGCTCTGTGACGCGGTGAGGCACGCAGGATCATGAACATCGCCGGCGCGGCGAGCGCCTCCGCCACCCCGGAGCGGGCGGAGCAGCGGCGCGCGCGCCACCCGCGCCGGTGGCAGTTCGGCCCGGTCGGACGCGCGCTGGCCAGACTTCGGCGGCACTGGCGCGACCACGGGCTCAAGGATCTCGATCATTCGGGCGTGGTTCTGAAGATCAAGGGCGAGGCGGCGCTGACGTGGCGGTATGCTTTCATGACCGCCATGTCGGCCGGCATCGCCATTCTCGGAATGCTGCTGTCCTCGCCCGCCGTGGTGATCGGCGCCATGCTGCTGTCCCCGCTGATGGGACCGATGCTCGGCGCGGGCTTTGCCCTTGCCATCGGCAACCAGCCGTGGCTGCGGCGCAGTGTCACGGCCCTCGTGGCGGGGATGCTGGTCGCCATCGCCTTTTCCGCCCTGCTCGTGTTCGCCTCGCCGCTGCAGACGGTGACGAGCGAGATCGCCGCCCGCACCCGGCCGAACCTGTTCGACCTGCTCGTCGCCCTGTTTTCCGCCCTCGCCGGCAGCTACGCGATGATCCGCGGGCGCGAGGGCGCCATCGTCGGCGTGGCGATTGCCGTGGCGGTGATGCCTCCGCTCGGCGCGGTCGGCTTCGGGCTCGCAACGATGAACTGGACGGTGTTCAGCGGCGCGCTGCTGCTGTTCTTCACCAACGCGATGACCATCACCCTGACGGCCGCGATCATGGCCCGCATCTACGGCTTCGGCTCGCACCTGTCGGGACGGTCGAGCACCCTTCAGAACATTTTCATCGCCCTCGCCTTTCTCGCGCTCGCTGTGCCGCTGGGGCTGACCCTCAGACAGATCGCCTTCGAGGCCAACAGCCAGCGGATCATCCAGAACGCCATCGCCGACCAGTTCGACAGCCCCGCCCGGATCAACGCGCTGGAGGTGGAGTGGGACAGCCAGCCGCTGACCGTGCGGGCGGTCGTGCTGACACCTGAATACCGCGCCCGTGTGGAGCAGGCGGTGCGGGCGCGGCTCGAACAGCTGTTCGACCGCCCCGTTCGCGTCTCGATCGAGCAGCTGCGCGTCGGCACCGGCAGCACAGCCGTCGAACCCGCCGCGCCCGGGGCCGCGAACCGCGCTGCCGCGGCCGAGCGCGAGGTGGCCCGGCTGACGGAGCAGATCGCCCTCATCGCCGGCGCGCCGCGCGCGGAGGTCATGCTCGATCGCGTCGGCCAGCGTGCCTTCGTTCCCGGACGGGCGCTGGCCGGTGTCGACCTCAGGGGGTGGCGGCAGCTCGAGCGCCGGGCGCAGGACGCCTGGCCCGACTGGGAGATCACCGTCCGCCCGCCGCCCGCCCAGCTGCCGGCGCTGTCCGGCGCCGACGGAGGAGACGCCGACACGAATGCCGAGGCGCTGGCGGTGATCGCGTGGGGCGCCCGGCGCACCGGGCTGGCGGTGGTGCTCACCGGGCGGGGAGCGGCCCTCGCCGCGGCGGCGGAGCGCCTGCGGGACGAGGGCGTGGCGGTCTCCGAACGGACCGGCAGCGAGGCGGACCGGATCGTGGCCGAGTGGGAGGTGCCCGAAGGCTGAGCCGGAGCACGAGGCCGCTTGCTCCACGACTGGGCGCGCTGTAGGGCGCCTGCCAGTCGTCAAAGGATTGCTCCTTCGCCATGCGCATCGGTTGCCCCAGGGAAATCAAGAACCACGAGTACCGGGTCGGCCTGACCCCGGAGAGCGTGCACGAACTGGCCGATCGCGGGCACGAAGTGTGGGTGGAGACCGGCGCGGGGCTGGGCATCGGGGCCAGCGACGCCGCCTACCGTGACGCCGGCGCGCGCGTGGTGGACGGGCCGGAGCCGATCTTCGCCGAGTGCGAGATGGTGGTGAAGGTCAAGGAGCCGCAGCCCGAGGAGCGGGCGCGCCTGCGTCGCGGGCAGGTGCTCTACACCTACCTCCATCTTGCTCCCGACCCGGAGCAGACGGACGATCTCATCCGCTCGGGCGTCACCGCCATCGCCTACGAAACCGTGACCGGACCGAACCGGACCCTGCCGCTGCTCAAGCCGATGAGCCAGGTGGCCGGCCGGATGAGCGTTCAGGCGGGTGCCACCGCACTGGAAAAGGCGCAGGGCGGGCGCGGCGTGCTGCTGGGCGGGGTGCCCGGTGTTCTTCCCGGCAAGGTGTGCGTCATCGGCGGCGGGGTGGTGGGCTTCAACGCGGCGCAGATGGCCGTGGGCCTCGGCGCGGATGTCACCATTCTCGACCGCGATCCCGAAGTGCTGGAGCGGCTTGGCATCCATTTCGAGAGCCGGGCCAAGACACGCTTCTCGTCCAAGGCGAATCTCGAGGACGAGGTGGTGCAGGCCGATCTCGTGATCGGCGCGGTGCTGATCCCCGGCGCCGCGGCGCCCAAGCTCATCACCCGCGACATGCTGGGCCGGATGAAGCAGGGCGCGGTGCTGGTCGATGTGGCCATCGATCAGGGTGGCTGCTTCGAGACAAGCCGCCCCACGACTCACGCCGAGCCGACCTATGTCGTGGACGGGGTGGTGCATTACTGCGTCGCCAACATGCCGGGCGCCGTGGCGCGCACGAGCACCTACGCCCTCAACAACGTCACCTTGCCCCATGCGCTGCGGATCGCGGAGCTTGGATGGAAGCGGGCGCTTGCCGAGAACCCGCATCTCGCCGCGGGCCTCAACGTGCATGACGGGCACGTGACCTACGAGGCGGTGGCGCAGGAACTCGGCCACGCCTACCGCCCCGTGGACGAGGTGCTTGGCTGAGGAACCGGACGCAGGCGGCACCGTCGCCGCCTGGCATGCCGGTTGTTTTACCTTCTCCTAACCGGCGCCTGTCTATGGCTCCCCGATGGTCCGGTTGTTCCTGTGCATCGCGGCGGCGCTTGCCGTTCTGACGGGCTCTGCGGCCATGGCTGCACCCCAGGGCAAGAACAGCGTGGCGGCGTGCTGGACCAGCCTGCCACCCGCGCCCGCTCTGGCGGAGGCGCTCGCGTCGGCCAAATGGTCGTGCCGGAGGCGGATCTCGCATCTGACCGGGGAGCGGATCGCGGTGCGCTTCCCCCCCGCCACCGAGACAGGCGCACCGATCCGCCACTTCCGCGCCGGTCTGGGAAGTTTCGACCGCATCACCCTTGTCGGCGAGGACGCCGACGGCACCCTGCTCACGAGCGCGCACAGCTTCGATTCGGTTCAGCCGCTGTCGGGGCAGCCGCTCTTTGCCCTTCCCTTCCCGCAGCCCGCCGAAGCGGCCGCGTTCTACGCGGTGATCGAACGGCCGCGCACCGGGCACATCCTCCACGCCATCGGCGCCACCGCCAACCCGCCCGGCAGCGAACGGGGTGAGCGCCTTGCGGTCACCGCGCTGGCGCTGCTGCTGGGCATGCTGCTGGTGCCGCCGCTCCTCGACGTGGCGGTGTTCCGGGTGCTGCGCCGCGGCGTGTTCCTGCAGCACGCTCTCGTCACGCTGTGCGTGGCCGGTCTGCTGTTCGTCTGGTCCGGACTGGTGTTCGAGATCGTCGATCTCAGCATGGCCGGCTGGTACCGGCTGCTGATGGTGATGCTCGGCCTGTGCGGGGTCAGCGCATGCCTGTTCAAGCGCTCCTTTGCCCTTGCCTCGCGCACGAACCGCCGGGTGCCCGTCGCCTTGGCCGCCGGCGCCATCTACGCGGCGGTGATGACGGCGCTGTTCGCGGCGGGCGCGCTCGACACCCTCCTGCCCACCGGCACCTTCGGCTACACGCTGCTGCCCGTCCTGCTGCTGCTCGGCACCGTCATGGGCATCGAGTTCCGCAAGGGCACCGGCACGGCGCGGATGCAGGTCGCCGGCTGGGCCCCGCTGCTGCTCTTCTTCGCCGTCCAGATGATCGCCGACCTGTTCTCGTACCGTCTTCCGGCCGACGGCCTCGTGTTCCTCGGCATGGGCGTCTTCATCGAGACGGTCATGTCGACCATCGCCATCAGCCTCCTGTTCCTTGCCATCCGGCGCGAGCGCGACGTGGCGCAGGCCCGCGCGCAGGTCATGGGCAATCTGGCCGAGCGGGACCATCTCACCGGCCTGCTCAACCGCCGCGCCATCGACACCCGCTTCACCGGCCTGCGCAGCTGCGGCTACGACACGCTGGCGCTCATCGACATCGACCATTTCAAGGCCATCAACGATGTCAGCGGCCATTCGGTCGGCGATCAGGTGCTGGAGATCACCGCCCGCGTGCTGGCCAGCGACCCTGACAACATCGCCGTGCGCATGGGCGGGGAGGAGTTCCTGCTGCTGCTGCGCGGAGAGGATGCCGCCGCCCGGGCGGAGAAGCTCAGGCGGATGCTCTCGGTCCGGGTTGCGCGCGAGGTGGACGGGCTGGAACAGATCGTCACCGCGAGCATGGGGCTTCTGGTCCTGCCGTCCGACGCGCACGAACCCCTGTCGTTCTCGTCGGCCTATTCCCGCGCCGACCTGCTGCTCTATCAAGCCAAGCGCGAAGGCCGGAACCGCACCGTGACGGCGGTGTGGCGCCTGCTCGACCAGCGGCAGGACGGCTACGGCGAGCTTCCGGAACAGGACGGAACCGCTCCGGCCGCGGCCGCCTGAGGATCAGCTCCCGCCGCCGCCGTTGCCGGAACCCGGACCGGTTGCGGCGCGAAACGGCGCGGCAACGTCGTCACGCACACGCATCGGCCGGCCGCTGCTGCGCTCGATCAGGGCCCAGGTGCTGCGCGCTGCGACAAGCACCGGTCCGCCCGGCCGCCGGAACTCGACGCAGCGGTCGAACCGCGCCCCCCGCGGCGGGTCGGGGATGAAGGTGCGCGCCTCCACCGTCTCCCCTGTGCCGATGTTGCCGCGATAGTCGATCTCGTGCCGCGTCACGACCCACAGGAGGTCGCGCACATGCTCGGGCGCGGCGACCGCCTGCCAGTGGGCGGTGGCGATCTCCTGCACCCAGAGCAGCCAGACGGTGTTGTTGACATGCCCGAGCTCGTCGATGTCCGCGGCGGCGGCGGTGAACGTCATCGCGAAGGCGGGCCGATCCCGGTCCACCTACGGTGCCAGACCCAGCTGCCAGAGGATGAACGCGTATTCCTCCGCCGTTTCGCGCAGGGCGGTGAACCGGCCCGACTTGCCGCCGTGTCCGGCGCCCATGTTGGTCTTGAGCAGCAGGATGTTGTCGTCGGTCTTGGTCGCACGCAGCCGCGCCGCCCACTTCGCCGGCTCCCAGTAGGTCACCCGCGGGTCGTTGAGCCCCGCCGTGATGAGGAGCGGCGGGTAGTCCTGCGCCCGGACGTTGTCGTAGGGGGAATAGGCGCGGAGCGTTTCGAACGCGGCCCGGTCGGTGATCGGGTCGCCCCATTCGGGCCACTCTCCGGGAGTGAGCGGCAAGGTGCCGTCCAGCATGGTGTTCAGGACGTCGACGAACGGCACATGGGCCACCACCGCGCCCCACAGGTCGGGATCGGAATTGATCACCGCTCCCATCACCGTGCCCCCGGCCGAACCGCCCGAGGCGCTGATCCGCCCCGGCGTGGTATAGCCGGCGGCGATCAGCCCGCGCGCGGCGTCGACGAAGTCGGTGAAGGTGTTGGTGCGCTGTGCAAGCTTGCCGGCAAGGTACCAGTTGCGTCCCAGATCATCGCCGCCCCGCACATGGGCGATGGCAAAGGCCATGCCCCGGTCGAGCAGGCTGAGCCGGCTGGTGGAAAAGCCCGGCGGCACGGCGATGCCGTAGGAGCCGTACGCATACAGGTGCAGCGGCCCGCCCGGACCGCCGTTCAGCGCATCGCGGTCGCGCCGGTAGACGATCGACACCGGCACCCGTGTTCCGTCGCGGGCGGTGATGTCCACCCGCTCCGTGGCGTAAAGCGCCGGATCATACCCGCTCGGAATCTCCTGCCGCTTCAGCAGTTCCAGCCGCCCGTCCGCGACATGGTAGTCGAACACCGACCCCGGAGTGACCATCGACTGGTAGGACAGCCGCAGCCGGTCGGTGGCGTATTCGGGATTGCTGGACAGGCCGGCGACGAAGCTCGCCTCGGGGAAGGCGATGGGAGTCGCCGCGGCCGGATCGGAGTAGGACCGCACCTCGATCTGGTCGAGACCCTGCCGCCGCCCTTCCGTGACGAAGAAGTCGCGGAACAGCGACACTTCGGTGAGATAGAAGCTGTCCGAGCCGGGGATCAGCGTTTGCCACGCGCCCGGCTGCGCGAGCGGCGCCGTGGCGAGGCGGAAGTTCACATGCTCGTCATTCGTGAGGACGAAGACGGTGCCCTCGCGAACATCGACGCTGTACTCCACCCCCTTCTGCCGCGGCCGCACCAGCACCTGCGGCCCGGTCGGATCGTCGGCGCGCACAAGCCGCACCTCGCTCGTCTCGTTGTCGCCCGTGCTGATGATCAGCCAGTCTTCCTGCGCCGACAGGTCGCTGTCGACCCGGAACCCCTCGTCGGCTTCCTTGTACAGCTCGATGTCCGCGTCGACCGGCGTGCCGAGCCGGTGCAGCCGGGCATTGTCGACCCGCCATTCGGGCGTCGCCAGCCCGTATACCAGCGCCGTGTCGTTCGCCACCCACACCGGTCCGGTCAGCGTTCCGGGAATGGCATCCGGGAGGAGCTCGCCCGTTTCCAGATCCTTGATCCGGATGGTGAACCGCTCCGACCCGTCGTCGTCATAGGAGTAGGCGAGATAACGGCCGTTGCGGCTGACCGTCGCCGCGCCGAGGCGGAAATACTCCTTGCCTTCGGCGAGCTGGTTCTCGTCCAGGATGAGCGTGGCGCGCGCCTCCGCCCCGGCCGCACCAGCAGGCCGGCGGTAATGCTTGCGGTACTGCGCGCCCGTGTCGAAGGCCGACCAGTACACCCAGTCGCCGTCCTTCTGCGGCACGGTGCTGTCGTCCTCCTTGATGCGCCCGCGCATCTCGGCAAACAGCGTCTCCACCAGCGTTTCCCGCGGCGCCATGACCGCCTCGAAATAGGCGTTCTCCGCCTCGAGATAGGCGAGCACGTCGGCGTCGTCGATGGTCGGGTAGGACTGGTCGCGCAACCAGTGATACGGATCGTCCAGGGTTTCCCCATGCACGGTGACACGGTGCGGCCGCCGTTCGGCGACCGGCGGCGTGGGCCTGGCCGCCGCGGCCCATCTGGGCTGGGGGTCCGCAGCGGGGTTCGGGCTGGCGTTGGCGGCCGCAGCTTCGGCCAGAGCGTCAGGGGTGTCGGACACGCGGACTTCCTGTGATTGCGGGATATGGGCGCAGGCGCCAAGCATGGCGGCGCCACATGCGGCGAGAAGGGGGATCAGACCTCGTGACCGCACGCGGCGTTCTCCTGCTGGTGGCGCGGTGGCGCGGGTGGAAAGACGGGCAGCGTCGTCCTATGGTGCCCGCGGACCGCCGGCAAGCCCGTCCGTCCGCAGCGCAAGGAACCCGCCTCATGCTCCAGCATACCCTCGAAGCCCGCCTGAGCGCCCTGCGCGAGGAACTCGTCGCGCGCGGCCTCGACGGATTCGTGGTGCCGATCAGCGACGAACACATGAGCGAGTATGTGGGCGACTACGCGCAGAGGCTGGCCTGGCTGACGGGCTTTGGCGGCTCGGCCGGCAGCGCGGTGGTGCTCTCGCGCGGCTACGAGGGGCGCGGGGCGGCCGTGTTCGTCGACGGCCGTTACACGCTGCAGGTCCGCGATCAGGTTCCCGCCGCCCTCTACGAACATGTCGGGGTGCCTCAGTCCTCTGTGGCGCAGTGGCTGGCAGACCACGCGCCGGACGGGGCGCGGATCGGCTACGACCCGTGGCTGCACACCGCCGCGTTCGTGCGCACGCTGACGGATGCGCTGCGCGGCAGGGGCGGCGTCGCCGTCGCGGTCGACGACAATCCCGTCGATGCGATCTGGCCCGACCAGCCCCTGCGGTCCGCCGCTCCGGTCATGCTGCACGCCCATGCCGACGCGGGCGAGGACAGCGCGTCCAAGCGCGCCCGGATTGCCGACGCGCTGAGCACGGCGGGGGAAGATTCGGCGGTCATCGCGGCGCTGGACAGCGTCGCCTGGCTCTTCAACATCCGCGGCACGGACGTCGCGCACTCTCCGCTGGCCCTGGCCTTCGCGCTGGCGCACGCGGACGGCACGGCCGACCTGTTCCTTGCGGCCGAAAAGCAGACCCCCGACCTCGCGGCCCATCTCGGCAATGCCGTCCGCCTTCACGATCGCGACGCCTTCGTGCCGGCGCTGGGGGCACTCGGCGGGAAGCGTGTGCGGGTGGATCCGGAACGCTCGGTCGCCGCGATCACCCAGGCGCTGGAGAGCGCCGGAGCGACCGTTGTGGCCGCGACCGACCCGACCGTGCTGCCAAAGGCGATCAAGAACCGGGTGGAGCAGGACGGCCATCGCGCCGCACAGGTCCGCGACGGCGCGGCGGTGGCGCGCTTCCTGCACTGGCTCAGTGTCACCGCGCCCCGCGGCGAGGTCGACGAGCTGTCCGCGGCGGCACGGCTGCACGCCTTCCGCGAAGACACCGGACTGCTGGTCGACACCTCCTTCGACACGATATCGGGCGCGGGGCCGAACGGCGCGGTGGTGCATTACCGCGCGACGGAGGAGACAAACCGCCTGCTCGAGCCGGGGAGCCTCTATCTGGTCGATTCCGGCGGTCAGTATCGCGACGGCACCACCGACATCACCCGCACGGTGTGGATCGACACGCTGGAAGGGACGGCACCCACGGCCGAGATGCGCGACCGCTTCACCCGCGTGCTCAAGGGGCACATCGCCCTTGCCGCCGCCGTCTTCCCCGAAGGGACGAGCGGCGGGCAGCTCGACGTGCTCGCGCGCCAGCACCTGTGGGCCGCGGGCCTCGACTACGCGCACGGCACCGGCCACGGCGTCGGCAGCTTCCTGTGCGTGCACGAGGGTCCGGCGCGGATCGCCAAGCCGCAAGGAGGCCAGGCCGGCACGGCGCATCCGCTGCATGCGGGCATGATCCTGTCGAACGAACCGGGCTTCTACAAGGAAGGCGCATGGGGCATCCGGATCGAGAACCTCGTGCTGGTGGAGCCGCGTGCCCTGCCGGGTGCGGAAACGGGATTCCTGGGCTTCGAGACGCTGACCTTCGCCCCCATCGACCGGCGGCTCGTCGAGCCCGGCCTGCTCAGCGAGGCCGAACGGACCTGGCTCGACGACTATCACGCACAGGTGCTCCGCCGCATTGGGCCGCAGCTCGACGGGGACGTGCTGGCCTGGCTCGAGGAGCAGTGCGCGCCGCTCTGAAAGCGACGGCGGTCGGGGGAGAACGGCCCGCCGGCACGGGCTTGCGGCCGGCTGTCGATGCGGTTCAGCGACTCGCAAGGCGCGGGCGTCCAGATTGACCTTTCGCGGGCGCAGCGGCCCACGGCCGGCCAGGCGCCCATCCGTTCTCAGTCCGCGGCGCCCGTGCGTCCGGCGAAACAGGATAACCCCTATGCACCGCTTCACCTTCTTCCTTGCCGCTGGCTCACTTGCCGCCGCCGCCAGCACCGTCGCCGCCGCACAGCCGGCCGAGCGCGCGCCGCAGACCCGGGAGGCCGCGATTGCGCAGGCCGAGCGTGCGTTCGCCGCACTGGATGCGAATGGCGATGGCGTTGTCGATGCCCGCGACATGGAGACGCGCCGGCAGCAGATGTTCGCGCGTCTCGACACCAACGGGGACGGCGTCGTCAGCCGGGCCGAATGGGATGCCGCTGCCGCGCAGCGTGCGCAGCGCGGCGGCGACCGGCGCGCCGGCGCCGGTCCGCGCGGCCGCTGGGCGCAGCGCGAGGGCGCGACGGGCCTGACCCGCGAACAGTTCGTGGCCGCGGCCACCGCCCGCTTCGACCGCGCCGACGCAAACCGCGACGGCACGGTGAGCGCGGACGAGCGCCGCGCCGTCCGCGAGGCGTTCCGCACGGAGCGGCGCAGCGGCAACTGAACGGGCCGGTAGGGCGCAGGCGCGGCGCGTGCCTTCGCCCGCGCTCCGACGGCCGCGCCCCCTGGTTCCCGTCTGCCGCGAACGCGCCCGCACGCCGGGCGCGATCCGGCTCCGCACCCTCTTCCAAATTCCCCGCCCCGCTTTATGGCGGGAGCCGTGGCCGAGACAGCTCCCTTCGTCCTGCTCGACGACGCGCGCGATGATCCGGCGGCGGAGGCACGGCTCTATGAGCATCCGGCGGAGGTCTTCGTCGCCCGGCGCCCCGCGGATGTCGGCCCCGTTCTCGCCGCGGCTCAGGACGCCCTGCAGTCGCGGGGCGGAACGCTGGCGGGCTGTCTTGCCTATGAAGCCGGGCTGGCGCTGGAGCCGCGGCTGGCCCCTCTCGTCGCCGGGCGCAGCGGGAGTGCCGGGCCGCTCGTCTGGCTGGCCCGTTTCGACCGGTGCGAAACCATCAAGGGCGCGGATGTTGCCGCGCGTCTCGCCGCCCGCAGCGACGCAGCGGTGCGGGCACCCGGCATCGGTCCGCTGGACCCGGCGGTCGGCCCCGGCACCTACGCCGCACAGGTGGCGCGCCTCCAGCGGGCGATCGCCGACGGCGACATCTACCAGGCGAACCTCACCTTCGCGCTCGAAGGCGGGTACGAGGGCGATCCGGTGGCGCTGTACGCGGCCTTGCGCCCGCTTGCCGGAGCAGGGCACGGCGCGCTGATCCACGACGGCGGCCACTGGCTGCTGTCCTTCTCGCCGGAACTGTTCGTGGCGCTCACATCCGGCACGCTGACGGCGCGGCCGATGAAGGGCACGCGGCCACGCGGCGCCGACGCGGCGCACGACCGGGCGCTGCGCGAGGCGCTCGCCGGCTCGGCCAAGGACCGGGCCGAGAACCTGATGATCGTCGATCTGATGCGCAACGATCTGGCGCGCATCGCGCAGCCGGGCAGCGTGCAGGTGGCCGAGCCGTTCCGCATCGAGAGTTTCCCCACCGTTCACCAGATGGTGACGGAGGTGACGGCGATGCTTGCCGACGGCGTCACGGGGCTGGACGTGCTGAAAGCGCTGTTCCCGTCCGGCTCGATCACCGGCGCGCCGAAGATGCGGGCCATCGAACTCCTCGCCGATGTCGAGAGCGCGCCCCGCGGTCCCTATTGCGGGGCGATCGGCCGCTGGGAGGCCGGTGGCGACATGGCGTGGAACGTGGCCATCCGGACGCTGCGCCTCACGCCGGTCGAGAACGCGCGCGGCACGGCCGTGCTCGGCGTCGGCTCCGCCATCGTCGCTGACAGCGACCCGATGACCGAATGGCGCGAATGCCTGACCAAGGGCGCCTTCGTGCGCGCCGGCGGCCCTGAAACGGGCGTGGCCCGCTTCGATCTTCTGGAGACGATGCGCGCCGACGGGACGGGCCGCATCGAGCTGCTCGCGCTGCACCTGCAGCGGCTCGAGGCGAGCGCCCGGGAACTGGGCGCCGCCATCGACCTGCACGAGATCCGCAACCTCGTGCAGGCGGCGTGCTTCCGCATCGAGCGCCCATCCGTGGTGCGCCTTCGCCTTTCGCGCAGCGGCAAGGTGGCGGTCGAGACGCGCCCCCTGCCCGCCGCATGGCCGGAGCCGGCCGGCTGCATCCTGCTGCCGCTTCCGGTCGATCCGGGCGACTGGCGCCTGCGCCACAAGACGAGCGACCGCCACTTCTACGACGAGGCAAGCGCGGCCGCAGCGTCGGCCGGGGCGCAGGAGGCTCTGCTCGTCGCACCCGGCGGCGAAGTGACGGAAGGCGCGATCACCAGCGTGTTCGTGCCCGACGGCGCGGGACGGCTCGTCACCCCGCCGCTGGCGCTCGGCCTGCTGCCGGGCGTGCTGCGCCGTTCGCTGCTCGACAGCGGCAAGGCTCGCGAAGGCGTGGTCCGGCCGGCCGATCTGGCGAACGGGTTCTTTGTCGGCAATGCGGTCCGCGGCCTTGTGCCGGCGCGGCTTCAGCCGTGACCCCGCATCCGCCGATCCTGTTCGAGGATGCCGAGGCGCTGGTCATCGACAAACCCGGCGGCTTGCCGATCGAACGGCCGCGCCGGGGCGGCGCCGCCCTTGAAGACCATTACGATGCCCTTCGGCTCGGCTTCGCGCGCGCGCCCGTCCCCGTGCACCGGCTGGACACCGACACGTCCGGATGCCTGCTGCTCGCACGTCATCCGCGGGCGCTCGCCCGGTTTGCCCGCGCCTTCGCGGAGCGACGGGTGGACAAGACCTATGTGGGCATCCTTGCAGGCACGCTTGCCGGTGAGGAGGGGACGATCGCACTCGCTCTCGCCAAGATCAGCAGCGCCGGCAAGGGCTGGCGCATGATCGCGGCCCGCAGGGGCAAGCCGGCGCTCACCCACTGGGAGCGGCTGGCGACGGCCGGCGGCCTGTCGCTGGTGCGCTTTCGGCCGGTGACCGGACGCACGCACCAGATCCGGGTCCACGCGGCGGAAGGGCTCGGCCTGCCCCTGCTGGGCGATCCGGTCTACGGCGCGCCCGATCCGCGCACCGGACGGACGATGCTTCACGCCGAACAGCTGGCGCTGCCGAGGGCGGGCAAGCCCGGGATCGAGGCGAAGGCTCCATGGCCGCCCGACTTCGCCCGGTTCGGCTTTGCCGAGTCCGGATGAGCGACGATGCCCTGATCGCCCGCGCCCTCAGGCTGGCGGAGGAGGTGTTCCTGGCCGGATCGGGGCCCGGCGGGCAGAACGCCAACAAGGTCGCGACCAGCGTGCAGTTGCGGGTCAGCGCCTACGATCTCCGGCTCGCGCCGCCCGTCTTCGCCCGGCTGCGGGCGATTGCCGGCCACCGGATGACCGGCAGCGGAGACATCCTCGTGACCGCGAGCGCCCACCGCACGCAGGAGGCGAACCGGACAGAGGCGCGCGCCAAGCTGGCGGCTCTCCTCGAGGAAGCGCAGCGCCGGCCCACCCGGCGTGCCAAATCGCGCCTCAACCGGGTGGGCAAGACGAAACGGCTGGCCGGCAAGAAGGCCCGCGGTGCGGTGAAGGCAGGGCGGGGGAAGGTCGAGTGGTGACACTTGGGCCCCGCCCCGGCTGCGCCGCTCCCGGCCCCGTGTCGCCCGTGTGGCCCGCCGCTCCCTTGACTCCCCGCCCCAAATGCACCAAAGCGCGCGCCAATCCGGCGGCGCGGTTTGCGTCGCCTGTTCGTCTGGGCCACGCGCCCCAGCCTTCAGGATAGAGCCATGGCGAAGCCCGCAACCGTCAAGATCCGTCTCGTCTCCACGGCCGACACCGGATTCTTCTACGTCACCAAGAAGAACCCGCGCAACATCACCGAGAAGATGACCTTCCGCAAATACGATCCGGTCGTGCGCAAGCACGTCGAGTTCAAGGAAGCCAAGATCAAGTGACATCGTGCGGGCGCGGGCTGAACGCGGGCGTGCGTCCGGGTTCACTCGCTGTTCAATGCCCCCGCCCTAGTCATCGGCGCATGATGACGACGCACTTCCTGAACACGTCGCGGGTTCTGCCGCTGGCCGCCGCTCTCGCGGTCGCTGTTCCGGCGGCGCATGTGCTGCTGCCCGCACCGGCCACCGCCCAGACGGCGAACCCGGTGAACGAGGCCGCGGCGGCGCTGCGGGCCATCTCGACCATGCGCGCCGACTTCACGCAGACGGACCGCAGCGGCCAGACGCTGCGCGGCGTGCTGTCGCTCAAGCGGCCGGGCAAGATCCGCTTCGAGTACGCACCCGGCACGAACATGCTCGTGGTGTCGAATGGCCAGTCGCTCTACATGGTCGACTATGATGTCGCGCAGGTGCAGCGCTGGCCGATCAGCAATTCGCCGCTGGGCGCGCTGCTCGATCCCAGCCGCGACGTGTCGCGCTATGGACGGGCGGTGGACACCGGCAACCCCAATGTCCTGTCGATCGAGGTGCGCGACCCGCGCCGGCCCGAATTCGGCGTCATCACCCTCATCTTCGTGCGCGATGCGGCAGCGCCGGGTGGACTGCGTTTGACTCACTGGGTCGCGCTCGACGCGCAGAACAACCGCACGACGGTGCGGCTGTCGAACCAGCGCTTCGGCATGGCGATTGCCGACAGCACCTTCACCTTCCGCGACCCGAGGCGAGGCGCCGCGCGCGGCTCGTAAGCTCCACGCCTCGGCCCGTCGCAAATGCGCGGAAATCTGCCGGTATTCAGTTGTCAGCAAGGGTTTCTGGAGTAGTCGGAAAGCCGGCGAGACGGTCGCAGTTGACGGGTTCCCCCCTGTTGCCCCGACTGCAGCAGCACCGTCTCGCTGCAAGCGTGACGAACGCTGAACATGGACCCCCGTCCCACCGCCCCCGGGACGGGGGTCCATAACGTGTCGGGCCGGGAAAACCGCGATCGCCTTGCCGCGCTGCGCAGCCCCGCCTAGAGCCGGGCGATGCTGTCGGTCGCCACCTGGAACATCAATTCCGTGCGTCTCCGTCTGCCGCTGGTGGAGCGTTTCCTGCGCGAACAGGCGCCCGACATCCTGTGCCTGCAGGAGATCAAGTGCCAGGCGCACCAGTTCCCGTACGAGGCGCTGGCGGCGCTCGGCTACCCCCATGCCGTCGTCCACGGCCAGAAAGGCTACCATGGCGTCGCCACGATCAGCCGCCATCCCCTGCGCGAGGTGTCGCGCCACGACTGGCAGGACAATGGCGAGGCACGCCATGTCGGCGTGGAGGTCGCGCCGTCCGGGCTGGTGGTGGAGAATGTCTACGTTCCGGCAGGCGGCGATCTGCCGGACCGCGCGCGCAATCCCAAGTTCGGCCAGAAGCTCGACTTCCTCGACCGCATGGCGCGCTGGGCCGACCGGATCGACCGGCCGACGCTGATCGTCGGCGACTTCAACGTCGCCCCGCTGGAGTGCGACGTGTGGAGCCACAAGCAGTTGCTCGGCGTCGTGAGCCACACCCCGGTCGAGGTGGAGGCGCTGACCAGATTCATGGACGCGCATGGCTGGGCCGATCTCGGCCGCCAGCACGTGCCCGCGCCTGAGCGCTACTACAGCTGGTGGAGCTACCGGGCGCTCGACTGGCGCAGGAGCGACCGGGGCCGCCGGCTCGACCACATGTGGGCCAGTCCGCAGCTCGCAGCGCAGGCGACGGGCCACCGTGTCCTCGAGGAGGCGCGGGACTGGCCGCAGCCTTCCGACCATGTGCCGTTGATCACGGCGTTCGCGCTGTGACCGGGCCGGGCGCGCCTTCCGCACGGCGCGCGGCGCAGGCGATCGACGCCGTGCGCCACGGCTGGCCGGTGCGGCTCGGGGGCGGACCGCAGCTGCTGCCGGTGGAAACAGCCTCCGCTCCCGCAGTCAAGGCGCCGACCCTGCTCCTGTCCGCCGGCCGCGCCGTGACCCTGAAGCTTGCCAACCAGAAGGAGGCGGCCGATCCGCGCCAGCCGGTGCTGATCCGGGGGGCTGAGCCGTTTGACCTCGCCAGCGCGCGCAGCGTCGCCGATCCCGCGCGCGACCTGCTCGATCCGCTGCGCGGCCCGTTCCGGGCCATGCCGCTCGACTGGCCGGACGAGGCCGTTGCCGCGCTCGAGCTTGCCCGCCGGGCCGGCGTGCTGCCCGCCTTTCTGGTCGCACCCGAACCGGGTGACGAGCCGGTGTGCGCCAGCCTTGCCGATCTGGACGCCTGGTCCGATCCGCAGCGGCTGCTGATCGCCACCCGCGCCCGCCTGCCGCTGGCCCGCGCCGCCGAGGCCGAGTTGCTCGTCTTCCGCAAGCCGGACGACCTGCGCGAGCATGCCGCGCTGATCGTGGGGCGGCAGTCGGCCGACACGGTGCCGCTCGTCCGGCTCCACTCGGAGTGCCTGACCGGCGACGTGTTCGGCTCGCTGAAATGCGACTGCGGACCCCAGCTCGATCACGCGCTCGACCGGATGGCGGCGGAGGCGGACGAAGGGCGCTGGGGCATTCTGCTCTACCTGCGGCAGGAAGGACGCGGCATCGGTCTCGTCAACAAGCTGCGCGCCTACCGCCTTCAGGATCAGGGCTTCGACACCGTGGATGCCAACGAGCGACTCGGCCTGCCGGACGAATCACGCGATTTCGCCACCGCGGCGGCCATGCTGCGCCTGATGGAGGTGCGCGCGGTCCGCCTCCTGACCAACAATCCGGCCAAGGTCGCGGCGCTGACGGAGGCCGGCATCACCGTCGAGGAACGCGTTCCGCACCAGACGGGCAGCAACGCGCACAACCTGCGCTACCTCAGGACGAAGCGCGACCGGGCGGGTCATCTGCTGGGCTGACGGCGGCGTCGAGCCGTTCGCCGATCGCCTCGCCCATCCTGAGCACCGACAGTTCGCCAAGTTCGTCCCGCCAGCGGATCCGTCCCGGCTCGAACAGGAGCACGACGGTCGAGCCAAGGAGGAAACGTCCCATTTCCGCCCCCGCCTCCAGCCGGACGCTGTCGGGGCCCAATGCGGGATAATGCCGCGTCAGCGGCTTGCCATCGCCCCCGCGCGCCAGCCCGCCCCACACCGTCTTGATGCTGGCGACGATCATGGCGCCGACCATGACCACCGCCACGCTGCCCAGGTCGGTGTCGAACACGCAGACGAGCCGCTCGTTGCGCGCGAACAGGCCGCGCACGCCCCGCGCGGTCGCCGTGTTCACGGAAAACAGCCGCCCCGGCACGTGCCGGGTCCAGCGCAGGGTTCCGCTCACCGGCATGTGCACGCGGTGGTAGTCGCGCGGGCTGAGATAGATGGTGGCGAACTCCCCGCCGGCGAAGCGGCGCGCAGCGTCCGCATCGCCGCCGAGCAGTTCGGCGGCGGTGAACTCCCGTCCTTTCGCCTGAAGGATGCGGCCCCCGGTGATGCGGCCAAGCTGGCTCACCGCCCCGTCGGCCGGGCTGAGCACGAACCGCGCCGGGTCCGCCAGCGGGCGGGCGCCCGGCTTCAGCGCGCGCGTGAAGAAGTCGTTGAAGGACCGGTAATCCTCCATGCCCCGCTCCGCCTCCTCCATGTCGACGTCGTAGGCGCGGATGAAGCGGCGGATGAGCTGATGGCGCACACGCGCGTTGCTGCTGGCGGCGAAGCGGCCGGCGATGCGGGTGAGTGCGCGCTGCGGCGCGACGTGCTGGAGCCAGACGAACAGCGACATCAGCCCCTCGTCCCGCCCGGCGGCGGCGGGTCGCAGGCGCAGGAGCCGCGGCCGCTCGCCGCCTGCAGCCCGACACCGGAGCGCAGCGCGCCGCATTGCGGGCAGAAGCGCCGTGCCCGTCCCGGCGCCGCCCTGCCCGCGACCTGCCGTCTCGTGGGGCGGCCGGGACCGGACACGGATTGGTCTGCCCTCATGGGGATGTTCAAGACAGCAAGGCGCCGCCGGGTCAAGCGCCAAGGAGACCACCCGATTGCGCGGCCGGCGGCCAGCGTCTATCTGCGCAGCGTTCAACGGAGATCACGCGATGCAGCCTCGCCATGCCCTGCTTGCCCTCGCGCCGCTGGCGCTGACCCTTGCTGCCTGCGGCGAGTTCGAGAACGCGTCCGCCGAAGCGCAGGCGGACACGGTGGAGATCCCGGCCGACGAGCCGCTCGCCAACGTGGCGGAGGAACCGGTGGCCGATCCGGCCGCCGGCACCGATGTTCCGGCCGCCGACGTCATCGCCAGCGATGCCGAAGGAGGCGCGGGCACGCTCGGCCCGGACATCGCCGACCAGGCGCCGCCCGCCACCCCCGGCGCGTCGCCAGCGGCCCCGGCCGGCGCCGCCGCGACGCCCTCGCCCGCCGCACCCGCCACGCCGCGCTGATCCTGCGTGACGGCGTCACGCTGGCGCAACTGGATCGGGCCGGTTCAGCGATCCTCGGACCAGGCCACGGAATCGCTGCTGGCGCGGTGGCTCGCCACGTTCGACCGTCCGCCCGTTGCCGGTTCATGGCTGCCGCAGGGGCTGCATTTCTGCCTGTGCCCTCCGGATGCACCCACACGCGAGCTGGGCGAGGACGGGCATCCGGACCGCAGCCGCGAGGGCGGCAGTTTCCTGCCGCCGGTGCCGCTGGAGCGGCGCATGTGGGCGGGCAGTCGGATCACCTTTCACGCGCCGCTGGAACGCGAAGCGGCCGTCACCCGCACCAGCCGCATCCTCAACATCACCGAAAAGAGCGGGCGCAGCGGCCTGCTCGTCTTCGCCGAGATCGAGCATGTGACCGAGTCCGGCGCAGCCGTGCGCGTGCACGAAGTGCAGACGCTGGTCTTTCGCCCGGCCGCGCCAAGGGACGCGCCGCTCGCTCCGCCGCCGCCCCCGACGGCGGAGCCGTTCGCGCCGGAAGGCTGGACGCGCCACCGCACGCTGGTCCCCGACGAGCGGCTGCTGTTCCGCTACTCGGCCCTCACCTTCAACACCCACCGCATCCACTATGACGCGCCCTACGCGCGCGAGGTGGAGCGCTATCGCGGGCTGGTCGTGCACGGGCCGCTGCTCGCCTCGCTGCTGCTCCAGCTGGCGGCGGACCATTGCGGCGACAACGCGCTGAGCGAGTTCACCTTCCAGGCGCGCAGTCCCGCCATCTGCGGCGATGCGCTCCACCTCGCGCTTGCGGACGAAGGCGCGATCCTGACGCTGAGGGCGGTGGCGCAGGACGGGCGCGTCGTGGTGGACGCCTCCGCCCGCCGGGCTCAGGGCAAAGGGTAGCCGGGCAGCGGCTTCACCACGCCGAACGTTTCGCGCTGCGGCGGCTCCTCAAGGGGCGGCAGGACGATGTCCTCCTCGGCGACCCGGGTGTCCGGAAGCCGGTCGAGCAGATCGCGGATCAGCGTGAGCCGCCCGCGTCGCTGGTCGTTGAAATCGACCAGCGTCCACGGCGCGTGCGGAGTGTGCGTGGCGCGCAGCATCGCCTCGCGGGCCTCGGTGTAGGCATGGTACAGGCGCCGCGCGGCGAGATCGACCGGCGACAGCTTCCAGCGCTTGAGCGGGTCGGCCAGCCGTTCCGCCAGCCGCTGCTCCTGTTGCCGCTGATCGGTGGTGAGCCAGTACTTGAACAGCAGCATTCCGTCATCGACCAGCATCTTCTCGAACACGGGTGCCGCGGCAAGGAACTCCTCGACCTCCTGCGGCGCGGCATACCCCATCACCCGCTCCACCCCGGCCCGGTTGTACCACGACCGGTCGAACAGGACGATTTCGCCCCGGGCGGGAAGATGCGGCACGTAACGCTGGAAGGACCATTGGCCCCGCTCGCGCTCGGTCGGCGCCGGCAGGGCGACCACGTGGCACTGGCGCGGATTGAGGCGGCGGCTGATCGCGCCGATGGCACCTCCCTTGCCGGCCGCGTCGCGCCCTTCGAACAGGATGCAGACGCGCTGCCCGGTCGCCTTGACCCAGCGCGCCATGGCGACAAGCTCCTGCTCCAGCGGAGCAAGATGCGTCTCGTAGTCGCGGCGTTTCAGTTGCGGTTCTTCCACTTGCCCCCCGCGCGGTGCTACACTCCGGGCGACCCGCAGAACAGCACGCGGCCCCGCCGCCGCGCAAGAGAGGACAGCGCCGATGGCCACGCTTCAGCAGGAACGACCGCAGGATTTCTCGCGCCTGCCCGACATGGACGGGACGGTGTTCACCGCGCCGCTGCAACGGCCCGCGCATGTCGGCGAGGACTGGCTGGAGCCTGAGCAGACCCGCTATTCCGCCGAGGATCACGCCATCTGGGACGACCTTTTCGCCCGGCAGATGGACGTGCTGCCCGGGCGGGCGGCGTCGGCCTTCCTGCGCGGGCTGGAGAAGCTGGACCTTGGCCGCGGCGGCGTGCCGGACTTCCGCCAGCTGAGCGAGGAACTGGGGGCGCTCACCGGCTGGTCGGTGGTGCCGGTGCCGATGCTGATCCCCGACCACGTGTTCTTCTGGCACCTCGCGAACCGGCGCTTCCCAGCCGGAAACTTCATCCGCACCCGCGAGACGTTCGACTACATCCAGGAGCCGGACGTCTTCCACGACGTGTTCGGCCATGTGCCGCTGCTCACCGACCCGGTGTTTGCGGACTACATGCAGGAATACGGGCGCGCCGGGTGGAAGGCGATGCGGCACAACCGGCTCAAGGCTTTGGGCGCGCTCTACTGGTACACGGTCGAGTTCGGCCTCATCCAGGAGCCGGACGGGATCAAGGCCTACGGGGCCGGCATCCTGTCGGGACCGACGGAGGTGGTGTTCGCGGTGGAAGGGCAGAGCCCGAACCGGATCATGCTGAATGTCGACCGGGTGATGCGGACCGATTACGTCATCAGCGACCTTCAGCCGACCTACTTCGTCATCGAAAGCTTCGAGGATCTGTTCCGGCAGACGGTCGAGCGCGACTTCGAACGGCTGTACCAGTCGCTGCCTCCCGCCTTCACCTACGCCAATTCGGCCGTGCTCGACCTCGACAACGTGGTGCATCGCGGCACGCAGGAGTATCTGCTGCGCGGCGGCCGCGGCAGCGGCGCCCAGCCGGTCTGAGACCCGCGCGCGTCCGTCGCGCCCGCAGCCACACCGGGAAGCCGATGGGCAGAAAAATGGCGGCGCCCGCTCAGGAGCGCCGCCATCATACGCGTCTCCGCGCTCAGCGGACCGTGGTCGTGGTGGTCGTCCCGGCGGCCTGATCCATGGCTTCGCCCTGCGCTTCCATGGCGTCGGCGCGGTCTTCCGCACGATCCGTGATCGCGTCTTCCTGCGCGTCGGTGATCGCGCCCTGCGCCTCGAGCTGTTCGGCGCGTTCGTTCACGATCTCGGCCTGCTGCTCGCCCTGCGCTTCCATGGCGTTCTCGTTCGGCCCTTCGCAGGCCGCCAGCGCCACGGACGCCGTCGCGGCCAGCACGGCCGACTTGATCATGGTCTTCATGTCGTTTTTCCCCTCTGGTGGAGAGACGGGCCTAGCAACAAAGCTGCTGCTCAGGAACAGAATTGTTGCTCGCCCGGCCGCGCGCCGACCGGCGGGTGGGCTGCGCGCCGGGTCCGCTTGCTCAGCGGGCGAGCAGCCAGAGGAGCGCGACGCTTCCGAGCACGATGCGGTAATAGGCGAACGGGCTGAACCCGTGCCGGGTGATGTAGGCCACGAAGGCGCGGATCACGATCAGCGCCACGACGAAGCTGGTCACGAAGCCGATCGCGATCTCTTCCCAGCCGATCAGCGTATTGCCGCTGAGCAGTCCCTCGGGCTCCGACACGATCTTCACCACGGCCGCGCCGAGCATCGTCGGAACGGCGAGGAAGAAGGAGAATTCGGCCGCGGTCTTGCGCCCCACCCCGAGCGTCAGGGCACCGAGGATGCTGGCCGCCGACCGGCTGGTGCCGGGGATCATCGCCAGGCACTGCATGAAGCCGATGCCGATCGCGACCGTCCACGGGAGATCGGCGACGCCGGTCTCGTAGCTCGGCTTGATCAGACGCTCGACCAGCAGGATCGCCACTCCGCCGACGATCAGCGCGACCGCCACGACGAGGGGCGTCTCCAGCATGTAGTCGATGGCGTCCTTGACGACGAGCCCGATCACCGCCGCTGGCAGGAAGCCCAGCACGATGTTGCGGGCAAAGCGCCACGCCGTCGCGTCGCGGCGGAGGAGGCCGGCGCCCATCGACCAGAAGGTGCTGCGGTAGGCGACCACGACCGCCAGGATGGCGCCAAGCTGGATGACGATGTTGAACTGTGCCCACTGCGCCGGGTCGTAGCCGAAGAATTCGGTCGCCAGGATGAGGTGCCCTGTCGAGGAGACCGGCAGAAACTCGGTCAGCCCTTCGAGAATGCCGAGGAGGAAGGCGGTGAGGGTGGTATCCATGTCCCGCGTGGCCAAGCCAGCCGCGCCTCGCGAAGTCAAACGGTTTAGGCGGCCTGCTGTCCGAACTGCAGCGCGGCGAGGTGGGCGTAGAGGCCGCCCTGGCGGCTCAGTTCGTCGTGCGTGCCGCGTTCGACGATGCGGCCGTTCTCCATCACCACGATCCGGTCGGCCGCCCTCACGGTGGACAGCCGGTGCGCAATGACCAGTGTCGTGCGCCCCTTCATCAGCCGGTCGAGCGCCTGCTGCACCAGCCGCTCCGATTCGGCGTCGAGCGCGCTGGTCGCCTCGTCCAGCAGCAGGATGGGCGCATCGCGCAGGATGGCCCGTGCGATGGCGATGCGCTGCTGCTGGCCGCCGGACAGGCGGGTGCCGTCCTCACCGAGATAGGTGTCGAGCCCTTCGGGCAGATCCCGCAGGAACCCCTCGGCGTTGGCCGCCTGCGCCGCCGCCCAGATCTCCTCGTCGCTGGCGCTCCAGCGGCCATAGCGCAGGTTGTCGCGGGCGTTGGCCGAGAACAGCACGCCCTCCTGCGGGACCAGAGCCATGCGCTGGCGGATCGCCGCAGGGTCGGCCTGCGTCAGCGGAACGCCGTCGAGCCGGATGGTCCCGCTCTGCGGATCGTAGAACCGCTCGGCCAGCTGGAAGATGGTGGACTTGCCCGCGCCCGACGGGCCGACGATGGCGACCGTCTCGCCCGGTTCGATCTCGAGGCTGAAGTCGCTGATCGCCGGCAGGTCCGGCCGGGTCGGGTAGCGGAACGTGACCTGCCGGAACGACAGGCTGCCCCGCGGCGGTTCGGGCAGGCGCTGCGGACGGGTGGGCGGGGCGATGGCGGGCCGCTCCGCCAGCAGCTCGCTCAGCCGGGCGGCGGCGCCCGCTCCGCGCAGCAGGTCGCCGAACACCTCCGTCAGCGCGCTGAAGGCGCCGGCCACCAGCCCTCCGGTGATGACGAAGGCGGCGATGGTGCCACCGGTGACCTCGCCCCCGGCGACCGCGAGCGCACCGCGCCACATCACAAGGGTGATCGCCCCGAACACGGCCACGATGATGAGCGCGGTCATTGCCGCGCGGATGGCAATCCTGCGCCGCGCCACGGCGAAGGTGTCCTCCACCGCGTCCCGGAAACGGCGGGCCTCGCGCGCCTCCTGGTTGAAGGCCTGCACGACCTTCATCGCCGCGAGCGTCTCGGACACGAGCGCCCCGACCGTGGCCACGCGGTCTTGGCTGGAGCGCGAGACGTTGCGCAGGCGCCGCCCGGCGACAACCACCAGCGGCAGCAGCACCGCCAGCCCGAACAGCAGGGCAAGCGTGAGCCGCGGCATCAGGTAGAACAGGTACACCGTGCCGCCCACGCCCATCAGCGCGTTGCGCAGCGCGACCGAGATGGTGGTGCCGACCACCTGTTCGATGATGGCCGTGTCGGCGGTCATCCGGCTGGCGATCTCGCGCGGGCTGTTCTCCTCGTAGAAGGACGGGGCGAGGCGCAGCAGGTTGGCCTGCACCTTGAGGCGGACGTCCGCGACCACCCGCTCGCCCAGCCAGCTGACGAAGTAGAAGCGCATGGCCGTGCCGATGCCGAGCACCACGACGATGCCGAGGAGATAGCGGAACCAGCGGCCGATGTCCGCCGGATCGCCCCCGGCCGCGAAGCCGCGGTCGATGATGAGCTTGAACCCGGCCGGGATGGCGAGCGTCGCCCCGGCGGTGATCACGAGCGCGGTCAGCGCCAGCGCCACCTTGTCCGGGTAGCGCCGGGCGGCATCCCAGATCATCCGCAGCGGGCCGAGCGAGCGGACCGGCGGCGCGGCTGCAACGGGCGTGTCGGGGGCGTCGGGAGCAGACTGCGGCGCAGCGTCCTCATCCACCGGGAAGGCAGCGGCGCCGCGGGCGGGATCGTGCGCGGTCATGGTCCGCCCATAGCCGGGCCGGCGCCGCTTTGCCATCAGCAAGGCATCGTCCCGCACAGCCGCGGCGCCCCGCTGCCCGCGGGAAAAATCCCGCATTGCAACCGACCGCCCCCGCCGCCATCTTGCAGCATCTGCACTGCTGCGGCCCCGGCGGGGCGGCGCGCGAAAACGACAACACGGGGAGCGGCCATGCTTTACGACGCTTACGAACTCCAGCGGACCTGGCTCGACAGCGCGAGCGCCTGGGCAAGCATCGGCGCCGAGATGCTGTCGAACCCCGCCAACCCGCTGGGCTACACCGGCATCGGCCCTGTTGCCGCGTCCGCGCTGCAGGTGTTCGCCCACGCCGCCGCGCCGCGCGGCAAGCCCGCCTTCGGCATCCGGAGCGTCGAGGTCGCGGGACAGGCGCACGACGTGCACGAGGCGGTCGTGACGGAGCGCCCGTTTGGCTCGCTGCGCGCCTTTCGCCGCGACGGTCTGCCCGAGGATGCGCCGCGCCTGCTGATCGTCGCGCCGATGAGCGGGCATTTCGCCACCCTGCTGCGCGGAACGGTCGAGCGCATGGTGCACAGCACCCATGTGTTCATCACCGACTGGGCGGACGCGCGCACGGTGCCGCTTGGCGCCGGGCGGTTCGACCTCGACGACTACATCGACTATCTGATCGACTTTCTCGGCGTGGTGGGACCGGGCGCGCACATGATGGCGGTGTGCCAGCCGTCCGTGCCGGCGCTCGCGGCGACCGCCATCATGAACCGGGCGCAGCATCCCGCGACGCCGCGGACGCTCACCATGATGGGCGGGCCGATCGACACCCGCCGCTCGCCGACATCGGTCAACACCCTTGCGATGGAGCGCCCGATCAGCTGGTTCCGGCAGAACGTCATCGCCACGGTTCCGGCGCGCTATCCCGGTGCGGGCCGGCGCGTCTATCCCGGCTTCCTGCAACTCGCCGGGTTCATGAGCATGAATCTGGGCAACCACCTGATGAGCCACTACGAGATGTTCAAGCATCTCACCGTCGGCGACCACGCCAGCGCCCAGGCGACCAAGGACTTCTACGAAGAATACCGCAGCGTCTGCGACATGACGGCCGAGTTCTACCTCCAGACCGTCGAGGAGGTGTTCCAGAAGCACTCTCTGCCGCGCGGCGTCTTCACCCATCGCGGCGAGGTCGTCGACCCGGCCGCGATCACGCAGACGGCGCTGCTCGCGATCGAGGGGGAGCGCGACGACATTTCCGGTCTGGGCCAGACGCGCGCCGCGCTCGATCTCGCCACCTCCCTGCCCGTCGCCTCCAAGCGGTACTTCATGGCGGAAGGCGCGGGCCACTACGGCATCTTCAACGGCAGCCGCTGGCGCACCCGCATCGCGCCCGTTGTCGAGGAGTGGATCGCCGCCCACAGCTGAAGAACAGCATCCGCCGCAGCCGCCGGCGATGCCGCCCACACGCCTTCTTCATCCCGCCCGCCCCTTTCGCTAGTGTCGGGACCGGACACCGCCACGGGAGCCTGCGCCGATGATCGTCACCGTCAACCCCGCCACGGGCGAGGAACTCCATCGCTACGACGAGCTTGACGAGGCGGGGATCGACCGCGCGCTGGACCGGGCGGCGGACGCCTTCGGACGCTGGCGCCGCAGCCCGCTGGAGGAGCGCACGGCCCTGCTGGCCCGTCTCGCGGGCGTGTACGAGGGGAACATCGACCGGCTCGCGCGGCAGGCCTCGCTGGAAATGGGCAAGACCTTCGCCTCCGCAAAGGCCGAGGTCGCGAAATGCGCCGCGCTTTTCCGCCACCTCGCCGAGAACGGCCCGGCCATGCTGGAGCCGGAGGTCTGGTCGTTGCCAGATGGCGCGCGGGCGGAGGGGCACTGGCTGCCGCTCGGCCCGGTGCTGGCGGTGATGCCGTGGAACTTCCCCTACTGGCAGGTGGTCCGCTTCCTTGCTCCCACGATCCTCGCCGGCAATGTCGGCCTGCTGAAGCACGCCAGCAGCGTGCAGGGCGTCGCCGCGTTGCTGGAGGAGATGATGGGCGAGGCGGGCGCGCCCGAGGGGCTGTTCCAGAACCTGCCGATCCGCGCCCGCGCGGTCGAGGGCATCATTGCCGACGACCGCGTCGTGGCGGCGACCCTGACCGGGAGCGAAGGCGCAGGCGCGGCGGTGGCCGAGGCCGCCGGGCGTCACCTCAAGAAGGTGGTGCTGGAACTCGGCGGGTCCGACCCGTTCATCGTCATGCCATCCGCCGACCTCGACGACGCGGTCAGGAACGCGGTCAGGGCACGCATCCAGAACACCGGCCAGTCTTGCATCTGCGGCAAGCGGATGATCGTCCATGGCGAGATCTACGACGCCTTCCTCGAACGGTTCGTCGATGCGATGGCGCAGGTGCGGGCGGGAGATCCGTTCGACGAGGCGAGCGACATGGGGCCGCTCTCCAGCGCGGAGCAGCGCGACACGGTGCTGAAACAGGTCGCCACGGCCCGCGAGGAAGGCGCGACAGTGGTCCTCGAACCGCGCGCACCGGATGGTCCGGGCGCCTACCTCACCGCCGGCGTGCTAACGGACGTGCCACCGGACAGCGCGACGGCGCGCGACGAGATCTTCGGTCCCGTGGCGCAGGTCTGCCGCGCCGCCGACATCGACGAGGCCATCGCCCGCGCCAATGACATTCCGTTCGGTCTCGGCTCCTCCGTCTGGACGCAGGACAGTGGCGAGCAGGATCGCTTCATCCGCGAGATCGAGGCCGGGATGACGGCGGTGAACCAGGTGCTCGCCAGCGACGTGCGCGCGCCGTTCGGGGGAACCAAGAAATCAGGGCACGGGCGCGAGCTGTCGGAGCACGGGCTGCGCGAATTCATGAACCTGAAAACGGTGATGCTGCCGCGCTGACGGGCGCGCCGGCCCACGGACAGTCCCGGCGCGCTGCGGCAGCCAGCAGCCGGTCCCGACGCCCAGCCCGGCGAAGGAAGGCCCGCGCGGCCGGCAGCGGCATGCTTGCCGCCCCGGCGCAGCGCGGCGCCCGCGTCAGAACACCTCGAACAGCCCCGCCGCGCCCATGCCGCCGCCCACGCACATGGTCACGACGACGTGGCGGGCGCCGCGCCGCTTGCCTTCGATCAAGGCGTGGCCGGTGCAGCGCGCGCCGGTCATGCCGTAGGGGTGACCGATGGAGATCGATCCGCCGGAGACGTTCAGCAGCTCATCGGGGATGCCAAGCTTGTCACGGCAGTACAGGACCTGCACCGCGAACGCCTCGTTCAGCTCCCACAGACCGATGTCGTCCATCTTGAGCCCGAAGCGGTCCAGCAGCGCCGGGATCGCATAGACCGGCCCGATGCCCATCTCGTCCGGCTCGGTGCCGGCGACGGCCATCCCGACATAGCGGCCCAGCGGCTGCAACCCGCGCTGCTCGGCCACTTTGGCCTCCATCAGCACGCAGGCCGAGGCGCCGTCGGACAGTTGCGAGGCGTTGCCGGCGGTGATCGTCGTGCCCTCGCCCATGACAGGCTTGAGGCTCTGCAGGCCTTCGAGCGTGGTGTCGGGACGGTTCCCCTCGTCCTTGGCGAGGGTTACCTCGCGGTCGGACACCTCGCCCGTCGCCTTGTCCTGCACCTTCATGGTGGTGGTGACGGGCACGATCTCGTCGTCGAAGCGCCCCTGCGCCTGCGCCTCGGCGGTGCGCCGCTGCGACTGAAGCGCGTATTCGTCCTGCGCCTCGCGCGAGATGCCGTAACGCTGCGCGACCGTCTCGGCGGTCTGCAGCATGGGCATGTAGATCGCCTTGTGCATGGCGATGAGCGACGGGTCGGGCTGGACCCGCATCTCGGCCGTCTGCACCAGGCTGATCGATTCCTGCCCGCCGGCCGCGACCACGTCCATGCGGTCAACCACGATCTGCTTGGCGGCGGTGGCGATCGCCATCAGCCCGCTGGCGCATTGCCGGTCGAGGCTCATGCCCGACACCGACACCGGCGCCCCCGCGCGCAGCGCCACCTGCCGGGCGATGTTGCCGGCCTGCGTCCCCTGCTGGAGCGCGCTGCCCCAGACCACGTCCTGCAGCTCGCCCGCCTCGATACCTGCCCGCTCGATGGCCGGCGCAAGGGCGTAGCTCCCGAGGGTCGGTCCCAGGGTGGCGTTGAACCCGCCCCGATAGGCGCGTCCGATGGCGGTGCGGGCGGTGGAGACGATGACGGCGTCACGGGACATGGGATCAGTTCCTCTGGCTGGTGGAAGGTAAGGCGACGGGAGTTGTCAGACGAACAGCTGCGTGATCCACTCGCAGACCAGCGCGGGCTTGTCCTCGCCTTCGATCTCGATGGTGATCTCCACCGTCTGCTGCCACTGGCCGGGCCGCTTCTCGGTCATTTCGAGGAGTTTCCAGTGGCCGCGGATGCGCTTGCCCGCGCGGACGGGGTTGATGAAGCGGGTCTTGTTGCCGCCGTAGTTCAGCCCCATCCGGACACCCTCGGGCCGGGGAAGATCGGAATTCTGCGACAGGTAGGGAATCATCGACAGGGTGAGGAAGCCGTGCGCGATGGTGCCGCCGAACGGCGTCATCTTCGCCATTTCCTCGTTGACGTGGATGAACTGGTGATCGCCCGTCGCGTCGGCGAACTGGTTGATCCGCTCCTGCGTGATCTCCACCCACTCGCTCGAGCCGAGCGACTGCCCGACCTTGGTGCTCATCTCCTGCGGCGTCATAGGGTCGCTCTCCGATCGGCTGAAACCTCGCCGATGCCATGCCGCGCGCGGCGGGGCAACGCAAGCACGGCGCGCCGGGCGACCGTCAGCCGCTTTCCAGCACCTCCGTCAGAGCGGCAAAGCAGGCGGGATCGACCGCGCGCCCAACCTCCGCAGCCATGACCTCCAGCGCCCGCTGGCGCGGCATGGCGGCGCGGTAGGGCCGGTCCGCGGTCAGCGCGTCATAGAAATCGCAGGTGGTGATGATGCGCGTCTCGACGCGGATCTGTTCGCCGCGCAGGCCAAGCGGATAGCCGGTGCCGTCAAGCCGCTCGTGATGGGCGGCGGCAAGATCGGCCATGTCCGACAGGACGCCGATGCGCCCGAGGATCCGGTTCGTGTGCGCGGCATGCTCGCGCATCTCCACCCACTCCGCTTCGGTGAGCGTGCCCGGCTTGTCCAGAACGGCGCTCGACACCCCGAGCTTGCCGATGTCGTGCAACGCCGCGGCCCGGCGCAGAGGCCGGATGCGATCTGCGGGCACGCCCATCTGCCGGGCGAGATCTTCGGCGTAGCGGGCCACGCGGCCCGAATGGCCCGCGGTGTAGGGGCTCTTGGCGTCGATGACCTGACCGAAGGCAAGGGTGATCGCGTCGAGCCAGTCGTCGTCCACGGGCGCATCCTCGACCGGAGCGCGGGCCGCGACAAGCGCATCGATCAGCGGCGACTCGAGATCGCGCCAGAACGCCTCATCCTCCGCCAGCGACGCAAAGGCGCGCGCGGCTTCGGGATCGAGCCATGTGCCCGCTCGGCGCGCAACCTCGTCCTGCGCCGCGACGCGGCCACCGGTCTGATGAAACACGTCCGCCACTTGCGCCAGCAGCGCGAGACGAGCGCCGAGCGGGATCGCCTGTCCGGTCAGCCCGTCCGGGCGGCCCGTGCCGTTCCAGTGCTCGTCCAGATGGTAGATGCCCTGCGCCACGGCCTCGTCGCGTCGCAGACTGCGGGCAATCTCTGCCCCGCGGGTGCAGCGCGCGAGGATCATGTCCTGCGCGATCTCGTCGCCGTGGCGCAGGATGTTCGCCACCGCGCCGATCCGCCGCGTCCAGGACGCGGACGCTCCGGTTTCGCGGAACACGAACCGCAAGGTCGATGGCAGCCCCGGCGGCACCGTCTTCCACCTGCGCTTGAAGGTGCGGTCGTCGGCGAGATAGAGTTCGGCAATCCGCGCGGCGTTGCTGGAGCAGCCCAGATCCTTCAGCAGCGCCGTATAATGGACGTGGGCCGTCTGCGCCGGGTCCGCGCCCAGCCGTTCCGCCACCCGCCCGGCAATGTAGCAGCACCGGACCGCGTGCCCGGCCGGCTGCCCCTCCGTCAGATCGAGAGCATAGCTGAACGCGCCGGCAACATCGCCGAAGCTGATCGTGCCCGATGCGGCACAAAGAGCGGCATGCTGCATCCTCGGCATTCTGCGCCGCCATCATGAGGAAACGGTGAGCAATGCTCCTTAACAGGGGTTTGGATCAGGGCTCCGCATGCCTGCGGGAGGGGACGTCATGCGGCCTCGCAGGGACAAAAAAGGGCCGGTCGCATGCACGACCGGCCCCGCTTTGCGTGAGGAAGGGACCCGCGCGTCAGAGCGCGTAGCGCACCCGCACTTCGCGGGTCTTGCGAGCCCGCATCGACGCACCGATGAAGCCGAAGCCCAGCAGCATCAACGCCCAAGTACCCGGCTCCGGCACGGCCGCCTGGATGGCGATGTTGTCCACCTCGAAGGCGTTCCGGCTCGACGACAGGCGCAGGGCCCCGATGTTGAACTGGTCCGCGCCGGTGATGGTCAGGTACGCCAGCGGGTTGGTGATGGGCGAGGACTGGTTGCCGTTGGGGTTCACCGCCGCGTCGAACCCGGTGAAGCTCGCCAGGACGGTGGTCAGGTCACGGCCCAGCACTTCCAGCGTGTTGAAGTCGTCCACCGATCCCCAGATGAAGGAGATCTGGCCGATCGACGCGAAGGCGGACAGGTTGAGAATGCCCGGCGAGCCATCGGACGGGCCGACGGTCCAGTATCCGCCGGTGCTGCCGAACGGCTGGGCCGCGACACCGCTCACACTGCCGAAGCGGACCTGCCCGCCGGTGGCTTCGGCCGGTGCGCCCGAATCGAAGGTGAAGGTCGGCGTCGGCCCGCTGTAGGGGTTGGTGCCGGGAACTGACGTCAGGACAATGGCAGCGCTCGCGCCGCTGGCCATGCCAAGGGTCGCAAGTGCCGCAGTAGCAGCGAGAAGCTTCATGCGCATGTCGTAGGTCCTTCATGCATCGCGGTTCAAAGACAGTGCCGCTCCGATTGCAGCGACACTCGAGAATGCGACCCTCGGGCAATGCTCATGAGGTGCTGCACACCTTCACCAACACATCTGCCTCGCTGCGCAATCTACCCCTAAACAGATCGTTAACCAAGTATAAAGAATTCGCGAGAGTCAGGCGCTTAGACAGCATGTGCCGTTCCGGAACACAGGCTTGTGCTTATTCGCGTCCATAGATGGCTGCGCCGCTTCTTCCGCAGGACTCTCCGTGATTCAGCAACTTGAGGGCGTGCGACGGCTTGGTCGGGCCGGCGCGGGACGGCGCGGCGCTTTCGACTTGCGCCGCATTTCCGACTCACCAGTCTATCGGCGCTTCACCGTGCGATGTGAGAAACGCGTTGGCGCGGCTGAACGGGCGCGAGCCGAAGAAGCCGCGGTGGGCCGACAGGGGGGAAGGATGGGGGCTGAACAGCCACAGGTGGCGTTCGCCGGCGCGCGCCCGCAGCGGTGCGAGCGCCGCCTGCGCCTGCGCGCCCCAGCCCATGAACACCAGCGGCCGTCCCTGGCAGGCGAGCGCCTCCAGGCACCTGTCCGTCAGCGCCTCCCAGCCAAGGCCCGCGTGGCTGGCAGGCTGTCCCGCGCGGACCGTCAGGACGCGGTTGAGGAGCAGCACGCCTCCCCGCGCCCAGGCAGCGAGATCGGCCGGGGCGGACGCCGCGCCGCCCAGATCCTCCGCGCGCTCGCGCAGGATGTTCTGCAACGACGGGGGCGGACGCACGCCCGGCGGCACGGCGAAGGCCAAGCCGTTCGCCTGTCCCGGACCGTGATAGGGATCCTGCCCGAGAATGACGACCCGGACGCTCGCGAAGGGGGTCAGGGCGAGCGCGCGCAGGCGGCAGGTCGGTGACGGATAGACCGCGACGCCGGCCGCTTCCTCGTCGGCCAGCCGGCGGGCGAGCGCCTGCAGCCGTGGTCCTCGAAGCACCGCGCCGGCGGCGGCGCGCCAGCCCTGCTCAAGCTCATCGGGGTTCATGCGGGGCCAGGGTAGCGCGGCACACCCCGGCGTTCCAGCGCCCCTTTCCCTTGCCGGCGATCGCGCCTAAGGCTGGCGCGATGGCTGTGCACTTCCACGAGAACGACTTGCCCGAGGGCGCCCTTGCCGACGGGGCAGTGGCCGTGGACACCGAGACGATGGGGCTGGTGACCCGCCGCGACCGGCTGTGCGTGGTGCAGATCAGCGACGGGCGCGGCGACGAGCATCTCGTGCGGTTCGCGCCCGGCAGCGACTACGCGGCGCCCCGGCTCAAGGCCGTGCTCGGTGATCCGGCGCGGCTCAAGCTGTTCCATTTCGCCCGCTTCGACCTCGCGGCGCTTCAGCATTACCTCGGCGTGATGGCGGCGCCGGTGTTCTGCACCAAGATCGCCAGCAAGCTGACCCGCACCTACACCGATCGCCACGGGCTCAAGAACCTGGTGAGCGAACTGCTCGGAGCGGACATCTCCAAGGCGCAGCAGTCGTCGGACTGGGGTGGCCCGGATCTTTCGGAGGCGCAGCGCGACTATGCCGCGAGCGACGTGCGCTACCTCCATGCGCTGCACGAAGTGCTGACCGCGCGGCTGGTGCGCGAGAACCGGCTCCACCTCGCGCAGGCGTGCTTCGATTTCCTGCCGACGCGCGCCCTGCTCGATCTGGCCGGATGGGACGATGCCGACATCTTCAGCCACGAGTAAGCGCCGGGACGCTAGCGCCGGCGCATGGTGAGGCACACATCGCCCGTCGAGACCGCCGATGCGCGCGCCTTGCGCGGCCGGCGGCAGCGTTTCGCCGCGCCGGGCGGCTTCCACGACCGCCTCATCCGCATCCTCGCCGTGGCGCTGCCGATGGCGATCGGGGTGGTTGCCGCGCTGGTGATCATCGTGCCGCTCAGTCCGCGGGGCGAAGTCAGCTTCCTGCTCGACCGCAACCGCGCCGAAGTCACGGAGAACCGGCTCAGCGTCGACAACGCGCTGTACCGCGGGCTGGACCGCGAGAACCGTCCCTTTTCGCTCAAGGCGGGCGAGGCGGTCCAGCACACCCAGGCCGAGGGGCTGGTGCGGCTGCGCGACCTCGTGGCGCAGTTGCTCCTGCCCGAAGGCCCGGCGCGTGTGACGGCGCAGGGCGGGATCTATGACCTGCGGGAGCAGCGCGTGACCGCCGACGGGCCGGTGCTGTTCACCGCCGCCGACGGCTATCGCATGCTCGCCCGGGGCGTGGCGGTGGACATGACCAACCGCCGGCTGGTCGGCCAAGACGGCGTGTCGGGCGAGGTGCCGGCGGGCACGTTCCGCGCCGACCGGCTCGAGGCGGATCTCGCCACCCGCACCATCACCCTTGACGGCAATGCCCGGATCACCATGGTCCCCGGACGTTTGAGGATGCCATGATGACCTCGCTTTCCTCGCTTGCCCCCCTCGCCCTCCGCGGCTTCCTGATCAGCCTGCTCGCCACGCTGGCGCTGGCGTCCGGGTTCGCCCTCCAGGCCCAGGCCTTCGGCAACCACAACACCAACGCTCCGGTCAATTTCGCCGCCGACCGCATCCAGCTTCAGGATCGGGAAAACCGGGTGGTGCTGAGCGGCGACGTGGTGATCAACCAGGCCGCCCTCACGCTGAGAGCCGCGCGGACGCTGATCAACTACACCGATGCGGGCAGCCTCCAGATCCAGCGGATGACCGCGACCGGCGGGGTGCGGGTGACGCGCGGCAACGAGACCGCCACGGGCGATGTCGCGGTTTACGACTTCGACCGCCGCATCATCACCATGTCCGGCGATGTGCGACTCAGCCAGGGCCCGGACAATCTGCGGGGCGGACGGCTGGTGATCGACCTGACGAGCGGCATCGCCACCATGGACGGCGGCTCCCGCGCCCCGGTCGACGTCCCGGGGGCCGGACCGGGCCGGGTGACGGGCACCTTCACCGTTCCCGCGCGCTGACCCGCGTCGCGTCCCGCCGCGCCGCCGCGCGGGCGATCATGGCCAGCTCCTGCCGCAGCAGGACCGATGCCGCGCGGCTGTCGGTCAGCATCGCCCGGTGCAGCAGGGCGACCCGCTCCACCAGCCGGGCGATTTCCGCCGGTGGCCAGCGGCGCGCCTGCGCCTCGACGGCGCCCCGGTCGCGCCAGAACAGCCGGCGGGCCTTCTGTTCGGCCTCGAGCGCCTGGGCGAGCGGACGGCCGGCGGCCGTCTCGCGGGCGATGCGCTCGAGCTGCGCCACCCGCCGCTCGAGCGCGAGCAGCACGGTGACCGCACCGAGCTGCTGACTGGCGAGGCGTCCCAGCTCGTCCGCCAGCCGCCCGACCTTTCCGCCGAGAACGGCATCCACCACCGGCTGCACGCTGTCGTCCGCCGTCACGGCGGCGATGCTGTCCAGCGCCTCCGCCGTCGCGGTGCGCGGGCTTGTCGGCGCGGCATCGAGCAGCAGCGCCAGCTTCTCCACCTCGGCCGCGGCGATGCCGATGTCGAGACCGGCGGCCGCCGCGATGCGTTCGGCCAGCTGCGCGGAGAGCCGCACGCCGGCGGCATCGCCAAGCCTCCGCACCGTCTCGGTGACCGAGCGCAGATCCGGCGGCCAGAACACGACGACCGCCGCGTCGCCGCGCCCTTCGAGCAGCCGCGCCGTCCGCGACTTGTCCGTGGCGCCGGTCGCATGGACGATCACCGGACAGGCGGCACCCGCCCCGGCGGCGCCCGTTTCCAGCAGCGTCTGCACGGCATCGTGCGCCTCGTCGCCGCTGACCCGGACGAGGATGTGCCGGGCGCCGCCGAACAGCGACTGCGACCGCGCCTCATCGCCGAGCCGGCCCGGATCGCCGCGCAGGTCCGCGCCTGCCAGGTCGACCCGCTCGCCGGGGTCGGGCAGGTGGGCAATCAGCGCATGCGCGGCGGCGAGCGCACCGGCCTCGTCCGGTCCGCACAGGAACACCACCGACGCGCTGCGCGCCAGCGCCGCGGCCCGCCCGGCAAACTCGCGGTTTGTCAGCTTCATCGGCGCGCCGGCCTCAGCGGCCGCGCATGGCCAGCGCGAGGTCGGTCGCGATCCGCTCCGCCACTTCCAGCGCCAGGTTCTCCAGGGCCCGCTGCTCGGCCGCGATCGTGGCGTAGTCGCTCGACACGACGTCGATCCCGGCATCGCTGCCGGCGGTGGCATCAAGGACGATCGCGCCGGTTTCGAGGTCGACGAGCTGATAGCGGGCGCGCAGGATGCGGCGCTCGCGGCTGATCGTGTCGTCCGACAGGATCCCCAGAGTCTCGAGCTGGTCGTCGAGCCGGACGTCCAGCCGGTAACGGATCGCGCCGCTGCCGGCCGGCGCGAGCCGGTCCACGAGGGCGTTGCGCATCAGCCACCCGGCCCGCCCGGCGATGGGCGCCACCTCGATCCCGGCCATCGCGCCGGCGACGGGCCCGCTGCCCCCGGCACCGTACAGGGGCTGAAGGCTGCACGCCGGCAGCGCCAGCAGCAGGGCGCACAGGGCGAAGAGGCGCCTCATGTCACGATGTTGACCAGCCGGTCGGGCACGACGATCACCTTGCGCACCGGCGCGCCGGCCATGGCCCGCTGCACGTTGGCGCTCGCGAGCGCCAGCGCCTCGAGCTGCGCTCCGTCGGTCCCACGCGCGACGGTGAGGGTGTCGCGCAGCTTGCCCTTGACCTGCACCGCCACGGTGACCTCGTCCTCGACCAGAAGGTCGGGATCGACCTGAGGCCACGACGCCTCCGCGATCAGGCCGGCCTCGCCGATCCCGGCCCACGCCTCTTCGGCCAGATGCGGCATCATCGGGCTGACGAGCAGCAGCAGGGTGCGGATCGCCTCCGACCGGCTGGCCGATGGCGGCGCCCGCTCGATCTCGCCGGCAAGGCTGTAGAGCTTGGCCACCGCCTTGTTGAACTGGAGCCCCTCGATGTCCTGCGCCACGCCGGCCACGGTCTGATGCACCCGCCGGTCGAGCGCCCGGTTGACGCCGGCGGCCTGCGGATCACGCTGCCCGAACAGCCGCCACAGCCGGTGGACGAACCGGGCGCAGCCCTCGATGCCGGCCTCGGACCATGGCAGGTCGCGCTCGGGCGGAGAGTCCGACAACATGAACCAGCGCACCGCATCCGCGCCGAAGCGGTCGATGATCGCATCCGGGTCGACGACGTTCTTCTTGGATTTCGACATCTTGACGACGCGGCCGGCCGTGACCGGCGCGCCGTCGGCGATGCGGACCCAGTCGGCGCCGTCCCGGCGGACCTCGCCGGGTGACAGCCAGCTGCCGTCCCCCAGGCTGTAGGTCTCGTGCGTCACCATTCCTTGCGTGAACAGCGATGCAAACGGCTCCTCCAGCGCGATCCGGCCGACATGGGCCAGGGCGCGGGTCCAGAAGCGGGCATAGAGGAGATGCAGGATCGCATGTTCCACCCCGCCGATATACTGGTCCACGGGGAGCCAGCGAGCGATCTCCGCCGGATCGAACGGCCGGTCCGCTGGCTGGCTCGCGAACCGCAGAAAATACCACGAGGAATCGACAAAGGTGTCCAGCGTGTCCGTTTCCCGCCGCGCCGCGCGGCCGCAGCGGGGACACGGGACGTGCTTCCAGGTCGGATGACGTTCGAGCGGGTTGCCGGGGGTCGCGAAATCCACGTCCTCCGGCAGGACGACCGGCAGTTGCTCGCGGGGGACGGGCACGACCCCGCAAGCCTCGCAATGGATGAAGGGGATCGGCGTGCCCCAGTACCGCTGGCGGCTGACACCCCAGTCGCGCAGGCGCCAGACGGTCTTGCCCTCGCCCCAGCCCTCCGCCTCGGCCCGCGCGACGACGGCCGCGATCGCCTCGGCAACGCGCATGCCGTCGAGGAAATCCGAATTGACGAGCACTCCGTCCGCCGTGTCCGCCTCCGCCAGCGGCGCGTCCGCCTCGTGCACGGACGGGGCGACGACGCGCAGGATGGGTAGACCGCAGGTGCTGGCAAACTCGAAGTCGCGCTGGTCGTGCCCGGGCACGCCCATGATCGCCCCGGTGCCGTAGTCCATCAGCACGAAATTGGCGATGTAGACGGGCAGCTGCGCGCCGGTGAAAGGATGGGCCGCCATGACCCCGATCCGCAGGCCGCGCTTTTCCGCCGTCTCCAGTTCGGCCGCGGTGGTGCCGCCTTTCCTGCACTGTTCGACGAAGGCGGCGGCCTCCACGTCCGTCTCCGCCGCGGCGCGGGCGAGCGGATGATCGGGCGCGACGGCAACGAAGCTCGCGCCGAAGATCGTGTCGGGACGGGTGGAATACACCTCGACGCTGCCCCCGTCGGAGAGGCGGAAGCGGAATTGTAGCCCCGTACTCCTGCCGATCCAGTTCTCCTGCATCAGCCGCACCTTGTCCGGCCAGGTGTCGAGCGTCCCCAGCCCGTCGAGCAGCGCGTCGGCAAAGGCCGTGATCTTCAGGAACCATTGATCGAGCTTGCGCCGTTCCACCAGCGCGCCCGAGCGCCACCCGCGCCCGTCGATCACCTGTTCGTTGGCCAGCACGGTCCGGTCGACCGGATCCCAGTTCACCTCCGACTCGCGCCGGTACACAAGACCGGCCTCGTAGAGGTCGAGGAACAGCGCCTGTTCATGCCCGTAGTAGCCGGGGTCGCAGGTGGCGAACTCGCGGCTCCAGTCGAGCGCGAAGCCGATCCGCTTCAGCTGCGCCCGCATTGTCGCGATGTTGTCGCGCGTCCAGGCGCCGGGATGCACGCCCTTCTCCATCGCCGCGTTCTCGGCCGGCATGCCGAACGCGTCCCAGCCCATCGGGTGCAGCACCGCGTGCCCGGTCATGCGCTTGTAGCGCGCGAGCACGTCGCCCATGGTGTAGTTGCGCACGTGACCCATGTGGATGCGCCCGGACGGATACGGGAACATCTCCAGCACATAGGCCTTGGGGCGGTCGCCGTGGCGGTCGGCGGCGAAGCAGCCCGCCTCGTCCCACGCGCGTTGCCAGCGGGCCTCGGCGGCCGCCGGGTCGAAGTGCCTGTCGCTCATTGCCCCCCCGTGCACGGTTCGCTGACGGCGGTCAGGAGGCGAGCGCCTCGCGCCGCAGGTCGCGGGCCCGGGTGAGAATGATGTCCTCCAGCCGCTGCACCGTTGCCGCCTGGACGGGCGCCTCGAGCCAGGTGCCGTTCTGCAGCACCTGCCGGCTGGCCGCGACGCGCAGCGCGTCGGCGCGCAGGTCGCGGTCGAGAATGGTGATGGTGATCTTCACCCGCTCGCCCGGCTGCTGCGGCTGCGCGTACCAGTCGGTGATGATCACCCCGCCATTGGCGTCGGCCTGCAGCAGCGGCGCGAAGCTGACCGCCTCGAGAGCGGCGCGCCACAGGAAGGCGTTGACGCCGATGGAGGTGACCTGCGCGGCGGCGGCGTCCGCACGCGGACGGTCCGATCCGCCGCATCCGGCCAGCGCCGCGAGGCTTGCGAGAAGGGCCAAGGAGGCAGTCGTGCGGCGGGCGACGCGGTGGTGTGGATGAGGCACGGCGGGTTCCTGAAGCTGCTGGAGGAACGGCACCGTCGCCGCCTCCATGGTGATCCTAATAGCTTCCCGGCGCGGCGGGGCAAGGCACCCCGTGTCTGGCGGACCCGAGGAGGCCGGCAGCCGCGCGCGGACCCGCGGGACATGGCCGGTGCGGGCGTGAACTCCCACTGAACTGGCCGGTGCGGGCGGACTGTGGACCTCGCGCCACAGCCAGGCGGAATCCGGAGCCTGCGAAGAGTCCTGCCTCTATCAACCCGCATCGCCCCTGCTCTATAGAAGGGCATTGTCCGGTGGAAGGAACTGCCGGACGAGTCAGGCTTTTGACTCAACAGCAGACGGGGCAAGAACGCAGGCGACATGGCACGCAGGTCCATCTCCGCCGGATTGACGAGACCGGGCTTCCTGCTCGCGGCGGCCTTGTGCGCCGCGGCGCTGCCGGCTGCGGTTCAGGCGGTGGTGCCTTCCGCCTCGGGGAGCGAGGCCGCACCCGCTCTTGGCGGACTGGGACTGTTCACGCCGGCGGGTATGGACCCTGAACTCGTTCGCCGCGCCCACGCGATTGCGCAGGAACGCGGGCTTCAGTTCACGCCGGCCGGATCCATCACCCGCACGGCGCGACCGATCACCGTCGCGGTGCGTGTCGATCAGGACGTGGCGCGCGTCGTCACGGTGCAGCGCGCGGTCAAGACGGCCGGCGCGACCGTGATGGGCACGCACGCGCCGCCCGTCACCCTCACGCCGACCCGCTTCGATCTTGGCGCGGCGCGCGGCTATCAGGCGTTCGCCCAGCCCGCCGCGCCCGTCCGGCTGACGGCTCCGGCTGCGCGGCGCGTCGATGTCGACGACGTGCCCATGGCCGATCTGGCGCAGTTCGGCCGCCGCCTCGTCGAGCCTGCGGGCCGCCCGTCGCGTTTCTCCTCCCGCGTCGCCCTCGCAACCGAGGAAGGGGCGCCTGGACGCACCCCGCGCACGCTCGAGGCGCTGGGCGAGCAGAGCGTCGATGTCAGCGGCTCGTTCCGCGTCCTGCGCAATCTGGATGTCACCGCCGGGGTCCGCCTGTCGCAGGATCGCGACCGCATCGCCCCGCTGACCGACGCGCAGCAGGACGACAAGGCGGTGTACGTGGGAACCCAGTTCCGGTTCTGAACGCTGCGCCGGTGTGCGTGCGACGGACACGGACGTGCGGCGAGGCCGCATCGCCCGCGCTCGTCGCGGCGCCACGGTTGACGTGACGGCACGTCAGAAGACGGCCGCAGTGGGAGAGAAGGCTATGGCACGCGTCGCGATCGTGACGGGTGGAACGCGCGGCATAGGCCGCGCGATCTGCGAACACCTCAAAGCCGACGGCTTCACCGTCGTCGCCAACTACGCCGGCAACGAGGACGCCGCCCGGCAGGCGGGCGAGGAACTGGGCATCGCCACCTACAAGTGGGACGTCGGCGACCACCAGGCCTGCCTCGACGGATGCGAACGGGTGGCCAAGGAGGTCGGTCCGGTCGACGTGGTGGTCAACAATGCCGGCATCACCCGCGACGGCACCCTGCACCGCATGAGCTTCGAGGACTGGAACGAGGTCATGCGGATCAATCTGGGCGGTTGCTTCAACATGGCGAAGGCCTGCTTTCCCGGCATGCGCGAACGCGGCTGGGGCCGGATCGTCAACATCGGCTCGATCAACGGACAGGCGGGGCAGTACGGGCAGGTCAACTACGCTGCCGCCAAATCGGGGATCCACGGCTTCACCAAGGCGCTGGCGCAGGAGGGCGCCAAGTTCGGCGTGACCGTCAACGCCATCGCGCCGGGCTACATCGACACCGACATGGTCGCCGCCGTGCCGCCGGCCGTGCTGGAGAAGATCGTCGCCAGGATCCCGGTCGGCCGCCTCGGCCAGGCACACGAGATCGCCCGCGGCGTGTCGTTCCTGTGCAGCGAGGACGCCGGTTTCGTCACCGGCTCGACGCTGAGCATCAATGGCGGACAGCACATGTACTGACCGCTGCTGCGGCCTCCAGCGGGGGGCGGGTGCACCCGTCGGGACCGCGCGATCCGCCAGCCGGGTCGACGCGCTGTGAAGATTCGGTATTTCCACGCGCATGGAAATGTCGGGAGCCGCGGAAGCCTTGGGCGCGCTGGCGCAGGAGCATCGGCTCGGCCTGTTCCGGCTGCTGGTGCAGGGGGAGAGGACGGCCTGTCCGCAGGCACCATCGCCTCGACGCTCGGGCTGCCGAACTCGTCGCTGTCCTTTCATCTGGCCCATCTCGTCCGCGCCGGACTGGCCCCCATGCGGCGGGAGGGCCGTTCGCTGAACTACTCGGCCGGTGACTTGGCCATGAACGCGCTGGTCGGCTTCCTGCTCGAAAATTGCTGTGGCGGAGCGGCCTGCGGCCCCGCCCTTGCGGAGATTCCTCGATGAGCGTCACCATCTACCACAATCCCGCCTGCGGAACGTCGCGCAACACGCTGGCGCTGATCCGCGCCACCGGCACGGAGCCGCGCGTCATCCATTATCTCGACACGCCCCCCTCGCGGGCCGAACTGGTCGCGCTGATCCAGGTGATGGGCATCACGCCGCGCGCCCTGTTGCGGCAGAAGGGCACGCCCTATGCCGAGCTGGGGCTGGACGATCCGTCGCTCGACGACGGGGCGCTGATCGACGCGATGGTGGCGAACCCCGTCCTGATCAACCGTCCGATCGTCGCCGGACCGCGCGGAACGGCGCTGTGCCGCCCGTCCGAACGGGTGCTGGACCTGCTGGACCGGCCGCTTCCCGGCGATTTCGCGAAGGAAGACGGCGAGATCGTGCCGGCCGGATCCGGCGGACGATGAACGCCACCGCTGCGCCTGCCGCCGCGCAGGCGACCGCGCTCGGCCTGTTCGAGCGCTGGCTGTCGGGGTGGGTCGGTTTTCGATCCCAGATCGAGGCGGTGCGACGGGCGTCGAGTCGGGCGCCTTCGACGTTTGCGCATTCCCTAACGCGGCACGCGGCGCTAAGCGGCGCGTCATGCACGACACACCTGCCTGGACGCCCTTTCGTCTCCGTCTCCTGAACCGTGTCACATGCGGTCCATGTCTCGGTCTCGCCGCTGCCGGAGGTGCGGCATGAGCGGCACGCGGCAGGAAACCGACTCCATCGGCACCATCGAGGTCGCCGACGAGCGCCTGTGGGGCGCGCAGACGCAGCGGTCCTTGCAGAACTTCCGCATCGGCGGCGAGCGGATCCCGCTTGAAATCGTGCACGCCCTCGGCCGCATCAAGCGGGCCGCGGCGCGCACGAATCACAAGCTCGGCCTGCTCGACGCGCGACTGGCGGACGCGATCGCCGATGCCGCGCAGCAGGTCGCGGACGGGCGGCTCGACGACGAGTTTCCGCTGGTCGTGTGGCAGACCGGGTCCGGCACGCAGTCGAACATGAACGCCAACGAGGTCATCGCCGCCGTCGCCTCGGAGGCGCTGGGCGGGCGTCGGGGCGAGAAGAAGCCGGTTCACCCCAACGACCACGTCAACATGAGCCAGTCGTCGAACGACACCTTTCCGACCGCGATCCACATCGCGGTGGCGAGCGTGCTGAACGCGCGGCTCCTTCCCGCGCTCGAGGCGCTGCACGCGGACCTCGCCGGCAAGGCGCGCGCGTGGGATCACATCATCAAGATCGGCCGCACCCACACGCAGGATGCGACGCCGCTCACGCTGGGGCAGAACTTCGGAGGCTACGCGCGCCAGATCGAAGCCGGGATCGAGCGCGTGCGCCTCACCCTGCCGGGACTGTACGAGCTGGCGCAGGGCGGCACGGCGGTCGGCACCGGGCTGAACGCGCCCAAGGGCTTCGCCCAGGCCTTTGCCGAGGAAATCGCCCGCGACACCGGGCTGCCCTTCACCACCGCGCCCGACAAGTTCGAGGCGCTGGCCAGCCAGGATGCGCTGGTGTTCGCGCACGGGGCGCTCAACACGCTGGCGGCCTCGCTCTACAAGATCGCCAACGACATCCGCCTGCTCGGCTCCGGCCCGCGCGCCGGACTGGGCGAGCTGGCGCTGCCGGCGAACGAGCCGGGGTCGTCGATCATGCCGGGCAAGGTCAACCCCACCCAGTGCGAGGCGATGACGCAGGTCTGCGCGCAGGTCATCGGCAACCATGCCGCCGTCACCTTCGCCGGAACCCAGGGGCAGTTCGAGCTGAACGTCTATCGCCCGGTGGTGGGCTACAACGTGCTCCAGTCGGTGCGCCTGCTCGCCGATGCGGCCGACAGCTTCCGCGAAAACCTGCTGGCGGGGCTGGAACCGCGCGAGGACAACATCCGCCGGGGGGTCGAGAATTCGCTGATGCTGGTCACGGCGCTTGCTCCGTCCATCGGCTACGACAAGGCCGCCAAGATCGCCAAGACCGCGCACGAGACGGGACAGACCCTGCGCGCGGCGGCGCTCGCCAGCGGCGACGTGACCGCCGAGGACTACGACCGGGTGGTGCGTCCCGAGACGATGCTTGGCCCCGACCGCGACTGAGACGGCGCTGGGGGACGGGCCGGAAGCCCGGCGCGGAACCGGATCGCCCCTGCACGGGTTGAGAGACCAAACCGATCAGGAGACATGCTCCATGCGCCTGCGCCTGCTTCCCGTCCTGTTCACCGCTCCGCTGGCTCTGGCGGCGTGCAACCAGAACTCCGGCACCACCGCGACGACCGAGGGTCAAACGGCGGTCGCGACGGCGCCGGCGGCCGCTCCGGGTCAGCCGGCGGGCACGGTGGCGGCGGGCGACATCGTGGCGCTCGGCCTGACCGAGCGGCAACTGCTCGACGCCGACCTGATCGACCCGTCGGGCCGTGACATCGGCGATGTGGAAGGGGTGCTCCGCAACGCGTCCGGGCAGGTCGACAGGCTGCTTGTCGAGGTCGAGAACACGAGCCCCGACCGCTACGTGCATGTGCCCATTGACGGGCTGGCGGTGGTGCAGCGCGGGGACGACATCGATCTGTCGACCTCCATGACCCAGCAGCAGCTCGCCGCGCTGCCGGCCGTCGACCGCAACGCGCGCTGAAGCCGGACGCATCCGCCGGGGTCGGCTGCACGGAGTTGATGCCGCTCGTTCGCGCTTCGGGCAGACCGGATGCGGACGTGCCGTATCATCCGCCGGTCAAGCAGTCGGTGACGCTTGCCGGCCACCAGACCTCGGTCAGCCTCGAACCGCTATACTGGGAACTGCTGCGCACGGCCGCGCAAGAGGAGGGCAAGTCCCTCAACGCGCTGGTCGCGGCGATCGACGCGGAACGGCTGCGCGTGGCAAGGCCGCCGGGTCTTGCCGGCGCGATCCGCGTCTGGCTCACCATGCGGCTGATCGGGATGGCGGGGGACGGCGCAGCCCTGCGCCCGTCCCCGCCGGAGTGACACCCGCAGGTGTCAGTAGGTCGCGGGCGGATCGCTCGCCGGGAAGGTCTGGTCGAGCGCCTCGTCCGTCTTGCTCCACGACTGGGCGTTGTCCCGCATGGACGACACGCCCGCGTCGCGGATGGTCGCATCGCCCTGGTTGCCGGCGAAGGCCGGACGGGACGGGTTGGCGAAGTTCTTTTCGTAGTACTTGTAGCCGGCGTAGCCGAGGCCGCCGAGAACAGCGAGTTTGAGCAACATGTCGAGTCTCCTTACGGCGCATTAACCCGCAAGGCGCGGATTGGGTCCGCTCCGTCTGCCGCAAACGGGAGGCTAGACGTCATTTTCCCGGCGGATGTCCGCACCGGCGAGGGCCAGCTTCTCCTCCAGCCGCTCGTAGCCGCGGTCGAGATGGTAGATCCGCCGCACCTGCGTCTCGCCCTCGGCCGCCAGCGCGGCAATGACGAGACTCATCGACGCGCGCAGATCGGTGGCCATCACCTCGGCCCCCACCAGCCGCGCGGGGCCGTGCACCGTGGCCGTTCGCCCGGCCGTTTCGATCACCGCGCCCATGCGGCGCAATTCGGGCACGTGCATGTAGCGGTTCTCGAAGATCGTCTCGTGCAGGACGCTGTCGCCCTGCGCCTGGGTCAGCAGGCTCATCAGCTGCGCCTGCATGTCGGTGGCAAGGCCCGGATAGGGCGCCGTTTCGAGGTCGACGGCGCGCAGGCCCTCGTTGGCGGCGACCGTGACGCCGCGCGGGTCGTGCGACACCTCGACACCCGCTCTGCGCAGCGCGTCGATCGTCGCGCCCATGGTGTCCGCGTCAGCGCCCTCGAGCCGCACCGAACCGCCGGTGATGGCCGCAGCGCACGCATAGGAGCCGGCTTCGATCCTGTCGGGCATCACCCGGTAGGTGGCTCCATGAAGGCGAGGCACGCCGGTGATCACCAGCTCGCCGCTGCCGATCCCCTCGATCTGCGCCCCCATGGCGGTGAGCAGCCGGCACAGATCGACGATCTCCGGCTCCCTCGCGGCGTTCGAAAGCCTGGAGACGCCCTTGGCCAGCACCGCCGCCATGACTGCGTTCTCGGTGGCTCCGACCGACACCACGGGGAATCGGAAGTCCCCTCCGGCCAGCCCGCCGCCCGGCGCCACCGCACGCACATAGCCCTGCGCCAGCTCGACCCTCGCACCCAGCGCCTCGAGCGCCTTGAGGTGCAGATCGATCGGCCGGTCGCCGATGGCACAGCCGCCGGGCAGCGACACGGTGGCATCGCCCGCGCGGGCCAGCAACGGTCCCAGGACCAGGATCGAGGCCCTCATCCGGCGCACGAGGTCGTAGGGCGCCACGGTGGAGGTCAGCCGCGTCGCCTCCAGTGTCACGACGCGCCCGAAATCGTCTGGCCGCGATCCCTGAATGGTGTGCGCGACGCCGAACTGCCCCATGAGGTGCTGGAACCCGTCGATGTCGGCCAGCCGCGGCAGGTTGCGCAGGGTGACCGGCTCGTCCGTCAGCAGCGCGCAGGGCAGCAGGGTCAGGGCGGAATTCTTGGCCCCCGAGATCGGGATGGTGCCCGACAGCCGGTTGCCGCCGCGGATGATCAGCTTGTCCATCGCCACCCTTTAGCTTGGTCCCGGCGCGGAACAAGATGGCTGCCGGCGGTTGACGCCCGCCCGACCCGCCGCCAAGGCCCGGCACCATGAGCAGCCACAAACCCATCCGCAAGGCCGTGTTCCCGGTTGCCGGGCTCGGCACCCGTTTTCTGCCGGCCACCAAGGCGATCCCCAAGGAGCTTTTGCCGGTGGTCGACCGCCCGCTGATCCAGTACGCGGTGGACGAGGCGCGCGAGGTGGGGATCGAGCAGATGATCTTCGTCACCGGCCGGGGCAAGACCGCCATCGTCGAGCATTTCGACATCGCCTACGAGCTTGAGGACACCATGCGCGAGCGGGGCAAGGATCTGTCGGTCCTCGATCCGACCCGCGCGACCCCCGGCGACATCATTACCGTTCGCCAGCAGGTGCCGCTGGGGCTTGGCCACGCCATCTGGTGCGCGCGGGCCATCGTCGGCGACGAGCCGTTCGCCATCCTGCTGCCCGACGAGCTGATGGTCGCGGCCAAAGGCGGCGGGACCGGGTGCATGACCCAGATGGTCGACGCCTACCGCGAGGTGGGGGGCAACCTCGTCTCGGTGCTGGAGGTTCCGCACGAGGAGGTCAGCTCCTACGGGGTTATCGCGCCGGGCGCGAGCCGGGGCGCGTTGACGGAGGTGACGGGCCTTGTGGAAAAGCCGGCGGTTGCCGACGCCCCGTCGAACAAGATCGTGTCGGGCCGCTACATCCTGCAGCCGGACGTCATGCGTGTCCTGGAGACGCAGGGCAAGGGCGCGGGAGGCGAAATCCAGCTCACCGACGCCATGGCGCAGATGATCGGCCGGCAACCCTTCCACGCCGTGACCTTTGCCGGCAGGCGCTTCGATTGCGGCAGCAAGACCGGTTTTGTCGAGGCCACTCTTGCCCTCGCGCTCGAGCGCGCCGACATGGGTGCGGAGGTGCGCGCCATGGCGGAACGGCTGCTCAGGGACTGACGGCGGCACCAGGCGCGCGGAACGCCTTGGCAGGTTTGTCTCGCGCGGGGCGCCGGCGCCTCGAGGCCAGCCCGGCCTGGGCAAGGGTTGCCAAGGCCGGCCTCGGTTTCTAAGCGCAGGGCCATGCGGTGGGAGCACGGAGGACGCCGGCGACGCGCGGCACGCCGGAACGCAAGGTCTGCCCGGGCATGATCCTGCTGCTCACCTGCATGCTGCCGTTTCTCGGCGCGCTGGCCGTTGCGCTCGCCGCGCGGACGGGGCGTAACACGCAGGCGATCCTTGCCGGTGCCGCAACGTCGGCCGCCCTTGTGCTTATTCTGCTCCAGGCGCCGCAGGTGCTCGCGGGCACCACGAGCGCCTTTGCCATGCCCTGGGTTCCGGCTCTCGGTCTTGAGGCGTCGCTGTTCATGGATCCGCTCGGACTGATGTTCGCCGGCCTGATCCTCGGCATCGGCATCCTGATCATCACTTACGCCCGCTTCTACCTCGCGGCCGAGGATTCGATGCCGCGATTTCTCACATTCCTGATGCTGTTTCAGGGCGCGATGCTGGGCATCGTCCTGTCGGACAACGTCCTGCTGCTGCTGATCTTCTGGGAGCTGACGAGCCTGTCGTCCTTCCTGCTGATCGGCTTCTGGAGCCACAAGGCAGAAGGGCGGCAGGGCGCGCGCATGGCGCTGGCGGTGACGGGCGGCGGGGGGCTGGCGCTGATCGCGGGGCTGCTGATCCTCGGCCGTGTGGCGGGCTCCTACAACCTGACCGACATCCTGCTGGCCGGTCTCGTCATCCAGGGCTCGCCCCTGTACACGCCGGCGCTGGTCCTGATCCTGGTCGGCTGCTTCGCCAAGTCGGCACAGTTCCCGTTCCACTTCTGGCTGCCGCGGGCCATGGCTGCGCCGACTCCGGTCAGCGCCTATCTTCACAGCGCCACCATGGTGAAGGCGGGCGTGTTCCTGCTGGCGCGGCTGTGGCCGGTGCTCTCGGGGACGGAGCTGTGGTTCTATCTCGTGGCGACCACCGGCATGGTGACGATGTTCGTCGGCGCCGCGATCGCCCTGTTCAAGGACGATCTGAAGGCTCTGCTCGCCTATTCCACCGTCAGCCACCTCGGCCTGCTGACGATGCTGCTCGGCTTCGGGACGCCCATGGCTGCGGTGGTCGCCGTGTTCCACATCCTGAATCACGCGACCTTCAAGGCGGCGCTGTTCATGAACGCCGGGATTGTCGATCACGAGGTCGGAACCCGCGACGTGCGCCGGCTGGGCGGCCTGGTGCATCTGATGCCGATCGCCACCACCATCGCGGTGGTCGCCGGCCTGTCGATGGCCGGGCTTCCGCCATTCAACGGCTTCATTTCCAAGGAGATGATGCTGGAGGAGGCGGGCCGGACCGTCTGGGCCGAACTGACATGGCTGATCCCGCTGGTGGCGACGCTCGCGGCGCTGCTCTCGGCCGCCTACTCCTTCCGCTATGTCAGCCACGTGTTCTTCGGCCCGCGCCGTCATGACTATCCCCGCGCGCCGCATGATCCCGGCGCCGGGCTGTGGGGTCCGCCGGCGGTTCTGGCCGCGCTCGTCGTGCTCATCGGATTCTTCCCCGCCACGATCGCTGGCCCGCTGGTGCAGCCGGTCGCGGCGGCGGTGATCGGGGCCGAGCCGCCCTATTTCGCGCTCAAGATGTGGCACGGGTTCACCCCCGCCCTGTTCATGAGCGTGCTGGCCGTCGCCGGCGGAGCCGCCGTGCTGTGGCGCCATGGCGAGGCGGTGCGGATGTGGCAGCGCGTGCCGGTGCCGGATGCGAAGCGCGCCTTCGACGCCGTCGTCGCGGCCTTGGTCGGGGCGAGTCGCGTCGTCACCGACACGCTGCACACCGGCACGCTTCAGCGGTCGCTGTTCGTGCTGTTTGCCGCCACCTTCCTCCTTGCGGTCGAGGGGTTGAGCGTCGGCGGACTGGGCGGCGCGACCCGCGCCGGCATCCCAGCCTCGGGGGTCGCCGTGGCCGCGTGGCTCGCTCTGGTCGCCGGCGCGGTGGCGGTGGTCGTCTCGGCGCGGCAGCGGTTCCTGGCGCTCATCTACATCAGCGTCATCGGCCTCATCGTCTCGCTCGGCTTCGTCTATCTGTCCGCGCCCGATCTCGCGCTGACGCAGATTTCCGTCGAGGTGGTGACGATCCTGCTGCTGCTGCTCGCGCTCAATCTCCTGCCCAAGACACCGCAGCCGACGAGTTCGCGCCTGCGGCGGGCGCGCGACGCCGTGCTGGCAGGCATCGTCGGCGCCGGCGTCGGCTGGCTGGCGCTGGCAGTCATGACCCGGGCGCCGCGCGACCCAATCTCGGCCTTCCACTGGGCGCAGGCGAAGCCGGGCGGAGGCGGAACCAACGTGGTCAACGTGACACTGGTGGATTTCCGCGGCTTCGACACCTTCGGCGAGATCATCGTGCTCGGCATCGCCGCGCTGGCCATCTACGCCTTGCTCAAAACGGCGGTCAGAGGGGTGGCGGGTCGGCGGCTTCTCGCCTGGGTGCCGGAGACGCCGGAATCGCCGGAGAGGCACCCGATGATGCTGGTGGTGGCGAGCCGCCTCGTGCTGCCGATCGCGCTGGTCGTCGGGCTGTTCCTGTTCCTGCGCGGGCACAATCTGCCCGGCGGCGGCTTCATCGCCGGTCTGGTGTTCTCCATCGCGCTTCTCGTGCAGTTCATGGCGTCGGGCTATGCCTGGGCCGATGCGCGCAAGCGGCTCGAGCGGCACACGCTGATTGCCGGCGGCGTGCTGGTGGCGGCGGCGACGGGTCTGGGATCTCTCGCCTTCGGCGCGCCCTTCCTGACCAGCACCTTTGAATACATCACCTGGCCGCTCGTCGGGCAGTTCGAGCTGGCCTCGGCGCTGCTGTTCGATGTGGGCGTGTCGCTGGCGGTGGTGGGCGCGGTGCTGCTGGCGCTTGGTCAGCTGGCCAATCTGATGCAGCGGGCCGCGCGGCTCGAGGTGGACGCCGAACCCATGGACATCGACCCGACACGCGGCGCGGGAGCGGTGCGATGACGGTCGAACTGCTCGTTGCCAGCGCCATCGGAGTGATGACCGCTGCCGGCGTGTATCTGTGCCTGAGAGGCTCGACCTTCTCGGTGGTCCTCGGGCTGGCGATGCTGTCCTATGCCATCAACGCCTTCCTCTTCTCGATGGGCCGGCTGGTTGTGGACCGGCCTCCGATCTACGATCCTTCGGCGCCCGGCTTCACCGATCCGCTGCCACAGGCGCTCGTGCTGACGGCGATCGTGATCGCGTTCGGTATGACCGCTCTGGTGGTGGTGCTTGCCCTGCGGTCCTATCTCGAATCGGGCACGGACGACGTGAACGGTGCGGGTGCCGAACCGCCCCCGGCGGACGGGGACGCACCGGACGATCCGGCGGAGCCGCCATGCACCTGATCGTTGCGCCCGTCCTCGTCCCGGCCGTGCTGGCAGCGCTGATGCTGCTCAGGCCCGCGCGGCTGACCCGGCTGGGTCAGCGCCTGTCCATCCTCGCCATGCTGGCGCAGCTCGCCATCGCGGTCGCGCTGATCGTGCTGAGCGCGGACGGCGAGGTGCGGGTCTACGAGCTGGGCAGCTGGCCCGCGCCCTACGGCATCGTGCTGGTCCTCGACCGGCTGGCCGCGCTGATGCTGCTGCTCGCCAGCGTGCTGGGGCTGGCGGTCCTCGCACACGCCGTGCTGACCCGTCACGATCAGCAGGGCTGGCATTTCCACCCGCTGTTCCAGTTCCAGATGCTGGGGCTGAACGGCGCCTTCCTCACCGGCGACCTGTTCAACCTGTTCGTGTTCTTCGAGGTGCTGCTGATCGCCTCCTACGGCCTGCTCCTGCACGGGCAGGGGGCGGCGCGCCTGCAGGCCGGGGTGCAATACGTGGTGGTGAACCTCGTCGGCTCCACCATCTTCCTCGTCGCCATCGGCGTGCTCTACGGCACGACCGGCACGCTCAACTTCGCCGACATGGCGCTGCGGGTCAGCACCGCTCCGCCGGAGGAGCAGGCCCTGATCCGCGCGGGGGCACAGATCCTCATCGCGGTGTTCGCGCTCAAGGCCGCGCTGCTGCCGCTCCACCTGTGGCTTCCCCGCGCCTACGCCAGCACCTCGGCGCCAGTGGCGGCCCTGTTCGCCATTCTCACCAAGGTGGGCGTCTATTCCATCATCCGCGTCACCACGTTGGTGTTCGGCGAAGAGGCCGGCGCGGCGGCCTGGGCGCCTGCGGGATGGCTGCTGCCGGCCGCCCTGCTCAGCGTACTTGTGGGGTTTGTCGGCCTGCTTGCCGCGCGGGAGCTGCGCCTCGGGGCCGCCTTCGGCGTGATTGGCTCCACCGGCACGCTGATGGTGGCGGCCTCCGTGTTCACCCCCGAGACAACCGCGGCGGCGCTGTTCTACCTGCCACACTCCACCCTCGCGGCCGCCTTGCTGTTTCTGGTGGCCGATCTGGTCCTCCGCCGCCGGGGAGAGCGGCAGGACCGGCTGGAGCCGGGGCCGTCCATGCCCGGCGCCGGCTTGCTGGCAGTCCTGTTCCTGCTGTCGGCCATCGCGCTGGCGGGACTGCCGCCGCTCTCGGGCTTCGTCGGCAAGCTGCTGATCCTGGCGTCGGTGGCCGACAACCCCGCTGCGTGGTGGATCTGGGGCACAATCCTCGTCACCACCTTCCTTGCCATCCTCGCACTGGCCAGAGCCGGCAGTGTCCTGTTCTGGACGCGGGACGATGCTCCTCCGCACCGGGAGCGTGTCCGAGCGGCCGTGCACGCGCCCCGCCTGGCGGCGCCCGCACTGATGCTGGTCGCGGCGCTCGGTGCGCTGACGGTGTTTGCCGGCCCCGCCACCGCCTACACCCGCGCTGCCGCGGACCAGCTGCACAGCCGCACGGCGTACATCACCGCCGTGCTGCCGGACTCAGGAGTCCGCCGGTGATGAAGCGTCTGCTCCCGCACCCTCTCCTGACGGTCACGCTGGTGGCGGTGTGGCTGCTGCTGCTGAACGGGTTCAGCATCGGGGCGCTCGTCGTCGGCTTCGTCATCGGCATCGTTGTCCCCCTGTTCACCGCGCCGTACTGGCCCGGCCGGCCGCGGGTGCGCCTTGGCTGGCCGCTGATCGATTATCTGGCGATTGTCCTGTGGGACATCGTCGTCGCCAACTTCCAGGTGGCCGCGATCATCCTGTTCCGCCGCAACCGCGACCTGCGCTCGCGCTGGCTCGTGGTTCCGCTCGACGTGCGGCAGCCCGAGGCCATCACCCTGCTCGCCGGCACCGTCAGCCTGACGCCGGGCACGGTGTCGTCGGACATCGCCGCCGACGGACGCGCACTTCTGGTCCACACGCTCGACGCTGCCGATCCCGCGGCCGAGGTGGCGCGCATCAAGCAGCGTTACGAACGCCGGATCGCGAGGATCTTCACATGATCGCAACGGCACTGGTCATCGGCTTCGCGCTCATCACGGCGGCCATCCTGCTCAATCTGTGGCGGCTGTTTGCCGGGCCAACCCCGTCCGACCGGATCCTGGCGCTCGACACGCTCGTCATCAACGCCATCGCGCTGACCGTGATGTTCGGGATCTACGAGCGCACCGCCTTCTATTTCGAGGCAGGGGTGCTCCTCGCCCTCGTCGGCTTTGTCAGCTCCGTGGCCTATGCCAAGTTCCTGCTGCGCGGGGACATCGTGGAATGACCGGGGCGATGGCGCTTGCCGAACTCCTCATCAGCGCGCTTATCGTGCTTGGCGGAGCGTTCGCCTTCATCGGCTCGTGGGGACTGACGCGCCTGCCCTCGCTCATGACCCGGCTGCACGGTCCGACCAAGGCGACGACGCTCGGGGTGGGCAGCATTCTCATCGCCTCGATGCTGTTCTTTCCGATCTACGAACGCAGCTTCACCGCGCACGAGCTGCTCATCACGATGTTCCTGTTCATCACCGCGCCGATCACCGCCAACATGATCGCCAAGGCGCACCTCCACCGCCAGGGACACGGCGTCGATCCCAATCCTGCGGACAGCACCGACGCGACGATCCCGGAGCCGGAACGCTGGTCGACCTTTACGCGTCCGCCGCGCGAACAGGAGCCGCTTCCGCCGGCCGAATGAACCCGCGTTCAGGCGGGGCGCCGGGCAAAATAGCCGTAGAGCGCGATGAGGACGTAGCAGACCGCCGGAACCACCAAGGCAAAGGCGAGGCCCGCCCGGTCGGCGACCGCCCCCGTCAGCGGCGGGATCACCGCGCCGCCGACAATGGCCACGTTGATCAGCCCGGAGCCGTCGGCAAGGCGCGGACCGAGTTTCTCGCAGGCCAGCGAGAAGATGGTCGGAAACATGATGGAATTCATCAGCCCGATCGCCAGCAGGCTGTACCCGGCCACCGCTCCCGCGGAGTTGGCGGAGATCAGCAGCAGCACGATCGCGCCGCCCGCCGTCGCGCTCAGCGCCTTGCCGGGGCTGACGACCCGGAGCACCGCCGAGCCGATGAACCGCCCCACCATGGCACCTCCCCAGTACAGGCCGATCATCCAGCCGATCACGCTCTCCGGCTGGCCGAAGACACGCGCCTCGCTCAGATAGTTGATGATGATCGAGCCGATGGCGACCTCGGCGCCCACATACAGGAAGATGCACGCCGCGCCGAAGCCGAAGCGCCGCCGGCGCAGCAGGTCGAAGCCGCCGAAGCGCGCCGCGGGCGCGTGCGCCTCCTCGCGGAGCCGGTTGCGGAACAGCCACACGGCAAGAGCGACCACGGCAATGGCGGCGGCGAGGCCCAGATAGCCTTGCCAGATCGCCTCGCTTTCGGCCCGCCGGTAGGCGGCCAGTTCAGCTCCGGCGAGATCCGCCGCACTGACCGAAGCCAGACTGCCGAGGATCAACGTCGCGCCGATGACGGGGAAGACGGTCGTGCCGAGCGAATTGAACGCCTGTGCAAAGGTCAGCCGGCTGTGGGCCGTGCGCGCCGGTCCGAGGAGACTGATCAGCGGGTTAGCGACCACCTGCACGACCACGACGCCGGCGGCGAGCACGAACAGGGCAAGCAGGAACAGCGCGTAGACTGCGAACTGGCTGGCGGGAATGAACAGCAGGCAGCCGGCCATCATGATCAGCAGGCCGGTCACGGCACCGCGCATGTAGCCGATCCGCTTCACCAGCCGCGCACCGGGAATGCCGATGAGCGCGTAAGCCGCGAAAAAGCAGGTCTGGATCAGCATGGCCTGCGTCCAGGACAGCGTGAACAGCTCCTTGAGCTTGGGGATGAGCACGTCGTTCAAGGACGTGATGCCGCCGAAGATGAAGAACAGGGCAAAGACGAAGTAGCGCAGGCTCGCCGCTTGCGCGGTGCTGCCGAGATCCGAGTCAAGCGCCTCGCCAGCCGGATCGGCCGCCACTTCACCGGTCATGGCCATCAGTCCTCGCTCCCCCCGCCGCTCGCCATCGGCGAACCGCAGCCGCCAAGGAGCGGTGTTGTTGAAGCTTGCCCCGCCGGTGTCAAGCCGCTCGCGCCCGAGCGAAAGCAACGGTTTGGTCCCGGAGACGGAACCGAGTGGGCGTCGCTGACATTTGACCGAGGCATGAACCGCGCTCACACACCGTCCGCACACAAGAGCCGGCGCGGCGGTCCGGAAGGCGCAAGCGAGAACGCCGAGGCCGGCGACCTCGTCGAGACTGTCCTCGGGTCCCACCCCTTCGCTGGTGCTCCGGTGCTGCGTGCCAGCGCCTGCGAAGGGCTGCAGCACTGGCGCGAAACGGGCGGTTTCCAGGTGGTTGCCATTCCGGCGCATCAGGAAGAGGATTACATCCCCGCCGCGCTCGACGCCCTCGCGCACGCCGCGAAGGACGCGTCACGGCCGCCGCTGGTGGTGGTGGTGGTGAACAACAGCGAGGACGGAACCTGGCCGCAAAGCCGCAAGCACCTGCAGCGTTCCGGCCTTCCGCATCTCGTTCTCGACATCGTCCTTGCCGACGGGCAGGCGCATGTGGGGTTCGCCCGGCGACTGGCCATGGATCTTGCGGCGCGGATCGCTCCGGCGGGGATGATCCTCAGCACGGACGCAGACAGCCAGGTCGATCCGGGATGGCTGATCGCGGCCAACACCGCTCTGAACGATGCGGCGCTGGCTTGCGGCACCATCCGCGTCGACCCGCGCGAGCTTGCCGCTCTTCCCCCCACCGTTCTCGCCAGCGGGGAGGCCGAGGCAGAACTCGAAGGCGCGCTCGACCGGCTGTGGCGGCGGATCACCGGCATCACCGCGCGGGGTTTCGCCAACAAGGGGTCCGGTGCAAACCTCGTCATCCGGGCACGGGATTACCACGCCGTCGGCGGCCTTCCCGTCACGCCCGTCGGCGAAGACCGTGCCCTCCATGCCGCGGTGGAGCGTGCGGGACTGGCCATCCGGCACGCCGCAGAGCTGATCGTCACCACCAGTTGCCGGACGGCCTGCCGCGCTCCGGGCGGAATGGCGGACTGCCTGGCGACACGGTCGGTCGAGGCGGACCCGCCGCTCGACGCCGAGCTCATGCCCGCCGCCACCCTGCTGCGCCGGGCGCTGGTGACACGCGCGCTGCTTCACGGCGATGCCCGCTTGCAGGCGCGGTTGACCCCGCTGCTCGGCCTGTCGGAGGCGAGCTGGCGCGCTCTGGCTGCGGGGCCGTCGCCGCTGGCAGCGGCGCGGTCTTCGGGCGCGACGTGCCTTGCTGCCCGACGCCTGCACATGACGGAGGGCTGGCGCGAGGCGCGCCTTGCCCGCTCGTGGTGGGACGCGCTCGGCATGGGGATCGACCCGGTCGCACTGCTCGGCCAGGCGGGCGACGGCGCCACGCCCGCGGCGGCGGCGTGTGGCTGAAGCGGACTCCGTCCGGCCCGAATGGCACGAGGCGCTGCGGCGCCGCGCGGGCGAGCGCGACGCGTCGCTGGCGTCGGTGCGACGGGATCTGACGATCCTTGCCGAAGGCGGGCTGGCCACAGCGCCACTGCCGGAGGCGGCCGGAGGTCAAGGCTGGTCCGATGGGCCGCAGGCGGTCGCGCAGCTGATGGCGGTGTTGCGGCAGCTTGGCGGCATCGACCTGTCGCTGGCGCGTCTTTTCGAAGGGCACGTCAACGCGATCAAGCTGATCGGACGCTACGGCGCGGCCGCGGAGGCGTCCCTCGTCTGGGACGCTGTGCGCGCGGGCCAGTGGACGGGCGTGTGGGGCGCCGACGACAACCCCGCCGTGACCTTCGACGGGAGGCTGCTGCACGGCCGCAAGCGCTTTGCCTCCGGACTCGGGCTCGTGTCGCTGGTCGTCGTCATCGTCAGCGAGGGGGATGCGCCGCTGATGGTTCTGGCGCGGGCCGACGACGAACACCGCGCCAGCCTCGCGAGCTGGAATGTCGCCGGCATGGAAGCCAGCCGATCCGGCACATACGATTTCTCCGGCGTTCCCGGCCGCCCGTTCGGGCAGCCCGGCGACTACCTCGTGGAGCCGGCGTTCGAAGGCGGGGTGTGGCGGTATTGCGCCGCGCATCTGGGCGCAGCGGAGGCGCTGCGCGATGCGGCGGCCTTGCATGTGCAGCAAAAGGGCGCGGCACCGACGGCGGACGCCGACCGCCTCGTCGAGACGGCGCTCGCGTGCGAGACGGCGCGGCTGTGGATCGAGGCGGCGGCGCGCCGGGTTGAAGCCGCGCCGCGCGGCGACACGGGCGCGGCGGCTCTGGCGCTGCTGTGCCGCGAGGTGACCGAGCGCGCCTGCGTGGAGGTCATGCGCCAGGTCGACCGCACTGTCGGAACGGCAGGTCACGCGCGCGGCTGCGTCTTCGACCGCATGCGCCGCGACCTTGGTCTGTTCCTCCGGCAGGCCGATCTCGACGGCAAATGGCGGCGCGCGGCCGACCGGCTGGCCGAGCGGGGCTGGTCGGCGGAGGCGCTGTGATCCCCGACCGCCCCGAAGGCGCCCTTCTCGACGCGGTGGCCGCGGCGCCGGCGGCGGACGTCGACGCACTCGCTCCGGGACCGGTGCTGCTGCTCTCGCCCCATCCCGATGACGAGGTTCTCGGCGCGGGACTGGCGATGGACGCGGCGCTGGGCGCGGGCCGCCCCGTTCTCGTCCTGCTGGTGACGGACGGTGCCGCATCCCACCCCGGCTCGCGCACCCACCCTCCGCAAGCTGTTCGCGCACTGCGTCGCGCAGAGTTCCGCCAGGCGCTGGCAGAACTGGGCGGAGGCGGCGCACAGCACGACACGCTCGAGTTCGCCGACAGCACCCTGACGGTCGACTCCGCCGTGCTGATAGCGAACCGGATCACCGAACGGATCGGGTCTTTTCGTCCGGCGGTCATCTGGACGACATGGTCAGGCGATCCGCACTGCGACCACGAGGCGACCGCTTCGGCGGCGGCGCTTGTGGGTTCGCGGCTCGGTGTTCCCGTCTGGGAGTACGCGGTCTGGGGACGGTTCGGGGCAAGGCCGGTTCCCCCGCGCCACCGGCTTTGCCGCTTCCTTCACCCGGACGGCCTGCCCCGCAAACAGCGTGCAGCACACGCCTACCGGTCGCAGTTCACGGCGCTCATCCGCGATGACCCTGACGGCTTCCGCATGCCATCTGCGCTTCTGGCGCATTTCCTCAGCGCACCGGAAGTCTTCATCGGCCCGGCTGCACGGGCGTGAGCAACAGCGCGCCCTCCCGCCGCGCGGTGTTCGATGCGCTGTATGCCGGCGGCGCCGATCCGTGGCAGGTGACATCCAGCGCCTACGAGCAGGAGAAATACGCCGAGACGCTGAACGCGCTGCCGGATCGCCGCTTCGCCCACGGGCTGGAGATCGGCTGCGGGATTGGCGTGCTGAGCGCCCGGCTGCTGGAGCGCTGTGGATCCCTGACGGCCATCGACGTCTCGCCGGAAGCCACCGCGCGGGCGCGGGTCCGCCTCGGCGGAGCGGCGCGAGTCCTCACCGGCGAGGTGCCCGGCGACTGGCCGGCGGGCAGCTACGACCTCGTCGTCCTGTCGGAGATCCTCTATTTCCTCGACGCCGGCGAGGTGGAGACCGCAGCGCGGCTGACCGCGCGCGATCTCCAGCCGGGCGGCTGCTGCCTGCTGGTGAACTGGACCGGACCCAACGAATGCGCGCTCGACGGCGACGAGGCCGCGGAGCTTTTCCTCGCCGCCTTCACCCGCACGCGCCCCGGCGCGCGTCATGGCACGCGCCACGAGCGGTACCGGATCGACCGGCTGCTCGCATGACAGCGCCGTGTCGTCCGCCGCAGCGGCTGTTTTCCTTGACGCGCGGACCGGGCATCCGGAAGCAGAAGGCATGACGACGCTGCGCATTGCTCTCGAATGGTTTCTCAACCCCGATCACCTTCCGCTGCTCGCCGCGCGCGACCTGCTGCGCGATCAGGGGATCGACCTCGACCTCGTCGTTCCCGACGATCACTACGACGGCTTCGACGCACTGGCGCGCGGCGAGGTCGATGCGGTCGTCAACGAACCGCTCCATCTTGTCGAGCGGCGCGAGATCGCGCTCGTCTCCCATGGCTGCTTCTTCGTCACACAGGGCGGCGTCTTGATGCACCGGGCGGCGCTGGAGCGGCTTGCGCAAGGCCAGCCGGTGCGGATTGCATCACCCGTGTCGACGCCCACGACGGACCAGCTGTGCCGCGACATCCTTGCCGGCTGGCTGCGCAGCACCCGGCAGACGAAATCATTGCCGGAGGTCGCGATCCAGCCTGCCGGCTTCAACCACGTCGACAATCTCGCCGCTGGGTTTGACGGCGCGTGGCTGGCGTTCGGCAACGTCGAGGGCGTGGCGGCGCGGGTTCGCGGGCTCGACACGCAGCTTGTCACCACCGCCGAGGCCGGCATCCCGCAGTTTTCCGCACTCGAGCTGATCGGTCGTCGCGACGCTGACACGCAGCAGGCGGCGGCGATCGCTGCTCTTGTCGCCGCTCTCGACACCGCCATCCCCGCGCTGTGCGCGGCGCCGGAGCGGGCGAGGGCGCTGTGGTATGCGTGCAGCGGCGATGCGCCGAGCGCCGAAGGCGACGCCATCGTCGCGGCCACGCTTCCCTGCTTCATCGCTCCTGTCGTGCCCCGCCGTGACCGCTGGCAGCCGATGTGGGCCTATCTGCACGCGCATGGAGGCGATGTGGTGGAGGAAGAACGGTTCGCCGCCATGTTCCCGACCGGTTGAGGCGGCGCTCGGACCGGCTCACGAATGCAGCTGTTCCAGCACCTCGGCCACCCGCTGCGCCCGGGCGCCGGGATCCTCGTGCTCCTCGCGCAGCAGCCACCGTTCGCCTGACACCTCCAGCCCGGCCGCGGGCCAGCCGCGTGTCGAGGTGCCCGCGCGCGGCGTGAAGGCTATGGCACCCGGCCCCGCGTCGACGCGCGCCACGCCGACGCGGCGCGCCAGAATGCGGCTGCGCACCTCGCTCAGCAGCATCAGCGCATCCTGCGGTGGATCGCCGAAACGGTCGGCAAGTTCCGCCTCGAAGGCGTCAACGTCGCTCTGGCTGTCGAGGCGGGCGAGCCGGCCATAAGTCTGCAGCCGCAGGTCCTCCTCGGGCAGCCAGCTTTCGGGCAGCCGTCCGGCGCCACCGAGGTTCAGTTCCGGCTGCCAGTCCTCGACCTCCTCGCCGCGCGCGCTGCGCAGGGCAAGTCCGAGCAGGTGCTGGTACAGGTCGACCCCGATGAGCCGCATGTGACCGCTCTGCGTGTCTCCGACGAGGTCGCCGGCTCCCCGCAGGTCGAGATCGCGCGCGCTGATGGCGAACCCGGCGCCGAGCCGGTCGAAGGCCTGCAGGGTGCGCAGCCGCTTGGTCGTGGCTGCGGCGATCCGCGCATCGGCCTCGGTCAGCAGCAGGATCTGACCGCGGCGGTTGCCCCGGCCCACCCGCCCGCGCAGCTGGTGAAGCTGCGACAGGCCGAACCTGTCGGCCCGGCAGACGATCATCGTGTTGGCGCGCGGGACGTCCAGCCCGGCTTCGATGATGTTGGTGGCAAGCAGCACATCGCCCCGACCGGCGGCGAAATCCGTCATGATCGTGTCGAGATCGCCCGCGTTCATCTTGCCGTGCGCGCGCAGCACCTCGCCCTCGGGAAAGGTGCGGGCGAGACGGGCGGCGACGTCGTCCATGTCCTCGATCCGGGGGACGACGACGAAGCTCTGGCCGCGCCGGGCACGCTCCCGCACCAGCGCCGCCCGGACGAGCGCGTCATCCCACTGCGACAAGGTGGTGCGGATCGGCTGGCGCCGCGCCGGCGGTGTGGCAATCACCGACAGCTGCTGCAGCCCGACGAGCGCCGCCTGGAGAGTGCGCGGAATCGGCGTGGCGGACAGGGTGAGGACATGCCCGTCATGCAGGGAGCGCAGCTTGTTCTTGTCGGCGGCGCCGAAGCGCTGTTCCTCGTCGATGACGACCAGCTTGAGATTGGCGTAGCGCAGCGCGCGCCCGGCCACCGCCCCGGTGCCGACGACGACCGCGATGCTGCCGTCGTTCAGACCGGCCGCAACCTCGCGGCGCTCGGCCGGCGTGGAGAGGCGCGACAGGCCGGCAACCTTGATCCCCGAGCGGGCAAAGCGCTGCTGGAACAGGGCCAGGTGCTGCCGCACGAGCACGGTCGTCGGTGCCGCGACGGCAACCTGCCCACCGGCCAGCGCGACGAGCGCGGCCGCCCGCAGCGCCACCTCCGTCTTGCCGTAGCCGACGTCGCCGATCACCAGCCGGTCCATGCGGCGGCCGGCGGCAAGATCGTCGCGCACGGCGGCGATTGCGCGGGCCTGGTCCGGGGTTTCCGTGAAAGGGAAGCCGCTGGAGAACCGTTCATAGGCGGCGGGGTCGGGTTCGATCGGCTCCATCGCGCTTGCGCTGCGCTCGGCCGCCAGCGCCACCAGCGCCCGTGCTGTCTCCGCCAGCGCTACAGAAAGCTCGGCCCGCCGTTTCTCCCACGATGACCCGTCCAGCTTGTCGAGCCGCACCGCATCCGCCTCGCCGCCGTAGCGCCAGATGCGTGCCGCCTCGCTCGCCGGGACCAGCCGGCGCGCATCGTCCGCGAATTCTAGCACGAAGGCGTCGCCCGCCGGCGTGCCGTCCGGGGCCGGCAGGGTCTCAAGCCCGCACAGGCGGCACAGGCCGTGATCCTCGTGCACCACCACATCGCCGACGTGCAGCTGTGCCTGCCCGTCGAGCACGAGGTGCTCGGACAGCGGCGCGCCGCCGCTTCCCGCGGCGCGGCTGCCCAGCAGATCGGCCGCGGCCAGCACCATCAATCCGGGCGAACGGAACCCGGCATCGGCCGGCGCCTCAAGCACGGCGACACCGCCGAGAGGGATGGCGGCAGCCTCCTGCCAGCTTCCAACCTCAACAGGATCACGCTTCAGGCGCCGGGAGAGCCGCGGCCGCAGGAAGCGCAGGTCGCGGCGGCTGCCAGTCACCAGAAGCCTGCCGCCTTCGGTCAGCAGCGGGCCGACCTCCCGGACGAGCGCCGCGAGGGGATTGGCACGCTCGACGAAGCGGGTCACGGCCTCGGCGTCATCTTGGTTCCAGTCGAGCCGCCCTCGCGCCTCGACCTCCGCCTGCCAGGCGCTTTCGTCCACAAGCCGCGCGATCCGCCGGCCGAATCGCGCCGCGTCGTCGGCCAGCGCGCGGAACGCGTCCCGGCGCGCCCGGACCCGCGGCTCCTCGACGACCCGCGCATCGCCGCAATGCGCGAGCAACGACACCGCAGCCTCGCCGGCCGGCTCGCGCGCCTGACCGATGGTCACCGACGCAAGCTCGTCCTCGGAACGCTGATCCGCGGGGTCGTAGGAGCGGATCGCCACGATCGGCTGCGCGCCCGCCGGCGTCTCTCCCTGTTCGAGCTCGATGCGGAACGGCAGGGGTGCATCGGCCGGATAAACGTCGATGACCGCGCCGCGCACGGCGAATTCGCCCGGCTCGTCGACCCGCTCGTCGGCGACATAGCCGAGATCGGCGCATTGCGCGGCAAAGGCAACGGGCTCGATCGTGTCGCCGACCCGCACGACCGGCGGCGTCGCGGCGAACGCCTGCGGCGGCGCATAAAGCTGCGCGGTCGCTTCGGCGCTGGTGATGCAGGCAAGCCGATCCTTTGTCGCCTCGGCAAGTTGCCGCAGCGCCGCGACCCGCGCACCGGCATTCGCCGCCGATGCGGGCGCGTCGTCGCCGGGCAGCGCGTCGCTGGCGGGGATGAACAGCACCGGATGATCCGGCATCAGCGCGCGCACCAGCTCGGCCAGTGTCGCCGCGCGTCCGTCATCCTCGGCGACGTAGAGCAGGCACCCCTCGGCCGTGGCCTCGACGATCCGGACCGCCGTCCGCAGGAGCGGAGCAGACGCCCCGCCCTTTCGGGGAGCAGCTTCGGAAAGCGACTGAGGCGGCACCTCGTCTGCCGCCGCGTTCCCCCCGCTGTTCAGCACCGCTCCGCCTTTGAAAGGCGTGGGGCTGGAATGTGGTGTCGCGGCATGAACAACGGCTTTCGTGTCGAACGGCCTGGCACCTGGCATGCAGCCCGGCTGCCGGCGCAGGACCCGGGCAGCCTGGTGTCACACCTGTCGCGTCGGCAGGAGGTGCAGGCGAAACGGCAACGCCCGCAGCCAGTTCCGCGAACCTACAGCGAACCTCCCGCCGCCCACGCGCGCGCATGTTCGAGGGCATCGTCGGCATGGCGCCGCGACTCATCCGGCGCCTCCCGCCGGGTGCTCAGCAGCACCTCCAGAGGCAGTTTCTCGTCGAAGCGCAGGCCGATCATCGGACCTTTCTCCCACACGACGTCGCCGAACATCTCCCACCGCAGCCAGCGCAGAAAGCCGGACGTGATGGACAGGGGCGCTCGGGTCGCGATCCGCGCACCCGTCTGAGACAGGTCGAGCAGCAGGACAGGTTCCGTCGCCGACACGGTGATGAGGCTCGCCGCCAGCTTGAGACGCAGCCGCTGGTGGTCACGCCTGCCGATATGTGACGGGCTGTTGTCAGCCATTTCCGCAGGATAGCCGATTTTCACACACTGCATAGCGCCAGTGTTGCGCCAAAGGTTTACCCGGCGGGTAAACAGGTTCCTAGGTCATCCTCCGGCGCCGCCCGCCCTCGCGGCAAACTCCGCCTTCAGCCGGTGCTTGTATAGCTTGCCGTTCGCCTCGCGCGGCAGTTGCGCGCGAACTTCGTAGCGCCGCGGCATCTTGTACCGCGCAAGGCGCGGCGCCAGCCATTTCTCGAGTTCGCGGCCAAGCTCTTCGGCTCGGGCGCCGGGATCGGCGGGCTGGACGACGGCCACGACCTGTTCGCCCATTTCCGGGTCGGGCACGCCGATCACCGCCGCGTCGACGACGGCCGGATGGCCGACGAGGTGGTTCTCGATCTCCTGGGGGTAGATGTTGACGCCGCCCGAGATGATCATGTGGCTCTGCCGGTCGGTGAGGGTCAGGAACCCGTCCGCGTCGACCCGGCCGATGTCGCCCAGCGTCGTCCAGCCTTGCGGATGGGTCACCGCGGCCGTCTTGGCGGCATCGTTGTGATAGGCGAAGGGTTGCGGCGCATCCCAGTAGACAAGCCCCGTCTCGCCGGCGGGCAGCTCTGCTCCCTGCTCGTCGCAGATGTGCAGCGTGCCGTAGATCGCCCGTCCCACCGAGCCGGGATGCTCCAGCCAGTCGGCGCTGTTGATGAGGGTCATGCCGTTGCCTTCGCTGCCCGCGTAATATTCGAGCAGGATCGGCCCCCACCACGCGATCATCTCCCGCTTGACCTCGACCGGGCACGGCGCGGCGGCATGGACGGCCCGAGCATGGGAGGACAGGTCGTAGCGGTGTCGCACCTCCTCCGGCAGTTTCAGCAACCGGACGAAATGGGTCGGCACCCACTGGCTGCTGTTGACCCGGTGGCGCTCGATCGCGGCGAGTGCGCCTTCCGCATCGAACCGCTCCATCACCACCACCGTACCGCCCAGCCGGTGCACCGTCATCGCCCAGCGCAGCGGCGCGGCATGGTAGAGCGGACCCGGCGACAGGTAGACGCAGCTGCCATCGGCGGGAAAGCCGAATCCGCCCGCCACCAGCATCACCAACGGTCCCGCCACGAGCGGGTCCGGGTCGGGCGGGGCGACGGGCCTGATGCCCTTGGGCCGCCCGGTCGTGCCCGAGGAGTAGAGCATCTCGTATCCTGCCACCGGATCGGGCAGCGGCTCCGCCGACTGCTCGGCCAGCATGGGGCCGGCCGCCCGCGGGTCTTCCTCGGCGGCGTCCATCACGATGGCCTGCACCGTCTCGCCGGCGCCCATGCCGCACACGTCGCGTGCCAGATCACCGAAACGGGCCGAGGTGACCAGCACGCGCGACCCGCTGTCCTCGAGAATGTACGCGACCTCCGAAGCGGTCAGGTGGGTCGAGATGGGCACCAGAACCGTCCCGATCCGCTGTGACGCCCATGCGAGAGGCAGGTATTCCAGCCGGTTCTCCATCAGCAGGCCGAACGCGTCTCCGGGCGCAAGACCCAGCCGACGCAGCAGCCGCGCCATGCGGTTCGCCAGGGCGTCCATCTCGGCGTAGCTCAGCCGCTCGCCGGAGCCGGCCATGATCACGGCCGGATGATCGGGTCGGCTTTTCGCATGGGTGATGGGATGCATCGCGGTGTGTTCTCCTCGGCTCCGCGGGTCCGGGGCGCTTGGGGCCCCACCAGCGCTGGTGAGCGGAGACTAGTCCGGGAGAACAGGCCCGCTCAACCCGTTTGGCGCGGCGGGCAGAAGAAGGGACGGCCGTGTTCAGCGCGCGAGGGGCGTCTGCCCGTTGCCCAGCGCGAACTGCCGCTGAGTGTCAGTCTGCGCCATGTAGGGGAGCGGATCGACCGGCTGTCCGGCGATGCGGACTTCGTAATGGAGGTGCGGGCCGGTCGAGCGGCCGGTCGAGCCGACGAAGCCGATCAGCTGGCCCTTGGTCACGCGTTCGCCCGGCGCGACAACCTTGCCCGACAGGTGGGCATAGCGGGTTTGCATGTCGCCGCCATGCTCGATCTGGATGTAGTTGCCGTAGGCACCGTAGAACTGCGCCATGCTGACCGTGCCGTCGGCAGTGGCGTAAACGGGCGTGCCGGTGGGCGCGGCGAGGTCGATGCCGTGGTGCTGGCGACGCCCGCCAAGAACCGGATGCGAGCGCATACCGAACTGGCTGGTGAAGCGCGCCCCTTCGAGCGGCATTCCCGACGGGACGGCGATGGCGGGCAGACGGCCGAGCGGCGCCGGACCGGATCCCTGGCGGTCCAGCGCACGCCACTGTGCGTAAAGCTGGCGATACTGGGCATCGCCGTCACCCACCACCGTCGGCGAGGCGTTTTCGTCGAGCATCCCGGTGTTGGCGACCAGCAGCGTCCCGCTCGCCCGCGGCTTCTCGGCAGCGGCGGGCGCCGACGCAACCAGTCCAATTCCCGCGAGCACCGCCAGACATGCGTGCGCAAGCCCCGTCCAACCACCGGCTGCCGTCATCTGTCCCGTCCTTTTCTTCGGCACCGTTGCCCGGCGCCGCGACCCCAATCGACCCAACCCGCAGGAACTTCGAAAAAAACCGCCAGTCAGCGGGAACATTTTCAAGCCCTGCGTGTAGGCATGGGTTAAGCCGAGATGGCCGGTGCATGGCAAGGCCGAGGCGGCACCGTTACGACAAGCTGCAAGATGAACGCGTTGAAATGAAGGCAGGCGGGTGCCGACCCGTGCTGCAGCAGCCGGCATCCTAACAGGACGTAAACGCGCGCTCGACGCACACCCGCTAAGGAGCCTGGGCGCCCGGAGCCCAGCCCGCCGAGACACGCTGCCGGGCCGCTTCGAGAACCGCCTCGGCATGCCCGCTCACCCGCACATTGCGCCAGATCCGGGCGATCCGCAGGTCCGGTCCGATGAGCAGGGTGGTGCGGACCATGCCGGTGAAGGTGCGCCCGTAAAGCTGTTTGCGGGTCCAGATGCCGAGACGCCCGGACAACGGCTCCTCCCCCGTGTCGGAAGCCAGCGTCACCCGCAGGCCGTGACGGGCGCTGAACCGCGTGTGCGAATCGGGTGTGTCCCTGCTGATGCCGATGACCGGCAGTCCAAGCGCCACGAACTGGTCGAGAAGGGCGGAGAAGTCCTGTGCTTCGCGCGTGCAGCCGGGCGTGTTGTCGCGCGGGTAGAAGAACAGCACCGCGCCCGTCCCGGCGAGATCGGCGCGGGTCAGGACACCGCCATCCGCAACCGGCATCGCGAAGTCGGGCAAACCCGTACCGGGCACGAGAACGTCATCGGCTGTGGTCATGAAAGCGGCAACTCCGTCTCGAAATGCTGACGCCAGGCCCGTGCCACGACAAGCCGGGCCGTGTCGACCGCGCGAAGCAGCGCCGCGGCATCGGTCATCCCGCAGGTCCGCGCCAGCGCTGCCGCGGCGGCAGCGGCCGGCACCTGTCCGTCGGGCGCCAGCAGGCGGGCGGCGATCAGCACCCGGTTCAGCGTGTCATGCGCCTCGAGAAGATCCTCGTCGCACAGATGCGCCTCGATCATCCGGCGCAGCACCGCCGCGAGGTCCGGATCAAGGAACCGGCGTTCGCGCAGCTGCAGGTAGTGGAGCAGGAATTCGAGGTCCGTGAGGCCGCCCCGCATGCGCTTCGTGTCGAGCGGGCCTGATGGCGGGCCGTGCGCCGCCATGTCGGCCCGCATCTTCAGCACGTCGCGGCGCAACGTGTCTGCGCGGCGGGGTTGTTCCAGCACTGCGGCGATGACAGTGTCGACCGCATACCGGGCGGCGGGCGATCCCGTGATCACGCGCGCCCGCATCAGCGCCATGTGTTCCCAGGTCCAGGCTTCCTCGTGCTGATAGCGGGCGAACGCGTCCATGCTGACGGCCAGCGGTCCCTTGCTCCCCTGCGGGCGCAGGCGGGTGTCGACCTCGTAGAGGCTCCCTTGCGCCGTCGGCACTGCCAGCGAGGCGCTGACCCGCTGCGCAAGGCGGTTGAAGTACAGCGTCGTTCCCAGCGGGCGCGGCCCGTCCGACTGGCGGTCGAGATCGCCGGTGAACAGGTAGATCAGATCGAGGTCGGACGCGTGGGTCAGCAGGCCGCCGCCCAGTCGCCCGAGTCCAAGGACGATCAGCTCGCCGCCCTCGAGCCGTCCATGCGCACCGGCGAAGGCATCCTGCGTCACCGCCTGGCCCCGCCGCAGCCCCGCGTCGGCCAGGCGCGCTAGGGCGGCACCGATCAGGAGAGGGTCGTGGGCGCTCTCGATCAATTGCACGCCGAGGGCGAAGCGGACTTCTCCGGTCACGATGCGGATGCCGTTCAGCTGTGCCTCCAGACCGGGTCCGGCTCCTGCGCGACCCATCTGCGCAGCGAGTTCTTCAGCCGTGCCGGGCAGGTCCAGAGCGCTGCGGTCGATCAGCGCGTCGAGCAGCGTCGGCCGGCGGGCAAGCTGTTCGGCGAGCGGCGGCGCCAGCGAAAGGATGCTTGAAAGCGTGACGATCAGCGCCGGCCTCGCCTCGAGCAGGCGGAACATGTTGACCGCCGAGGGCAATCGTTCGAGCAGCCCTTCCATCCGTCCCGCTGCCTGATCAGGACTGCCTGTCTCCAGCAGCGCGTCAATAAGGCGCGGCGCCACGTCGGCAAGCGCCCGTCGCGCCGCCTCGCTGCGCAGCACGCGGAACCGGGCCGGCGTCCAGGCGGCGATCCGCTGTTCGAGGTGCGCGCGCTCCGCGTCGACGGCGGGCCCGACCGCAGGCCGGGGTGCCTGCTGCTGCTGGAGCAGGGCGTCGAAGGCGCTGGCCACGGGAGCGCAGACGGCGCGCAGATGGTCCAGCCATGCGCTGCCCGTCGGCCATCCGCCAAGGCGCGCCACATCCTCCAGCGCATCGCCCGCGGGCAAGGTGTGCGTCTGCTGGTCGCCGACCATCTGCAGCCGGTGCTCGGCCGTGCGGAGCACGCGGTAGCTGTCCGCGAGCGCCGCAGCCTGCCCGGCCGGCAGCAGCCCTGCTTCGGCGAGTGCGTTCAGCGCGTCCAGAGTGGCGGCGGAGCGCAGCGCCGGGTTGCGGCCCCCGTGGATCAGCTGCAGCGCCTGCGCCAGAAATTCGATCTCGCGGATGCCGCCGCGTCCGAGCTTCAGGTTGAAACCCGGCTCGGGCGCCGGAGGACCGCGCTGCTCCGTGCGGATCCGCGCCACCAGCTGACGAATATCATCAATCGTGCCGAAATCGAGCGACCGGCGCCAGACGAAGGGACGGATCGCATCGAGGAATGCGCCGCCCGTCTCCAGATCGCCGGCGGCGGCGCGCGCCTTGATGAAGGCGGCACGCTCCCATGGCAGGGCGCTGCCTTCATAATGGCTCAGCGCGGCCGCGATCGGCACGGCCGGCGGACTGACCTCGCTTGCGGGACGCAGCCGCAGGTCGACCCGGAACACGAAGCCGTCGGCGGTGACGGCGGCAAGGAGCTGGACGAGTCCGCGCGCATAGCGCTGCGCCGCCTCGCCCGGTTCATCGCGCGGGCGGCGGGGCAGGGTGTCCGGCTCGTACAGCAGGATCGGGTCGATGTCGGACGAATAGTTCAGCTCGCGCCCGCCATGCTTGCCGAGTGCCAGCACGACAAACCCGCGCAGCGGCTCCGCCGCGTGGCCGGTGCGCTGGGCGATCACTGTCCGCGAGGCCCGGTCCAGCGCCCGGTCGGCAAGGGCGCTGAGGGTGTGCGTCACCCGTTCGAGGCCAACCGCGCCGGCAAGATCGCCGATGGCCAGCACCAGCGACACCGCCGCCCTCTGCCGGCGCAGCACCGCGCCCAGCTCGCCGCCTGCGTCCCCTTGGGCGTAGGCCGCGGCGAGCGCATCCTCGAACCGCCCGGCTCCGAGCAGCGCCGCGAGATCCGGGAACCGCTGCTGCTGGCGCGCGAGGAAGGGCGCATGCGCGCGCGCGCGGTCCAGCGCCTCCGTCCATTCCGCCATGCAGCCTTATCGGCCGGCAGCATTGGTGCGCGCAAGGGGACGCAATGGCTCCGGCGCCCTTGTCAGCGGCACGGGTGGGTGCGAGAAGAGGCCGAATTTCCGTTGCGCTGGAGAACGTTCTTGCTGTTCAGAGCCGGTTCCATCCTTGCCGCGCTGCTCGCGGCGTCCTGCACCACGCTGCCGGACACCGCCCGCACGGCGTCGGCGCTCGACATTCCCGCCGCCGGCGAGCCTGGGCGGATCAGCCAGGCGACGATGATCGACGTGACGCGCGAGCTGTCATCGGACTCCTTCGAGGGACGTGCGCCGGGCACACCGGGCGAGGACAAGACGGTGGCCCTGCTCACCGAGCGGTTCGCCCGCGCCGGGCTTCGCCCCGGCAACAACGGCTCGTGGGTGCAGGATGTCCCCCTCGTCGAGATCACCGGCCGCGACCACCAGCCGCTGGTGGTGCAGGGTGCGGGCGTCGATCTGCGCTTCGCCTTCGGCTCGCAATGGGTGGGCGTCACGCCACGCGAGGAGGCGCGCACCCGTCTCGCCGACAGCGAGCTGGTGTTCGTCGGCCATGGAATCGTCGCGCCGGAACGCGGCTGGAACGACTATGCCGGCGTCGACATGCGCGGCAAGACGGCCGTCATCCTCGTCAACGATCCGGACTACGCGCAGGAGACGGTCGGCGGGCTCTTCAACGGGCGCGCGATGACCTATTACGGGCGCTGGACCTACAAGTACGAGGAAGCCGCACGCCAGGGCGCGGCGGGCGCCATCATCGTGCATGACACCTTTCCGGCGGCCTATGGCTGGAACGTGGTCGAATCGTCCTGGACCGGACCGCAGGCCTATGCCCGCCGCGGCCCGGATGCGCCGCCGCTGACGGTCATGAACGGCTGGGTGCAGAAGGACGTGGCCGAGACCATCCTGCGCGCCGCGGGGCAGGACCTGACCCGGCTGAGCGCGGCGGCCAAGCAGCAGGGTTTTCGCCCCGTCCCGCTCGGCCTGAAGGTGTCGACGGCGTTCGCCAACGACGTGCGCAGCTTTGCCTCGCGCAATGTCATCGGCATCCTGCCCGGCACGAGCCGCGCCGACGAATACGTGATGCACACGGCCCACTGGGACCATCTGGGGCGCTGCACGCCGGACGAGACGGGCGACGACATCTGCAACGGCGCAATCGACAACGCCACGGGCACTGCCGCGCTGGTGGCGCTGGCCGAAGCGCATGCCGCCGCCGGGCCGACGGCGCGCACGCAGGTGTTCCTGGCCGTGACCGCAGAGGAGTCGGGCCTTCTGGGCGCCCATTACTACGCCGAAAATCCGGTGTTCCCGCTCAACCGCACGGTTGGCGGGATCAACATGGACGCGCTCCAGATGGCGGGCCCGGCGCGAGACGTGACGGTGATCGGCGGCGGAAAGAGCGATCTCGACGCCTTCCTCGCCGCCGCCCTGCGTTCGCTCGGCCGCGTGGCGACGCCGGAACCCAGCCCGCAGAATGGCTACTATTACCGCTCCGACCATTTCGCCTTTGCCCGGCGCGGCGTGCCGTTCCTCTACGTCAACGGCGGTCAGGATCTGATCGAAGGCGGGCGCGCCGCCGGTGCGGCCATCGCCGCCGACTACACGCAGAACCGCTACCACGGACCCAAGGACGAGTTCGATCCCTCCTGGGACTGGTCGGGTGTCATGGCCGACCTTCAGCTCTACTACCGCCTCGGGCGCAAGCTGGGCAATTCGACGAGCTGGCCGAACTGGGTCGAGGGCGACGAGTTCCGCGCCATCCGTGACCGCTCCTGCGCCCAGGCGGGCGCGGGCTGCTGATCCGCCGGCCGTGTCCGTCCTGATGCCGCCCGAATGGGCGCCGCAACGCTGGCTGTGGATCGGCTTTCCCCACGCCGCCGCCGAATGGCCCGGCATCCTGCCGCACGCGCAGGAACAGATCGCCGCCTTCGCCAACGCCGTCGCCGACAGCGGACAGGAGGTGCGGCTGCTGGTGCGCGATGCCGCCAACGCGGCGCGCGCGCGGCTGCTGGTCAGCGAGCGCGTGGCGCTGGAAGAGCGGGAGTACGGCGACATCTGGCTGCGCGACACCGGCCCTTTGGTCGTGCGCGCTGCGGACGGCACGCTGGCTGCGCGGCGTTTCGCGTTCAACGGGTGGGGTGGCAAGTATCTGATGCCGGGCGACGAAACGGTTGGCGCCGTGCTGGCCCGCGATGCGGAGCTGCCGCTCGATGAAAGCGACTGGGTGCTCGAAGGCGGCGCCGTGGACGGCGACGGCACGGGAGTGGCGGTGACCACGGAGGAGTGCCTGCTCAACACCAACCGGAACCCGCAGCTTTCGCGGGCCGAGATCGAGGAACGGCTCGCCCGCGATCTGGGCTTCACCCGTGTGTGCTGGCTCGGGCGGGGCCTGGTCAACGACCACACCGACGGCCATGTCGACAACCTTGCCCGCTTCGTCGCGCCGGGTGCGATCGTCCTTGCCGAGCCGGACGGCGACGACGACCCCAACGCGGCCGTCTATGCCGATGCGCGGGCACGGGGACAGGCGTTCGGCCTCACCGTGCATCCGATCCCGTCGCCGGGCCGGGTCACCCGGGGCGAGTTCGTGGAACCGGCGAGCTACGCCAATTTCGCCATCACCTCCCGCCTCGTCGTGGTGCCGACTTTCGGAGTGCCGCAGGACGAACAGGCGGTGGCGGCCATCGGCGCGCTGTTCCCCGACCGCGAGACGATTGGCCTGCGCGCCGACGCGGTGCTTGCCGGAGGCGGCGGGTTCCACTGCGCCAGCCAGCAGATGCCGGCCGGGTGATCCGGTTGCCGCCGTTTACCCTTCGTTAGGAGATTGCCTCCATTGTGGAGCAATGCACCGCGTCCTGCCTCATCGCCACCAGCGGCTGCGCGCCCCTGTCGAGCCAGCGGAGATCGCGCGGGGGGCGCTGGTGCTGTTCTGTGCCGGCGCGCTGATTGCCGCCGGACCGCTCCTGCCGGTGATCGGCTAGGCTCCTACACCAGCAGCTTGAGCAGGGCGGCTCCCGCCGCTGCGCCCAGCACCGTCACGACAAAGCTCCGCCACACCCGGTCGCTGATCCGGCCGAAGGCCAGCGCGCCGAGCCAGTTGCCCATGACCACCAGCGGAAACAGCAGCGCGGCAAGCCACAACAGCCGCCATTGCAGCACACCCAGCGCAGCGCCCGACGCCAGCCCGGCCGCGGCCGCGACCGAGAAGATGAGCAGCATGGACGCCTTGGCGATGTGGCGGGGCACGGCTCTGCGCACATAGAACGGCACCACCGGCACACCGGGCATGCCGGCAAACCCCGTCAGCAGTCCCGCGGCGATGCCCGTGCCCGCGGTTTCCGCAGCGCCCGGCCGGACCGCAGCGCGCGCGGGCATCAGCACCGCGCCAAAGGCCGCCAGCGCGACCGCCGCGATCAGCAGGCGCGCCAGATCGGGCGGCGTGGTCGCGAGCAGGAGCAGCCCCGGCGCCGTGGCCAGCACGATCCAGCCGCAGATGACCAGCGCGCTGCGCTCCGCCTGCCCCAGCAGCCGCCGCAATTCGACCAGGCCGATGAACACCGCCAGAAAGTTGGTGACGAGCACCGCTTCGACCGGCGGTAGGGCGAGCGCCAGCACCGGCACCAGCAGGATCGCCATTCCGAACCCCGCAAGGCCGCGCACGAACGCCGCACCAAGCGTGGCGAGCGCCGCAACGCCGATCTGCAGCGGGGTGTAACCCGCGAGCAGGTCCATGCCCGTTCGGAGCCCTCAGCCTGCGGCCGTTTGTGCCGGCTCGCTCAATGTCCGCCGGCGTGGTGAGCCGGTGCCGCCGGAGCGGGTGTCGACCCGGCCACGCCCCGGGCCGCGAGAAAGGCCTGCAGCTGCGCGATTTCGGCTTCCTGAGCGCGGATGATCTCCTGCGCCAGCTGACGCATCTCGGGGTCGCTGCCGTATTGCAGCTGCACTCGCGCCATGTCGATGGCGCCCTGATGATGCGGGATCATGCCCTTGGCAAAGGCGACGTCGGGATCGGCGTCGACGGCTGCAGCCATGCCGGCGTGCATCCGCGCATTGGCCTGGCTGTAGGCCTCCTGCGCTGGGGTCAGCGGCGTGGCCGCGGCCTCGGCGGCAGGCGGCGTTGCGGCCGGCGACCGGGCGGCATTGTCCGGCTGCGGCTGACCGCACCCCGCCATGCCGGCGAGAAGCAGCACCACCAGGGGCATACGGGCACCGCTCATCGGTCAACACTCCTGCTCCCCAGATCCGGCGGCAATGCCCCTGCCATCAGCATGGCCACAGCGTCGGCCAGCGGCAGGACGCGCTGCTGCGGCTCGCCCAGCGTGCGCAGGGCCACCGTACCTTCCTCCGCCTCGCGCTTGCCGACGACCAGAAGGTGCGGCACCTTGGCCAGCGAGTGTTCGCGCACCTTGTAGTTGATCTTCTCGTTGCGCAGGTCCGTCTCCGTCCGCAGGCCCGCCGCGCGCAGCTGCGCAGCCACCTGCGTGGCGTAGTCGTCCGCGTCCGACACGATGGTGGCGACGACCGCCTGCACCGGGGCCAGCCACAGCGGCAGCCTGCCCGCATAGTGTTCGATCAGGATGCCGATGAACCGTTCGTAGGATCCGAAGATCGCCCGGTGCAGCATCACGGGACGGTGCCTGGACCCGTCCTCGCCCACATAGGTCGCGTCGAGGCGTGCGGGCAGCACCCGGTCCGACTGGATGGTGCCCACCTGCCACGTGCGCCCGATCGCGTCGGTGAGGTGCCATTCCAGCTTGGGCGCGTAGAACGCGCCCTCGCCCGGCAGCTCTTCCCACTCGACACCCAGCGCGCGCAGCGCATCGCGCAACTCGCCCTCGGCCTTGTCCCAGTCCGCGTCCGATCCGAACCGCTGCTCTGGTCGCAGCGCCAGCTTGATGGCGTAGGTGAAGCCGAAGTCGCGGTAGACCGCATCGGCCAGCTCGACGAACCGGCGCACCTCCTCGACCACCTGCCCTTCGGTGCAGAAGATGTGCGCGTCATCCTGCGTGAACTGGCGCACCCGCATCAGCCCGTGCAGCGCCCCGTGCGGCTCGTTGCGGTGGCAGCAGCCCATCTCTCCCAACCGGATCGGCAGGTCGCGGTAGGAGGTGATGCCCTGCTTGAAGACGAGGACGTGCGCCGGACAGTTCATCGGCTTGATGGCCATCCAGTCGGCGTCGGGCGCAACACGGGGCGAGGCCACGCCGGCCTCCGCGTCGACATCGGGCACGATGTCGGGCACGGCGAACATGTTCTGCGCATACTTGCCCCAGTGCCCCGAGGCTTCCCACTGGCGTACGTCCATCAGCTGCGGCGTCTTGATTTCGCGATAGCCGCCCGCGTCCATCCGGCGGCGCATATACGCTTCCAGCTCGCGCCAGATGGTGTAGCCGTTGGGGTGCCAGAAGACGGAGCCGTGCGCCTCTTCCTGGAGGTGGAACAAATCCATTTCGCGGCCGAGCTTGCGATGGTCGCGCTTGGCCGCTTCCTCCAGCCGCAGAAGGTGCGCATCGAGCTGCTTCTTGTTCAGCCAGCCGGTGCCGTAGATGCGCGACAGCATGGCGTTCTTCTGGTCGCCGCGCCAGTATGCGCCCGACACCCGCGTCAGCTTGAACGCCTGCGGATCCAGCTTGCCGGTGGAGGCGAGATGAGGCCCGCGGCACAGGTCGAGCCATGCACCCGAACGGTACACGGTGAGTTCCTCGCCCTCGGGCAGCTCGGCCGCCCATTCTGCCTTGAACCGTTCGCCCTGTTCGTCGAACCAGCGGATCAGCGCCTCGCGCTCCCACACCTCGCGGACGAGCGGTTCGTCCCGCCCGATGATGCGGCGCATCTCCTCCTCGATCGCCGGCAGGTCTTCCTCGGTGAAAGGGCCGCGGTCGGGGGCGGGAGCGAAATCGTAGTAGAACCCGTCCTCCGTTGCCGGACCAAAGGTGATCTGCGTGCCCGGAAACAGGTTCTGCACCGCCTCGGCCAGCACGTGGGCATAGTCGTGACGCACCAGCTCGAGCGCGTCCGCCTCGTCGCGGCTCGTCACCAGTTCGAGGCGTGCGTCCCCTTCCAGCGGGCGGTTGAGGTCGCGCAGCTCGCCGTTGACGCGCGCGGCGAGCGCGGCCTTGGCCAGCCCTGCCCCGATCGCCGCCGCCACATCGGCCGGAGTGCTGCCGCGCGGCACTTCGCGCACGGAACCGTCGGGCAGGCTGATCTTGAGAAGCTGCGTCATGGTGATCGTGTCCACAGGGTTTGCGCGCCCCCATGGCACAAGCGCGGGCGCAGCAAAAGGCGTGTGGCACCCCTTAGGGCGACACGGCGCGTCCGGCAAAGGGGGCGCGGCCTTGCAAACGCGCGGCCGCCGGCCACATGGCGGCGATGAACGACACTTCCGATCTGCCGCCGGCAGAGTTCCACCGCATGACCGGGGATGGCCGGCGCGTCGCGTATCGGCGGCAGGAGGGGCGCGGGCCGACGCTGGTGTTCCTTCCCGGCTACATGTCCGACATGAGGGGGAGCAAGGCCACCGCCCTGTGGCGCTGGGCAGCGGAGCAGGGCCGCGCCTGTCTCCTCCTCGACTACTCGGGCTGCGGCGAGAGCGGCGGCACCTTCGCGAGCGGCACCCTGACCCGCTGGAGCGAGGAGGTGCAGGAGCTCGTCTCGGTTCTTGCGCCCGGTCCGCTCGTGCTGATCGGCTCGTCCATGGGCGGGTGGCTCATGCTGCTGGTGGCGGAGGCTCTGGGCGCCCGCGTCACCGGCCTCGTCGGCATCGCCGCGGCCCCGGATTTCACCGGGTGGGGCTATGACGCGGCGGAGCAAGGGCGTCTCGCGGCGGGGCACACCGTGCATCAACACAATCCCTACGGCCCCGAACCGACGCCGACCCACCCGGCGTTCTGGCAGGACGCGCAGGCGCTGCGCCTCCTGCACCGTCCGGTCGCGATCACGGCGCCGGTCCGGCTCATCCACGGACAGCGGGACGCAGACGTGCCATGGGAGATCAGCCTCAGGCTGGCTGAGAAGCTGCGTTCGGACGACATACAGGTGACACTGGTCAAGGATGGCGACCACCGCCTGTCACGCGCTCAGGACATCGCCCTGCTGCTGCAGGTGATCGCCGCCCTGCCCGCCGGAGATTGACATGAACGCGCTGCTCCTTGCCTTTTTCGCCATGCAGGCCGGCACCATCGGCCCCGCCTTGCCCGGCGATCCGATGGCCGTTCCGACCCTTCCGCCCCCTCCGGCGCGGAGCGCGGGTGCCCCGTTGGATGCGGCACCGGCGCCGGAACCGGCGCATTCCGGACGGCTGGAACGCTGCCTTGCCGCGCTGCCCGCGGCGGCGGCGGAGGCGCTGAGCGCAGGCGACGCATGGCTGCGCGAGGCGCAGGGCCCTCTCCGCGCCGAGGCGCAGCATTGCCGCGGGATGGCGCTGATTGGTCTCGGCCGGCATCAGGAGGCGCGCGAGGCGTTCTCGGCCGGGCAGGCGGCGGTGGCGAACGACGATCTGCCCTACCGGGCGCGCCTGCTCGCCCTTGCCGGAAATGCGGCCCTGCTCGGCGCGGACGCGGCCGCGGCGCTGCCCCTGCTCGAGCAGGCGCGAAGCGTCGCGCTGGCATCGGGAGAGCAGGAACTCGCGTTCAGCGTGCAGCTCGACGCCGCGACCGCCCGGGCGCAGCTCGGCCAGCTGAGCGAAGCGCGGGCAAGCCTTGCCGCCGCCCGCGCGCTCCAGCCACGCAGCGCCGAGGTTCTGCTCCTGTCGGCCGTCCTTGCTCGGGCTGCGGGAGATCTGGCCGAGGCACAGACCCTGATCACCGAGGCGGCCGCGCTCGCCCCGCGCGAGCCGCGCGTGGCTCTCGAAGCAGGGGTGATCGCCGCCATGGCAGGACAGCCGGAGGCGGCCGCCCGCTCGTGGCGTTCGGTCGTTGCGCTCGCGCCCGGCACCGACGCAGCGCGGACGGCCGAGAACTATCTGGCCCAGTTCGAGGACACGGGGGCGCAGGACGGCACGGCCACCCGATGACGGACCTGTCGGTTCTCGATCTCGTGCCGGTGCGCGAGGGCGCGGATCTTGCGGAGGCGTTCAGCGCGGCCATCGCTCTGGCTCAGGCGGCAGAAGCGCTCGGCTACCGCCGCTACTGGGTGGCGGAGCATCACCTGATGGAGGGCATCGGCGGCGCGGCCACCGCAGTGGTGCTGGCGCGGATCGGCGCGGCGACGCGGACGATCCGGATCGGTGCCGGCGGCATCATGCTGCCCAACCATTCACCCCTGCAGATCGCCGAGCAGTTCGGCACGCTGGACGCGCTGTTCCCCGGCCGGGTCGATCTGGGGCTGGGCCGGGCGCCGGGCGCGGGACCGCAGCTCGGCCACGCCCTACGCCGCGACCTCCACGCTGCCGCGGCACGGTTCCCGCAGGACGTGGCGGAGCTGCGCGCCTTGCTGACGGGCGAACCGGACCTGCCGCTCCGGGCGACGCCCGGCCATGGCGCGGCGGTCGCGCTGTGGCTGCTGGGCTCGAGCCTGTTCGGCGCGGATCTCGCGGCGCGGCTGGGGCTGCCCTATGCCTTCGCCTCCCATTTCGCGCCTGACCATCTCGATGCGGCGCTCGCTCTTTACCGGAGCCGGTTCACCGCGTCCGCGACGCTGGCGCAGCCGCATGTCATGGTGGCGATGAACGTGTTCTGCGCGCCCACGGCCGAGGAGGCGGAAAGGATCGCCTCCAGCCAGGCGCAGGCCTTCGTGCGCCTGCGCAGCGGCGACCCGGGCCGGCTGCCGCCGCCTGTCGCGGAGTACCGCGCCACCTTGCCGCCGCCGCTGCGAGCCATGCTCGATCACCTCGGCCAGGCGCAGGCCGTCGGCACGCCGGAAATGGTGGCGGAGCAGATCACGCGCTTCTGCGCCCGCACCGGCGCCGACGAGGTGATCGTCGCCGGGTCCACCTACGACCCGGAGGCGCGGGTGCGGTCCCTCGCGCTCACGATGGAGGCGCTCGCCGCCGGCGGCATGGCGCGCCGGTCCGCAAGCGCCTGAACGCACGGCCCGAACGTCTGCGCGGCTGGCGCTTGCGTGACCCTGTGTCGCGGCCTAAGCGCTCGTCATTCGCCCGATCCGGGTCGGGCATCGTTTCGCGCAGGGGACCGGCGCCAATCGGCGGGCCGGGATGGTAAACCGAACAATGGCCGACACACAGGAACTGCAGGCTCCGCATACCGATCGCGCGGCGCCCGATCTCCGCTCCCTCCTGATCCGGCGCATCGAGCAGCTGATGCTGCCGGGCGACACTCCGTTTCCGCAGCCAAAGCTCGGCGACGCGGTCGCCTTCCTGCTGGAGGCGGCGGCGCAGCGCCGGCCCCGGCGCGCGGTCGTGACGGTCGACTCGGCACTCGACGACCGCCGCTTCACCCGCTTCGCGGTGATCAACGACGACATGCCGTTCCTCGTCGACTCGATCGCCGCGGTGATCGCGGCTGAAGGGCTGAGCATCGACCGGCTGGTGCACCCGGTGGTGGCGGTGCGGCGGGACGAAGGCGGACAACTGCGCGCCATATTCCCGCCGGGCGAAGCCGCGGAAGGCAGCGCGCGCGAGTCGATGGTCTACATCGAAACGGTGCGGATGGACGCGCGCAGCCGCCGCCGCATCGCCTCCAGCATCCGCACCGCGCTCGAGGACGTGCGCGCCGCGGTCGGGGACTGGACGCGGATGCAGCGCGTCATGGAGGAGGATGCGGCGCGGCTCGACGACGCGGAGTCGGCCGCCCTTCTGCGCTGGCTGAATGCGGGCATGCTGACCCAGCTCGGCCATGTCACCCGCCGGCGGGACGGCACCGCGACGGCGCGCCTCGGCATCTGCCGCAAGAGCACGCCCGAGCCGCTCACCGACGCGTCCTACGAACGCGCCTTCGCCTGGTTCGATGCGGCCGAGAATGCCGGGAGCGAATTGCTCATCATCAAGGCCAACCACCTCTCCTTCGTTCACCGGCGGGTGCCGCTGGACCTGTTCCTGGTGCCGGAACGCAGCGGCGGCGTGACCACGGCGCTTTCGGTGCACGCGGGCGTGTGGACCAGTGCGGCGCTCGCCGCTCCGGCACCGCAGGTTCCCCGGCTGCGCCGCCAGTTGCAGGCGCTCCTCGACCGGCTGGGCATCGACGCCACCGGGCATGCCGGCAAGGCGCTGGTCCACGCGTTCACCGCCCTGCCGCACGATCTGCTGATCGGCTTCGACGACGAGAGCACGGCGCGCGTCGTCACGGCCATGATGACGCTGATGGACCGGCCGCGTCCACGGGTGGTGCTGGTGGAGTCGTCGCTTGCCCGCCACCTGTTCGCGTTCGTCTGGCTGCCGCGCGACCTTCTCTCGACGCAGGTGCGCCTGCGGATCCAGCGTCTTCTGGAAGAGGGCAACGAGGCCGCCCTCCTCAACTGGAGCCTGGAGGTCGAAGGCGGCAATCTGGCCCTGCTGCGCTTCGCGCTCGACGTGCGCACCTCGCGCACCCGCGTCACCGAGGCGCTGCTCGAAGAGCGGCTGCAGGACATGCTGCGCGGCTGGCAGGAGGCGGTGGAGCGCGAACTGAGCCGGCTCGAGGACGCCAGCCGGGCGGCGGTGGTGGCCGCGCGGCTCGCCGAGGTCTTTCCCATCGGCTACCGCATCCACTACGGCGCCGCCGAGGCGGCTCAGGACATTGCGCGCCTGCGCCGCCTCGTGCCTCCCGGCGCGGCGGGAGACGGGGACCAGCGCGGCGTGCGCCTCTACCGCAAGGAGGAGGATGAAACGGGCGTTCTGCGGCTCAAGCTCTACCAGGCGGAAGGCACGCTGGCCCTGTCCGATGCGGTGCCGGTGCTCGAGAATTTCGGCTTCCATGTCCAGAGCGAGATGCCGACCCTGCTGGACGGGGGCCGCGCCGGCGCCATCCACGACTTCCTGCTGGGCACCTCGGCGCCGGAGCTGGCCGCCCGCGCCATGGAGCGGGCAGAGGTGATCGAGGACGCGATTGCCGCCGTGCTGAACGGCCATGCGGAGAATGACGGCTTCTACCGGCTGGTGGTGGAGACGACGCTCGATGCCCGGGCCGCCGGCTGGCTGCGGGCGCTGTATCATTACCTGCGCCAGACCGGGCTGACCTTCACCCTCGACACGGTGACCGGCGCGCTCCTGCGGGCGCCGCAGGTGACGGCGAACATCGTGCGGCTGTTCGTCGCCCTGCACGACCCCGCCTTCGCCGGCTCGCGCGAAGCGGAAGCCGAAGAGGCGCGGGCGCACATCCGCCAGGCCCTCGTCTCCGTGAGCGCGATCAACGACGACCGGATCCTGCGCCTGTTCGCCGCGCTGGTGGAATCGCTGCTGCGGACCAACGCCTTTGCTCCGTCCGGCCAGGAGGCGCTGGCGTTCAAGATCGACCCGGCAAGTCTGCCAGCCCTTGCCCGGCCGCTGCCATGGCGGGAGATCTGGGTGTACAGCCGCCGGGTCGAGGGCATTCACCTGCGCGCCGGGCCGGTCGCCCGCGGCGGCCTGCGCTGGTCGGATCGCCGCGACGACTTCCGCACGGAGGTGCTGGGGCTGCTCAAGGCGCAGCGGGTCAAGAACGCGGTGATCGTTCCCACGGGCGCCAAGGGCGGCTTCTATCCCAAGCAGCTGCCCTCGCCCGCCATCGACCGCGCCGGCTGGGCAGCGGAGGGGCAGGCGGCCTACGAAGTCTTCATCCGCGCGCTGCTGTCGATCACCGACAACCTCTCGGCCCGCAAGGTCATCCACCCGCCCGAAGTGGTGGTGCGCGACGGCGCCGACCCCTACTTCGTGGTGGCCGCCGACAAGGGCACCGCGCGGTTTTCCGATGTCGCCAACGCCATCGCTCTCGAGAAAGGGTTCTGGCTGGGCGATGCCTTCGCCAGCGGCGGCTCCAACGGCTACGACCACAAGGCGATGGGGATCACCGCCCGCGGCGGCTGGATCTCCGTGCAGCGCCACTTTCGCGAACTGGGCGTCGACGTGCAGAGCGAACCCGTGCGCGTGGCGGGCTGCGGCGACATGTCGGGCGACGTGTTCGGCAACGGCATGCTGCTGTCCCGGGCCGTCAAGCTGGTGGCCGCGTTCGACCACCGCCACATCTTCATCGATCCCGACCCGGATCCCGAGACGGCATGGGAGGAGCGCAAGCGGCTGTTCGACCTGCCCTCGTCGAGCTGGGCGGATTATGACACCAGCCGGCTGTCGCGAGGAGGCGGCGTGTACCGGCGCGACGCCAAGAGCATCACCCTGTCGGCGGAGGCGATGGACATGCTGGGCCTGCCGCAGGCCGAGATCGAACCCGACGCGCTCATCACCGCCATCCTGAAGGCGAAGACCGACCTGTTCTGGTTCGGCGGCATCGGCACCTACGTCAAGGCGGCGGCGGAAAACAACGCCGTGGTCGGCGACCCCGGCAACGACGCGGTGCGGGTGAACGGCAGCGAGCTGGGCGCCAGGGTCGTCGGCGAAGGCGCCAATCTGGCGCTGACCCAGGCGGGCCGGATCGAGTTCGCGCGCGCGGGCGGGCGCATCAACACCGACTTCATCGACAATTCGGCGGGCGTGGACTGCTCGGACAACGAGGTCAACATCAAGATCGCCCTGGCCGCAGCCATGCGCGCCGGCACGCTCACGCTGGAGGATCGCAACGCGCTGCTTGCGGAGATGACCGACGAGGTCGCCGAACTGGTCCTCGACGACAACCGCAATCAGGCGCTGGCCCTGTCCATCGCGGAAATGGGCGGCCGTCAGGCGGCGGAACCCTACGCCCACCTCATTGCCTCGCTTGAACGGCTAGGCGCACTCGACCGGATGTCGGAAGGCCTGCCGGACGCCGACGAGCTCAGCCGGCGCGCGGTGGAGGGGCGCGGACTTGAGCGGCCCGAGCTGGCGGTGCTGCTGTCCACGACCAAGCTGCTGCTGCAGGACCAGATCGAAGCCGACGATCCCGTCATCGCCGGACCCTACGAGGACATCCTGCTGAATGCCTTCCCCCGCCCCATGAGGGAGCGGTTCGGGACCGAGCTGCGCCAGCATCGCCTTCGCCGCGAGATCGTCGCCACCAAGCTCGCCAACAGGGTGATCAACCGGCTGGGCATTCTGCATCCGTTCGAGCTGGCCGAGGAGGAAGGCGTGTCGCTGGGCCAGGTCGCGGCCGCCTTCGTGATCGTCGACAGGCTGATGGGTCTCGAGGAATTGTGGGCGCGGCTGGAAACGGCGGAGATGACCGAAAGCGCCCGCCTCCTGCTGCTCAGCCGCCTCGGACTGGCCATTCGCAGCGAGATGGCTGACCTGCTCCGGACCGGTCGGTCCCTTGCGGACCCTGTCCAGGTGCTTGGCGAATTGCGTCAGGGCGTCGACGCCCTCGGCGTGGACACCTTCGACCTTCTCGCACCCGAAACCCGCCAGCATTCCAATCGCATCCTTGCCGAGCTGGAGGACGCGGGCGCTCCCGACGCGCTGGCACGGGAGGTGGCGCACCTGTTCGACATGGACGGGGCCATCGGGGTCGCCGACCTTGCCCGCGAGATCGGCGTGGACACGCACGAAACCGCGCGCATGTTCATCACGCTGGGAGACCGGCTGGGACTCGACTGGGCGCAGAGCACCGCCTCGATCATGACCCCGAGCGACGTCTGGGAACGGTTGCTGGTCGCCGGACTGGCGCGCGATTTCCAGCAGCTGCGGCTGGATTTCCTGCGCCGCCTCGCGCGGAGCAAGCGGCGCAACGCGACGATCGAGGAATCCATGAAGGCCTGGCTCGAGAGCCGCGCGGTTCCCATATCCCTGTTCCGGGAAATGATCACGCGGGCGCAGCGTGACGGGGTCGTGACCGCGCCGATGCTGGCGCAGGTCGCGAGCATGGCGCGGAACCTGCTTTGCCGGTGAGCCTGCGGCCCTCGCCCCCGGCAGGCCGTCCCGGCGTCGGCATGGGAGCACATGGGTGATGCACGAGGCGGACGTGGTGATTGTCGGCTCCGGCCATGCCGGGGCGCAGACCGCCATCGTCCTGCGCCAGTGCGGCTTTGCGGGCAGCGTCCTGATGCTCACCCGCGACCGCCACCTGCCCTACGAGCGGCCGCCCCTGTCCAAGGACTATCTTCAGGGAGCGCGCCTGTTCGAGCGGATCATGCTGCGCCCGGCATCGTTCTGGGAGGAGCGCGCCATCACCATCCGCACCGGCGCCAACGTAGCCGATGTCGATCCCGCACGGCGCGCGGTCACACTCTCCAGCGGCGAACGGATCGGCTATGGCCAGCTCGTGTGGGCCGCCGGCGGCGACCCGCGCATGCTGTCGTGCCCCGGCTCCCATCTCGAGGGCATCCATGCCGTGCGTTCGCGCGATGACCTCGACCGGTTGCGGGCGGATCTCGACGCGGGCGCCAGCCGGGTCGTCGTGGTGGGCGGCGGCTATATCGGCCTCGAAACCGCCGCCGTGCTGCGCGCACTTGGTCGCGACGTCACTCTGGTCGAGGCCGAGGACCGCCTGCTGTCCCGCGTGGCGGGCGCGGAACTGTCGCAGTTCTTCCTGCGCGAGCACCGCGCCCACGGCGTGAACGTGGTGCTGTCGGCGCAGGTCGACGCGTTGACCGGACGCGCCGGCCGGGTCGAGGCGGCCCGGCTCGACATCGGAGAGGAGCTGGCCTGCGACGTGGTGGTCGTCGGAATCGGCATCGTGCCGGCGGTCGGGCCACTGATCGCCGCGGGCGCGGTCGGTGCCAACGGGGTCGACGTGGACGAGTACTGCCGCACCAGCCTGCCCCACGTGTTCGCCATCGGCGACTGCGCGGCGCACGCCAATCCCTATGCCGATTACGAGATCATCCGGCTCGAATCGGTGCAGAACGCCATGGACATGGCCGGCGTGGCGGCACGCACCATCTGCGGCGATCCGCAGCCTTACCGGTCATTGCCATGGTTCTGGTCCAACCAGTACGACCTGCGGCTCCAGACGGTCGGACTGTCCGCCGGGCATGACACGGCGGTGGTGCGCGGGCGCATGCAGGAACGGACCTTTTCCATCCTGTATCTGAAGGAAGGCCGGGTGCGGGCGCTCGACTGCGTCAACGCCACCCGCGACTACGCGCAGGGGCGGCGACTGGTCGAACAGCGCGCCGAGATCGACCCTGACCTGCTCGCCGACACGTCCGTACCCCTCAAGGACATGCTCTGAGCTGCGCCGCGGCCCATCCGGCCGCCTCCGCGACGAGGGCGCTGGCATCCGCGGTCAAGGCGTCCACCAGCGCCAGAAGCGACCGGTCGCCGCTGTTGCCGGCGGCAATGAGGCAGTTCCGCACGAACCGGTAGCGGCCGATCCGTTTCACCGCCGAGCCGGAGAAGCGCGCCCGGAACCCGGCGTCGTCGAGGCGCAGGAAGTCCGCCAGAGGCGGGGCGACAAGCTCCGGCCGGGCTTCGAAGCGGTGATGGGCCGCGGCGGCTGCGGCAAACTTGTTCCACGGACACACCGCCAGGCAGTCGTCACAGCCGTAGATCCGGTTGCCGATGGCGGCGCGAAACTCATGCGGGATGGGTCCGGCGTGCTCGATGGTGAGGTAGGAGATGCACCGGCGCGCATCGAGCCGGTACGGCGCCGGGAAGGCACTGGTCGGACACGCATCCTGACAGGCGCGGCACGAACCGCACAGATCCCGGTGCGGCGCGTCGGGCGCGAACGGGATGACGGTGTAGATCGCGCCGAGAAACAGCCACGAGCCGTGCGCGCGGCTGACCACGTTGGTGTGCTTGCCCTGCCAGCCGATCCCCGCCGCCTGTGCGAGCGGCTTCTCCATCACCGGCGCGGTGTCGACAAACACCTTAAGCCGCGCATCGGCGATCCCGAGGGACTGCGCCTCCGCCACGAGCCAGCGGGCCAGCGCCTTCAGCGCCTTCTTGACGACATCATGGTAGTCGCGTCCCTGCGCGTAGACGGACACCCGCCCCACCTCGCCGCGCCCTTCCAGCGCCAGCGGATCGTGGCGCGGCGCGTAGCTCATTCCCAGGGCGATGACGCTGCGCGCTTCGTCCCACAGCGTCTGCGGCGCCGCCCGCTCCTCCGCCCGGCTCTCCATCCACGCCATGCTGCCGTGCCGTCCCTCGTCCAGCCATGCCAGCAGCCGGGCGCGGCGCAGCGGATCGGTGGCGGCCGGGGCGAAGCCCACGGCGACGAAGCCAAGCGCGCGGGCCTGTTCCCGGAGGCGGGCGGCCAGAACGCGTGTCGCATCGTTGTTAACCATGGTCGGGGTTGCCTGCGTAAGGACCGGGTCTGTACACCGCCGGCATGGAGGCTGCGCCGGACATGCTTGCTCTCTCGGCTCCTACCGCCTCTGCGCCGACGCAGGCAATGGAGGACGCGCGGCCGCCGGCGGTGATGGCGCGCGGACTGGTCAAGCGGTTCGGCGGCACGGAGGCGGTGGGCGGCGTCGATCTCACCGTTCCGGCCGGTGCGATCTACGGGATCCTCGGCCCGAACGGCGCGGGCAAGACGACCACCATGCGCATGCTGCTCGGCATCATCGACCCCGACAGCGGCACCCGGATCGTCCTGGGGCACGAGCGGCCACACCAGGTTGCGCGCGCCATCGGCTATCTGCCCGAGGAACGCGGCCTTTATCCGGCCATGAAGGCGGTGGACGCCATCGCCTTCATGGGCGCGTTGCGGGGCCTTCCGCAGCGGGTCGGCCGGGAGCGTGGCCGCGCGATGCTCGAGGCCCACGGGCTCGGCAACGCCGCTGACCGGCAGATCCGGCACCTGTCCAAGGGCATGGCGCAGACCGTGCAGCTGCTTGGCACCCTCGTGCACCGGCCGCGCCTCGTCGTGCTGGACGAGCCTTTCTCCGGCCTCGACGCCATCAACCAGGGCAAGCTCGAAACCATGATCCGCGATCTCGCCGCCGCGGGCACGACCGTGATCTTCTCGACCCATGTGATCGCCCATGCCGAGCGGCTGTGCGAGCGCATCGCCATCATTGCCGGCGGGCGTGTTCCGTTCGAGGGGCGCGTGGATGAGGCGCGCGACCGCATCCCCGCCCAGGTCCGGCTCGAAACGCGCGCCGGGGACGGCCCGTGGCGCCGCAGGTTGCCCCCCGGTGCTGCCGCCGGGCGCAAGGAGGGCGGCGGCCACTGGTGGACCTTTCCGCTGCCCGCTACGGGCATCGAAGCCATGCTGCGCGACCTCGTCGAAGGACAGGCCGGCATCCTCTCGCTCTCGATCGAGCGGGCCGGTCTTCACGATGCCTTCATGCACATCGCCGGAGAGGCGGCCGCGCGGGCGCTGGCGAACGGCAGCGCCGCCGACGGATCGCCGGCATGAGCCGCAAAGCCGACAGCCCGCGCGAGCGACTGTCGCTGCCGGCGGCGGCGATGGTGGTGGCGCAGCGGGATTTCCTCGCCATCCTGCTCAGCCGCACCTTTCTGCTGTTTCTTCTGGGGCCGCTCTTTCCTGTTGCGGTGGCCGCGCTGGCGGGCGGCATCGGCGACCAGATGCGCGGATCGGTCGGCACACCGGCGCTGGCCGTGACCATGCCCGCGGGCGATGCGGCGCGCGTCGTGGCCGCACGGCGGCATCTCGGCGAGACGGTCGGCGTCGATCTGCCGGAGGTGCGGGTGATCCCCGCGCCGCCGGGCGGAGCCGCGGCGCTCCTCGGGCGGCCGGAGCTGAACGCCGGCGCCGTGCTGACCGGGACGCTGGCCGAGCCGGTGCTCCTCGGCCCGGAGGACCGCCTCCAGCGGTGGCAGGGGCTGGTGCGGCTTCTGCTGGCCGAGGCGCGCAGCACCGGCACGCTGGAGGTGCCGGCCTTGGCGCTCGCGCCGGCGCGGCCCTCGACGAGCGATGCGCGGCGCGACCGAATGAGCGTGGCTCAGGGCGGACAGCTGCTGCTGTTCCTGCTGTCGATGCTGCTCGCGGGCATGGTGCTCTCGAACCTGGTGGAGGAAAAGGGCAACAAGATCATCGAGATCCTTGCCGCGTCGATCCCCATGGATGCGGTGTTCCTGGGCAAGCTGTTCGCCATGCTGGCGATCTCCTTCGTCGGCATCGCCGTGTGGGCCGCGGCGGGCGGAGCGCTGCTGTGGCTGGCGCGTGATGCGCTCCCGCCCGTTCCGGCACCGGCGGTCGGCTGGCCGCTGTTCGCGCTGCTGTTCGTGCTCTACTTTGCCCTCAACTACCTGCTGCTTGGCGCGATCTTCCTCGCCATCGGCTCGCTTGCCGCCAGCGTGCGCGAGGTGCAGACGCTGTCGATGCCGGTGACCATGAGCCAGATGCTGATCTTCTTCCTCGGCAACCTCGCCGTGGCCAACCCTGACGGCGGCGTGGCCTGGGCGGCAACGGCATTTCCCCTGTCGTCGCCCTATGCCATGGTGTCACGCGCGGCGCAGGAGCCTGGTCTCGGCGTCCATGCTCTTGCCCTTGCCTGGCAAGTGCTGTTCGTGGCCCTGTTCATCCGCGGCGGCGCAACCCTTTTCCGCCGCCGCGTCATGCATTCGGGCGCGCCGCGCCGGCCGTGGCGCGAACGCCTCCGGCTCCGGCGTGGCCGCGACGCGGCTGAATTGACATCGGTGTAAAGACCTTCATCATGGCCGTGCCGGCCCGGAAGAAGCCGGGTGCAAGCACGGAGAGCATGGATGGGCATGGAAGCGCCTGGCGGAGTGGCCTTTCGGACAGCGCCGACGGCGGCGGAAGCGTTGCGCACGCACCTGGCCGAGCATCCCGAGCAACGGCTGCATCATCCTCATCCCTTCGACGTCAGCCGTTCCGACATCTATGCCGAGGATCGTTGGCAGCCGATCTTCGCCGCCATGCGCGCCGCAGGGCCGCTTCACCACATTCCCGAAAGCCCGTTCGGGCCGTACTGGGCGGTGGTTCAGCACAAGGCGGTGCAGCACGTCGAGTCGCTGCCCGACCTCTACTCGTCGAGCTGGGAATATGGCGGCATCACGATCCTTGATGCGCTGAGCGACGAGGAACTCGCGACGCTGGGACGCGAGCGGTTCGAACTGCCGATGTTCATCGCCATGGACCGGCCCAAGCACACCGGGCAGCGGCGCACCGTCGCGCCGGCCTTCGCGCCCCAAGAGATGAAGCGGCTCGAAGCCGACATCCGCCGGCGCACCGGCGAGGTTCTGGACACGTTGCCGCGCGGGGAGGTGTTTGACTGGGTTGACCGGGTGTCGATCGAGCTGACCACCGGCATGCTGGCGATCCTGTTCGACTTTCCGTGGGAGGACCGGCGGCTGCTCACCTTCTGGTCGGACTGGGCCGGCGACACCGAGCTTGCCAGCATCCGCGCTCTCGACGAGCAGCGGCGCGCGATCCTGTACGAGATGGCGGCCTATTTCCAGCAGCTTTGGATGCGCAAGGCGCAGGCTGAACCCGGACCCGACCTCATCTCCATGATGATCCATTCTCCGGCCATGAACCAGATGGAACCGCAGGAATTCATGGGCAATCTCGTGCTGCTGATCGTCGGTGGCAACGACACCACGCGCAACACCATGTCCGGGATCATCCATGCCTTCGACCGCTTCCCGGATCAGCGCAAGCTGTTCGAGGAACAGCCCGATCTGATCCCGAACGCGGTGCAGGAGTGCATCCGCTACCAGACGCCACTCGCCCACATGCGCCGCACCGCCAAGGAGGATGCCGAACTGTTCGGCCAGCAGATCCGGCGCGGCGACAAGCTCGTGCTGTGGTATCTGTCGGCCAATCGCGACGAGGAGGTGTTCGACGAGCCGGACCGGCTCGACATCACCCGCGAGAACGCGCGGCGGCATCTCGCCTTCGGATACGGAATTCACCGCTGCGTGGGCGCGCGGCTGGCCGAACTGCAATTGCGCATCCTGCTGGAAGAGATGCACGCCCGGCGGCTCAGGGTCCATGTCGCCGGCGATGTCGAGCGGGTCCGTGCGAATTTCGTCCATGGGTTCCGGCGGCTGGAGGTGGAGGTGACGCGCTTCTGACCGCCTCCCGCCGGCGGCGCATCCTCAGCCTTCGCGAAAGCGGTGGGCACCTGCACCGGCTGGTTTGACCGCACTGCCATCCATTCCGGTCCGCCTGACAGGCAGCGGCGGGTGCACTTCGCGCGATTGGGACGCGTCGGGAACTACGGCCGCGCCGCAGGCGCCGACGCGCGCCGCCAGAGCGTGAACGGCGGCGCCACGTCCACGCGCTCCCAACCCGGCGGGGTTCGGCTGTGATGGACCATGGCTGCCAGCGAGTCCGCGTGCCCGTTCGTGAGGTAGATCTGCATTTCGGTCATGGGCATGCAGGCCAGCACGTAGTGTGCGCCTGTTGTTGCAAGGCGGCTTGCTCCTTCTGAACCGGGATCAGTAAAGGTGCGGATGACGGCGTGCATCCCGGCATCCCCGCGGTGGTGCCCGGTCGCCATGACATCGTGGCGTGTGTGCGCGAGGACGTGGGGCCCCAGGTCGATCTGCGCCAGCACCATGCCGGGCGGCAGGCGGTTCAGCGTCGCGGCGATGGCGGTCACGTCACACCCCTTCTCCAGCTCTTCGCGGTTCTGGTGCTGCTGGTTCGACGCGGCGAGCACCGGTTCCGCCATCGCGACCGGTAGGGCGGGGAGGAGGATCAGCGGCACGACCGCCGTGCAGGCGAGTTTCGGCACCGGGCGCTTGATCTCGGCCGCGGCGAGAAAGGCCCGCGACGCCAGCCACCCGACCGGCACCGCCGCCAGCACGGAGGCATAGAGGATCGACCGCGACGTCAGCAGACCCGCCACCGTCGCCATGACGAGCACGAACAGGTATTCGCTCCACCACCGCCGCAGCCAATCGCGCGACCGCGCCGCCAGCATGGCGCATCCGGCGATGCCAAGGATGACGGGCGGTAGCGCCAGGAGCACGAACTTGGCCGGCTGCTCCCACAGCGGCATGCCTTCCTTGACGTTGAGGTACCAGTAGCGGTGCACGAGAGGGTCGAGCTGTCCGAACGGAGAGCCGACGCACTGAGGCGCGGCGGCGGCGAACACCGCGCCTGCGGCCGCAGCCGTGAGTGCAAGCGCGCCGACCTGTCCTGCGAGCGCGAGGTGCTTGAGGCGGACCACCACGCCGACGCCGAGCGCCACGACGCTGAACAGCGCGAGATGCGGTGGGGCGATGGCATCGCAATGCGGAGCAAGGTCGGCAACGCCGCGTGTCAGCAGGAACAGCAGCACCAGTCCGGCGGCAAGCGTCTGCAGATAGGCCAGCAGGTGTGCGCCGTCGCGCCGGGAGCACATCCACCGGCATGCGAACACGGCGCCCACGACAGCAGCCATGGGAAGAAGTTCAAGCGAGATGCTCGTTCCGGCCGCCATCGCCGCACCGGCGGCGAAGGCGCCGCGTGCCGCGTTGCGCCAGGAGAGCGCCCACGTCGCGGCCAGGAGGAGAAGCGCCTGCCAGCCATGGTGGTCGATGCGCAGCGGTCCGAACTGCAGGAAGACGATGGGCATGGCGGCCAGGGCAATCGCGGCGGCGACAGCGGCCGCGGTGTCGAGGAACTGCGAGGCAATCCGCGCCGCGATCGCCATCGTGGCGAACAGCAGCAGCAGCGGCACGAGCGTCGCAGCCATTCGTTCAGCCCCCCCGGCGCCGAGGAGTGGCGTCAGGCCGGCCACGGACGCGGCGAGCGGCAGGTCGACCAGTCGCGACCAGTGCATCGGCCCGTCGCCAAGGCCCACGATGCGCGTCTGCCGCAGATCGAACCACGCTTGCCCGGACAGCAGATCGCGGACCTGCACCATGCGCAAGGCATCATCCGTGTCGAAGAACCGGAGCGAGCCGATCGCCTCCCAGCGAAGCAGGGCATAGGCGAGGGCGGCAGCAACCCAGACCACGCAGACGGCCAACCACGGCATCTGCCGCCACCGGATCCGCCGCTCGATCATGCACGCTGACGGTCGGAGAAGACGAAAACGGCGCGCAGGAGATAGGTCGCGCAGAAGCTGACGGCCACCGCCACCGCCTTCGCGGCCAGTGGCGCCCATCCGGCCCACTCCGCCAGAACCAGGACGCACGCGGTCAGCGCCAGCCCGATCAGGGCCGACAGCAGGAAGAGGCTCATCTGGACGATCCGCTGCGCCGGTTCGCGCGACACGCGGTCGGCCCACACAAGGCGGCTCGAGAGCTGCCAGTGCGCGGCGATGCCGGCGCTGTAGGACAGGACGCCGGCAGCCGGAGCGGAACCGAGCACCTCGACCAGCACGACGAAGCCGGCCAGATCAACGCCGAGCGCCGCCACGCTGGCAAGAAGGTAAGGCGCCGTCCGGGGCAACCGCAGCATGGCAGGCACGTCCGGCAGGCGCACCATCATGCCGCCTTTCGCGCCGGATCGACGCGCGCGGGCACATCGCGAACCGACGCAAGCGCGGCGACCTGGTCGGCATCAAGGCGTGCCCGCGCGGGAATCCGCACGTCACCCCCTTCCGACCCTTCCTCGTGATATTCGGCATCTTCGTTGACACACCACGTGTCGTAGATGCGCTCGCCGGCGATGATGTTCTCCACCGTCAGCATGGCGGTCATCATGGCGTGGTCCTGATTGTTGTACCGATGCATGCCGTTGCGGCCGACGAGGTGCAGGGTCGGATGCTTTTCTTCCAGCTCGCGGCGCATCGCATCGACATTCGACGCATACTCCTCGTCGTAGACCGGATAGGCCTTCTCCTGGCGCACGACGAAGCCGCCCTCCACATCGTCGCGCCGGCACAGGCCGAGGATCTCCATCTCCCTGGTGGCAAGCGCTACGAGTTCGGCGTCTGTGGAGGTCCACAGATCGTCCCCCTCGAAGCAGAAATACTCGAGGCCGACGCAGGCGAGGTTCTGATCCGGCACCATCTCCGGCGACCAGGAGCGGAAGTTCTGGATCCGGCCGACCTTCACCTTGCTGTCGTGAATGTAGATCCAGTTGTCGGGAAACAGATCGGCAGAGCGGATCTTGAGTGCGACGGTCAGGAAGTCGCGGTAGCGCAGGCGATCGGCCTGCATGGTGCTTTGCGGCAGCGGATGCAGCCGGAGCGCAAGGTCGCGCATGGGTGCCGAGCTGATCACATGATCCGAGCGGATCGTGATCACGCCCGCGCCGGAGCGCGCCTGAAGGCGCCACGCCGCGCCGTCGGCGGAGAGCCGTTCGAGCGCAGTTCCCATGTGGATCTGCCCCCTGCCGCTCGCCAGGACACGGTCGCGCGCCGCTTCCCACATCATGCCCGGTCCCAGCCGCGGATAGCGGAACGTCTCCAGCAGCGTCTTGACGGCCTGTCCGTCATTGGGGCGCCTGTTCAGACCGAGCGAGCGCTTCAGCCCGTCGACGACCGCGCCCCACAGCGACAGCCCCTTGATCCGCTGCGCCGCCCAGTCGGCGCTCATCTCGTCGCAGGGCATTCCCCACACCTTCTCGGTGTAGGTCTTGAAGAAGATGGAATAGAGCGTGCGGCCGAACTGGTTGACGGTCCAGTCCTCGAACGAGCGCACGTCCCGGACCGGGCGCACGCGGTAGCGAAGGTAGCTCGCCATGCAGGCGACCGATCGCAGAACACCGAGGTTCCGGAGAGCCTCGAACGCCCGCAAGGGGTAGGAGTAGAACTTCCCCTCGTAATAGATGCGGCTCATGCGCGGCCGCTGGATGAAGTCGTCGGGCAGGATCTCGTTCCACAGGTCCACGACGGCCTTGGACTTCGAGAAGAACCGGTGGCCGCCGATGTCGAACCGGAACCCTTCGTGTTCGACCGTGCGGCTGATGCCGCCGACATAGGTGGCATCCTGCTCGATGATGGCGACACTGCGCCCCGCCTTGGTCAGCAGATAGGCTGCCGTGAGGCCGGCGGGGCCGGCTCCGATGATGGCGACATCCACGTCCGCATCCACGCCCGTCCCGCTGTTCACGATCGCAATCCCCCTACTGGCCTGAGGACTGTGTGGCGCCGAATGGTTAACAAAGCGCCAAGGCGCGGCTCGGCGGACCTCGGAGAGGTCAGACGATCTCCGGGCACTGCACGCGCGCCGCGAGCAGGGCGATCTCGGCCAGGCTGAAGGTGTTCTCGAACACGAGCCCCGAATGCCCGTCCCGGTGCCAGCGCACCTTGGCCATGATCACGCCAAGCTCCGCACCCTCGATCCGCAGCAGCTGGTCCACCGCGAAGTCGCGGTCGAGAACAAGCCGCGCGCCTTGCTGGGAGATGTTGTCGAGCCTAGCTGACCAGCACTCCGCGGCGCGGAAGACCTCGACCGGCAGGGTCATGTTGAGGCGGAACTGCCGCTTGGGATGCGTCCAGTGTTCCCGGATCAGCCGTTCCACCGCCACCGGGGCATTGAAGGCGAAGCTTGCCTCTCCCTCGCCATGGCGCACGAGGCGGAGCGCGAACCGCTCGCCGTTCTGGAGTTCCAGTGCGGGCGCTCTGGTCCCGAGACGCGGTGGAAGCGGGTGGAACAGCTTCACCTTCACCCCCGTCTGCGAGACGTCGCGCACCACGCAGACGAATTCTCCTGCCTCGGTAACGAGTTTCGCCGCGCGGATCAGCGAAACGTAGCGCGGCGCGGCGCGCTGGTTCGGGCGTGGATCGCCGGCCGGTCCGGCTTCCGTTCGGTCATGAGCTGAGTGCGCCACCGCGTGCGGATCCCCTGATGCTGCAAAGCCGGATGGATGACTGGCGGCGTCGGTCATGCTGACACCTGAATAGAAATCTACGCGTTAATGCGAAGATAAAGCCGCGCGGCTCCTGACCTGTGTGCCACGCGGGCGGTTCGGCACTTGGGACATCTCCCTAGGCGGCTGTTCGTTCCTGATGAAAACCTGATCGCGCACCCTTCTCCCGAACACACCTGGCAATCCAGCCGGGCAGGAGGTGCGGCGACATGATCACGATGCGCGGTCTGGGCTGCTCCATTCTCGGCGGTGGAGCGGTTCTGAGCCTGACAGCCTGCGGCGCGAGCCCTGCGCCGCCTGCCACCGCGGCACCGCCGCCGCCGCTGGCCGTTGTGCCCCCGCCTGCGGTCCTGGCCACCCCGCCGCCACGGTCCGGTGCGCCGCTTGTGACGCCCGAGGCGCAGCAGCCGAGCCGGTCGCGCGAGGACGACGCCGAATACCGCAGCAACTATGTCGCGGCCGAAACGATCGGGCTTCTGTGGGCGCGGGAGAATGGCCTTGGCGGGCGGGGCGTGCGCGTGGGCGTCATGGACGGCGGGGTGGCCGAGATCCCGGAACTGGCCGGCAAGGTGCTGACATGGGGCGGCCACGCCGCGACGGCCAGTGCCACCGGACAGGCGCATCCGCACGCGCCACCAGCACCGAACGGCGATGAGGCGTCAGCCCGGGACCACGGCACCCGGATCGCGGCGGTCATCGCCGCGCGGCGGAACGGCACGGGGGTCCAGGGCATCGCGCCCGAGGCGCAGATCGTGTCCCTGCCCGTGCCATATGGCGGCACCCCCGCGGCTTCCGGCCTCGACGCCGTCATGGCGGCGCAGTTCACCCGCGCCGCCGACGCGCGTCTGCCGGTCGTCACCCGCGCCATCGGCCGCTCTGTTGCCGCCGACCAGGCTTCGCTGCTTGCCCATGCGGTCGCCGCCTACGGGTTGACCGGCGGCCTTGTCGTCCAGTCGGCCGGCAATGCCGGCGCTGACGCGCCGGGGGAGAGCGGCGAGGTGACTCCCGCCAACAGGGCGGCGTGGCTGTTCGTGTCCGCGGTCGAGTGGCAGGGCGGCGCCCTCCTCCCCGCGCCCTACGCCAACCACTGCGGCTCCCTGGCCGACCGGTGCGTCGTGGCCCCCGGATCGGTCGTCACCCACGATGCCACCGGGAGCGCCGTCACCTTTTCCGGGACGAGCGCCGCGGCGGCTCAGGTCGGCGGGCTCGCGGCGCTGATCCTCGAGCGGTGGCCGCACCTGAGCGGACAGGACGCCGGCCGCATCATCCTTGCGAGCAGCCGCGATCTGGGTACGCCGGGGCCGGATCCGGTCTTCGGCATGGGCCTCATCGACGTGCAGGCGGCGCTGTCCCCAGCCGCACCGAAGCTGCACACCGCCCGGCACGCGACGGCGCTCGCCGGCGCACACATGATCATCGGCGACCTGTTCCCCGCCGACCGCCTGCGCCAATCGTTGAGCGGGCTGACGGTCGTGGACAGATGGGGGCGCGACTTCACTCTTGGCGACGAGGCGCTTGGCCTTCTGACGCCGCAGACATCAAACCGCTTCGCACATGACTGGCATCGAAGCCTGTCGCTGTCAGGCACCATGCACATGGATGGCAGCGGGGCCGGGCTTGCCGATGCCCTTGACACGCTGATGCCGCCACACACCGGCGGCGGAGAAGGAACCGTGACGCGCACAGCGGGCGCCTGGCACCTCGATGTCCGCGCACCAGCGGCACCCGGCTCCGCATCGACGGCCTTCGGATTGACGCGCACCGGCGCCGGCGGGGCGCTCGGCCTTGCCCTGATCGACGAGGACGGCCGCGTGCTGGGCACCCCGGCGGGGGCGGGAGCCCTGCGGCTCGCCACAGGGGCGCGCACGGCCGTGTTCGACGCGAGGCTCCAAGGCGCGCGAGGAAGGCTCGCTGTGCGCGGCTATGCCACACTGGCGCTTGCCCGGCTTCGCCTCGCCCCCGACCAGCTGGTGCAGAAGGCCACCCTTCTCGTCGGTGCACGGGGCGGAGCGGAGGTGCGCGTCACGCACGGCCAGGATGTCCTCGTGGTCCGGGTGGACCATCCCTTCACCCTGATTGGCGGGTCGCTCGCCATGGAGGTTCCGGTCGGGTTCGACCGCTCGACCGGCGCGGTGCGCGTGACGCGGCGGACCGTTCCGCTCGGCGGCGACTTCGCTCCGCGCCTCGGCTTCGGCTGGGAGCGGGTCGGTTGGCACGGCGGGCTGCGCTTCGACGCCGCCGGCGGGCCGGAAGACGGGGAGTTCAGCTCTTCCTTGCGGTGGTGGACCCGCCTCGGGCCGCGCCGTGCGGCCGGGTCGCGGTTCCCGATCAGCGAATGACGGCCCGGAACTCCAGCCGCAGTGTGCCGCCGGGCGCCAGCTCCCCCTGCGGCGCGATCCGGATGGCGCCAACCTCGGGGTCCGCGTCCGGGGACGGCACGTAGGTGAAGGCGCCGCCCGAACGCCGCCGGTAGCTCAGCCCGGCCGCCGTCAGCGTGGTGCCGCCGGCGCTCACCACCTTGACCGGCAGGGTCGTCGTGCCGTCGAACGGCTGATTGAGGAAATTGACCTGCACGGGCAACACGTCCGCGAGCGTCAGGGAGGAAGCGTCCACCGGGCTCCCTCCCGAATTGGTGACGATCAGCGCGTAGGTGACCTGTGCGCCCGGCAAATTGTAGGCGCCCAGCCCGCCGTTCACCGCCGTCGACGTCTTGGTCACCGTCAGGGCCGGCATGGGGCAGTAGGCGATCCCGCTGATCCCCACCGCCTGCTGACTTGTCTGCGTCTCGCCTGCGGTGAGGGGCGCGTTGCCATAGGCCAAGATCACCTGCGTCACCGGCTGCGCGAACGCGACGTTGATCGTGCCGGTGTCCGAACTGTTGGGCGAATCGGCGTTGCCGAACGCCTGCGCCGCCAGGGTGCCGGCCGGCTGGAAGGTGACGCTCGACCCGGCGGCGGTCGCCGGCTGGCCGGTCTGGTTGCCGTTGCCCGCTGGCGAGACCAGGGCCGGCGTGTACCTGCTCCCGCCGGCATCCGTGCCCCAGATCCCGATCCAGTCGCGGAACTGGTCGGGTGCCGCATCGACATCGAACAGGGTCATCGAAAAGCTGCGGACCGGCTGGGAAAAGGTGAATACGGCGCGGATCACCCGGCTCGAGCCGGTGATGTCGCCCGTGCGTCCCACGAAGACGCCGCCCAGATTCAGTGCGTTCTGCATCGCGGGTCCGGTCACGACGGTGCCGATCCGCGGCATGGTCTGCCCTCCCGCGGCCGTGCTGCTCAGCCCGTCCTGCGACAGGGCCATGGTGAACGTCTGCTGCGTGCCGCCTGTCGTCCGCGCGCTGTAGGGATAGGTCGAGCCGTAGCTCAGCTGCTGGGTGGCATAGCTGGCGAAGCTGAAGCGGAACTCGTTGGCCGCGGGACAGGTGGCCATCGCCGGTCCGGCCGCGCCAAGCGCCGCCGCTCCCGCTGCCAGCGCCGCGCAGACGAGCCGGCGCCCGCTCACCGCTGTCCCAGTCCCAGAAAGCCGAACGTGCCGGTGTCGAGCGTCATCTTGGCCGATGCGAACAGTCCTTCTTGCGTGACCCGGGCGGCGGCGAAGTCGCGGTCGGTGAAGCCGGCCAGATTGTAGCCGACCAGCAGCAGGATGCCGCCGCCGGGCGTGAAGCCGATCTGCGGACCCACGGCATAGACCAGCGTGCCATTCTCCAGATCGCCCCGCACTGTCGCGACGCCGCCGATCTCGACCCGTTCGGCGAGCGAGAAGCGCAGGTCGAGACCGGCAAGCAGGCTGCTGCCCTCCAGCGATGTGCCGCCCTGCTGCTCCAGCGCGTACCGCCCGCCCACGAACAGGCCGATCTCCGCCTCGCGCGCGGCGCCGCTGCTGCCCGGCTGGCGCGACCAGTTGGCCGAGAGGCTGGCAATCAGCCGCCGCGACAGCGCGTCTCCGTCGATGGTCAGCGCAGTGATGTCGGGCGAAGGCGTTCCGGGGACCGCGCGGACCTCGTCGCTGCGGAAGGCAAGCTTGCCGAGAAGGGCAAGAGACGAATCGGCCGGACGCAGCGCGCCGGCCGCGCTGATGTCGAGAATGGCCGCCACCGCACCCGTGTCCGCCGACGCACGGGTCCACAGCAGACCTCCGCCCAGCACCCGCCCCTCTCCCAATTGCCGCAGAATGCCCGCCGTGACCGCGCTGCGGTCGGCGTCCTCGCCGGCGCGATGCTCGGCGCGGACCGATGCGGTCCACCGCTCGTGGTGCCAGGTGGCTCCGAGCGTTGCGGCCGTGAAGGTCTCGAAGAGCGCACCGTCCGCACCCAGATGACCGCCACTGGCGACCGGATGCAGCGGCTCGGGCACAGCGGCGTCGCGACCGCCAAGCGCGCGGTTGTGGTCAAGCGTCGCGTCGAGCGTGAGTGCCGGGGTGACGGCGAGGGTCTGCGCCAGACCGAAGGCGGCAAACTGCCGCGCGCCCGTGTCGTCGGCACCCTGCGTGCCGAAGGTCGACAGCAGGCGTGCGCCACGCCACGGCGTGACCTCCACCCCCGCCCGCAGCGTGCGGGCGGAAATCGCCTCCCCCTCGGCAAGTTCGTAGCTGGCCACCAGCCGCACGTCCGGCAGCAGGGCAAAGCGCGCGCCAAGGCGGTACTGCGCCGGAAGGTCGATCGCCTCCGCTTCGCCGAGGGCCACCGACGCGCTGGCGTCCAGCTCCAGCCGGTTGCCGAGCAGGCGGCGTGTCGCCCCGGCCTCCACCACCGTCGAGCGGGCCGTGTCACCCGTCGCCAGCCGGTCCTCTAGCCGCGCAAGGCCGAGCCGGACGTCGTTGTCTCCGGTCCGCCACACCAGCCCGAGGCGGGCGGCGCGCCGCCGGGCCGCGCCGGACAGCTCGTCCGCCTGCCACAGGCTGCCGACGAGCGACACGGAGTCACTCGCGGAGAGGCGGGCATCGAGGCCGATCCTGCGCCAGCCCAGTTCGGCGCCGTTCTGCTGACCGACACCGTATGCGGCGTCCACGGACCGGACATAGCCGAGCAGGTCCATGCTGCCCGTCCGGTGCTCCACCTCCGCCAGCCAGGCCGACGCCGTCTCGGCCCCGCGCGCGGTGACGCCGAATTCGGCCCGCACTTCGGTCGCATCGCCGAGCGATGCCCGCAGGTCGGCGGCGGCGAGGCGCACGTTCTCTGCCCCGTCGCTCTCGCTGAGGACGGTGACGCCGAGACGCACATCATCGACCGGCGCGATCGTCGCCCTGGCGCCGCCGGTCCAGTCACCCGATCCCGCCAGCGTGTCCACCTCGTAGTCGACCACCAGGAACTGCGGGTTGAGATCCGCGTCGCGCGACAGCAGGGGAGCGGCGAGACGCAGCGTGCCGGCCGCAAGGTCGATGGAATAATCGGCAAAGCGCACCAGCTCGCGCCGGGCGATGACGATCTCGGGCCGGATCCGGTCGCGCACCTCAATCACCACCCGTTCGCTGTTGGCAAGGATGGCGCGGCTGCCGAGCCGGTAGGGACCGGACAGGCCGTTGCCTTGAATGTCCTCGCGCCGGGCGCGGCTCTGCGCCTCGGCGGCGAAGGCCTGGACCTGCGCGTCACCGACCAGCGCCTCGGCCTTGACGCCCGTCAGCGTGCGCACATAGCGGCCGAGCAGCGTCTGGTCGAAGGCAGCGACAAAGTCGCCATACAGGGCATAGAAGGTGCGCCCCTCCAGCCGCACGTACAGCTTCTCGCGGGATGGTGCGTCGAAGCCGCGTCCCGAGCCGTCGGCGTAGACGGTGTAGTAGGCCTTGGGATCGATGCTGCCGAGCAGGCGTCGATCGGCGGCCCTGCCCGCGCTGTCGAAGGCCGCGGTCAGCAGCAGCGAGCCGAGCACCCGCCCCTTGGCGTAGAAGGCGATCCGTCCGTGGTTCTCGCCCACGGCGCCAAGGTGCCCGGTCTGCGCCCCGCCATCGAGAGCGTCCGCGTGCAGCGTCCCTTCGGCCAGCCCGACAAGGGTCCATTCCTGTTCCCCCGGAACGATCCACCCCTCAAGCTGCTGCTGACGCGACATGTCGCCGTCGACGAAGGTGAAGCGAAGGTGCAGCGGGCCGCTGACCATCGTCGGCGCAAGCTCGATCAGGGCCACGCCGTCGTCGTCCGCAACCGACCAGGTCGGCGCAGCCGCACCGTGCATGGCAGGACCGATGCCGGCGCTGCTTGCCCTGTCGAGCGCGGCGGCGCTTTCATACGGCGCGTTGATCGCCACGGTGCCCGACACGCCGGCGCGGACGGGGCGTCCCTGCCGGTCGGTCAGCTTGACCGCGATCACCGGGCGGCTGGCGCCGTCGGCGATCAGGCGCGAACGGCCGGGCAGAAGCGCGGCACGCCACGGGCCGCCGGTGTAGAACACCTCCCGCTCAAGCGTCGTGACCGCTGTTCCATCGGCGGCGCGGATGCGCGCGGACAGCGCCGTGCGCCCCGCTGCGAGCGGCACGCCGCGCCAGACGCTCACCGCGAAGGTGTCGTCTGCCGCCGCCACCGTCCCGTCGAAGGCGAGGGCGTCGACCGGACGCCCGTTCGCCAGCAGCTGCACCGATTCGCGCGGACCGTGCCGGACCGCGACGCGGATCGCGGGCGCACGCGGATTGTGGCCGGCATCCGGGAACAGGAACGCCGGCGGTCCGGCGCCGGCGGCCAGCCAGTCGGCGTCGGCTCCGGCGGCTTCGCGCGCGGCGGCGCGCTGGCTTTCGGCATCGGCCTCGGCCGCATCGGCCGTGGGCGGTGTCCAGCCGGGCACCTCGGCAACGAAGTCGGCCACCACCAGGCTTCCGCCCTGACCCGTCACCAGGCGTGATGCGGACTGGCCGGCGGTGCGGGTGGAGGAGGCGCACTCCACGAACCGGCCGGCGACGGGCAGCGTCTGCACTTGCGGCTGCACGACATGGGTGCCCGGCTCCAGCCCATCGAAATGATACCGGCCGTCTCGGTCGGTCACGGCGAAGCTGCCGTCCTGCAGGACGACCCTGACATTCGGAATGCCCGCGCCGGTCCTCGACTCACCGCAGGCTCCGGCAGTGATGCGCCCGATCACCGTCATCCGGCTCGCGATGGTGTCGCGTTCGATCATGAGCGCGTGCGTTGCGGCGGCCGCCGGCGCGCGTCCATCGTCCGCCGTCGCCGTGTTGACCGCCTCGCCCGCCGGCGCACCCGGCTGCACGCTCATGGCGTAGGTCACACGCGCCCGCGCCCGGCCCGGCAGCGGCGGGAGAGCCAGCCGGAAGCCGGGACCGCTCCGATCCAGTGTCAGCGCACCGGGCGCCAGCGTCTGCCCGTCGAGCCGCAGGGTTTCTGCGCGCAGCCGCAGCGCGGGGCCGGCCGCGTCCGTCAACACGATGCCGCGACGCTCGGCAGCGTCGGGGTTGCTGATCTCCACCGTGTAGAACACCGCATCGCCCGGCGCGGCGCGGGCGCGGGATGCCGATTTGCTGATCCGCAGCCCTGCCTGCTGACGATCGAGCGGCACGTCGAGCAGCAAGGCCTGCCCCGCTGCAAGGGTGAAGGCCGCACCCCACGACCCGTCCGCCAGATGCAGCGGACCGCCGTAGGGGTGCTCGAGCCGCGCGAGGTCGGCCGCGCGCGCGCGCGAGGGCGCGGCATAGCCTGCGGGCGGCTCGACGCGGAGCCGGTAGGCACCGGCCGGCAGCTGCGGAAAGCTGAACTCGCCTGGCCGCATCGCGACCGGTCGGCCGGCGCCGTCCGTCACCTCCCGCCCCGTGACGACGGTGCTCGGCCAAGGGGTGACGCCGTCCTGCGCGAACACGGCCGCCGGCTGTCCGGTGGCGGCGTCCACCACGGTGATCCTGGCACCGTCCACGGGTGCGCCGGTGGCGCTGTCGAAGGCGATCGCCGGCATGGGCGTGTCGGCGAAGGCGATGGCCGCGCTCAGCACCGTCGTGCCGCCCCCCCGGGCGAGCGCGGCCAGCCGGACGATCTCGCCCGCCCCGACCGCCAGACGGCAATCCCCGGACACCGCCGGCGGCGGTGCGGTCGCGATGGCGCCGATGAACACGCCGCTGTTCACGGTGGTCTCGAAGACGGAAAGCGTCTCGCGATCGCCGCCCCCGCCGGTGAGGGAGACGTCCACCACGTCGATGGCGTTCGGGTCGATGTTGGCCTGCGGCAGGGTCAGGGTGAAGTAGAGGGTCTCGCCGACGCGGTAGCCACGCGTCTGCGCGAGGGTGATGGAGGCGGCGCTGTGCGCGGCGATGTCCGGCAGGCCGACCGCCCCGCCTCCGCACTGCGGCGTGCGCCATGCGAGGCTCTGTCCCGCCGTCCGGCTCCGCGCGAGGAACGCGATGGCCGCCGCCGGGCGCTCCACCTCGATGCGCACCGTGTTCGAGCGGGTGGTCGCCGGCCCGCCGCTGCCGGTCCACCGCGCCTCGGCGGTGTTGGTGATCGTCTGCGCCAGGGCGGACGCGCCGGGCAGGGGCAGCAGCGCGCCCAGCACCGCCGCCACCGCCGCCGCGAGCCTCCGGCCCGAACGCAAGACGATCACCTCTCCCCCTCCCGTCCGGATCGCGTCAGTTGATCTTGGCGCGGAACCGGAGGGTGCGGGTCTCCCCGGCACCGATGCTGCTGAAGGTGTGGCTGACGGTGCGGGTGCCGGCGTTGTAGTTGGCGCTGTCGCTGCCCGCCGTGCCGCCGGTCGCGGCGCAGGTGTCGGGCGCGGTGAAGGCGCCGTTGAGGTACACCGTGCCCGGTTCGTAGGTCATGGCGGCCGGCACGACGTCGGTCAGCGCCAGGGCATTGGCCGCGGCCGCGCCGCTGGCGTTGGTCACGACGATGCAGTATTCCACCAGCGCCCCTGGAACGGACCGCGGGCTGCTGCTGCCCAGATAGTCGTCAATGACCCGGCTCACCTTGGTCACCGTCAGCGCCGCGCCGCTGACCCGGTAGTCGCTGCGGGCGGAATGACGCCCGTCGCGCGCCGTGTCGCCGGTGGCGACCCCCGCGAGGTCGGCAAAGATGGTTTCCACCGTCGTCCGCCCGTTCGGCGTTGTGCTGGGCGTCTGGGTGATCGCCGTTCCGCCCGATGCCGCCGTTGCCGACAGGATCACCGTTGCGATGTCGCCATTCGCCGGCAGCACTGGCGGGGAGCCGGGCGTGATGATCATGTCCGAGACGACATAGACGGTCGCCGCATCGCCCGACGCAAGGTTGCTGAGCGACGTCACCAGCTGGTCGCTGGCGTCGAACCCGGCCGTTGTCCCGGTCTCGCGGAAGATGCGGATGTTGGTCACATTGAAGTTGTCGTTGCCGCCGAAGGTCGCCGCACCGCTGGCCTGATTGGTGGCGGCAAGCAGGAAATCGAGCGTGGCGTTGGAGTTGTTCGTCACGGTGAACGTCGTCACCGCGTTCGTCTGTCCCGGCGACACGGTCACCGCCGCCGTGTCGAGCGTCGCGACGGTGACGTTGATCCGCCGGTCGACCTTGAACGTGTCGGTGGCGGTGATCTGGTTCTGCGCCACGCCGCCCACGGTGTAGTTGACCTGGACGGTGTTGGTGATGTCGGTGCCGGAGGCGGTGCCGACCGGCGCGGACTGCGCCGCGATGGGCGTGCTGACCAGCGCCAGCCCGCTCACCGCAGCGAGCCAGGTGCTCGTGCGTCTCATGTTTCAGCCTTTCTGTTGCCCCGCGTCAGATCCCGACCGCCTGCGAGGCCTGGCGGTTTCCCCCGGCGAGCCGCGCCTCAGCGCACGGTCGCGAAGTAGCTCAGCTCTCCTTCCGCCCCCGGCTCGAGCCGGGCGACCGTCCAGCGCACATGCGACACGTCGGCGAGCGTGGCCGGACGGACCGCGCCGTTCTCGGTTAAGGTCCGGCTGGCGAGTGGGCCGAACTCGGTGCCCCCGTCCACCGACACCTCGAACGGGCCGTCCGCGGCGAGCATAACCTGCGCGGGCAGCGGATTGGTGACGACGAACCCGTCGACCGCGACGGCCTGCGTGTTGCGGTAGTGGGTGGAGAAGACGAGCTTGTCCCCCGGCACGACCTGCTCGGGCGGCTGCCGCGTTTCCACCCCGTCGACGACACGTACGACATGGACCTCGCCGCGAAGCGCGACCGGGCTTTCCTGCGCCCTGAGCGGCGTGGCCGCGAGCAGGGACGCGCACAGGCAGGCGATCAGTGGACGATGAAACATGGTTCGGCGCTTTCTAGTCGATGGTGACGGCAAAGGTGACGGTTCGGGTCGCGCTGACGGGCACGGAGCCTGCGTCGACGCGGACGCTGTTGCCGATGAAGGCGCCGGCATCGCCGTCGCTTGCGTCGGTGAGCGGTGCGTTGTCGAGGCGCAGGCTGCCCGGGCGGTAGGTGGTGCCGGCCGGGATTGCGTCGGCAATGACCAGCGCGTCGGCCGCGGCGCCGCCGCCGACGCTGGCCACGATGCTGAAGGTGACGGTGGCGCCCGGAACCGGGCGGCTGCCACCGAACGGATCGGCGATGGTGGCGCTTTTCACGAGCGAGACGGCGGCGACCTGTGCCACCAGCCCGCCATTGCCGAGCGCGCTGGCACCGGACGTGCCGACCACCGCCGCGCCGCCGCCATGACCGGCCCCGGCGAACAGGGTGCCGGGCGCGCCGGTGCCGGTCACGGCCTCCGCGCGCAGCCGAACCTGGCTGGTGGCGCCGTTGGCGAGGCCTGTCGGCGCGCTCACCAGGACGAACACGACCTGGCTGGCATCGGCCGCAAGGACCGGGGTCGCGCCGCCATTGATCAGCGGCAGGTCGACCCCGGGCTCGTAGGTGCCGTTCCCGTTGGTGTCGAGGGCAAGGCCGCTCACCGAGGCGGCAAACGCGTTGCCGCCGACGTTCGGATCGGCGAGCAGGGTGAAGGCTTCGGGTCCGTTGCCGGTGTTGGTGACCGTGAAGGCGAGCACCGCGCTGCCGTTGATCGTCACCGGCCCGGCATCGTTCGAGACGGTGGTGACGTTGAGCAGCTCGTCCACCCGCACGGTGACCGTGTTCGACGTGACCGACTGGGGATGCCCGCCCGTGGTGAACGTGGCGGTGGCGGTGTTGCTGATCAGGGTGCCGGCATCCACCCCGCCCGCGGTCAGCGGCGCGGCCGACAAGGCGGCGGCGGCAAGAGCAGCGCCGGCAAGGGCGGCGGAACGGAGCGGGAGGCGCGGTGTCGTCATGCGCCGCTCTATAGGGTTAATTAATTAACGAGCCGTGCGCGCGCCGGCGGGTTGCCGTGGATCCGCGCCTCAACGGCGCACGGGCCGATGCCAGGCGCCGCCGCCGGCGCCCGGCCGGGCGGCGAAGGCGGCGTCCACCGACCGCGTGAACGGCCGTTCGGTGACACTTGAGACGGCGATGAACTCGGCGCGAGCCTCCTGCGGCGTCAGCGTGAGCAGGGTGTAACCCTTGGCGTCCTGATTGCAGTAGGCCACCTCCGCGTTGGCCGCGGCGAGCACGCGGCCGAGACCCGGCAGCACCGAGCCGTAGGACGGGCTGGTGATCGCGGTGCAGCCGGCCTCGAGCGCGCGCAGCGTTCCGGCGGCATCGTGAAGGTTGTTCGCCCATGCCGCATGGCTGTCGCCGGAGACGACCACGGGACGGCATCCGGCACGCGCGAACAGGCGGTAGAGCCGCTCGCGCGCATGCGGATAGCCGTCCCACGCGTCGAGGTTGAACGGCACTCCGGCGCGGTAGGCGGCCTGCGCCTGCTCGAGACGCGCGCGGAACTGCTCGGGCACCCGGGCCAGCGCGGCGCGGTATCCGTCCTCCCCCAGCGCCCGGCGCAGGTCGGGTCCGTCCACCCGCGCCATGATCGTCTGGTTGCCGATCACCTGCCACGGCTTGCCCGCGCGCGCCGAGCGGGCTAGCACGCCCTCGAGCCAGCGGCTTTGCGCAGCGCCAAGCAGTTCGCGCCCGGGCTCGTCACGGATCCGCAGGACGCGGGCGATCTCGTCGGCTCCGGGCACATCGCCCTTGAACGCGGCCTGCTCGTCACGCGCCAGCAGGCGGGTTTCCACCATGGCCAGCGTGGCGAGGTCTCCGAACTCGAAGGCACGGTAGATCGCCGTCTGCGACCGTCCGGCGGCAGGATCGCGGATCGGCATCCACTCGAAATAGGCCTGCATCGCCGCGGCCTTGCGCGCGGCCCAGCTGCCCTGAGTCTCCGCCCGGTGGTTTTCGGCGCCGCCGATCCAGCCGTCATTCGTCACTTCGTGGTCGTCCCACACGCAGATGAAGGCCGCGCGGGCATGCGCCGCCTGCATGTCGGGGTCGCTCTTCACCTGCGCGTGGCGCCGCCGGTAGTCCGCCAGCGTCACCGTCTCGTGCGCAGGGTCGGGCAGGCGGCCGAGGCGACGGCCGATGTCCGCTCCGTACCCGTCGACGCCGTACTCGTAGATGTAATCGCCCAGCATCAGCACCGCGTCGAGGCGCGGCAGGGCAGCCATGTCGGCATAGGCGTTAAAATAGCCGCCGGGGTAAAGCTGGCACGAAGCGACCGCGAACACCGTCTCGTCGACGGGGCCGACCGGCAGGGTGCGGAACCGCCCTTCGGGCGACACGCTGCCGTCCGGCGCGACGAAGCGGTACCAGTGGTCCCGCCCCGCGGCGAGGCCCGTGACCTCCGCCTTCGCGGTGTGATCGGCCGCGGCGCGCGCCATGACCGTGCCGCGCCGCACCGGCGCACCTCCCGGCGCGGCGGAGACGGTCCAGCGCAGCGGCACATCGCCGCCTGCGCCGCCGCCGGACCGGGTCACCCGGGTCCAGATCACCGCCCCGTCCGCCGCAGGGTCGCCGCTGGCGACGCCATGGTCGAAGCGCAGGGGTCCGGCGGAAGCCGCCGTCGTGGCGCAGCCGGGCAGCACGCTGGCCGTGCCCGCACCGACAAGGCCCAGCACGCCGCGTCGGTCGATCGGCAACGTCGTCATGGAACGTCTCCCCGCAGCTCAGCGACCGACCCGGGCGGTCAGCTGCACACCATAGAGCCGCGGTTCGGCCGGAATAAAGGTAGGAATGCCGAAGGCGCCGCCGGTGTTGCCGGCATCGAGGAGGTAGCGCTCGTTGGTGGCGTTGCGAATGAAGGCGGCAACCTCGAACCGGTCGCCGGCAAAGCTGACGCCGCCGCGGGCGTTGACGAGGGTGACGGCCTCCTGCGCGATCAGCGGATTGTTGGGCAGCTCGAAGAAGATCCGGCTGCGGTAGGTCACGGAAGGCGTGGCGAACACCCGCATCCCCGCCCCGAGAGGCGCGTCGAGGGTGAACCCGGCTGCCGCCTGCCATTCCGGCTGCAGCCGGAAGCGCGCGCCGGAGAACTGCGGCGCGAAGCGGCTGTCCTCGTCAATGCCGCCATCGATGTAGCCCACAGCGGCGAACAGGTCGACGCCGCGTGCCGGCCGGATGCTCGCTTCCGCTTCCACGCCAAGGTTGCTGGCCGTTCCGGCACTCTGCGTCACCGTCGTGCCGTTGGGCTGCACCACGCTCACCTGGAAGCCGTCGTACTTCTGGTAGAACACGCCGAGCGATCCCGAGAGGAGCGGCGTGGCCAGCTTCACCCCGCCCTCGTAGTTCCACACCGTCTCCTCCGGCACCAGCTGAAGGTTTGGCGCCGGCGCGCCGGAGGCAAGCCGCCGGGCGTTGAGCTGCACCACGGGCGAGCGGCGGCCCTTGGAGACGGTGCCGAACAGGTTGGCCGAATCGCTGAGCCTGAACAGGACGTTGAAGCGCGGCAGCACAGCGGTGTACGAGGCGCGCGCTGCGAAGACCTGGCCTGCGGTGTCGATCTGGCCGGGGATCAGCGGCGCCCGCGACAGCACGGCGTTGGGAACGGTGGCGGTGAAGCCCGAGCGGCGTTCCTCGATCAGCACCCGCGCACCCGCGGTCAGTTCGATCGCCGGGACGGGAATGACGGTGGCATCGGCAAAGAGCGACCACGCATCGTTCTCGCCCCGGTTCTCGAACACGGACCGGTAGGGAATCGCCGTCCGCGCGCCGCCCGTCGCCAGCCGGGTCACGGCCAGTGCCGGCACGCTGCCGTCCGGCGCCACGCAGGCGATGCCGGGGATCAGCGGCGCGCCGGTCACGAGAGATGTCAGGCACTGGAGAAACACGCCTTCCTCAGTCGAGAAGGGCACGTTCTGCCGTCCCTTCTCCTTGAAGATGTTCCAGCCCCACGCCGCCCGCCAGCGCGGATCGGCGTAGGCGAAGCGGCCTTCGTGGCTCACCTGCCAACCGTCCGCGATCTCGGCGAATTCGAGAAACGGCGCCGCTGAACCGTCGGCGTCGAAGACTTCCGCGCTGTCGAAACGGCGGTAGCCGTTGACCGTGGTGAACGTCAGCCTGTCGGTCAGGGCCGAGCTGGCCGTGAGGTTGAGGTCGTACACGTCGCGCTCCAGACCGAGCTGCACATTGCCGAGGGCCTGTGCCGAAAACGGGGATCCGCCGAGGTTGGCGGGGCCGAACGGGTCGCCGGGCGGCAGCCGCCGCGAGATGAACGGGGTGCCGCCGTTGCGCTGCCGGTCGTAGGTGCCGATGAGGTCGATCACTGTCCGCTCGTCCGGCGTGTGGCGCAGCGAGGCCCTCAGTCCGAGCTGGTTCTGCGCGTACAGGTCCCGCTCCTGCGAAGGCGCGAGATTGACGACGTAGCCGTCGCGCCTGCGCCACTCGCCGGCCACGCGCAGCGCCAGCACGTCGTCGCCGGCGTTGACGAAGCCCGACAGCAGGGTCTGGTCTAAATTGCCGACACCGCCGGTCAGCGCGGCCGAGACGCCCGGCCGGGGCCGGGCCGACACGAGGCTGATCGCGCCGACGGCCGACGCGGTCCCAAACAGGGTCGCCTGCGGACCCTTGATGACTTCGACCCGCTCGAGATCGTAGATCGCCTGATAGCTGCCGCGCGAGCGGGAGATGTCGACGCCGTTGTAATAGAGCGTCACGCGCGGTCCCTGCTGGGCCGAGCCGGAGTCGGAGGTGATGCCGCGGATCACGACGCCCGGATTGTTGGCGCTCTGCTCCTGGATGTTGAGCCCGGGCACATAGGCGGACAGCTCGTCGAGGTCGCTGACGCCCAGCGCCTCGATCCGCGAGCCCGTCAGGGCGGAGATGGTGATCGGCACGTCCTGGGCGCGCTGCTCGATCTTCTGCGCGGTGACGATGATCTCGTTGACCGCCCCCTCTCCTGCCGTGGCGGTGTCGGGCTGCGCGGCCGGCTGCGCGTGCGCGGAAACGGCGCAGGCCGGGGCGGCGGCGAGGAGAAGGACGCGAGGCAGGCGACGAGGAAACATGAGGTGCTCCGTTGCTGTTCGCGGCGGCCCGTGACAGGCACAGGTTCAACGCGCGCGACAGAACGGTTGCAGCTTCGTGACCTCGAGAATGACGGGCAGAAACTGGTGCGGGTGGCGGGACTCGAACCCGCACGAGCAAGGCTCAGGGGATTTTAAGTCCCCGGCGTCTACCATTCCGCCACACCCGCGACCGCCGGTGCGAGAGACCGGCGATCCGGGCCTGCGCTAGACGGGCGCGACCGGCGCGGCAATCCCGGCCGGAACGCCTGGCGAGCTCATTCGGGATCGGTGTTGAGACGCTTGCGCATCTCCTTGCCCGGCTTGAAATAGGGCACGCGCTTGGCGGGAACATGCACCTTGCCGCCGGTGCGCGGATTGCGGCCTTCCCGCGCCTCGCGGTGGCGGGTCGAGAAGGCGCCGAAGCCGCGCAGTTCCACCCGACCCCCCTCGGCCAGCCGCTGGGTGATCTCGTCGAAGAAGATGTCGACCACCTTTTCGACCTCGTCCGCTCGCAGCCCAGGGTTTTCCTCGCCAATGGCCTGCAGCAGCTGCGATCTGATCATGGGGTGCCCTTTCGGAAGCGTGCGCTGCGCCGGCGCGGCACGCGGACTCAATCTTACCGCAAGTTTAACAAAGATGCCATAGCTAACGGCAAGTCGCGCGTGCGCCGACTTCGCGCGGAGAGCCGGACTCCACTTCGGCCGCGTGGAGGAGATCGCGCGGCGCGATGCCCAGCCGGCGCATCCGCGCGCGCACGGCCGGCCACTCCTCCTCGAGGAAGACGCGCCGCTCCGCCGCGCGCAGCGCCTCCGCCGCGCCGGGCTGCACGAACATGCCGACGCCGCGGCGCACCTCGATCAGCCCGTCAGCCTGAAACTGCTGGTACGCCTTGGCGGCGGTGAGCGGATTGGCGCCCTCGTCGGCCGCAAGCTGGCGCACGGAGGGGAGCAGCGCGCCCTCTGGATACACGCCGTCCATGATCGCCGCGGCGATCTTGTCGCGCAGGCGCAGATAGACGGGGCGGGTCTCCTCAGGTCGGCTTGTTGGCGGCACTCGCGGCTCCGGCTGACACACGCGCGACGCGACGGGCGCGTCGGTGCATCATTGCCATAATACAGCACCGCGCGCAAGCGGCGCGGCCCACCGGAAAAGAGCGCTTCACAAGATGGAAACAGCCGCTAGGGTGCCGCGCACACCGGCCCACCGGGGACAACGCCCGGAAGGCCTCAGGGTTCACCAGAGGGTTACTCGCACATGGCCACCCACTCCCTGCCTCACGGGGATTCCGCAGGCACGTTCCTCGGACATCCCAAGGGCCTGTTCATGCTCTTCTTTGCCGAGATGTGGGAGCGGTTCTCCTACTACGGCATGCGCGCGCTGCTGATCTTCTACCTCACCAAGCACTGGCTGTTCTCGGACCGCGAAGCCGGAGTGATCTATGGCGCCTACACGGCGCTCGTCTACATCACGCCGGTCGTCGGCGGATATCTGGCGGACCGTTATCTGGGTCAGCGCAAGGCGGTGCTGTTCGGCGCCGTGCTGCTGACGCTCGGGCACTTCTTCATGGCCTTCGAAGGTCAACCGGCAGCGGGCAACACCGGCAATCCGGTCATCTATGTCTTCTGGCTGGCCCTGGCACTGATCATCGTCGGATCGGGCTTCCTCAAGGCGAACATCTCCGTCATCGTCGGCCAGCTCTACCCGCGCACCGACGTGCGCCGCGACGGAGCCTACACGATCTTCTACATGGGCATCAATCTGGGGGCCGCGGCCGGGTCGCTGCTGTGCGGCTACATCGGCGAAACCTATGGCTGGGCCTACGGCTTCGGCCTTGCGGGCATCGGCATGCTGGCGGGACTGATCGTCTTCATCCTGGGCAAGCCCCTGCTGCTCGGGCGTGGTGAACCGCCGGCGCCGCTGGCGAAGGGACGCGAATTCTCCCTCTACGGTGTGGGTCTGGTGCTGGTGGCGGTGTGCTGGGCGCTCGTCCAGTACCAGGCGCTGGTCGGCGGGCTCCTGGCCGTGTTCGGCGCCATTCTCGTCAGCTACGTGCTGCTGACCGCAGTCAGAAGGCTCGAGCCGGAGGAGCGCGACCGCATCTTCGCGGCGCTGTTCCTCATCCTGACGTCCATTGTGTTCTGGGCCTTGTTCGAACAGGCGGGTTCGTCATTGAACCTGTTCACCGACCGCCATGTCGACCGCGAGATCTTCGGATTTCTCGTTCCCGCCTCGGTGTTCCAGTCGATCAACGCCATCTACATCATCCTGCTTGCCCCTGTCTTTGCCACACTGTGGACCGCGCTGGGGCGCCGGGGCGCGGAGCCGTCGACGCCGCTCAAGTTCGGTGCCGGGATCGTTCAGGTCGGGCTTGGCTTCCTCGTGCTGGTGTGGGGCGCGCAAAGCGTCGGCCTGAACCTCGCCACTCCGGTGCTGTTCATTTTCCTCATCTATCTGCTGCACACCACCGGCGAGCTTTGCCTGTCGCCTGTCGGCCTGTCCGCCATGAACCGGCTCGCACCGGCGCACATGGCCTCGCTCATCATGGGCACGTGGTTCTTTGCCTCGGCGACCGGCAACTTCGCTGCCGGCCTCATCGCTGCGGCGACCGGGGCAGAGGATGTCGGCGAGGCCGCGGGCAAGCAGGTGGTGCTGGACGTGTACTCGACCGTCGGCTGGACCGCCGTCGGTGTCGGCGTGGCCGTGATGGTGATCAGCCCCGTCATCAAGCGCATGATGCACCTCGACACCTTGCGGGACGACGATGTCGGCAGCAACCTGCACGGCCAGGCGCAGGCCGGCATCGAGGCGCAGGAGGGCGGCGTGCATCCCTCCGCAATCGGGCAGGCGCCTGGAGTTCACCCGCAGAACCGCCCCGGCAACGTCTGACCCTCGCCCCGTGACGACGTCTTCCCTTCAGCAAAGGATGCTCATGTCCCGACGCCTCGCTCCTGTTCTGCTTGCCGCCGTCGCGCTGCTGCCGGCCTGCACCGCCGTCCCGAGCGAGCGCGGGACCGAGCGGCCTGCCACGGCCGGCGCAAGCCGCGCGCCCCTCGGCGCCGACGGACGCCAGCCCTACGCCTCCACCTATCGCGCCTATCCGGGAACACCGACCGCGCTGGTGGGGGCCACGGTGTTCGACGGGACGGGGCGGCGGATCGACAACGGCACGGTGCTGCTGCGCGAAGGCAAGGTCGTGGCGGTCGGCGACGCCACGCTGTCCACGGCGGGCTACGAACGGATCGACGCGGCGGGCAAGTTCGTGACCCCCGGCATCATCGACATCCATTCCCACCTCGGCAACTACCCCTCGCCCGCGGTCGAGGCCCACTCCGACGGCAACGAGGCGACCGACCCCACGACGCCCGAGGTCTGGGCAGAGCATTCCGTCTGGCCGCAGGATCCCGGGTTCAGCCGGGCGCTGGCGAACGGCGGCGTCACCGCGCTGCAGATCCTGCCCGGTTCGGCGAACCTGTCGGGGGGGCGGTCCGTCACCCTCAAGAACGTGCCCGCGCGCACCGTTCAGGCGATGAAGTTTCCCGGCGCGCCCTATGGTCTCAAGATGGCCTGCGGGGAAAACCCGAAGCGCGTCTATGGCAGCCGCGGCCGGATGCCGTCCACCCGGATGGGCAACATGGCGGTCAACCGGCAGACCTGGCTGGACGCGCGCGAGTTTGCGGACGGTGACCGCAAGAAGCGCAATCTCGCCAACGAGACGCTCGCCGGCGTGCTCGACGGCGAGATCCTGCTCCACAACCACTGCTACCGCGCCGACGAAATGGCCTTCGTCATCGATATGGCGAAGGAGATGGGCTACCGCGTGGCCGCCTTCCACCACGCGGTCGAAGCCTACAAGATCGGCGATCTGCTGCGCGACAACGGCATCTGCTCGGCCATCTGGGCCGACTGGTACGGGTTCAAGATGGAATCCTATGACGCCATCCCCGAAAACGCCGCCTTTCTCCAGCGCGAGGGAGCCTGCGTCGTGATCCACTCCGACGATCCCAACGGGATCCAGCGCCTGAACCAGGAGGCGGCCAAGGCGCAGGCCGCCGGCCGACGGGTCGGGATCGACATTCCCGACGCGCAGGTGATCCGCTGGATCACCCTGAACGCCGCGACGGCGATGGGCATCGACCGGATGACCGGCAGCCTCGAGCCGGGCAAGATGGCCGACGTCGTCCTGTGGAACGGAAATCCGCTGTCCGTCTACTCGCGGCCGGAAAAGGTGTGGATCGACGGCGCGCTGATGTACGATGCGCTCACCCGGCGGCGGCCGGTCAGCGACTTCGAACTGGGGCAGCCGGGCGAAGGAGACGCGAAATGAGCCGCGCTGGACGCAAGCAGCCGCGCCTGAGCGTGGTCATCGCGCTGGCCTGCGCGCTCGCCGGGTGGCCGGCGGCGGCACAGGATGTCGCCATCACCAACGCGACGCTTGCCGTGGGCGACGGCAGCGAACCGGTGCAGGGGGCCACGGTGGTCATCCGCGGCGGTCAGGTCGTGGCGGCCGGGCCGGGCGTCGCGCCGCCCGCGGGGGTGCCGGTGATCGACGGCACCGGCCGCTGGGTCACTCCGGGCATCTTCGCGTCGGTGTCCACCCTTGGGCTCGTCGATGTCGAGGGCGTCGGCGATGGCAACGACGAGCGCGCGCCCTCCTCGCCCTTCAGCGCGGCCTTGGACGTGCGTCCGGCGCTCAATCCGGCCTCGCAGCACGTGGCGGTCGCCCGCACCGGCGGCATCACCCGCGCCTCGGTCGTGGGTCAGCCGTCGGCGTCGATCTTCGCCGGCCAGGGTGCGATTGTCGATCTGGGCGCCGATGCCGACATGGTGACGCGCCCCCGGGCCTTCCAGTACGTGTCCCTGGGCGAAATGGGCGCCCGGATCGCCGGCGGCAGCCGGACCAGCGCCCACGCCCTGCTGCGCAACGCCCTGCGCGAAGCGCGCGAGGTGGGCCGCTCTCCGGAAATCGCCGGCGGCGGGGGACGTCCGCCGGCGCGCGAGCGGATCGAGGATCTCGCACCCGATCCGCGCCTCGTCGACACAGCCTCCGAGCGGCGCAGCGACGTGCTCCTGTCGCGCTTCGATGCGGCGGCACTGGTCCCGGTGGTGAACGGGCAGCAGCCGCTTTACGTCCATGTGGAACGGGCATCCGATATCCGTGCGGTGCTGGCACTGCGCTCGGAGTTCCCAGCCCTGCGCCTCGTTCTGGTCGGCGCGACCGAAGGATGGATGGCCGCGCGCGAGATTGCGGCCGCGAATGTCCCGGTGATCGCCTTTCCGCTCAACAACCTGCCCGCCCGCTTCGAACAGCTCGCGGCGACGCACAGCAACGTGGCCCGGATGCGAGCAGCCGGGGTGACCGTTGCCCTCGGGCTGTACAGCGGCGGCACCGACGAACAGCCGCGCAACATCACGCAGCATGCCGGCAACCTCGTCGCCTTGTCCCGGATCCCCGGTGCCGACGGATTGAGCTGGGGTCAGGCATTCGCGGCCATTACCTCGGTCCCGGCGGCGATTGCGGGCTTCGACGGCAGGCTGGGCGTGCTGCGGCCCGGAGCGGCCGGCGACGCGGTCATCTGGGACGGCGATCCGCTCGAACTGTCGTCGGTGCCGGTGGCCGTCTATGTCGCCGGGGTGGAACAGCCGCTGACGAGCCGGCAGACGCGGCTGCGCGACCGCTACCGCGATCTGGACGAGCGCGACCAGCCCAAGGCGTTCGACTTCTGATGTCGCGGCCCGGCGCAGCGCAGAGGTCTGCCTGTGCAGCGCTGCTCCTTGCCGCCGGGGCGGTGCTCGCCGCGAGCGGTGCGGCAACGGCCGGCCAGAACGGAGCCGGCGCGCCGGCGGCAAAGAGCACCGCCTGGCACAACGCGCAACGGGCGCATCTCGCCGGGCTTGCTCCTGCCGACGGGTGGCAGACGCTGGAGGGCGGATTGAAGTGGCGCCGCATCGCAGGCGGGGGAACGGGCGAGCGCCCGACCCCCGAAAGCATTGTCACCGTGCATTACACGGGCCGCTTCATCGACGGGGAAGTGTTCGACAGCTCCGTCGCGCGCGGCGAGCCGGCGACCTTCCCGCTGGCCCGGCTCGTCAGGGCGTGGCAGATCGCCATTCCGCAGATGGCGGTGGGCGACACCATCGAAATCGCCGCGCCGGCTGAGCTGGCTTACGGCGCTTCGGGGCGCGGTCCCATTCCCGGTGGCGCGACGCTACTGTTTTCGATCGAACTGCTGCGGATCGAGTGACGGGGGAGAGGACGGGATGTCGCCGCTGCTGACACTTGCCCTCGCCTCCGCCACTCTCGTCGCCACCCACCTCACGCTCTCGCATCCGTTGCGGCCTCCCCTCGTGCGTCTGCTGGGCGAGCGCGGGTTTCTGCTGGTCTATTCGGCTATTGCGCTCGCAGCCGTGTGGTGGATGGCACGCGCCTTCCGCGCCGCGCCTGCGGGCGATCTGGGGCAGGCGAGCGGTGTGGCCGGGTGGGTCGCCGCCAGCATCCTGACCGTGCCGGCCCTCGCGCTGTTCCTCGGTTCCCTGCGCGCGAACCCGGCACTGCCGCGAGGGGCTGCTGCCGACCTGGCCGGCCGGAGGGCGCAGGGCGTGTTCCGTGTGACCCGGCACCCGATGATGTGGGGCTTCGCGCTTTGGGCGGCGGCACACATCGCCCTGCTGTGGAGCTGGCGGACGATGATCGTGGCCGCCGCCGTGATGGTGCTGGCGCTCGTCGGCGCGGCGGGTCAGGATCGCAAGAAGCGCCGCCTGCTCGGCGATGGCTGGCGTGCTTGGGAAGAGCGGACGACCTTTGCGCCGCGTCTGCGGGCGCTGCCGGCGATCGGCTGGCCGTTGTGGATCGGCGCGACGGTGCTGTGGCTGGCCGTCACATGGGCGCATCGCCCTCTCGGCGGCGTGCCCGCCGGCCTGTGGCTCTGGACGGGCTGAGGACGAGGCTGCGACCCGTCGCCGCAGCCTCGCCGATCCCCGTGCCTCAGCCGAACGCGAACCGCACGCGCTGCGTGTGCCGCGTGCGGCGCAGCGCCGCTCCGACCGCGCCGAAGCCGAGCAGCATCAGCGCCCAGGTCGACGGCTCGGGCACCGCGCCGCTTGGCGGCGTGACCACCGGCCCCGTGCCCACATTGATCAGACCGCCGGCCACGCCTTGGGTGAAGTCGAAGAAATTGTCGTTCGGATCGTCGTCGAACAGGGTGAAGCGCATCTCGCCCGTCGCGACGAGACTGTCGAACAGGCTCGTGAGCTTGGCGATGTCGGTCAGGCTGAAGAAGCCGGTCGACAGGATGTTGTTGCCGAAGCCGGTGCTGGTGGAGAGGAGCGTCGTCCCGTCGGCATTGGTTTCATAGGTCACGACATCGGACCAGTTTCCGACCAGGATGCCGTTGACGCTGAAGGTGTTCTGGTTGAAGTCGAAGTTGCCGGGCGAGGTGTCCCCGTCGAACAGGGTGATGCGGAACGAGGCGCTCTGCAGGCCGCTGGCCAGATTGGCGAGCACGGCGGGCGTAAAGCCGGTCTGCGTGCCGAACAGCAGCGGGTTCCCGGTCGCGACGCCCGGCACCGGATTTTCGGACACGTTGGCAAAGCCGCGGTACATCTGGGACGCCGACAATTGCGAGACGACGCGCGTTCCGTCGTTGGCCTTGAGATCGACCACCACGCCGCCGACCCGCGTGACGCCGCTTGGCAACGCGCCGCCATTGGGTGAGGTCGTCGTTTCGGGCGTCGCGGAGGCCGGCACCGCCATCATCAGCGCCAGAGCGAGGCCGGTTACAGAAGCTGTTGAGAGTCGCAGGGTCATGAGGCGCGTCCTTCCTTGGAGAAGAATCAAGGTTCAAGGTTCCTGAACTGCGCCCGGCTGTTAGATCTTATGATCAGGAACGACTCGCCTCTTATACTAGAATTAACTATAGGAGAGTAGCTCTAAGTTGTCTTTTCGATCAAAGTGATAGCAAAAAGATGTTATATTGCAAACACTTGCAGATTTTTATTTCCGGCCAGACGCGCGGACACCGAAATAAATCATCAATTTAAGGCTCTTGTTCCGCAAGCGTGTCGAGGAAGGCGCAGATCTGCTGCTGCACGACGGGCTTGGCGATCAGGTCATGCCCGGCGTTCGGATCCACGATGAGCACCGCATTCCCGCTGGCCGCCGCCAGTCGCCGGGCCTGCTCCACCGGGATCAGCGTGTCTCCGGCGCCGTGGAGGATCAGGATCGGCGCGCGCACGGACGGGATCAGCGCGCCGTTGTCGAAGCGGTCGCGCAGCAGGAGCCGGACCGGCAGCCAAGGCACTGCCGCACGCGCCGTCTCGGTCAAGCTGTGAAACGGAGACACCAGCACGAGCGCATGCGGCCGCGTCTCAGCCGCTACGCGGACCGCCACTGCCGACCCGAGAGAATTGCCGATGATCACCACCTCATCGGGCGACACGCCCGCCGCCATCAGCATGCGCCAGGCGGCGCGCCCATCCTCCGCCAATCCGGCTTCGGAGGGACGACCGCCATTGCCGGCATAGCCGCGGTAGCTGGCGGCAAAGATGCCGAACCCGGCGGCCGCGAGCCAGTCGGTGACGAAGGCGGTGGATTGCCAGTCGGCGCCGTTCCCGTGGAAGAACAGCAGCGTCTTGCGCCCCGGAGCAGCCGGTCGCCAGCCGGCGCCGAGCGTCAGACCGTCCCCGGTCGCATAGTGGACCCGCACGAAACCCGGCGGCACGTCCGCGCGCGCCGGCGGTGCAGGATAGATCAGCCGCCCCTGCGCGAGAAACAGAACCGCCAGCACGGCGGCATAGGCCCCCGCCGCGAGCGCCAGCATGATCACCGCGGCGCGCATGGCCGCAGGCCGCGCGTCAGGCGCGCGCCTCCTCCACCCCGACCGAATTGTGGCGCAGCGCGTCGAGGGCCCGCGCGACCATGTGAGCGGCGTTCAGCCCCGCCTCGTCATACTGGCGCACGGGGTCGTCGTGATCTTGGAAGATGTCCGGCAGACGCATCGTCCGGATCTTCAGCCCGACATCGGTCAGTCCATGATCGCTGGCATAGGTCAGCACATGCGCGCCGAGGCCGCCGATCGCCCCTTCCTCGACCGTCAGCACCACCTCGTGCGTGCGCAGCAGTCGGTCGATCAGCTCCTCGTCGAGCGGCTTGGCGAAGCGCAGGTCGGCAACGGTCGTGGACAGGCCCTTGGCGTCGAGCTGGTCGGCGGCCTTGAGCGCCTCGCGCAGCCGCGTGCCAAGCGACAGAATGGCAACCTTGCTCCCTTCGCGCACGATCCGCCCCTTGCCGATCGGCAGCCGTTCGGGCGTCTGCGGCAATTCCACCCCGACACCGTTGCCGCGCGGATAGCGTACCGCGATGGGGCCGGAGTCATGCTCCGCGGCCGTATAGGTCATGTGCACCAGCTCCGCCTCGTCGGCGGCCGCCATGACGACGAAGTTGGGCAAAGTCGCAAGGTAGGTCACGTCGAAGCTGCCGGCATGGGTCGCGCCATCGGCGCCGACCAGCCCGGCCCGGTCGATGGCGAACCGCACCGGCAGGTTCTGGATGGCGACATCGTGCACCACCTGGTCATAGGCACGTTGCAGGAAGGTGGAGTAGATGGCGCAGAACGGCCGCATCCCCTGCGCCGCCAGGCCGGCGGCGAACGTCACCGCGTGCTGTTCGGCGATGCCGACATCGAAAGCGCGGGCCGGATGGGCCTTGGCAAACTTGTCGACCCCCGTGCCCGAAGGCATGGCGGCGGTGATGGCGCAGATCCGGGGATCATCCTCGGCCAGCTTCGCCAGGGTCTCGCCAAAGACGTTCTGGTAGGCAGGCGGGCCGCCGGCGGACTTCTTCTGCTCGCCGGTGATGACGTCGAACCGCTGCACGCCGTGATACTTGTCGGCCGAGGCTTCGGCGGGGGCATAGCCCTTGCCCTTCTTGGTCACGACATGAACCAGGATCGGACCCTGCTCGCTGTCGCGCACATTCTCAAGCACCGGGATCAGGTGATCGAGGTTGTGCCCGTCGATGGGGCCGACGTAGTAGAAGCCCAGTTCCTCGAACAAGGTGCCGCCGGTGGCAAGGCCGCGGGCATACTCCTCGGCCTTCTCCAGCCCCGAATGGACCTTCGAGCTGAGCTTGCGCGCGACCTTGGAGGCGATGCTGCGCAGGCCGAGATATTCGGACGACGACACCATCCGCGCGAGATAGGCGCTGAGCCCGCCGACCGGCGGCGCGATGGACATGTCGTTGTCGTTGAGGATCACCACCAGCCGGTTGCCCGCGCCTTCGGCGTTGTTCATCGCCTCGTAGGCCATCCCTGCGCTCATCGCCCCGTCTCCGATGACGGCGATGGCCTTGCCCGGTGCGCCGGTCAGCTTGTTGGCGATGGCAAAGCCCAGGCCGGCGCTGATCGACGTGGAGGAGTGTGCGGCGCCGAACGGGTCGTATTCGCTCTCCGACCGCTTGGTGAAGCCGCTGAGCCCGCCGCCCTGCCTCAGGGTGCGGATGCGGTCGCGGCGCCCGGTCAGGATCTTGTGCGGGTAGGCCTGGTGGCCGACGTCCCAGATGAGCTTGTCGTCAGGCGTGTCGAACACGTAGTGGAGCGCGACGGTGAGTTCCACCACGCCCAGCCCGGACCCCAGATGCCCGCCGGTCGAACCGACCGCGTCGATCATCTCGGCCCGCAGTTCGTCGGCCAGCTGACGGAGTTGCTCGCGGGGGAGGCGGCGCAGGTCGTGGGGCGTGTCGACCAAGTCGAGCAGCGGCGTCACCGGTCTTTCGTTCATCTCCCCAGCCTTACATTGCCTTCGGGGGCATGTCGATGCAGGTGTGCCGCCATGGCGTCGGCGCCGCGCCCCGCGCGAAGGGATTTGTCAGGACGCACAGCCCGCGCACCGGCCGCGCAGCTCGACCACCGGCCGGACGGCCGCGAACCCGTGCTCCGCGCCCCGCTCCCGCAGCGCCTCGGTGATCGCGCGGTCGTCGATGTGGCCGGCCCTGCCGCACGTGTCGCAGATCATGAAGATGCAGTCGTGACGGCAACCCGGGTGGTTGTTGACGAGGTAGGCGTTGGCGCTCTCGATCCGGTTGGCGAGGTTCGCGCGCACGAAGAGGTCGAGGATCCGGTAGACACTGTTTGCCGCCACCCGCTTGGCGCGCGCCGCCGACAGGCTGTCGGCGATATCATAGGCGGAGACGGGGCCGCCGTGCCGGGCCAGCTCTCGGAACACGGCTTCACGCATCGGGGTCCAGTTTTCGCCTGCGCTTTCCATCACGGTCTGCGCCGCCGCCACCAGCGCGTCACCCGCCAGCTCGCGATGGGGATGAACATCAGCACTCATGCCGCGGACGCTAGGCGCGTTGCCGCGGGCCTGCAACCATGGCCCGGCAGGTCAGGTCGGGGAGGACGGCGCGGGCCGCACCAGCCCCGAGCGCTCCAGTGCGGCGAGCTTCGGCGCGATCCATTGCTGCACATAGGGGTGTGCGGGGTTGCGCGCGGCGAAGTCCTGGTGCTCCGGCTCGGCCGGATAGAAGGTCCGGCCGGGCACGAGCGGCGTGACGATCGGATCGCGCCAGCGTCCTGCGCGGGCGAGCTGGTCGCGATAAGCCGCGGCGACGGCCTCCTGCTCCGGGGTGGAGACAACGACCTGCGCGTCGTACTGGGCACCGCGATCCGGGCCTTGGCGGTGCCGCACGGTGGGATCTATGGCGACGGAGAAGAACACGCGCAGCAACTCGTCATAGCGCACGATGGTCGGGTCATAGCGCACCTCGACCGCTTCGACATGCTCGGTAAGTCCCCCCGACACCAGCGCGTAGGTGGCCGCGCGCCGCGACCCGCCGTGGTAGCCGGCCCTCACGGTCAGCACTCCCGGCACTCGGCTGAACACGGCCTGCGTGCCCCAGAAGCAGCCGCCGGCGAAGACCGCCAGCTGTTCGCCGGCCGGCTCGGCCGCGATGCGGATGGCGGGAGGCGCCGCAATGGGTGCGGCAGGCTGATTGCCGGCGGGCGCACAGCTCGCCAAGGCAATCGCCGCCGCCGGCAAAAGGGCGGCGGCCCCGCTCACCGGATGAAGGCGATCATCGCCTCCGCAGGGACGAGACCCCAGCTCTCCGGGCCTGACGCCACCAGGATGCCGAAGGCCCCGATGAGAAATCCGATGGCGATGTTCGCGACAAGCTCGTGACGGCGGGTCATGGTGCAGGCTCCCTGACTGGTTGCAACATCCATGCCTCATGACGACTTGCGTGCCGCTGAAACCCGCGTTGGGCGATGTTCATGTTCAGCCAGCGAAATGTTAATGACGGAAGTGACGCATGCCGGTGAACACCATGGCCAATCCGGCGGCATCGGCGGCTTCGATGACTTCGGCATCCCGCACCGAACCGCCCGGCTGGATCACGGCCGTCGCCCCGGCCTCGGCGGCGGCGATCAGCCCGTCGGCAAAGGGGAAGAACGCATCGGAGGCAACCGCACTGCCACGCGTGCGCGGCTCCGCCCAGCCGTGACGCTCGGCAGCTTCGCGGGCCTTCAGCGCCGCGATCCGGCTCGAGTCGCGACGGTTCATCTGCCCCGCGCCGATGCCGGCCGTGACGCCGCCGCGGGCATAGACGATGGCGTTCGATTTGACATGGCGGGCGACGGTCCACGCGAACAGGCAGTCGCTCAGCTCCTGCGCGGTGGGCGCGCGCCTCGTCACCACGCGCAGGTCGGCCGGCGTGACGGCGCCGTTGTCGCGCCCCTGCAGCAGGAGGCCGCCCGCGATGACCGCCGATGTCAGTCCCGGACGGCGCGGATCGGGCAGTTCGGGCACGAGCAGCAGCCGCAGGTTGCGCTTGCGGGCGAACACGGCTCTCGCCGCCTCGTCAGCGCCGGGCGCGACCACGACTTCGGTGAAGATGGAGCACACGGCTTCGGCAGTCGCCGCATCAAGGGGCCGGTTCACCGCGACGATTCCGCCGAAGGCCGACACGCTGTCGCATTCAAGCGCGGCAGTCCAGGCGGCGGCGAGACTGTCGGCACTGGCCACGCCGCACGGATTGGCGTGCTTGACGATGACCACGGTGGGCTGCGCGTCCCGGAACTCGGCCACCAGCTCGAGCGCGGCGCTCGCGTCGTTGTAGTTGTTGTAGGACAGCGCCTTCCCTTGGACCTGCTGGGCCTGCGGCAGCCCGGCGGCGTGCGGACCCTCGGGAACGTACAGCGCCGCGGACTGGTGGGGGTTCTCGCCATAGCGCAGGATCGAGTGCAGCCGGCTGGCGACGATGTGCCGCTGCGGGAAGAGGACGCCCTCATCCGCATGCGCGAACCACTGGCTGATGGCTGCGTCGTAGGCGGCCGTCGCCGCGAATGCCTTGGCCGCCATCCGGCGCCGGAATGCGGCGCCGACGGCGCCGTCCTCGCCCATTTCCTGAAGCAGGCCCTCGTAATCGGCAGGATCGGTCAGCACGGTCACCGCCGCATGGTTCTTCGCCGCCGACCGGATCATCGCCGGACCGCCGATGTCGATGTTCTCGATGATCGCGGGACGCCCCGCACCGGCCGCGACGGTCTGCTCGAAGGGGTAGAGGTTCACCACCACGAGATCGATCGGCGCGATGCCGTGCCGGTCCATCGCCTCCAGATGCGCGGCATCGTCGCGGACAGCCAGCAGGCCGCCATGCACCCGGGGGTGAAGGGTCTTCACCCGGCCGTCCATCATCTCCGGCGCGCCGGTCAGATCCGCCACGTCCCGCACCGTCAGTCCGGCCGTGCGCAGGGCCGCCGCCGTGCCTCCGGTGGACACGAGTTCGACCCCGCGCCGCGCCAGCGCCTCGGCCAGCGCCACCACGCCGCTCTTGTCCGAGACGGACAGCAGGGCGCGCCTGATCGTCACAGCATCCATTGGCGGGCTCTCACATCATCCTCTTGAGGAGCCACGGGAACGCGCCACCGCTGCGCGATGTGAGGCCGGTGACGACGATCTGCTGGGTGGCGCGCGGCCGGCCCCCGCCGTCGATCCACAGGCTGTCTTCGAGATGCAGGGCCAGCTCCTCCTCGGCCGCGCCCATCCGGAACTGCCACAAGGCGCCGTCGGGGCTGACGAGGCTTGCCCCGCGCGCGTCCTGGGAGAGGGTCGCCGCGATCGCCGGGCCGAGGTGGAAACGGATGGCAAAGCCGATCTTGCCGCGCTTGCCTCGCCGGGTTGCCGGCACCAGCACATCCTCGCCGCGCAGTTCCGTCCCGTCGTCACTCAGCACCAGGACGCGGTGGTGAAGCAGGCCGAATCGCGCGGCATAGCCGTCGTGGCTGGCTTCGATCTGCACGCCGCCACGGCCCTTCTGCTTCAGAACGCCCCGGCTGACCGCGACCTGCTCCACCCCCTTGCCAAGCTGCCCCTTGATCAGCACGGCGGTCGAGTTCGCTTCATCGAGCACCAGCGTGGAATGGGCGGCGGTGGCGCGCAGCCCCTGCTCGATCCTGACCGGGGTGGCGCCCCCGGCCGCCGCCGCCCCGCCGCAGTTCACGATCAGCCGGTGCGCGCCCGAGGACAGCTCGAATGCGAGAGTGGAGGCGCAGCCGGAACGCGCATGCTGCGGGCGTGGCGGCGGCGCCGCATCGAATTGCAGCACCGTGCCCTGCGCCTGCACCCGGTGGTAGCCCCACGGACGGCTGTCCTTCAGCGGCCGTGTCCGCACGCCGCTGGCGCCGACGAGCTGCGACAGCTGCTCGTCGGCGATCGCCGGCGCGCCCTGCCAGCTGCCGAGCCCCCCGTCCCCGTGGCGGAGCGTCAGCAGCGGCGGCACGAGCAGCGCCAGCATCCGCCCGAGCATGTCCGGCGCGTCGCGGCCGACCGCCTCGTAGCAGGCGCGCAGATCGACCAGCAGGGCGATGGCATCCATCTGCGCCAGCGGGCTGCGGGACAGCACGCCGCCATCCTCCCCGACCAGCTCGCCAAGCGCCGCCAGCAGGCCCGCCTCCGCATAGAGGCGGCGGGGGCGGCCGCCGCTCATCAGCAGCCCGGTCGCCACCAGAGCGCACCAGCCGGCCATCTCGCCCAGCTTGTCACCCGCCGAGCGGACGTGACGGTCGAGCCAGCCGGCCGTGCGGTCGAGCTCGGCGAACAGGCGATCCGCCCGTTCGGGATCGCGCTCGGAAGTCAGCAGCGAGGCGAACAGCAGCCAGTTGAGCTGCCGATGAGCCGTCAGCTCCACATCCCAGGCCGGCCCGCGTCCCGGCTGCGCATTGAGCGACAGCCAGCGCGCGAACAGGTCCGACGCCGTGTCGCGGCACTGCTCGCGCGAGGCGCAGCTGGCGAGATCGCGCAGCCAGCCGAAGCCATGGATCGCCCGCAGGAAGGGCGGCGTCAGACGCGATGCAGGGCCGATGTCCACCTGTCCCAGCGGCGCCTTGATCCCGGCAACGCGGAAATAGCCCGCGCGTAGCGCCACGCCCGCGGTGCGATCTCCCGTCAGCGGCGTGCGGACCTCGGCCAGCAGGCGCGGCGCCTGCCGGGCGGAAAACGGCGCATCGAGCAGGTGGCCGGGAACGCCGAGGCGGTAGGCAAAGCGGGTGAGCGCATCGAGAGGCCGCGCCCGCGGCGGCGCCAGATCGGCAACGGCCAGCGCGCGCCCGCCGTCCTCCGGCAACGCGGCGGCGGTGCCGGTCACGGGCAGCCGCGAAACCGGCTCCACGAGATGGGAGTCCTGAGTGCCGGGTCTCAGCGGCAACGCGGTCTGCACCGGCACGCCGGGACCCGTCGCCGTGTCCGGCGCCGCTGTGTCCGCCTCGGGCTCCACCGGCGTCACCGCGCCTGCTCCGCGCTCGTCTTCATGCCCGCCCCGCCCGTCTCGCTCGCGCCGCCCGTCTCGCTTGCGCCGCGAAGCGCGGCGATGTTGGCGGCATAGGCCGCCGGACCCCCGGCGAACACGGCGGACCCGGCCACCAGCACATCGGCGCCTGCCGCCACGCAGGAGCGCGCTGTCGAAGGGTCGATGCCCCCGTCGACCTGGAGGTGGATCGGCCGTCCGCAGGACTCGATGGCACGGCGGACCGCCTCGACCTTGCGCAGTTGCGAGGACAGGAAGGCCTGCCCGCCGAAACCGGGATTGACGCTCATCACCAGAACAAGGTCGATCTCGTCGAGCAGGTAGTCGAGCATCTTTGCCGGCGTGGCCGGGTTGAGCGCGATCCCGGCTTTCTTGCCCAGCGCCTTGATCCGCTGCACCGTGCGATGGACATGCGGCCCCGCCTCGGGATGCACTGTCAGCATGTCCGCCCCCGCCTCGGCGAAGGCGCACAGGAGCGGATCAACCGGAGCGATCATGAGGTGGACGTCGAACATCCGCGCACTGTGCGGACGCAGCGCGCGCACCACCGGCGCGCCGAAGGTGAGGTTGGGGACGAAATGCCCGTCCATCACATCGAGATGGATCCAGTCCGCGCCCGCGCTCTCGATCGCCCGCACCTCCTCGCCGAGCCGGGCGAAGTCGGCCGACAGCATGGAAGGGGCAATCAGCAAAGGACGGGTCATGTGCGGATCGGGCCGGTCCGTGACAGGTGTGTTCCAGTTTCTGCCGCGCGCCAGCGAGAACGGGACGCACAGTCGTGTGCAGCCCTACCGTCTCGCCGCAGCCGTGGCTAGGGTGAGGGGCACGCCTTATCAACACCGGCGTTCGCTGCCCGCGTCTCGCAGCAGCCCGGGTGGCGTCGTTTTCAGTCCCGGTTCAGCAGCAACCCGGATACGGGCAGGCCGCTTGACAGGCCTGCCTGTCACTTTCGAGGAGCCCGCCGTGCCGATCCGCCACGTTCTGAGTTGTGTCCTGCTGCTCGGGTCCGTGCTCACCGCCGCACCAGCCGCCGCGGCGCCGGCGGGCCGCCTCGTGTCCGATGATCCCGCCCGGTGCCGCGAAGGGGCGGGCAGCGCGGTCGCGCTGACCCTCACGGATGTGGCGGAGAGCCGGGGAACCATCCGGGTCCAGACCTACCGCGCCACGGCCGGCGAGTGGCTCGTGAAAGGGCGCTGGGTGTCGCGGCTGGAAGTGCCTGCCCGCGCCGGCGTGATGCGCCTGTGCGTGCCGTTGCCGGCCGCGGGCAGCTATGCCATCGCCGTCCGGCACGACCGCAACGGCAATGGACGCACCGACTTTGCCTCCGACGGCGGGGGGATGTCGAACAACCCGGCCGTAAACGTGCTCAATCTCGGCCGGCCCGACGTCTCCAAGGTCCGCTTCGCCGCCGGCAACACGCCGGTCGCGATGACGATCAGGATGCGTTACCTGCGCTGACCGGCCTGCGCTGCCGGTGGCGCCGCCGACGCAGCTCCAGGGCAGCCCCGGGGATGGCGAGCAGCGGATGCCGGCGCCGCCACGGCGTGACGGTCAGCGCCACGCCCGTGTGCCGCTCCAGCTTCCACGCCGCGTAGTCTGCCGCTCCGTCGAGCATCCACGCCGCCTTCAGCAGCCGGATCAGGTTGAGGGGCCGCCCGACGCGCCGCCGCCGCGCCCACCAGCGGCGCCGCGCGGCGCGTTCCGCCTCATCGAGCAGCAGCCGGTAACGCCCATCTGCCGCCGCCTCGAAGGGGATGCCGCCAGCCTGCCATGCCAGCGGAAGGACTGCCGCGAAATGCGCGGCATGCGTGGCAACGATCTCCTCGCCGCGTCCGCGGCGCTCCACCCGCAGTTCCGCGCCGTAGGTTTCCCGGAACAGCGCGCACCAGCAATCCTCCCACGCTCCCTCCCGAGGGCCGAGCGCGGCGGCCGTCGCGGCGGCGGTGCGCACAGCCATGGCCACCGCGGCGCGGACCTGCGCCGCCGCTTCGGCGTCACGCACCCACACCAGTGCGGAGGGTTGCGAGAACCGGGTCCAGATCGTCGTGTCGAGGCCCTGACCGCCTGCCGCACGCGCGAACTGTGCCAAGCTCATGGTCGCGGTCTTGGCGCGCAGCACACGGCCCTCGACGTCATGCTCGGCCATGGCGATGCGGGGCCAGATCCGCTCGCGCTGCGGGCCGGCGGTGAGAAGGTAGAAGTCGAGCACGCCGTCGAGCGTGCCGGTGCGCAGGTTGGAGCCGTAGAACAGCACGGCGCATGCCGCGCTGCTCCTCGCCAGCAGGGCCGCGAACTGCGTCACCGCCGGGTCGACCGGACGCGCCAGCATCGTTCGCACATACCCGTCGAGATCGGGCGTCATCCGGCCACGAACTCCAGCGCCGGCCCCGTCGAGATGCGCCAGTGCCCCGGCGGAAGGATGTCGCCGTCGAGCACGATCGCACTGTCGCAGATCAGCTCGACCTCGCCCGGATCCAGCCGGTGCACGCCCCGCGCCGTCAGCCAGCCCGGCAAGGCCCCTGCGAGGAGCAGAGGCGCCGCCGCGTAGATGGCGCGCGAGGCCCGGTCCACGACCAGAAGCTTGAGACCGGCACGCTCGGGGCCGAAGGGACGCAGTCCCAGGGGCAGGCGCCGCAGGGTTGTCGCCACCAGCAGGCTGCGCCGGTTCGTGTCTCCCCCGCCCCGGTGAACCAGCCTCTCTCCGCCCGGCAGGGTGACGGTCATGCCGCTCCCCTCGCGCCAAGCCGTGTTGCCGCGGCCGGCGATCACGCGCACCACCGACCAGGCCAGGGTGGCGCCGACCGCAAGGTCGCCGAACATCCCCATCTGATGCGCGCTCTGCGCCGCCTCGATGCCGCTGGCAAACGTTCCCGCGCCGACGATGAACCCCAGCACCGTGTCGGCAGGCGCGCCGACCCGCTGGAGCAGCAACGGATGACGCAGGACGGTCTGTTCGGCGCGGACGGCCGCCAGAACCTCGGGCACACCCCAGTGCCGGGGGAGGCGCAGGTCATTCGCCAGCGCATTGGTCTTGCCGCGGGGCAGCACGGCGAGCGCCGGCCACGCGGAGCCGAACACGGCCGCACCGGCAGTCAGCACGTCGCGGATGGTGCCGTCGCCGCCGTCGATGATCAGACAGTCGGTGCCGGCGGCGTGGCAATGGGCAAGGGCTGCGGCCGTGTCGCTCCGGCGCGGCGGCGCCACGACCTCGATGCCCGGCCATCCGGTTCCCGGTTCCCGGCCGAGATTGCGACGGCTGCGCGGGTTGCGCAGGATCCGCACACGACCGCGGCTCAGCGCCTGCGCCAGCGGTCCGCGAGATCGTTCCGGTGCGTGTCCACTCGCATCGCTCCGCCCGCTTTCCTGGTGCTCCCGCCTCATGATCATCGGGCGCATAGCGGAGGCAGGCGTACTTGCGCCAGCCCAAAGCCGGATCGCCCGGCCTCCAAGGGCAAGGCCGCCGATCATCGTCCGTTCACGCGCGACAGGGGAAACTGGACACGCTGCGCGGCATGGCGCAAGACGCCGGCCGCACATGATCTGCTAGGAGTCTGCCGGGGTGTTCACGCGTTTTCTCATCGCCGTTTCCGCCAGCACGCTGGCCATCTGCGCGGCCGGGACGGCAAGGGCGCATGACGGGACACATGACGACCTGCACGCCAAGGTGCAGCACGCGCCCGCCGGCACCGGCCAGCCGGCGCAGGTGCCCATGCCGACGATGACCTTCGGCACATGGGGGATCGACACCTCGCTCCTCGATCCGTCGATCGCGCCGGGTGACAATTTCTTCGCCTACGCCAACCAGCGCTGGATCGATGCCAATCCGCTGCCGCCGGAGTTTGCCCGGTTCGGCGCCTTCGACGTGCTGCGGGAGAAGGCGACGGAAGATGTGATGGGTGTCGTGCGCGAGATGCAGGCGCGTCGCGAGACGCTGTCGCCGTCGGACCGGCGGATCGTGGATGCCTACGATGCCTTCATGGACACGGCCGCCATCGAGGCGGCCGGCCTGTCGCACATCCAGCCGCGGCTCAACCTCGTCGCCGCCGCGCCGTCGCTCGAGGAGCTGGCCCGCTTGTGGGGTGCGCCGGCCATGCCGGCGCCGCTAGCCTTCGGCATCGGCGTCGATGCCAAGGAGCCGACCCGTTACTCGGTGAGCTTCGACATGGGCGGACTGGGTCTGCCGGATCGCGATTTCTATCTCGACACCTCCGAGCGCGGGCGGTCCATCCAGCAGCAGTACAGGGTGTTCCTCGCCGCCATGCTGGCCGAGGCGGGCTACACCGACCCGCAGGGCGCGGCCGAAGCCGTGTACGCGTTCGAGGACCGGATCGCCCGGACGCTGAGCTGGGACCGGGCCGTGCGCCGCGACCGCAACCTCACCTACAACGCGCACACCCCGCAGGAACTGGCCGCCATTGCGGGAAGCTTCCCGCTGGAGGCGTTCCTCGCCGCCGGCGGCGTAGCCGGGACGGACCGCTTCGTCGTCGGCCTGATGCCGCCCACGGCCGAGGAGATCGCCACCTACGGTCTGACGCCCGAGACGCTGGGCAAGATCGGCCAGGGTGTGCCGGGCATGTTCGCGCTGCTCACCGAGACGCCGCTCGCCACCCTCAAGGCGTGGACCGCCAAGGAATTGCTGCGCGCCAACGCCGCGGTTCTGCCGTCGCGGATCGACGAGGCCAGTTTCGCCTTCTACGGCCGGGTGCTCACCGGCCAGCAGGAGCAGCGTCCGCGCTGGAAGCGGGCCATCTCCGAGGTCGAGGGGCTGCTCGGCGAAAAGCTTGGCCGCGCCTATGTGGAACGGTTCTTCCCGGCCGAGAACAAGGCCGCCATGGACGAGCTGGTGGCCAATGTCCGCCTCGCCATGGCGCAGAGCATCGCCGAAAACACGTGGATGGGCGCGGACACCAAGCGCGAGGCGCTGGCCAAGCTGGACGCGTTCACGCCCAAGATCGGCTACCGCGACAATCTCGAGACCTACGAAGGGCTGGCCATCGCCGCCGGCGATCCCGTCGGCAACCGGCATGCGGCGGCGCGCTGGCGCTGGCAGGACCAGCTGGCGAAGCTTGGCGGGCCGATCGACCGGACCGAATGGTTCATGCTGCCGCAGACGGTCAACGCCTACTACAACTCGACCAAGAACGAGATCGTCTTTCCGGCAGCCATCCTGCAGCCGCCGTTCTTCGGCATGTCGCACGACCTTGCCGTCAATTACGGCGCGATCGGCGGCGTCATCGGCCACGAGATCGGCCACGGCTTCGACGATCAGGGATCGAAGTCCGACGGTTCGGGCATGCTGCGCAACTGGTGGACGGACGCCGATCGCGCTGCCTTCGACCGTCTGGGCGACGCACTGGTGGCGCAGTACAGCGCCTTCTGCCCGTTCGACAACGGCACCACCTGCCTCAACGGACGGCTTTCCCTGGGCGAGAACATCGGCGACGTCGGCGGGCTGAGCCTCGCCTGGCGCGCCTACAAGATCGCCACGCAGGGGAGGGAGCTGCCGGTGATCGACGGGCTGACCGGGGACCAGCGGTTCTTCCTTGCCTGGGCGCAGGTGTGGCGCTCGATGCAGCGGGAAGAGAATGCGCGCCAGCGCCTGCGCACCGGGCCGCACAGCCTCGAGGAATTCCGGGTCAACGGCGTCGTGCGCAACATGGACGCCTGGTACGAGGCGTTCGGTGTCACCCCGGACCACGCGCTGTACCTGCCACCGGAGCAGCGGGTCCGCATCTGGTAGCATGCCCGGTCCGGGCGTGACGCGCAACGTGACGCCCGGAAAGCACCTCTTGTTGCGCGGTCCGCAACATCTGTTTTGTTTTTCGCGCTGGCGCGTCGGGGGCGCACGGACTAGCTTCCCGGGCGATGTTCGACGCGTTCGACGCCTTGATGCTGGCCCGGATCCAGTTCGCCTTCACCGTCAGCTTCCATTTCTTCTTTCCCGCCTTCACCATCGGCCTGGCCAGCTATCTGGCCGTGCTTGAAGCGCTGTGGCTGAAGACTGGCAAGGCGCTCTACCTCGACCTGTTCAAGTACTGGGTGAAGATCTTCGCCATCGCCTTCGCCATGGGCGTGGTGTCGGGGATCGTCATGTCCTACCAGTTCGGCACCAACTGGGCGCGCTTCTCCGACATCGCCGGGCCGGTGATCGGCCCGCCCATGGCCTACGAGGTGCTGACGGCCTTCTTCCTCGAAGCCGGCTTTCTCGGGGTCATGCTGTTCGGCATGGAGCGGGTGGGCAGGAAGCTCCATTTCGCCGCCACCTGCATGGTCGCTCTGGGCACCTTCGTGTCGGCGTTCTGGATCCTGTCGGTCAACAGCTGGATGCACACGCCGACGGGTTTCGTGCAGGGCGCCAACGGGCAGCTCCTGCCCGGCGAGAGCTGGTGGGCGATCATCTTCAATCCCTCCTTTCCCTATCGTCTCGCCCATACGGTGCTCGCCGCCTACATCACCACGGCGTTCGTCGTCGGCGGCGTGGGCGCGTGGCACCTGCTGCGCGACCGCACGAACCAGCATGCGCGCACCATGTTTTCCATGGCCATGTGGATGGCGGCGCTGGTCGTGCCGGTCCAGATCGTCGCCGGCGACCTCCATGGCCTGAACACGCTGGAGCACCAGCCGCAGAAGGTCATGGCGATGGAGGGTCACTTCGAGAGCCATCCCGACGGCGCACCGCTGATCCTGTTCGGCATACCCAACAGCGCCGAGAAGCGGGTGGATTACGCGCTCCAGATCCCCAAGGCGTCGTCGCTGATCCTCAAGCACGATCTCAACGCGCCGCTTGCGGGACTGGACACCATTCCCGACGACGAGGAGCCGCCGGTCGGGATCGTGTTCTGGTCGTTCCGGGTCATGGTCGGCATCGGCTTCCTGATGCTGGGCGTGGGGCTGTGGAGCCTGTGGGCGCGGTGGCGCGGGCGGCTGTATGACACGCCCCTGCTGCACCGGGCCGCGCTGGTGATGGCGCCGTCCGGCTTCGTCGCCGTCCTGGCCGGGTGGATCACGACCGAGGTCGGCCGCCAGCCTTATGTCGTGTACAACGTCCTGCGCACCGCCGACGCGGTGAGCCCGCTCGACGCGCCGGCGGTCGCCACCTCGCTGCTGGCCTTCATCATCGTCTACTTCATCGTGTTCGGCATCGGGGTGTGGTACATCCTCCACCTGATGCACAAGCCGCCCCACCCGCACGAAAGCGACCTGCGGGACGGCGATGTGGGGCCGATCCGCACAGCTGGCATCACCCCCGGGCTGACGCAGGGCCGCGATGCGCAGCCCGGGCCGGAGCAGACGGAGCTGGAGCGGCAGGACTGATGGCGGTCAACGTGGACCTGACCACCGTGTGGGCGTTCATCATCGCCTTCGCCGTCTTCGCCTATGTCGTCATGGACGGGTTCGACCTGGGCATCGGCATCCTGTTCCCCACCTTCGAGGTCGGGCCTGAACGCGACCGGGCGATGAATTCGGTCGCGCCGGTGTGGGACGGCAACGAGACCTGGCTGGTGCTGGGCGGCGGGGGGCTGTTCGCCGCCTTTCCGCTCGCCTACGCAGTGATCCTGCCGGCAACCTATCCGCTGGTCATCGCCATGCTGCTCGGCCTCGTGTTCCGCGGCGTGGCGTTCGAGTTCCGCTGGCGCGATCCGGCGCATCGCGGCTTCTGGGACTGGGCGTTCACCGGCGGCAGCCTCGTCGCCGCGATGACGCAGGGCATGATCCTCGGCGCGCTGCTTCAGGGGGTGACGGTGGTGGACCGCGCCTATGCCGGCAGCTGGTGGGACTGGCTGACGCCCTACACCCTGCTGACGGGACTGGGCACCGTTGCGGGCTACGCGCTGCTCGGCGCGACATGGCTGGTGTGGAAGCTCGACGGAGAGAGCCAGCAGCACGCCCGCGCCCTCGGCAAGCGCGCGGCCTGGACGACGCTGGTCCTGATGGGCGCGGTGAGTCTCTACAACGTCGCCCTGCGGCCCGAATATGCCGAGCGGTGGCTTGGCACGCCCGAGCTGTTCTTTGTTGCGCCGGTGCCGATCCTGACCGGCATCATCGCCATCGCCCTGCTGCGCGCCCTGTCGGTGGAACGCCACTCCAAGCCGTTCTGGCTCTCGCTTGCCCTCTTTCTACTCGGGATGACGGGGGTGGGCGTGACGATCTGGCCCTATGTGGTGCCGCCGGGCATCACCATCTGGGACGCGGCCGCGCCGGAGCGCAGCCAGGTGTTCATGCTCGTCGGCGTGGCCATCACCATGCCGCTGATCATCGCCTACACCGCATGGACCTACTGGGTGTTCCGCGGCAAGGTGGGGCACGAAGGCTACCATTGATGCTGGCGCCGGCGAACGGGGAGCCCGAGCGTCCGCTGTGGCAGAGGCTGGCCTGGATGGCCGGCATCTGGGCCGCCAGCGTCGCGGTTCTCGCCGTGTTGGCCTACGGCATCCGCTGGTGGCTCGGCCTGGGCTGAAGGGATCGGCAGGCCCGCCGCTCGAAACCCACGGCCGCCATCTTCCCGTGGTTCTTCCCCCGGCATTCTTCTATAAGGGTGCCGACACAGCGGGGACGGGGGATCACTTGGCACAGCAATTGCTGCTGAAAAGCGCGGATGCGCGGGCGCGACTCGCGCTCGAAGCAGGCTCCATGGGCAGCTTCGTGTGCCTGCTCGATCAGCAGCTGGCGGCGGGCGATGACACCGTGTGCGCCCTCTTCGGCGTGCAGCCCTCGGACGTGCTGCGTCCGGTGGCGGACTTCACCGCCCGCATCCATCCCGACGATCTTTCCCGCGTCGAGGACGCGATGGCGCGGCTCGGCCGGCCGGGCGACGAGTATTTCGAGGATTTCCGCGTCCTGCGCGAGGACGGCGAATACCACTGGATCGCCGGGCGCGGCAAGATCATCGAAAATGACGACGAGGGCGCGTCCGCGGTGCTGGTGGGCGTCAACTGGGACATCGGCCACCGCAAGGCCGAGGAGGAGCGGCTGTCGATCCTCGCCAAGGAGATGAACCACCGCGTCAAGAACGCCTTCAGCGTCATCAACGCGCTGATCCGGCTGGGATCGCGCTCCGCCTCCTCGATCTCGAGCTTCGCCGACACGCTGACCGCGCAGATCCGCGCCATGTCGGACGCGCACCGCATGAGCGCGCAGACGGCGCAGCGCGAGGCCGGGGCCACCGTGCGGCTCGAACAGATCGTGCGCATGGCCGTGGCGCCCTGGCTCACCGGTGCGGCCGAACAGGTCCGGATCGACGAGCGGGAGCCGGTGGAACTCACGCTGACGCAGATCTCGCCGTTTGCCATGCTGGCCTACGAACTGGCCACCAACGCGGCCAAGTACGGGGCGCTGGCGTCGGCGGACGGGCGACTGCTCATCACCATCGACCGCGACAACGGCACGCTGCTGTTCACCTGGGACGAGCAGGTCGGCCACCCCCTGACCGCGCCTGCGCAGGAAGAACGGGAGAAAGGCAGCCGGAGCGGGTTCGGAACGACCCTGCTGCAGCACTGCGCCGCCACGCTGAAGGCGCGGATGAAAAGGGAACTGCGCCCGCAGGGCCTGCTGCTCGAGCTGCGCGTCCCCTGACCGGGTGAGGAAAAGCTTTGGTTGCCCCCGCGATGCGCAGATGGCACGGTGCCGCTGCCTCGGCGGGAGGCAGCCAAATGATCACGGGGTCGCTGTCCGGTAATCCGAACGTGTTGAAAACCATTCCAGTTTCAGTCGCCGGCATGGCGGACCAAGGCCGCCGTGCAGCCTTCCGGCGCTGGCTGCTGTGCGGCCCGGTCCTCTGCGCGGGCATGGCTGTCATGGCGAGCGGCGGACCTGCGGCAGCGCAGGATCGCCTCCCCGAAACCGATCGTCCGGAGCCGGTCATCCCTCTGCCCCCGCCGGATGCCGATCTGCCCGAGGTCGAAGAGGTTATCTCGCGCGCGGAACTGGCGGATGCCGTCCCGCCGCTGCCGCCCGTCGGCGAGGACGACTGGCTGGACCAGCCGCTCGAATCGATCGCCGAGTTCGAGCGGCGTCTCGCGGCCGAGGAGGGCGCCGCCGAAGCCGACCCCGCACCGCTGGGCGACGTGCGGCTCGCCGATGGCGATCCGGTGGAGGAACTCGCCGACGCTCCGGTGCGTGATCCAGAGCTGGCAGTGCCGCTGCCGCCGCTCGAGGCGTTTGAAGTCGATCCGGTCGAGTTCGTCGAGGGGCCGGACGACACTCAGGCGGTGACGGTCACCTACGCCACGCGGATCGAAGGGCTCGAGGGACCGGACGAAGAGGCGGAAACGAGCCTGCTCGGAGCGTTCAACGCGCTGTCCGCGCTCCGGGCGGGCCGCGGCGAGGCGGCCAATCTGGCGCAGGTGTCCGCCCGGCTGACCGAGGACGCGGTCCTCCTCCAGCGGCTGCTTGCCTCCGAAGGCTGGTTCGCCGCCGAGACGCGGACCCGGATCGAGCGCGGCGACGCTCCCGATCGGCCGGCGGCGACCGCGATCATCACTGTCGTGCCCGGACCGCGCTTTGCCCTTGGCCAGATCGACATCGTGGCCGAGCCGACGCAGCCGCCCGACCTCATCGCCTCGGCGCTCGCCCTGCGGGTCGGCGAGCCGATCGTCGCGGCGCGCGTGCAGGGGGCCGAAGCGCGCGTGGCGGTGACGTTGACGGAGAACGGCTATCCCTTCGCCGAAGTGGGCCAGCGCGACATCCTGCTCGATCCCGCGACGGCCGAGGGCGTCTACACGCTGCCGGTGACAACGGGCCCGCGATCCGCCTTCGACGGGATCGTCACCACCGGCGAACTGGCCTTCGGCGTGGATCATGTCCGCACCCTGGCACGGTTCCGCCGCGATCAGCTTTACGACAGCCGCCTCGTCGACGACCTGCGGCAGGCGCTGGTGGCGACCGGGCTGTTCAGCACGGTGGCCGTCCGGCCGGAGCCGACCGAGGAGACCGTGCCCGGCACCGACCTGCGCTACACCACCATCGTGGTGGAGCAGAACGCCGGGCCGCCGCGCACCCTGTCGGCAAGCGCGGGCTACGCGACCGGCCAGGGGTTCCGCGTCGAGGGAAGCTGGCAGCACCGCAACCTGTTCCCGCCGGAAGGCGCGCTGATCGTCACGGGCGTTGCCGGCACGCAGGAAACGGGGGCCAGCGCCATCTTCCGCCGCTCCAATGCCGGGCGCCGGGACCGGACCTTCCAGACCGGTGTGGAGGCGCTCTACAGCACCTATGACGCGTACGAGGCGTATACCGGCCGGCTGTTCGCCCTGTGGAGCTACGACTCCACCCCGATCTGGCAGAAGACGCTGACCTACGCCTTTGGCGGTCAGGCGATCGCCACGAACGAACAGGATTACGATTTCGCCGCGGCCGAACTCGTCCGCCGGACGTTCTTCATCGGGGGCCTGACCGGGCAGGTCGGGTTCGACCGGTCGAACAGCCTGCTCGACCCGACCAGAGGGTTCCGCCTCACCGCTCTCGTCCAGCCGGAAGGCTCGCTCCAGGGCAGCTTCTCTCCCTATGCACGGGCCATCCTCGACGGCGCCGTCTACGTGTCGCCCGCCGATGCGCTGGTGATTGCCGGCCGGGTGCGGCTTGGCACCATCCAGGGAACGCAGCGGTTCGACATCGCCCCCTCGCGGCGCCTGTATGCCGGCGGCGGCGGGTCAGTGCGCGGCTACGGCTTCCAGCAGCTCGGCCCGCGCGTGATCCTGCCGAACCCCGAGTTCGACCCGGACGACGAGGACAACGACGCCGATCCCTTCATCTACCGGCCGATCGGCGGACGCAGCGTCAACGAGGCCGCCCTGGAGGTGCGCTACCGGTTCGGCAGTTTCGGGGCGGTTGCCTTCGTCGATGCGGGGCAGGCCTATGAGGCCACCACCCCGCAGTTCAACGACCTCCAGTTCGGCGTCGGCGTCGGGGCGCGCTATTACACCAATTTCGGTCCGCTGCGCCTCGACGTCGCCACCCCGCTGAACCGCCGGCCCGGCGACAGCCGGATCAACATCTACGTCTCAATCGGGCAGGCGTTCTGATGACCGGCGACACCTCCTCCGCGGACGGCACGGGCATGGCCGCCGAGACGGCGGTGGTGGTGGTGGAGGAACGCGCGCAAGCGCCGGCGGCGCGGCGTGGCCGCGGCTGGCAGGTGCTGAAGGGACTGGCGCTGCTGGCCGGCGGCCTTGCTCTCCTGCTGGCGGCCGTGCTGCTCGGCCTGAACACCGCGCCCGGCAAACGTTTCATCGCCGACCGCATCGGCGCCCTGCAGTTCGAAAACGGCCTCGAGATCGACATCGGGCGCATCCAGGGCTCCATTTATGGCGAGATGATCCTGCGCGACGTGACCCTGTCGGATCCGCAGGGGGTGTTCGCGACCTCGCCCGAGATCACCGTCGACTGGCGTCCGTTCGCCTACATCCGCAACCGCATCGACGTCCGGGCGCTGACCAGCCCGCTCGTCACGCTGCAACGGGTGCCGCAGTTCGCCGACACCCCGCCCAGCGAAGACCCGCTGCTGCCCGACCTCGACATCCGCATCGGGCGCCTCGCCGTGGCGCGCTTCGTCGCCGAGCCGCCGGTCACGGGCGAGCGGCGCGTGCTCACCCTCGCCGGGGCCGCCAACATCGCCGATCGTCGCGCCCGCGTGCGCCTTGACGCGCGCACGCTGGAAGGCGCCGGCGCCGGGGGCGGCGACCGGCTGGCGTTGTGGCTCGACGCCGTGCCCGACGACAACCGGCTCGCCCTCGACCTCGCTCTCGACGCGCCGGCCGACGGCGTGGCCGCCGCGCTCACGGGGCTGACCGAACCCCTGCGCCTGCGCGTCAACGGTGCGGGAGACTGGGCCCGCTGGTCCGGACAGGCCGATGCCGACCTTGGCGGCCGCGAACTGGCCCGGCTGGCGATCGCCTTCGCCGACGGCACGGTGCGGATCACCGGTCCGGCGCAGGTCGCGCGTCTGCTCGAGGGTCCGTCGGCGCAACTGCTCGGGCCGGTGCTTGCCATCGATGTCACCGGCACCATGGACGAGCGACGCGTCGAGCTGTCAGGCACCGGCGCCAGCGACGCGCTGAGGCTCACGGCCAACGGTGTGGTTGATCTGGGCAACAACAGTTTCACGGCGATGCGCGTCGGTCTGGTGCTGCTGCGCCCGGCGGCGCTGGCGCCGAACCTAGCCGGCAGCGGCATGCGCGCCCAGCTCGTTCTCGACGGCCCGTTCGCCACCCCCCGGGTCCGGTACGCGGTCAACGCCGCCCGCCTGCTCATTAACGACATCGGCGTGCAGAACCTTGTCGCCACGGGCGACGCGCGCATCCGCACCGACCAGATCCTCGTGCCCGTCAGCGCCCGGGCCGACAGGATCACCGGGCTGGATACGGTCGCCGGCGGCACGCTCACCAATGTGCGGCTGAACGGCGATCTCGCGATCGACGGTGCGCGCATCCTGTCCGACAACATGCGCATCCGCTCGGACCGGATCGACGCCGGGCTGATCCTCGTCGCGGACACGGCGCGCGGCTTCTACACCGGGGCGATCGATGGACGCATCGACCGCTACCGGGTCGAGAGTGTCGGCATCTTCAACATCGTCACCGATCTGGACCTGCGCACGGTGCCGTCGGGCGGCTTTGCCATGGTCGGCCGCATCCAGGCGCGATCGACCAGCCTGTTCAACGAAAGCGTGCGCAACTTTCTCGGTGGCAATGCCAGCGGCGCGGCGAACGTGCGCTACGGACCCGACGGCATCATCCGCTTCAGCAATCTGTCGGTCCGCGCTCCGGCCGTGCGGATCACCACCGGCGACGGTTTCTACGCACCCGACGGCCGGCTCGCATTCAACGCCAGCGGAACCACCACCGCCTACGGGCCGGTGGGCGTGCGCGTCGCGGGAACACTGGCCAGCCCGCGCGCGACCGTCACCGCCACGCGCCCGGGTCTCGGCGTCGGACTGGCGAACCTCGCCGCCGACATCACCACGGTTCCCGCGGGCTACCGTCTGCAGGCGCGCGGCGACACCGACTACGGACCCCTGACGGCGGATGTGGTGGTGGGCACCGGCGCACAGCTGACACTCGACATCGCCCGCGGCACCCTGGCCGGGATCGACTTCTCCGGCTCCCTTCGGCAGAGCCCCGCCGGGCCGTTCACCGGGCGGCTCGACGCGGCAGGTCAGGGGCTGGCCGGAGTGGCGCGGCTCGAGGCGGCCGGACAGTTCCAGGAAGTGCTGCTCAACCTGCGGGCACGTGACACCGTGCTGCCGGGGCCGGCCAATGTGGCAGTCGGTTCCGCCGCGATCGACGCGCGCGCCATTCTCTACGAGCAGCCGCTGGTGATTGCCGACGTCCAGCTGGCGAATGCCACATACGGGTCCACGAGCTTGTCGGCATTCCGCGCGCTCGTCGATTACCAGAATGGCACGGGCAGGGCACAGCTGCTCGCGGAAGGGGTGAGCGGCGTGCCCTTCCGCATCGCCGCCAATGCCGAGATGCAGCCGGAGCTGTGGCGCGTGGCGCTTCAGGGACGCGCACGCGGCGTCGCCTTCCGCACCGCTGCGCCGGCACGCATCCGGCCGGACGACGGGCGCTACGAGCTGCTCCCAACGCAGATCGATTTCGGCCAGGGATCCATGCGTCTCGCGGGCGTCTGGGGCGACGGATTGCGGGTGCAGAGCCGGCTCGATCGCATGGACCTGGCGCTTCTCAATGCTTTCATGCCGGGCTACGGACTTGGCGGGCGGGCAACGGGCAGCCTCGACTTCGACCAGCCTTCGCCCGACGCCTTCCCCCGCGCCGACGCGCGGCTGCAGATCACGCAGTTCAGCCGCACCACTGCCGCCCTTGTCAGCCAGCCCGTCGACATCAACTTCGTCGGCCGTCTGCTGCCCGACGGGGGTGAGGCGCGCGCGGTCATCCGGCAGCGCGGCGCCGTGATCGGCCGGGCGGTGGCCTCGTTGCGGCCGCTGGGCCCGGGCGCCGGCCCGTGGACCACCCGCCTGCTGGCCGCGCCGCTTGGCGGCGGCATCCGCTACAACGGCCCGGCCGACACGCTGTTTTCCTTCACCGGAGTCTCGGATCAGCGGTTGTCGGGGCCGATCGGACTGGCGGCGGATTTCACCGGACGGGTGGGACAGCCAGAGCTTGGCGGGATCGTCCGGGGAAGCAATCTCACCTACGAGAACCTGACCTACGGCACCCGCCTGACGAACCTTGCGGTGGCGGGCCGGTTCTCGGGCGAGCGGCTCGAGATCGACCGCCTCACCGCCACGGCTGGCGAGGGACGGGCCAGCGCCAGCGGCTTCGTCTCGCTCGCCGCCGCGCAGGGGTTCCCCATGAACATCGCCGTGGAACTGGACAACGCCCGCATCGCCCGTGGCGATGCCCTGTCCGCGACCGCCACCGGCTCCTTCCGGCTGACCAAGGCCCCCGGAGAGACAGCGCTGGTGCGCGGCGAGCTGGCGCTGCCCAACACCCGCTACACGCTGGTGCGCCAGGGCGCAGCCGAAGTCCCCCAGCTCACCGGCGTCCGCTTCCGCGCGCCGCCCGGTCCTGCACGGGTGACCGGCAACGAGCCGGCGCTGGCGGGCGGCGGACTCTTCGATCTCGTCCGGCTCGACATCGGGCTGCGCGCGTCCGAACGCATGTACATTTCGGGCATGGGTCTGGAATCCGAGTGGGAGGCGGATGTCCGTCTGCGCGGCACCACCGCCGACCCGCGGATCGTCGGCGAGGCGAACCTCATCCGCGGCACGCTCGGCTTCGCCGGGCGTTCCTTCGAACTGGAGCGCGGCCGCGTCGCCTTCCAGGGCGGGACGCCGATCAACCCGACGATCGAGATGGTTGCGAGCGAACAGATCGAGGACATCACGGTCAACGTCAACGTGACGGGCCGCGCCTACAACCCGCAGATCGTCTTCAGCAGCGTTCCCGGCCTCCCACAGGACGAGATCGTGGCCCGCATCCTGTTCGGATCCTCCATCGGCAACCTGTCCACGATCCAGGCGGTGCAGCTCGCCGCGTCGCTCAACGCCCTGCGCGGCACCGGCGGAGGCCTCAACCCGCTCGGCCAGCTGCGCGCCGCCACCGGCATCGACCGCCTGCGCATCCTCGGTGCGGACGAGACCACGGGCCGCGGGACCGCGCTCGCGGCCGGGGAATATCTGTCGGACGACATCTATCTCGAATTCATCACCGATGCGCGCGGCTTCACCGCGACCCAGCTGGAGATCAGCCTGACCCCTGCCCTGTCGATCCTCAGCCAGGTGGGAGGATCAGGGCTGTCGAGCATCAACGTGCGGTATCGGCGGAACTATTGATGCGCCGCGCCCTGCCCATCGCTGCCCTGGCGCTCATGACGCTGGCCGCGTGCCGGCAGGAGCCGACCTTCGACGAACGCTACGCCGCGACTCACGCGCGGATCGAGGCCAAATCGCAGGAGATCGATTCCGACCTGCATGGCAGGTCCGGGGCCGCCGCTCAGTCCCCGGCGCCTGCCGCCCAGCCGGAGCGCTGAACCGGCCCACCACGCCGCCCTGCGCCTGTCAGCGCGGACAGCCAGCCGGCTGTGCCTGCGGTCGCCGCCGTGCACGGCCAGCCGAGCACGGCCGGACAGTCGTAGGGATGCGCCTCGGCCACGGCCTGAACCACCTCTTCAAGCAGCGCCGCATCCGTCTTGAACAGCACGCCCACCTCGTCGGCCGCTCCGCGCTCGCCGTTCCAGACGAACAGCGACTGCATCCCGCCGATGATGTTGGCGCAGGCGACAAGGCCGCGGTCGAGCAAGCGGTCCGCCGCAGCCTCCGCGCTGCCGCGATCCGGGAAGGGGCACCAGACGAGCGCCGTCATGCCGGACCCGGCAGCGGCCTCGCCGCAGCCGTGCCGCGCTGACGGAGGGAAGGCACATCCTTCCCGGCAGCATGGGCACCCCAGGCGACCGCCGCAACGAGCAGCGCCCCGACAAGCTGATGCGCCACGGCGAGCCACAGGCTGACCTGCGTCATGACGGTGGCGATGCCGAGCAGGATCTGCACGCCCAAGGTGGCATTGATGGCGATCGATGCCCGGCGATCGACAGTCCGCGCCCTTCGTGCGAGCACGATCACGGCGGCCGCCGCGACGAACGCCCACCACCGGTGGAGAAAATGCAGCAGGAACGGATCATGCGTCAGCGTCCACCAGAGACCCCCGCTCCAGGCGATCTCCGGCACCAGTCGTCCGTTCATCAGCGGCCAGTCGCTGGCCGCCAGACCGGCGTTCAGACCCGCGACCCAGGCTCCCAGCAGGAGCTGGATGAAAAGGATCAGCGCCGCCGCCCCCGCCAACCCTGTCAGCCGGGCCGGACGCCCGCTTGTGCCGCGAGCCAGGGCCCGCATGTCGAGCGCCGTCCACACCAGCAGCGCCAGCGTGAGCAGCGCCGTCAGCAGATGGACGGACAGCCAGAAATGGCTGACATCCGTCATGTCCTCGCCCAGACCCGAGCGCACCATCAGCCAGCCGAACACCCCCTGCATTCCGCCCAGCGCGAGCAATCCGAGCAGGCGCGGCTTGTAACCGGCGGGGATGGCACCCCGGACCCAGAACCATGCCAGCGGCACCGCATAGGCCAGCCCGATCAGCCGCCCGAGCAGACGGTGGAACCATTCCCAGAAGAAGATGAACTTGTAATCGTCGAGCGTCATGCCGGCAGGCCCGGCATGATGGATGTATTCGCCCGTTTGCCGGTACTGGGCGAACTGCGCCTCCCACGCGCTCTCGCTCAGGGGCGGCAGGATGCCGGTGACCGGTTGCCAGCGCGTGATCGACAGGCCCGACTCGGTCAGTCGCGTGATGCCGCCGACCGCCACCATCAGGAGAACCAACCCCGCCACGACGAACAGCCACAGGGCGATGGCGCCGGGTCGCGGTCCGCGCATGCCTGTCGCCGCGCTTGCCGTCCTGTCGACGGCGACGGGCCTGCCAGAGTGCTCAGCCATCCCGCCTTCTTGCGCATGCCCGCGCCGGTTTTCAAGGCAAGGCGCCCGTCGGTGCGCGGCGGCGTATCCGAACGGGCGGAACCCGTTCGCGGCTCTTGCGTAATGATACTATGTCACATAAGAGCGGCGGCGACATGACGGATCGGTCCCCCTTGATGTTCGGACGCCTGGACCGGGCGGGAATCGTGCTTTCGGGCCTGTGCGCCGTTCATTGCCTGATGACGATCGTGCTGGTGTCGGTGCTTGGTGTCGGCAGCCAATTCCTGCTCGCCCCCGCCGTGCACGAATACGGCCTCGGGGCGGCCGCGCTGATCGCCGCCGTGTCGGTCGGCTGGAACGCGGCCAGCTACCGCCGGCGCGCTCCCCTAGTGACCGGCCTTGCCGGTCTTGGCTGCATGAGCGCGGCGCTGCTGGGGCCGCACGGCCTGAGCGAGGCGGTGCTGACACTGGCAGGCGTTGCGCTGGTCGCGCTGTCGCACGTGCTGAGCTTGCGCGCCGCGCGTTGAGGTCTATCTGGCGGGAATGGCATCCCCCATCACAGTGACGGTCAACGGCGAAGCGCGGCGCACGGCGGCCGGCGACCTTGCCGCCCTGCTCGGCGAACTCGGGCTCGACGCCGCGCGCGTGGCGGTGGAGCACAACGGTGCGATCGCGCCGCGCTCGGCCCTCGCGTCACGGACGCTCGAGGATGGGGACGTCGTGGAGATCGTCCATTTCGTCGGCGGCGGCGATCACGCATCGCCGGCCGACGAGGACAGCTGGAGCGTCGCCGGCCGGACCTTCCGATCGCGCCTCATCGTGGGCACCGGCAAGTACAAGGACTTCGAAACGAACGCGGCGGCCGTGGCGGCAAGCGGCGCGCAGATCGTCACCGTGGCGGTGCGCCGGGTCAACATCTCCGATCCGGCGCAGCCGCGGCTGACGGATTTCCTCGACCCTTCCGTTTACACCTATCTGCCGAACACCGCCGGCTGCTTCACCGCCGACGAGGCGGTGCGGACCCTGCGCCTCGCGCGGGAGGCAGGCGGGTGGGATCTCGTCAAGCTGGAGGTCCTTGGCGAGGCGCGCACGCTGTATCCCGACATGCGCGAGACGTTGCGCGCCACGGAGACGCTCGCGCGGGAGGGATTCCTGCCGATGGTCTATTGCGCCGACGACCCCATCGCGGCGCGGCAGCTGGAGGAGGCGGGCGCGGTGGCGATCATGCCGCTGGGCGCCCCGATCGGATCGGGGCTCGGCATCCAGAACCGCGTCACCATCCGCCTGATCGTCGAGGGGGCGAAGGTGCCGGTGCTCGTCGATGCGGGCGTGGGCACGGCTTCCGATGCGGCGGTGGCGATGGAGCTGGGCTGCGACGGGGTGCTGATGAACACCGCCATTGCCGAAGCGCGGGAACCGGTGCGCATGGCCCGGGCCATGAGACTGGCGGTGGAGGCGGGGCGCGAGGCCTACCGCGCCGGCCGCATGGCTCAGCGCCGGTACGCCGACCCGTCAAGCCCGCTGGCCGGGCTCATCTGACCTGCCGCCTTTGCACTCGGCGGACGCGCCGCTCACCGCGCGTTAACTATATTGGCGGACACTCCTTCCTGACGACGGAGGAAGGGACTCGGATCAGATGGCTACGACCCGCTGCGCATCGATGATGATCGCCGAAATGCGCGAGTTTGCGGCCTTCGCGCCGGAGGAGCAGCGCTACATCAGCTATGCGCTCGACATCGGGCTGGCGCGCCGCGACGCGTTTCGCAACTGGACCGGCGTGGAGGGCGACAGCGAGGCCATCCGCCGGCACTATGTCGTCTACAACGACCTTCCCTGTCTGCGCGCCGCGATGCCGAGCCGGGGCGACCTGCACGGTTCCGAGGCGTTCTTCGTCACCCTGCTGGGTGTCGTGGCGCACGACCTCGGACGCGAGCGGATCGGCTCGTTCTCCGCGCTGCGTTTCCTTTACGAACGGCTCCTGGGTTCCGCGGTGCGGCCCTGGCTTCCGGCCGCGTTCTGCGCCGCCGCCGCCCTGCCGCAGATCCCGCCGCACCGGCGCAAGCTGCTGCTGCACTCCCTGAGCGAGGCGGCGGCCACCGCAGCCGGCTGGTCGCTGCGCGAGCCGGTGTTCCTGCCCGACGCGGTGGCGGCCGAGGCGGCCTGAAACGCCATGCGGCACGCCGCGGCCGCGGGTGCACGAGAGGGCAAGGCAGGGGACGCGAAAGCCGCTGCGGACGGATCAGCTCCTGTAGAGCGCGTCGAGGCGGTCGCCGTACCGCTCCCGGATCTTGTGCCGGCGGATCTTCATGGACGGCGTCATCTCCTCGTTCTCGATCGAGAACGGCTCGTCGGCGATGGCGAAGCTGCGCACCTTCTCGATCACCGACACCTCCGCGTTGACGCGGTCGACCGCCGCGCGCAGGGCTGAACGGAAGGCCGGATCCTCCTTCAGCGCGGCGAGGTCCGCCGCCTTCCCCCGCGCGCCGGCCCATTCCGCCATCCATTCGGCATCGGGAACGAGCAGCCCCACCACGTAGGGCCGCCGGTCGCCCGCAACCAGCGCCTGCCCGATCTCCGGCTGCAGGGTCAGCATGCCCTCGAGCTTCTGCGGCGCGACGTTGTCGCCCTTGTCGTTGACGATCATGTCCTTCTTGCGGTCGGTGATGACGATGCGGCCCTTCTCGTCGAGATGGCCGATGTCGCCCGTATGCAGCCATCCGTCCTTCAGCGCGCGGGCGCTTTCGGCCGGATTCTGCCAGTAGCCCTGCATCACCAGCTCTCCGCGGCACAGGATCTCGCCATCCTCGGCGATGCGCACCTCTACCCCGCGCAGCGGCGGACCGACCGAGGCCATGGCAATGCCGGCGCGCGGCCGGTTGCAGGAGATGATCGGCCCCGACTCCGTCTGGCCGTATCCCTGCAGGAGCGTGATGCCCATGGCCTCGAAGAACACGCCGACCTCCGGGTTAAGGGGGGCGCCGCCGGACACCATGGCCTTGATCCGTCCGCCGAACCTGGCGCGGATCTTGGGCCTGAGCAGCCGTTCGAGGATGAAGTTGAGCGTCTTGTCGCCGAGCCGGTACCTGCCCGCAGCGCGCCGCTGTCCCAGCGCCAGCGCCTCGTCCATGAGCCGCTTTGCCGCGCCGCCCTGCTTCTCGACCTGCTTCATGATGCGTGTGCGCAGCACCTCGAACAGGCGCGGCACGACGACCATCACGGTGGGGCGCGTCTCCTCGATGTTGGAGGCGAGTTTCTCCAGCCCTTCGGCGTAGAAGATCTGCGCCCCGACCCCGATCGGCAGATACTGCCCCCCGGTGTGCTCGTAGGCATGGGAAAGCGGCAGGAAGGAGAGGAAGCGGTCGTCATCGTCGAGACCGAAATCGTCGATCAGCACCTCTGCCGCACCCGCCACATTGCACAGGATCATGCCATGGTGCTGCAGCACGCCGCGCGGGGCCCCGCCGGTGCCGCTGGTGTAGATGATGCAGGCGGTCTGATCCCGGGCAATTCCGGCGATGCGGGCGTCCACCGCCCGGCGCGCCGCGGCCGCGTCGCCGCTGGTCATCTGCGACCAGGCATGACAGCGCAGATTGCCGCTCTGATACGGGCGAACGTGATCGATCGGGATGATGTGCTCGACCAGACCGGTGCGCATGATCGCCGGGATGAGCGGCTGCGCCAGCCGGTCGGAGGAGACTATCGCCGCCCGTGCGCCCGAATTGTCGAGGATGTGCTGGTGATCGCGCTCGGTGTTGGTGGTGTAGGCCGGAACGGTGATGCAGCCCGCCGCCATGATGGCCAGATCGGCGATGCACCACTCGGGGCGGTTCTCGCTGACCAGCACGACGCGGTCCCCGTCCGCCAGCCCCAGCGCGCGCAGGTTCTGCGCCAGGATGCAGACCTGGTCGGCCGCTTCGCGCCAGCTGATCGTTTGCCAGGCACCGCCCCGCTTGGCGCCGAGAAACGGCTGCGCGCCCCGGGCGTCGGCGCGCTTGAGGAACAGTTCCACCAGATTCCTGGCGCCGTCGATGTCTGCCAACATGGCTGCTCTCCACATGGGGCCGGCGTCTGTCGCGCCGCTGGGCGGAGCGTCTAGGCCGCCCCGTGGCGACCATCAAGCGGTGGCGTTGGGGCGCGGCAGAGTTCAGGGGGTGGTGGCCAGCGCCTGATCGAGGCGGGGATCGCTGGCCGCAACCCATCCCTCCGAGGAACGCACCAGCGCGTTCGCCTTGAGACCGACGTCGCGGACCACGGTGCGGCTGTGGCCGAGACGCTGAAGCGCCGGCACCAGCTCTGCCAGCCACGTGCCCTGCTCCACCAGCAGCGTGTCCCCGCTGGTCATCAGGAACGGCAGGCCCAGCGCCTCACGAGCGGGGAGCTGGAAGTCGATCACCCCGATGATGGCGCGCGCCGTCTGCACCGGGATGGTGGGACCGCCCGCGGCACCGATGACCATGAACGGTTCTCCGGCCGGGTCGTAGATCACCATGGGCGCCATGGAGCTTCGCGGCCGCTTGCCGCCTTCGACCCGGTTGGCGACCGGAACGCCATCCCGCTCGGGCGCGAAGCTGAAATCCGTCAGCTCGTTGTTGAGGAAAAAGCCGTTCGTCACCAGCCCGGAGCCGAACGCCGCCTCGATGGTCGAGGTGTAGCTGACCATGGTGCCCCCCGCATCGACCACGGCGAAGTGCGAGGTGCCGTGTTCGGGCGCGGCGTGGCCGGCTCGGACGGACGTCACGGCGCCCGCGGGCTGGCCGGCCGGGGCCTGTGGCATCCGACGGTCCGGTGCGATCAGGGCCGCTCGGCGGGCGAGGTAATCCGGCGCGATCAGCCCGGCGACCGGCACGGCGACGAAGTCGCTGTCGGCGACATAAAGCTCGCGGTCGGCATAGGCGAGCCGCTGCGACTCCGTGAACAGGTGCCAGGTCACCGGGTTGCGGACGCCAAGCCCGCGCAGATCGAAGCGTTCGAGCTGTCCGAGGATCTGGACCACGGCGATGCCGCCCGAGGAGGGCGGCCCCATGCCGCAGATCCGGTATGCGCGGTAGGTGCCGCACACCGGTGCCCGCCGCGCGGCGCGGTAGGTGGCAAGATCGCTGGCGGTCATGCTCCGCTCGCCCGGCGTTGCGGCCCGCACCGTGGCCACGATCCCGGCTGCCGTCGCGCCGCGATAGAATTCGGCCGGTCCCTGGCGTGACAGCCGCTCGAGAGTGCGGGCGAGCGCCGGGTTGCGCACCCGCGCGCCGACCGCGACCGGCGCCCCACGCGCATCGCGGTAGAGTGCCCGCCCCGCGGCGGTGCTGTTCGAGCGTGTGCCGGCGTCACTAAGGGATGCATGCAGCCGCCGGTTCATCACGAACCCGTCACGAGCAAGGGCGATGGCCGGGGCGAACAGCGCACGCCAGGGCAGGCGGCCGCTGCGCCGGTGGGCCTCGGCCGCCAGCGCGATGTTGCCGGGCACCCCGACGCTCAGGCCCGTTCCCACCACCTCCGCATAGGGACGCGGCGCGCCGTCCGGGGTCAGGAACCAGTCGGGCCCGGCGGCCGCCGGCGCCGTTTCGCGCCCGTCGATGGTGTGCACGGCGCCATCGGGGGTGGCATGCACCAGAAAGCCGCCGCCGCCGATGCCCGAGGATTGCGGCTCCACCACCGTCAGCGCCAGCATGACGGCGATCGCCGCGTCGGTCGCGCTGCCGCCTTGAGCCAGGATGGCGAGACCCGCCTCAGCCGCGCGCGGGTCGGCCGCGCTCACCGCGCCGCCAGCCGGCGCAGCGGGCGCGGCCGGACGCGCCACCGGCGCGGACTGGCAGCCGCCCGCGAACAGGGCGAAGGCAGCAAGGATCACCCTGGCAGGACGCATGACGGTGACGCTATTGCGTGCCGACCGCTTGCGCAACCGACGCGAAGCCGTCCCGCCGCATCAGCCGCGCAAGGTCGCGCAGAATCCGGCGCGGGAGTCCGGGTCCGCCGTAGACGAGCGCGCTGTACAGCTGGACGAGGCTCGCGCCCGCACGGATCCGCTCCCATGCGTCCGCCCCCGTGGCGATGCCGCCGACGCCGACGAGGGGGATTGTGCCGCCGGTTGCCTGCCGCATGTCGCGCAGCGCCTGCACAGCCAGGGTGCGCAGCGGCGCCCCCGACAGGCCCCCCGCCTCGTCCCGCCAGCGCGAATGCAGGGGCGGCCGCGACACCGTGGTGTTGGCGACGATCAGGGCGTCGAGCCGCTCCTCGACCGCGACGCGCGCCACCGCGTCGATGCTGTCCGGAGACAGATCGGGCGCCACCTTGAGGAAGATCGGCACCGGCCGCGCTCCCGCCCCTTCCCGCACGGCCGCGACGACCTCCCGCAGGGCCGCCTCTTCCTGCAGCGCCCGCAAACCGGGCGTGTTGGGGCTGGAGATGTTGACGGACAGGTAATCAGCCAGCGGGGCCATCATCGCCGCCATGCGGCGGTAATCGTCCACCCGGTCGCGGCTGTCCTTGTTGGCGCCGATGTTGATGCCCAGCGGTCCGGGTAGCGGCCCGGCGCGCCGCAGCTGCGCCACGGTGCGCTTGGCCGCCGCCCCGCCGGCATTGTTGAACCCCATGCGGTTGACGATGGCGGCGTCTTCCTCGAGGCGGAACAGCCGCGGACGCGGGTTGCCCTCCTGCGCCTCGGGGGTGATGGTGCCTGCCTCGACCGAGCCGAAACCCAGGCCGAACAGGGGCGCGACCGCGACCGCGTTCTTGTCGAAGCCTGCCGCCAGCCCGACGGGGTTGGGGAACATCAGCCCGGCGATGCGCATGCTCAGCGCCTCGTTTGCGACGGGCCGCGTCGCCGCCGGCAGCGCGCCGCGCAGGCGCAGAGCGGCAAGCGTCAACGCGTGCGCACGCTCGGGATCGAGCTGAAAGAGCAGCGGGCGCAGCAGCGGATACATCGCCGCCCCTTGCCACGGGATCGCGGACCGCGACAAGCACGCCGCGAGCAACCGGCTGCGCGGCCGGATGTCGCATCCATACAATCCTCTCGCCCGGTTCTGCGCTAAGAGGACGCCGCGACCCGATGAACCTCGTGCTTTCGTGCGGAGTTCACCAACTCGAGGCGGCTTCGTTCCGGCGGAGCCGCCTTTTTTGTTTAGGCCGCGCCCGCAATGGATTAGTGTCACGTGCGGGGTTTGCGGGGGCGCAGCATTGGCAGACGGCGATTCGGGCGCAAAAGGCGACGGCTCAGCGGAGCTGACCCGCCGTTCAAGCATCAGTCTGACCTACCTGCCCGTCGGCGCCGAGCTGTCTCCATACATCACCACCTGCTATCATTTCCGCTGCGACGAACTGGAGGTGCACGACGTGCAGCCGGCGGCGGTGGGGCAGCTCACCGTGTTTCCGTACGGCAAGGGCTTCATGCGCTTCCGCGACGGGCGAAGCGAACCGTCTCACCGGGTGAACGTGCTCACCCCGTTCAGCGTCGCCGCGCCTTTCCACATGCGCGGACCGTTTCACGCGCTCGGGGCCGTGCTCAGCCCGCTTGGCTGGGCGTCGCTGACCGGGCTGTGCGCCGCCCGCCACGGCAACCGGCTGATGGACGCCTGCGATCTGTGGGGCGACGCCGCGCGCGATCTCGGCGACGTGGTGTGCGACCGCTACACGGCGGCCGGGGCCGATCCGCAGGAGCTGACCCGCCTCATCGGCGCCTTCATCGCCGAGCGGCTGCGCCCGATTGCGCCGGAGCACGCGCAGCTCATCCAGGCGACCAACGCCTGGCTGTCGACCTCGCTCAATCCTCCCGTCGCCGCGCTGTACGACGCGCTGCCCTACAGCCGGCGTCAGGTGCAGCGGCTGGTGGAGCGCTTCTTCGGGCTGCCGCCACGCGCGCTGGTGCGCAAATACCGGGCCCTGCGCGCCGCGGCCTGGCTGTCCCTGCCGCAGCTTTCCGAAGAGGCCGAGGCACAGCTCAGCGAGGCGTTCTACGACCAGTCGCACCTGATCCGCGAGATCCACCTGTTTGTCGGGCGCACGCCGGCGCGGCTGGGCGATGCGGCAACCCCCTACCTCACCGAGCTTCTCGACCTGCGGAATTTCCGCGAGATCTCGGCGATTTGACAGGGGCTGGCGGACGGGGCCAAATGCCGGCCCGCTTCACCTTCTTCGCCCTGCAAAGGATTGTACCGCCCATGCCAGCACGATCGCTGCTCCTGTGCACCGCCGCCGCCATGCTCGCCGCCTGCGCAACGGTGCCCGCGCCCCAGGCCGCAGCGCCCCGGCCCGTGGCCGCGGCTCCCGTCGAGGCGCCGCAGCGGGCGATCAACGCCCTGTTCGAGGACTATGACCGGGCGCAGCTCGCCCTGTCGCCGGTGTCGCGCGCCTACCGGGGAATCCGCGACGACGACTACGGCCGGTGGGACGAATACACCCGGGCCGCGGACGAGCGCCGCGATGCGCTGCTTCAGGACACGGCGGCCCGGATGCGGGCGCAGTTCGATCCGGCAACCCTGCCCGAGGCGGACGCCCTTTCGTGGCGGCTGTTCGACGCCATGGCCCGCCGGTCGGCCAGTCTCGTCCCGTTTCGCGAGTACGGCTACATCTTCGACCAGATGAACGGGCAGCAGAGCCAGTTGCCGGCGTTCCTCATCAACATCCACTCCGTCGGCGACGCTGCGCAGGCGCGCGCCTATGTGAGCCGCATCGCCGGGCTTGGCACCGCGCTGGACCAGCTTGCCGCCGAGTCGCGGCGCCGCGCGGACGCCGGGGTGATGCCGCCGCGCTGGGTCTATGCCCACGTCCTGTCGGACATCCGCAACCTGCTGGACGCGGGCGACGGGAACGCCGTTCTCACCGACTTTTCGGGCAAGGTCGACCGGCTTGACCTGCCGGCGGCCGAGAAGAGCCGGTTGAAGGCGGCGGCCGTGGCGGCGTGGAACGCCCAGGCGCGTCCGGCCTACGAGCGTCTGCGCGCCGAGATGGAACGGCAGCAGGCGCTGGCCGGGACCGATGACGGCGTCTGGCGGTTCCCGCGCGGCGGTGAATATTACAGTGCGCTGCTCGCCAGCTACACCACGACCGACCTCACCGCCGACCAGATCCACCAGCTCGGCCTGGACGAGGTGGCGCGCATCCACGCCGCCATGCGGGCGATCATGCAGCAGGTCGGCTATCGCGGCACGCTGCAGCAGTTCTTCGAGTACACCCGCACCGATCCACGCTTCTATCACACCAGCCGCGAGGCCTATCTCGCGGATGTCGACCGGGTGATGGCGGCCATGACGGCGCGGCTGCCCGACTACTTCGCCACCCTGCCCACGCATCCGCTCGAGGTGCGGCCGGTCGAGGCCTTCCGCGAACGTTCCGCCGGCAAGGCCTTCTACTCCCGCCCGGCGCCCGACGGCTCGCGGCCGGGCATCTACTACGTCAATCTCTACAATCTGCGCGACATGTCGAGGAACGAGCTGGAAGCGCTCGCCTATCACGAGGGGGTGCCGGGCCACCACCTCCAGCTCTCGATCCAGACGGCGCTCGGCGAGGTGCCGCCGTTCCGGCGCTTCGGCGGCGTGACGGTCTACTCCGAAGGCTGGGGCCTGTATTCCGAGGAACTGGGCAAGGACATGGGGTTCTACACCGACCCCTACTCCGACTTTGGCCGGCTCGGCATGGAGCTGTGGCGCGCCGCGCGGCTGGTGGTCGACACCGGCATTCACCACAAGCGCTGGAGCCGCGAACAGGCGATCCGCTACCTTGCCGACAACACTCCCAACCCGCCGGGCGACATCGAGAAGGCGATCGAACGCTACATCGTCTATCCGGGACAGGCGACCGCCTACACCATCGGCAAGCTTGAGATCATGGCCCTGCGCGAACGCGCACGCCGCGAACTCGGGCCACGGTTCAACATCAAGGGGTTCCACGACGCCGTGCTGCTCAGCGGACCGGTGCCGCTCGACATCCTGCGCGAGAATGTCGACCGGTGGATCGCGGCGCAGCGCGCCCGCTGACCTCCACGACAACATGCTAACGACTCGCAACAGGCGGCGGCGAGTTGAAAGGAGGATGCGGCGCGCATAGATGCGAAGCGGAACGAATTGGTCCGATTAGCTCATGCGCCTGTCCAACCTCTGCGATTACGCCGTCGTCACCATGTCGGCCGCCGCCCGCCACTGCGGCGGTGTGCGGGTGTCGGCGGCCGCGCTGGCGCGCGAGACCGGCCTGCCGCCACCCACCGTGCAGAAGGTGGTGAGCCGCCTCACCGCCGCGGGTCTGCTGCGCGGCACCCGCGGGGCGGGAGGCGGGTTGCAGCTCGGGCGGCCGGCGGCGGCGATCACGCTGGCCGACATCGTCGAGGCGGTGGAAGGCCCGATCGTCCTCACCCCTTGCGCCGCCGGCGGTCAGTGCGGCTTCGACCATGCCTGCACCGTGCGCCCGCACTGGCCGATCGTGAATGCGGCGATGCGCGATGCGCTCGCAGGGATCAGCCTGGTGACGCTGGCCCGGGCGCCGGAAACACGGGAAACGACATGACCGATCACGCGACACTGGACGTCCCCCGCGAGGAAATGGACGCCGCGGCACGCGCCGCCGCCGCGCGCGTCGCCGAATACGAGCACGGCTGGTCGAGCGAGATCGAGACCGAGTTCGCACCCAAGGGACTCACCGAGGACACAGTGCGCTACATCTCGGCCAAGAAGGGCGAGCCGGAATGGCTGCTCGACTGGCGGCTGAAGGCGTTCCGCCTGTGGCAGACGATGGACGCGCCCAACTGGGCCAAGCTGAACGTCGCGCCGATCGACTATCAGGACGCCTATTACTACGCGGAGCCGAAGAAGAAGCCGGAACTCGACAGCCTCGATGCGCTCGATCCCGCCATCAAGGCGGTGTACGACAAGCTGGGCATCCCGCTGGCGGAGCAGGAGGTGCTCGCCGGGGTGAAGGGCGCGCGCAAGGTCGCGGTGGACGCGGTGTTCGACAGCGTGTCCGTCGCGACCACCTTCCGCGAGGAGCTGGAGTCCGCCGGCGTCATCTTCCGCTCGATCAGCGAAGCGGTGCGCGAATATCCCGATCTGGTGCGCCGCTGGCTCGGCCGCGTCGTGCCGATGCACGACAACTTCTTCGCCACGCTCAACAGCGCGGTCTTTTCCGACGGCACCTTCGTCTACATCCCCGAAGGGGTGCGTTGCCCGATGGAGCTGTCCACCTATTTCCGCATCAATGCGGAAAATACCGGCCAGTTCGAACGCACGCTGATCGTTGCCGAGAGGGGCAGCTACGTCAGCTACCTCGAAGGCTGCACCGCGCCGATGCGCGACGAGAATCAGCTGCACGCCGCTGTCGTCGAGCTGGTCGCGCTGGAGGATGCGGAGATCAAGTACTCCACCGTGCAGAACTGGTATCCGGGCGATGCCGAGGGCAAGGGCGGCATCTACAACTTCGTCACCAAACGCGGCCTGTGCCAGGGCGCGCGGTCAAAGATCAGCTGGACGCAGGTCGAGACCGGCAGCGCGGTGACGTGGAAGTATCCCTCCTGCGTGCTCAACGGCGAGGACTCCGTAGGCGAGTTTTACTCGGTCGCGGTGACGAACAACCACCAGCAGGCGGACACCGGTACCAAGATGGTTCACAACGCGCCCGGCACCCGTTCCACCATCATCTCCAAGGGCATCTCCGCGGGCAAGTCGAACAACACCTATCGCGGCCTTGTCCGCATGGGCCCCAACGCGGAGAACGCGCGCAATTTCACCCAGTGCGATAGCCTGTTGCTGGGCGAGCGGTGCGGGGCGCACACCGTGCCCTACATCGAGGTGAAGAACCCGTCGGCCACCATCGAGCACGAGGCGACCACCAGCAAGATCAGCGACGACCAGCTGTTCTACGCCCAGCAGCGCGGGCTGGGGACGGAAGAAGCGGTCGCCCTCATCGTCAACGGCTTCGCCCGCGAAGTGCTGAAGGAGCTGCCGATGGAGTTCGCGGTGGAAGCGCAGAAGCTGCTGGCGATTTCGCTTGAGGGGAGCGTGGGGTGAGGGTCGGCGCGTCGCGAACCCCTCCCCTTCAGGAAAGGGGCAAGGGGTGGGGCATGTCAAGGGACACGCTCGCCGTGCTGCAAGAGCGCGCGCGCGCAATGCGCAACAATCCCACGGAACCAGAGAAGCGGCTGTGGCGGCATCTGTCGAATGGCCAGCTCGGGGGCCACAAGTTCCGCCGGCAGGAGGTCATTGGGCATAGGATCGCCGATTTCGCGTGCCCGGTCGCAAAGGTGGTCGTTGAAGTCGACGGCGACGCGCATGATGCGGATGACGATGCTGTCCGCGACGACCGGCTCGAAGCGTTCGGCTATCGTGTCGTGCATGTGAGCAACGCGGACGTGATGAACAACATGGAAGGCGTGCTGGAGCGTATCCGGCAGGCTCTTCCCCACCCCGACCCCTCCCCTGAAGGGGAGGGGCTTGCACGGACCACCCTCCGCCTCCGCTCCCCCGGCGAGCACTCCACCGCCCCCGCGCTCAAGAAAAAGGGTCGCGGGTGGGAGATTTCGGAGTCGCGCCTCGACGCGCTGCACGAACGCGCGCGGGAGATGCGGCGGCATTCCTCGGACGCGCACAAGGCGCTGGCCGCGCGTTTCGCCAAGGCGGACCTTGGGCGCTACACCTTCAAGCGGCACGCCGTCGTCGGCAGCGCGATCGTCGACTTCAACTGCCACAACCTCGGCATGGCCATCGCCATCGACGAGGAGGAGCAGGACGACGCCATCGCCCGGCGCCGCGACAGGAGCCTGGAGGCGGTCGGCATCCGCGTCATGCGCCTCAAGGCCAGCGACATCCTGACCAACATCGACGCGGTTCTGGCGCGGATCACCGCCGGCATGCGGCTCCGCATCGCCGACAAGAAGGAAGCGGCACGGGCGCATCGCGACGCCACCCCGCGCCAGACCTACAACCGTCGAGAGGCGCGGCAGTGATGCCACCTTTCCGCCCCCACTCCGTCATACCGGACTTGATCCGGGATCCCGCTTTTCTTTCTTCCTGCGCCGTACAAGGCAGCGGGACCCCGGATCGGGTCCGGGGTGACGAAACAGGTAGAATGCCATGCTGACCATCGACAACCTCCACGCCGAAATCGACGGCAAGCCGATCCTGAATGGTCTTTCGCTCACCGTACAGGCGGGTGAGGTGCACGCGATCATGGGGCCGAACGGGGCCGGCAAATCCACTCTTGCCTATGTGCTTGGCGGCCGGCCGGGTTACGAGGTGACGCAAGGCAGCGTGACCTTCGCCGGGCAGGATCTGCTCGCCCTCGAACCCCACGAGCGTGCCGCCGCCGGCCTGTTTCTCGGCTTCCAGTATCCGGTCGAGATCCCCGGTGTGTCGAACGTCCAGTTCCTTCGCGAGGCGCTGAACGCGCAGCGGCGGAGCCGGGGCGAAGAGCCGCTGTCGGGCGGAGAGTTCCTGAGGCTCGCGCGCGAGAAGGCCGCCTTGCTCAACCTCGACATGGAGATGCTCAAACGCCACGTGAACGTCGGCTTTTCGGGCGGCGAGAAGAAGCGGGCGGAGATGGTGCAGATGGGCATCCTCGACCCGCGCTTCGCCATCCTGGACGAGACGGACAGCGGCCTCGACATCGACGCGCTGCGCGTGGTCGGCGAGGGGATCAACGCGATCATGCGCGCGCCGGCCAAGGGCGTGCTGCTGATCACGCATTACCAGCGGCTGCTCGACTATGTGCGGCCGGATTATGTCCACATCCTTTCGGGCGGGCGCATCGTGCGCAGCGGCGGGGCGGATCTTGCCCGCCGCCTCGAGGCCGAAGGGTATGACGCGGTGATGGAGCAGGCGGCATGACCGTGTCATCGTCAATCGCCGGAAAGACGCCGGAGGCGGCTTGGCGATGAGCGAATCCGTCATCCTCCCCACCCGCCGCGACGAGGCATGGCGCTATTCCGACACGGATGCGGTTGCGGGGATGGACCTCGGCCGCTTCGACCATTGGGACGATGTCGACGTTCCGGCCGGCGAAACGGTGCGCCGGTGCGTGGTCATTGCCGATGCCGGCGAGCCGTCCGACACTACCGAGCTGCGCCGCCTGCGCGTGCGGGTTGCGGATGGTGGACGCTGCGAGCTGTTCGTCGTGGTGTCCTCCGGCCGCCTCGGGCGGGTGGAGGTGGTCGCCATGCTGGGCGACGGCGCCCATCTGGAACTGGGCGGCGTAACGATCGGCGGGCGCGACACCACGCGCGAAATCGTCAGCCGCGTGGCGCATGAAAAGCCGAACGGAACCAGCAATCAGGTCGTGCGCGCTGTGCACTGGGGGCGCGGCACGGGCAACTTCCTCGGCCGTATCGACGTCGCCAGCGGGGCGCAGAAGACCGATGCGGCGCAGTCGTTCCGCGGGCTCATCCTGGAACGCGGGGCGAGCGTGAACGCCGTGCCGCAGCTGGAGATCTTCGCAGATGACGTGAAATGCGCGCATGGCGCGACCGTCGGCCAGCTGGACGAGCAGGCCCGCTTCTACATGGCGGCGCGCGGGCTGCCGCCAGAGGTTGCCCGGCGATTGCTGGTGCAGGCGTTCGTCGCTGACGCATTCGTCGCGCTGGACGACGCGGACGATCGCGAACGGCTGATGCGTGTCGTGCTGGGCAAGCTGGACAGGCATCTGTGATGGACGCGCCGGTGACAGCTCGCAAGGATGCGGACGCGGAACGGGCGGACGTCATCGTCGCGACAGGCCGCGCGCCTGGCGCGGCGCGGCTAGGCAGCAAGGCGGACTTCCCCGGCCTGCTGATGCCCGACGGGTCGCCCTGGCATTACCTCGACACCGCCGCCACGGCGCAGAAACCGCGCGCCGTGATCGACGCGATGGCGCGGGCGCTGGGCGAGGATTACGCCACGGTGCACCGCGGCGTCTATACGCGGTCGGCCAACATGACGCTGGGGTACGAGGCGGCGCGGCGGCGCGTGGCCCGCTTCATCGGCGCGGACGAGGGCGAGATCGTGTTCACCCGCGGGGCCACCGAAGCCATCAACCTGGTCGCGAACAGCTGGGGCAACGCGAACCTGAAATCCGGCGACCGCATCCTGCTGAGCCAGCTCGAGCATCATTCGAACATCGTGCCGTGGCAGCTGCTGGCCGAACGCACCGGAGCGGTGATCGACGTGTGCCCGCTGACGCCGGACGGGCGGATCGATCTCGATGCGGCGGAGCGGATGCTGACGGCGCGGCACAGGCTGGTGGCGCTGTGCCATGTGTCGAACGTTCTGGGCAGCGTCCTTGACGCACCGCGCGCCGCTGCCCTCGCCCGCTCCGTCGGCGCGAAGCTGCTGCTCGACGGCTGCCAGGCCGCGCCGCGCCTCGCCCTCGACATGGCGGCGCTGGGCTGCGACTTCTACGCCTTTTCCGGTCACAAGCTCTACGGCCCGACCGGCATCGGCGCGCTGTGGGCGCGCGCGGACCTGCTGGAGGCGATGCCGCCGTGGGAAGGCGGCGGGGCGATGATCGACAGCGTGACCTTCGCCCGCACCACCTACGCCCCGGCGCCGCAGCGGTTCGAAGCCGGAACGCCTGCCATCACCGAAGCTATCGCCTTGGCCGCTGCCATCGCCTATGTGGAGGAGATCGGCCTCGACCACATCCACGCGGCGGAACAGGCGCTGGTGCGGCAGACGCGCGAGGGATTGGCCGCAATGAAAGGGGTGACGCTGTTCGGCCCGGAAGACAGCTGCGGCATCGTCAGCTTCTGCGTCGAGGGGGTGCATCCGCACGATCTGGGCACCATATTGGACGAGGAGAACGTGGCGATCCGCGCCGGCCATCACTGCGCGCAACCGCTGATGGCGCATCTGGGCGTGCCGGCCACCGCCCGAGCCAGCTTCGGCCTGTATTCGGACGAGGCGGACGTGGCGGCGCTGATCCGGGGGATCGAGCGCACGAAAAGGATATTCGGATGACCGACGGCACAGACAAGACCTTCATTGCCGCCCCGTCGCCGGCCGATGCGCTGTCGCAGCTCGCCCCGCACCTTCCGCGCACGGATGAGCGTCCCGCCAAACCCCGCCGCGCCCGGGTCGAGGACGCAGTCGATCCGGACGAGGAGACCCCGCGCGACAAGCTGGAGCGCAAACGGGACTATCTCGACGGGTTCCTCGCTCGCAAACCGGAAACCGTCCCGGCCGGAGAACCCGGAGGCGCGCTTTATGAACAGGTGGTCGCTGCGCTCAAGGAAATCTACGATCCGGAGATTCCGGTGAACATCTATGATCTGGGCCTCATCTATGGCGTCGATGCCAGTGACGATGGCGACGTGGTCGTCACCATGACGCTGACGACCCCGCATTGCCCCGTCGCCGAGTCCATGCCCGCGGAGGTGGAGCTGCGCGCCGCCTCGGTTCCCGGTGTCCGCGACGCGCAGGTCAAGCTGGTGTGGGATCCCCCTTGGGGACCGGACAAGATGAGCGACGAGGCGCGCCTCGAACTGGGGATGCTGTGATGCAGGACGCGAAAACCCGCAGCCGTCCTGCCGCCGTGCTGCTGACCCCGGCGGCCGAAGCGCGCATCGCGCATTTGATGGCGCAAGCCCCGGCAGACGCCATTGGCGTCAAGCTGTCCACTCCGCGACGCGGCTGTTCGGGCCTTGCTTACTCGGTCGACTACGTGACGCAGGAAGCCACTTTCGACGAGAAGATCGAAACGCCCGGCGGCACCTTCTATATCGACGGTGCTTCGGTGCTTTATCTCGTCGGCAGCACGATGGACTGGGTAGAGGACGACTTCACAGCCGGATTCGTCTTCAACAATCCCAACGCCAAGGGGGCGTGTGGCTGCGGCGAAAGTTTCATGGTATAGCGGGGCATCATGAACCCCCGCGCACGACTCCGTCAAAAAATGCGCCAGATGGACGCTGCCATGCGTCACGCGAGGGTCGATGATGTAACGTGCCGGATCGTGCTTCAACACTTCGCGCGGCGAACCCGGCGTTCAGGGCGCCGCAAGCCGCCCGAGGCCGGGATCGCAGTGCCGGCTATACCTCCTCGCGGCCCGCTCCCGCTTCAGGGCGGCGCCGAAGCTCCGCTTGATTTCACGCCCTAGCGCCTGAGCGCACGGACACAGGCGGCACGGTCCACCTCTTCCGCGTCACTTGCCCGGCGCGCCTCGACATGGGTGGCGACCGGTTCGGCGCCCTCGCGCAAGGGATAAAGGTAGATGTCGAGCACGCAGCGCGGTCCCGCCCACTGCAGGATCAGCGCATCCCCCTCGGGCACGACCAGCCGCGCCGGACCGAACTGGCGCAGGAGGGCGGCGCGGTTCTGGCCGATGACGCCATCGAGACCCGGCCCCTGCATGACGGTCGGCGCGCGAAAGCCGGAGCGCGGCGGCGCCGGATCGGTGGCCGGAACTCCCGCCGGTGCGCGCGCGGCGGGCGGGGGACCGGACGTGCCCGGCTGCGGCACCACGGTGGCACATCCTGCGGCAAGGGGCAGCAGCACTAGCGCTGCGGCGCGGCGATGGTTCATCGGGCTCCTCTGAAACGGCTTTGGTGAACGAGATGTGTCGCGGCCGCCGCGCCGATCACGGGCGCAAGCAGTCCGGCCACCGGCACCAGCAGCAGCAAGGCGATGACGGCACCGAGAGCGAAGCGCATGCGGGCGGGGATCGGGTGCGTTCCAGCCGCGTGGTCAGGATGGCGAAGCCACACCATGTCCTGCAGCTCCCGTCCGAGCAGGGCCGCGTTGACCAATCCGAACAGGAGCGCCGGACCGATCGCAGTCGGGACGAGCAGCAGCGCGGGGACGAGAACGATGCCGTTCGCGGCGAGCGCGCGGCTGCTGGCCCGCATCGCCTGGGCAAGCTCGCGCCCAAGGGGGAGCGGGCGCATCCGCGCGGCAATGGCGGGATAGTGCCGCCCTTCCACCGCCCGCACCACGTCTTCGGCAAAGAACTGCATCACGGCGAGCGCGACGATGCGGAACAGCACCCAGCCGCCGAGAACGGCAGCGGCAAGGCCCAGCAGCGCACCGGCCTCGCGCGCCAGCGGCATCTGCACCCGGTCGAGCAGCCAGCCGAACCCGGCCGCGACCGCCACGCCGAGCGCAGCGAACGCCAGCACGGTGAGTGCCGCGACCTTGACCAGCACCGCCACGACGCGGCGATCGCCAAGCTGGGCCACCGCCAGCAGCAGCGCGCGGGGAAGGGACATCATCGCTCCGAGAATGGCGACCGCCGCGCTGCGAAGTCAACGCTTCCTCTTGGCCTTGTGACGCGCGGCGGCTAGGGCGCGCCTGTCCCTGATCCTCCCTGTCCCGGAGAACGCATGCCCCAGCCCCGCTACGACGTGATCGCCATCGGCAACGCCATCGTCGATGTCATGGCCCCGTGCGACGATGCGTTGCTGGAGGAGCTGGAGCTGCGCAAGGGCGGGATGACCCTGGTCGACACGGCGCGCGCCCGCACGCTCTATGACGCCATGGGCCCCGCGCGCGAGATTTCCGGAGGGTCGGCCGCCAACACCCTTGCCGGGCTGGCTGCGCTTGGCCTCGAATGCGCCTTCATCGGCCAGGTCGCCGACGATCAGCTGGGCGAGGTGTTCGCGCACGACATCCGCGCCGCCGGAATCGACTTCGACACGCCGGCCCGGGCCGGCGACCCGCCGACCGCGCGCTGCCTCATCTTCGTGACCCCGGACGGCGAGCGGACGATGAACACCTTTCTGGGCGCAAGCCAGTTCCTGCCCCCGGCGGCGCTGGACGAGGACACCATCGCCTCCGCCGCGATCCTCTACCTCGAAGGCTATCTGTGGGATCCCGAAGAGCCGCGCCGGGCCATGCGCCGGGCCATCGAGGTGGCCCGCGGGGCGGGACGGCAGGTCGCCTTCACCGCCTCGGAGAGCTTCGTCATCGAACGGCACGGCGACGACTTCCGCGCGCTCATCGCCGACGGGCTGATCGACATCCTCTTCGTCAACGAAAGCGAGCTGGCCAGCCTGACCGGCAAGGCGAGCTTCGAGGACGGAGTGGCCAGTCTGGCCGGCCAGGTCCCGGTGCTGGTCGCCACCCGCAGCGCCCGCGGCGCGGTGGCGGTGGCCGGGGGCGAGCGGGTCGACATTGCCGCCGAGCCGGTCGACCGGGTGGTGGACACGACCGGCGCGGGCGATCTGTTCGCCGCCGGCTTCCTTTCCGGCCATGTCTCCGGCGCGCCGCTGCGCGAATGCCTGCGCCGGGGTGCGGTCTGCGCGGCCGAGATCATCAGCCATTACGGCGCGCGGCCGGAAGCCGATCTTGCCCGTCTCGTCGCGGAGAGGACCGACAGCTTGCTCCAGGGTTAATGTTCCGTTCCGAAACATCCTGCCAGTTTGCTCGTTTGCCGGACATCCCCTCATTGCGAGCGACCGCTTCATGACCATCCGCACCATTCTCGTCGATGACGAGAAACTCGCCATTCAGGGCCTTCAGCTCCGCCTCGAACCGTTCGAGGACATCGAGATCATCGGCACCTGCGCCAACGGCCGCGAGGCCATCCGGCGCATCAAGACGGACAAGCCCGACCTCGTCTTTCTCGACATCCAGATGCCCGGCTTCGACGGCTTCTCCGTGGTCTCGGGCGTGATGGACATCGAACCGCCCCTGTTCGTCTTCGTGACGGCGTATCAGGAACACGCCATCCGCGCCTTCGAGGCGAACGCCGTCAACTACCTGATGAAGCCGGTCGACGAGGACAAGCTTGCCGACACGGTTGAACGGGTCCGCACCCGTCTCGCCGAGAAGCGTTCGGCCGAGGAGGCTTCCAAGCTGATGAACGTGCTGGCCGAAGTCGCGCCCGACGCAGCCGAGGAGCTGTCCGCCGACGCGGGCGAAAGCGCCGACCGGTTCGAGAAGCTCATCAACATCAAGGACCGGGGGCAGATCTTCCGCGTCGAGGTGAACACGATCGAGCATATCGAGGCGGCCGGCGACTACATGTGCATTTACACCGGCGACAATTCGCTGATCCTGCGCGAGACGATGAAGGATCTCGAGCGCCGCCTCGACCCGCGCAAGTTCCAGCGGGTCCATCGCTCGACCATCGTCAACCTGGACCAGGTGCGGCAGGTCAAGCCGCACACGAACGGCGAATGTTTCCTCGTGCTCGAGTCTGGTGCGGAGGTGAAGGTGTCCCGCTCCTATCGCGACGTGGTGGCGCGCTTCGTCCATTGACGGGGCGACAAGCCGCGGTTGCGCCCGCCGCACGGATGGCGCACGGGTCCGGTGCATGAGCACCTTTGCCCTTGTGGGTTTCGACCTTGACCGCTTCGTCGCCGACACGCTGGCCGAGGATCTGGGCACCGCCCACCCGGACGGCGGCATTGATGTCACCAGCACGGCGGTCATCCCCGCCGGAACGCGCTTTGCCGGAGAGATGCGCACGCGCGAACCCGTCACGGTGGCCGGCCTGCCGCTGGCCGAGGCGTTCTTTCGCGCGCTCGACCCGTGTGTGCGGTGCGAGCTCCGGATCGCGGAGGGAGAGGAGATCGCCGCCGGCACGGTCCTGCTGCGTCTCGAAGGAGACGCACGGGCGCTGCTGACCGCGGAACGCAGCGCGCTCAACACAGTGCAGCACCTTTCGGGCATCGCGACGCTCACCCGCCGCTACGTGCAGGCAATGAACCGCGCATCCTGCACCCTGCTCGACACGCGCAAGACCCTGCCGGGGCTGCGGGCGCTGGAGAAATACGCGGTGCGCATGGGCGGCGGGGAGAACCACCGCATGGGCCTGTGGGACGCGGCGATGATCAAGGACAACCACGTGCTCGTCGCCGGCTCCGTCGCCGAGGCGGTCCGGCGGGCGCGGGAGGCCGGCATTGCCGACATCATCTGCGAAGTCGACAGCCTCGACCAGATCGAGCCGGCGCTGCGCGCGGGAGCGACCCGCCTGCTGCTCGACAACATGGATGCGGACACGCTGCGCGAGGCGGTGGCGCGCGTTGCCGGCCGCGTGCCGACCGAGGCGAGCGGCGGCATCACGCTCGACACCATTGCCGCCAAGGCCGCCGCCGGCGTCGACTACATCTCGGTCGGCCGGCTGACGCAGAGCGCGCCGGCAGCCGACATCGGCCTCGACTTCACCCCGCTGTAAGGCTGCACGCGCGGGCGCCGCTTTCAGCCGGCGAGCAGATTGACCGACAGCGACAGCACGCCGAGGTTGAACACGAAGGCGAACAGCCCATGCCCGGTGACCACCCGGCGCAGCGCCTTGCCGGTGATGGCGATGTCGGCCGTCTGGCACGTCATGCCGATCACCGCCGCGAAGTGGACGAAGTCGGCGAAATCGGGAACGGCGGTGCCGGGGAACTCCAGCCCTGACCCGTGGCCCTCGTTCCAGAACAGGCGCGCATAGTGGAGGGCGAAGATCAGATTGGCGAAGACCCACGCCGCGGCGAGCGCCACGAGCAGCAGGATGCGCTCGAGCGCAGCGAGCGAGGCGCGCTCGAGCAGCAGCAGCGACAGCGCCACGAGCACCGTGCTGCTGATCGTCACCGTGAGCGCGAGGAGCAGCAGCCCGCCGGCATCGTCGCGTCGGGCCTCGCGCCGCAGAGTCTCCGGATCGCCTCCCCGCCACAGCGGGATGAAGGAGAGGGCAAAGACCAGCACGGCGATGCTGAAGCCGCAGAGAAGCGCCAGGCGCGTAGGCAGCACCAGCGTCAGCGCCGCGCTGCCGACCGCGCAGGTGACGAGAAACAGCAGATAGCGCGGGTGCTTCAGCACCGCCTGCCCGCAAAAAACCGGCGCAGCAGCGCGGCGCTCGCGCAGGCGCCGATGCCGCCGTAAATGTCGGGGCGGTGCAGCGTCTGGGGCTGCGTGAACAGCCGCGCGCCATGTTCCACTGCGCCCCCCTTCGGGTCGGAGGCGCCGTAATACAGCCGGCGGATGCGGGCGTGGGCGATGGCGCCGGCGCACATGGCGCACGGCTCGAGCGTGACCCACAGGTCGCACTCGCCCAGCCGTTCTGCGCCCAGCCGCGCGGCGGCCTGACGCAGCGCGAGGATCTCGGCATGGGCGGTCGGGTCGCTCAGACCGCGCGGCGCGTTGTGCGCCGCGGCCAGCACCTCGCCGCTGCGCACGATCACCGCGCCGACAGGCACCTCTCCTGCCGCGGCGGCCCGCTGTGCCTGCGCAAGCGCCTCCTCCATGGGCGCGGGCAAGGGCCAGCGCTCGGCACGCCGTCCGTTCCCGCTCCCGTGTGCACCGGTCATGCCCGCCTGCTAGCGCATGGCCGGTACGGGCGATAGTGCCGCATCGGCTTGACCTGACCGCCCGCCGCCGCTAAGCGCGCGGCTTTCCCGGCAACGCCGTCCTTATTCAGATTCGAACGAGAGCAACCATGTCGCGCATCTGCGAACTCACGGGCAAGGGCCGTCAGGTCGGCCACAATGTCAGCCACGCCAACAACAAGACGAAGCGCGTGTTCCTGCCCAATCTGCAGAACGTCACGCTGATGAGCGACACACTTGAACGCGCGTTCAAGTTTCGCGTGTCGACGCACGGGCTGCGGTCGGTCGAACACAATGGCGGGCTCGACAACTGGCTGCTTAAGACCGCGGACGACAAGCTGTCGGCCAGCGCCCTCAAGGTGAAGCGCGAGCTCAAGAAGGCGGCGAACACCGGCTCCTGAGAGCGGAGCCTCCGGCTTAGCGCGGAGGCACGAAAAGCAGCGGGTCGAGCCGCTCGCCATTCCACGTCAGACCCCAGTGCAGGTGCGGCCCGCTGGCGCGTCCGCTCGCCCCGACTGTGCCCAGCACCTGTCCCTGCCGCACCGTCTGCCCCTCGCTCACCGCGAGACTGTCGGCATGGAGAAAGGCGCTGCCCAGCCCCTGTCCGTGGTCGATCAGCAGGAGCTTGCCCTCGAGGGTGAAGTCCTCGCGCGCCGCCAGCACCACCACCCCGTCCGCCGGAGCGGTGAACGGCGTTCCGCGCGGCGTGGCAATGTCCAGTCCCGTGTGGTAGGAGCCCGGCTCCCCGCGATAGATCCGCTGCGCGCCGAACAGGCCTGAAATCCTTCCTTCTGCCGGCCAGGCGAACACCTGTCGCCACCCCTGCGCGCCGGTCCGACGTGCGCGGGCGGCGGCGATCCGCTCCAGCTCAGGGCGTCTGCGGGCAAGAAAGGTCTCGCTGCTCCCCGGCGGGCGGATTGCGGCATTGACATGCTCGATCCGCCATTCGCGCCGCTGCAGGACGACCTCGCGCCGCAGGGCGTCATCCTCGCCGTCGACGCCGATCGCCAGACGCAGGGGCGCATCACGGTCGAAGCCGGCGAAGAACTGCCCGTCTGCCTCCGGCTCGATGCGATGCCGCCCGAGCAGCACCGCGCCCGTTCCACGTGGAACCCGGCCGCGCATCCAGCCGCCCTGCTCGAACACACCGGAAAAGGTCAGGGCAGACTCCGCCGGACGCGGTGCCGCAGAGGTGTCGGGCGTGGGAGGAGGCGTCGGCGGCGCCCCATCCGCTGCTCGCCGCTCGGCCGCCACGCAGCCGGCCAGAATGGCGAGGCCGCCAAGACCGGCGGCCAGACGTGCGGCGCGGCGAAACTTCACGCCTGGCCTGTCATGCGCCGCGTCGCGAGAATGGCCGAGGCGTAGGGTTCCTGCGCCTCGACACTCCAGTAGCGCAGCTCCGCCAGCGGGATGGGCATGCCCGACACGGCACAAGTGACGTAACGGCCCGGTCTGAGCACCCGGAACCCGTTGGGTCCATAGGTCAGCTTGGCTTCTTCATCGGTCGCGTTCATCAGCATGCCCGCATGCCTATCACCTGCCGCTCAGCCGAACAAATCTTCCTGCGCGCCTGATGCTGGCGAGGGATGCGGCGGGCGCTCGCGAACGGACACGGGAACGGCCTCCACCCGGCCATCGGCGAATTCCAGCCACAGCCGCCGTTCGCGTTCCGCCTGTGCGCGACCCGTGACCACCCCGCCGCGGGCGCCGCGCACGAGCGCGAAGCCCCGGGCCAGCGGCGCGCGCGGATCGAGCGTCCGGTGTGTGCGGGCAATGGCGGCGAACCGCTCCATCTCCCTGCCGAAACGGCGCTCCAGCAGCCGCGGGTGCAGCGGCACACGGCCGAGTGCGGCCGCCCGGCTGCGCCACATCTGCCGCAGCAGCGGAAGCGACAGGCGGCCGGCTTGGCGCTGCAGCCGGTGGCGGGCGACGATCACCCGGTCCTGCAGGCCGCGGCGCAGCCGCTCGGCCAGCTCGTCGAGACGCTGCGCCTGGGGCTGAAGGACGCTTTCGAGGCGGGGCAGGCGCCGCGCCCGGGCCTCGAGCCGCTCCGCGCCCAGCGCAGTCAGGCGCAGCACCGCGCGCCGCATCCGCCCCGTCGCCTCCAACAACCCGGCCGCAAGATCGGCGCGCACGGGCACTGCCATTTCCGCAGCCGCCGTCGGCGTGGGCGCCCGGCGGTCCGCCGCGTGGTCGCACAAGGTTGTGTCCGTCTCGTGGCCGACCGCGCTGATCACCGGGATCGGGCTTGCCGCCACCGCGCGCACGACGGCCTCGTCGTTGAAGCTCCACAGATCCTCGATCGAGCCGCCCCCCCGCGCCACGATCAGCAGGTCGGGACGCGGCAGCCCTGCGCCAGGGCCGAGAGCGCCGAAGCCGCGCACCGCGGCGGCAATCTGGCGGGCGGCATCGGGCCCTTGGACGAGCACCGGCCAGACCAGAACCTCGACCGGAAACCGCTCCGTCAGGCGGTGAAGGATGTCGCGGATCACCGCCCCGGTGGGCGAGGTGACGACGCCGATCACCCGCGGCAGCAGCGGAAGCGGCCGCTTGCGTGCGGCGGAGAACAGTCCCTCCGCCTCCAGCCGCAGGCGCGTCCGCTCGAGCAGCGCCAGCAGCGCGCCCTCCCCGGCAAGTTCCATCGCGTCGATGACGATCTGGTACTTGGATCGGCCGGCATAGGTGGTCAGCCTGCCGGTCGCGACCACCTCCAGCCCGTCCTCAGGCTGGAAGGCGAGGCGCTGCACACCCCCGCGCCACATGACCCCGTCGATCACCGCCTTGTCATCCTTGAGCGCGCAATACAGATGGCCCGAGGATGCGTGTTTCACTCCGGACAGTTCGCCCCGCAGCCTGACGAGGCCGAACCGCTCCTCGATGGTGCGCTTGAGCAATCCGGCAAGCTCCGAGACGCCGAGCGGCTCGGCGTTGCCGCCCGGCTGCGGGCGCGCTACCAGCCGGGCGGCACTCTCGCCGTCGGTACGGGGATCGGAAGCAGGCATGAACATCCTTCTGGTGGGCGGCGGCGGGCGCGAGCATGCGCTCGCGTGGAAGCTGGCGCAATCCCCGTCGCTGACGACCCTGTACGCGGCGCCCGGCAACCCCGGCATCGCGCAGCATGCGCGGACCGTGCCGCTGGACATCGACGATCATGCGGCGGTCGGCGCCTTCTGCCGCGCCCACGCCGTTTCGCTGGTGGTGATCGGCCCCGAAGCCCCGCTGGTCGCGGGCCTTGCCGACGCGCTGCGCCGCGATGGAGTGGCCGTCTTCGGGCCCTCGGCGGCGGCGGCACGGCTCGAGGGCAGCAAGGGCTTCGCCAAGGACCTGTGCCAGCGGTCAGGGATCCCGACTGCCCGCTATGTCCGCACGGCTTCGCTCGAGGAAGCCCGCCGCGCCGTGCTGGCCTTTCAGGCGCCGTTCGTCCTCAAGGCCGACGGGCTGGCCGCGGGCAAGGGTGTGGTGATCGCCGAGACGCTTGCCGAAGCCGAGCTCGCGCTGGCCGATCTGTTTGCCGGTCCGGGCGGCGCGGAGGTGGTGATCGAGGAATATCTGCACGGCGAAGAGGTGAGCGTCTTTGCGCTGACCGACGGCACCCGCATCCTCCCCTTCGGCAGCGCGCAGGACCACAAGCGCGTGGGCGACGGCGACACCGGTCCGAACACCGGTGGCATGGGCGCGTACGCGCCGGCGCCGGTTCTCACCCCTGAGCTGTGTGAACGGGTTTACAGCCAGATCATCGCCCCGACGGTCGACACCCTGCGTGCGGACGGGAACCCCTATGTCGGCGCTCTCTACGCGGGAGTGATGCTGACGGCCAGCGGACCGCGGCTGATCGAATACAACTGCCGCTTTGGTGACCCGGAGTGCCAAGTGCTGATGATGCTTTACCGCGGCGATCTGGCCGCCCTGCTGCTCCGCTGCGCGCAGGGCGAACTGGACGACGCGCCGGCACCCGATGCTCATTTTGCGTCGCGATCGGCGCTGACGGTCGTGGTGGCGGCAAAAGGGTATCCCGGCCAGCCGCGCCTTGGCGGGCGTGTCGAGCTTGGCGGTGCGGAAGACGGCGGCGCCGTCGTCTTTCAGGCCGGCACCCGGCGCGAGGGCGATCACCTCGTCGCCAGCGGCGGGCGGGTGCTGGCCGTGACCGCAACGGGCGACACACTGCCGGAGGCGCGCGACGCGGCGTACCGCGCCGTGGAGCGGATCGGCTTCGCGGACGGGTTCTGGCGCCGCGACATAGGCTGGCGCGAGCTGCGGCGCGCGGCGTTGCGGAGCCGCTGACCCGACAATCAGGCGGGTTGCGCGGCGACGGGCCGGGCGGGTGCGGGCTCGCGCGGCGCGGTCTCGAACGGCAGTTCGATGGTCACGGCAAAGCCGCCTTCCTCGCTCCGCCCGATGGCGAAGCTGTGGTCCTCGCCATAGCCCTGCTCGAGCCGGTTGCGGATGTTGACGAGTCCCACGCCGGTCGACGTGCGCGCACGGTGGCCGAGTTCGGCCGCGGTCAAAGGCCCCGCAGCGGCCGGTCCCGGCCCGGTGTCGCTGACCTCGATCCGCAGGCGGTCACCGCGGCGCTGCGCGTCGATGGAGATGCGCGCGCCCTCTTCCTGCGCGCTCACTGCGTATTTGATGGCGTTTTCCACCAGCGGCTGCAGCAGCAGCGACGGGATCAGCCCGTCGGCAGCCTCGTGACTGACCCGGAAGGAGGTGCGCAGCCGTTCCTCGAACCGCATCCGCTCGATCTCGAGATATAGCTTCAGTGTCTCGACCTCCTGCGCCACCGTGTGCTTGGCGCTGGGCTGCGCGACCAGCGTGTGCCGCAGGAAGGCGGACAGGCGCGTCAGCATCGCGTTGGCCGGATCGGTCTGCTTCAGCAGCACCAGCGTGCTGATCGAGTTGAGGGTGTTGAACAGGAAATGCGGGTTGAGCTGGTAGCGCAGCATGGCGAGCTGGGCATTGGCGGCCTGAGCCTCCAGCCGCAGCAGCCGGTCGGCCTGCTGCTCGATCTTGAGGAAGAAATTGATGGCGAAATAGAGGCCCGACCACGCGCCAAGGAGGGTCAGCGGATAGATCAGGATGCCCACGAACAGCTGGGCAAAGCCGGTCGTCGACTCCGGCCGGTAGAGCGTGATCACCCAGGCGTCGATGGCGGTGAGCACCGTGACCGCAACCACCAGCGCCAGGACGGCGCCCGTCCACAGCAGGATCGGGCGCAGCTGCATCAGGTGCCGGTAGATGACCGCCAGAATGAGGCTGATGGAAAAGCCGCTCACCATCTCGATCAGCGTGATGATGAGGAAATCCCATTCCTGCCGGCCGGCGATGGCCGAAGCCGAGCGCAGCACGAAGGCGCCGGTCCAGCCGGCGAACTGGAGCTGCCAGAAGGCGCGGTTCTTGTTCTCGAAGAACGGAACGGGCTTGATCGGCAGGGCAACCATGGCTGCGGCCGGTCATAGCGCAATTGTGCCGGCGCTCGCCAGCGCGTAGTGTCCGGCTGCGGCGGCTGGAGACAGGGCGATGGACGAGGGCAACGACAGCGGGAAAGGCGCCGCGCCGCCGCGCGCGCGCTTCCGCGAAATGAAGGAAGGAACGGCGGCCGACTGGGCGATCATCGCCGGCGAATATGGCCGCTTTGCCAAGGGACTGCCGGACCGGGTGCTGGACCACCTGCGCCTCCTCGAGGGGGATTTCGGCGGTTTTCCGGTCTGCCGGCTGGAGCACTCCCTGCAGACGGCCACGCGGGCGTGGCGCGACGGCCGCGACGAAGCCTACACGGTGATGGCCCTGCTGCACGACATCGGCGACACGCTCGGCAGCTACAACCATCCCGACGTCGCGGCGGCCATCCTGCAGCCGTTCGTCTCGGACGAACTGCACTGGATCTGCAAGCATCACGGCGCCTTTCAGGGGCACTACTACTTCCACTTCCTCGGCATGGACCGCGACGCGCGCGACGCGTTTCGCGAGCACCCGCACTACGAGGCCTGCCGCACCTTCTGCGAACTCTATGACCAGGCAGCCTTCGACCCGGACTATCGAAGCGAGCCGCTGGAATTCTTCGAGCCGATGGTGCGCCGCGTGCTGGCGCGGCCGCTCCGCTCGCCGCTTGCCCGAGCGCTCGACGCCTAGCGGATGGGGGCGGGATCGGCGGCTGCGGCGGCGGGAAAACGCGCCCGCCAGTCGGCAGCGCCGGAACCCTCACGGGCCGCCGCAATGAGCGGCAGCTCGGCAGCGATGGCAGCCGCACGCTCGTCCCATCCGTCATGGGTCCGGCGCCGCATGATGCCTCCCAGCGCGCCCGCGGCGCTGCGCGGACCCCATTGGCGCATGAACTGCACCGCCGCCTCGGGAGGATAGCCGGCGTTGGCGAGAAGCCACGGCATCATCCGGTCGGCCTCGCGCTCGGTCGCACGGATCTTTGCCTGGCTGCGTCCGTTGGCATCAAGCCAGGCCCGGTGGCCCAGCAGGTTGTGCGCAACCTCGTGGGCGACAGCCGCCGCGAGCAGCGGGTCGGGCAAGGCAAAGCCGCTGAACCGGCGGCCGATCAGCACCCGCTCGCCATCGGCCATGACCCGGCGCCCGTCATGCAGCAGCTCGAACCGGCTGACGCAGGCCGGCACACCGGCGATGCGCGCATGCGCGGTGGCGCCATCCTGCCGCCGCCACGCGAGTTCCGCGACCCCGTCACGGCGCAGCGAGGCGTCGATGGCCTCGTTGATCCGCGCCATCCGCTGCCAGGCGGCCGTGTCCGCAGCCTGTTCCAGCGGCAAGGATTCGCCGTCCAGCGCCAGCACCGCATCGTTCGCCCGCAGTCCGGCAGCCTCGGCCGGCGAGGCGGGCGCAACCGCCTGCACCCCGATCGGCCCGGCAAGGCCCAGCGCCGCACGCACAGCAGCGGGATCGGTGTAGCTGCCCGCATCGTGCAGCAGCAGCCCGAGCGCCGGGTTCCGGCGGGCGCAGAAGGCCGCATTTCCCGAGACTATCTGCCAGCCGATGCGGTGAAGGCGGGCCTCCTGCTCCTGCCACGCCGACAGCGGCGCCGCGAGCGGAGCGCCCGGCCCGGTGTCATCGGTGTGAGCCACCACGGGAGCACTGGCGAGCACGCACGCCATCAGCATTATTGGCGCAGGCGTTCGCCGCCCGGATCGTGTCATCGCGCCGCCGTCCGCGTGCCCGCCAAAGCCGCCGCGAGAGCACGCTCGCCCACGGCTCCCTGGATCAGCTGGTCTCCCGCCACCCAGCTCGGCGTGCCGGTGAAGCCCAGCTGCGCGGCGAAGGCGCGCGTGCGTTCCAGCTCCTGCTCGATCTCGGGAGAACGCAGGGCGAGCCGGGCCGCGTCGAGATCGAGCCCCGCCGCGCGGGCGGCCGCAGCGATGCTCGCGTCATCGACCCGTCCGGCCGCGAACATGGCGTCGTGAAAGGCTGCGAACCGCCCCTGCCGCGCCGCCGCCAGCGCCCACCGCGCCGCTTCCTCGCTGCCGGGGAAGATGGCCCATTCGCGGATCACCACCTTGAGCTCGGGATCCGCGGCGACGAGACGGGCGACATCGGCGACGCTCGCCTTGCAGTAGCCGCAGGCGTAGTCGGTGAACTCCACCAGCACCCGCGAGCCGTTCGGATTGCCGAGCACAGCGCCGGGAAACGGGGTGGCAACGTCGTCGCGGATCGACTGGAGCCGGCTTTGCGCCTCGCGATGCTGCAGGTTCTCGACCATGGCCGGAAGCAGTTCGGGATGGTCGAGCAGATAGGACCGGATGTGCCGATCTGCAAAGCCGCCGGCAAACCACAGCATGGTGCCGCCAAACCCGGCCGCCAGCGCCAGGACAGCTCCCGCCGCCCAAGGAAGCACACGACGCGCGAACGTGCTCATGTCAGCGCCGCGGCCGTGAACGCTCGCGCTCCAGCGCCGCCTGCGCCGCCATGCCGATGTCCTGGGCGCGCAGCCAGTCCGGCGAGCCGACCGGCAGACCCGCCTCCGCCCCGCGGGCGTTGCGCAGGGCCGCGGCGTGGTCGCGTCTCAGCGCCTGCTGCTCGGCGCTGGCCAGCATGGCGCGTGCCTGATCCCCCTGCTGGGCGTAGATGACGCCGAGCTGATGCCAAGCAAAGGCGTTGGCGCGATCGCGCGCCACGGACGCGCGAAGCACCCTCAGCGCTTCCTCGTGATAGGCCGGATCTTCCGCCGCGATCAGGGCATGGCCGTAGATCGATCCGATCAGCGGCGCATTGCCTGTCAACCGCGTCGCCTCGCGCAGCGGCGCGATCGCCTCGCGCGGGCGCCCCGATTCCAGCAGCACCTGACCCTTCAGCTCGAGAAAATACGGATTGTCCGGCTCCTTCGCGAGCAGGGCACGCGTTTCGGCCAGCGCCTGCTCGATCCGCGCGTCCTTGTGAAAGGCGTAGGCCCGGGCATAGTGCGCCGCCACGCTCGTGTCGCTCGGGGGGTAGGCGCGCAGGATCTGCTCGGGCTGGCCAAGATAGCCGGCGAGCTTGGCCTTGACCGCTTCGAAGCGCGCCTGGAGGCGAGGATCATCCGGCGCGTCCCAGGCCGGGTCGGCGACATAGGTCTCGCGCAGCCGCTGGATCCGGTCCACCGACAGCGGATGGGTCTGCAGGAATTCCGTCTCGTCGTTGCGGCGATAGCCACGCATCGACAGCTCGCCCTGCAGCTTGCGGAAGAACGACAGCGACCCGCGGCCCGAAATGCCGGCAGCCGACAGATATTGCGCGCCGGCGGCGTCGGCGCTCGCTTCCTGGACGCGGCTGAAGGCGAGGAAGCTCCCGATGGCGGCCCGCTGTCCGGCCATCATGATCCCCGGCGCGACTTCGCCCGCCCCCGCAGCCGCCGCAGCAACGCCGAGAAGCAGCGACAGCAGGCTGACCCGCGCCGCATTGCCCATGCCTTCGTGGAGGCGGTTGATGTGGCCGCCGGTGATGTGGCCGAGTTCGTGGGCGATCACGCCCTGCACCTCGTTGGCCGTGTCGGCCGCTTCGATCAGGCCGCTGTGGATGTAGATGATCTGTCCGCCCGCGACGAAGGCATTGATCGACGGGTTGGCGACCAGCACGATCTGCACATTGCCCGGCTCGAGCCCCGCCGCCTTGACCAGCGGTGCGGCCATGTCGTTCAGCAGGGCCTCGGTCTCCGTGTCGCGCAGGATCGACTGCGCCAGCACCGGCCGGGCGGTGAGCATCAGCAGCGCAAGGCTGGCGAAGGCCGCGGCAAGCAGGCGCAGGGCGGTCGGGATGCGGTTCATGGCCGGTGCAACGCTAAGATGCCCCGGCATGAATGGGCGCTGAAGTGCCGGGCGAGGACGGGTCCGGGCGGTGATCGGGGACAAGGGCACGGTGGGCAGGGCCATCTGCGCCGAGCCCCAGCATCTCGAGGAAGCCGTGTGCGGCGGCGTAGTCCGGCCCCTGCCACAGCGGCACGCCGGCAGCGGCGATGGCGGTGGCAAGCGGTCCGTCGGCGGCGCGCGGCGGCCGTCCGGTTGTGCGGATGAAGATCCCGCGCACGCGGCCGGGATGCTCCTCCACGAAGGCGCCGAACGCGGGCAGGTCGTCCTGCGTGTCGTCGCCGACAAGAATGAAGGCAAGATCGGGGTAGAACGCCGCCAGGTGGCGCAGCGCATCCCGCTTGTGCGCGCCATGACCTGACCGGCCGAGAGTGGCGCGGTTGAACCCCCAGTCGCGCAGCAGCATGGGTCCGGGCGGCAGCGCCCTGCCCGCCTTGAAGGCGGCGAGATAGGGAAACAGGTTCCAGGGGCTGGAGGAGATGTAGAACACCGGATTGGCCGGCGCGGCCAGGCGGGTGCCGCCGGGAACTCCGCCGTGCCCCTGATCCGCGCTCCGGCTGCCGAGCGCGGCGTAGAACGCGTCGGCACCCGGGACGAGCAGGCGTTCGCCGGGCCGCTCCAGCAGCACGCGCCGCCAGTTGCGCGCGAGCGATCGCCAGCCCCCGGTGATGCCGGTTTCGATGATCGTGTCGTCGATGTCGGAGACGATGGCGGGGCTGGCGGCGCCGGGCGCGAGAACGAACGCCGTGCTGCGGCGCTCGTGCCGCCCGTCCCGCCAGCGCAGCGTCACCGTTTCCCAACGCGGAGAGAGATCCGGCGGCTGTGGCACGGGCGCGGGGATGTCCCACACGGCGAATCCTTCGTCATCGGTCGTCGCCTCGTGCACCGTGCGGGCCACCCCGTGCCCGAGTTCCAGCCGCACCGGAAGGCGAGGGACCTCGCGCGACAGGTACTGGCCGGCCATCAGCCTCAGCGTCCGCCAGCGCCCGGCGCGCGTGGCGTCGAAATCCGGCGGCGCGGCGCGCAAGGCCCGGGCGCGCAGCCGCAACCGCTCCGCGTTGCGATATCCGTGGAAGGGGTGCAGGCAGATGGAACGCAGCAGCAGGTCGGGCACCAGCCTCCCCTAGCCGCAACGATGCCGGGGAACCAGCGCGCCGACGGGCCGTCAGAGCATGTTCGCCAGCCGCCGCAGCAGCGTCATGTCCTCGGCGGCGCCGCCAACAACGGACACCGTGCCATCCGCATTGCGTCGCAGCATGGCGACAGCGAATTCCGCGCCGTCGTTCAGCACGTCGAGCGGGTCAAGCGCGGCGAGCGCCCGCAGCCGGCATATGGTTTCCTGAGGCAGCGCCGCGGTGCGTCCTCGGGCGGCATCCTGCCCCCGGCGCAGCGCCCGTTCCTCCGCGACGAGGCCCTTGAGCCCGCCCGCCGCGCCCTGCAGCAGGCCGGCAAGCTCGCCCTGCCCGACCTGCCGCCGCCGCGCGTGCATCAGCACCGCCGCGTATTCCGCAAGGCGTGTCTTGTCGTAGTCGGCGCCGAACACGAGCTTCACCACCGGGGTCATCGGCGCGCGAGGCGAGACGGCAAGGCCGCTGTCGGCGAGCAGTTCGCGCCACTCGTCCGGCGCCGCCTCGGCGGCGATGCTGACGTCGTAGGCACGGCTGATCGCCTGGTAGAGCGCCTGCCTCGTGCGGTCCTCGCTGTTGCGCGCGGCATGGGCAAGCTCGCGGGCGGAGGCGAGGCAGTCGTGAAGCCCGTCCGGCGCATCCGGCGATGCCAGCGCCGCCGCAATCCGCTCGATCATGGCTGCGGGAGAATCCGCCGGCGGTGTGGACAGGGCGGGATGCGCCTGCGCAGGCCCGGCGAGTGCCAGCGCAGTCTCAGACGCGCCGTCCGCGGGCACGGGAAGCGCGTGGACGACCGCCGCTTCGTGGGACACGGCGGCCGCATCGTCCGTGCTGTCGGCGTCGGGAAGCAGGGCCGCTTCGGCATAGTCGTCGAAGAGGGGCATCGGCGCGTTGACCGCATAGCGCGGCATGGCGCCCAGCGCGCCTCCGGCCGCGATGACCGGTGTCTTGCGCAGCCGGGGCCTGCTCCCCGGAGCGGCGGTCGTCGGCGCGGCGAGCGCCAGCACGGCGGCCGGTTCGCACCCCGCATCGGGCTCTTCGTCCTCGTCTGCTGCCGCGCCGCCGTTCTCCTCGCCGCTGGCCGCCGGCGCCGAAGCGGCCGTGTCGGGCTCGGTCACGAGCAGGTCGAACGAGGCGAGATCGAGCACGTCGGCGTCGCCATCGGTGCGGGCCGGTTCGGGATCGGCTTCGAGACAAGGTTCGCGCACGGCGAGCGCAGTCGTCAATTCATCGAGGAGCGCGTCAGCCGTCTGCGGGTCGGCCAGCTCCTTCCAGTTGATGACCCCGTAGATGAAGTCGATCGTCTCGTCGTCGCTCGAAAAGGGCAGCAGGATGCCGCGATACAGCACCGCGACTCCGCGCTCGTTGGTGAACTCCGCCTCGAACCCGATCGGCGCCTGGTTGGCGAGGATCTGCATGTAATGGTCGGTGATGCGGCTGAGGAGGGAGCGGCTCGGCACGTCGCCGAGCTGCGCCACCGTTCCTTCGGCGCCGCATTCGGCGGCAAGGCGGGCGCCGAGAAAGGCGACCAGGGGATCGTCGATGCCGCGGCTGAAATCGAGCAGGACGCTGTTCGGTCCGAAATCGGGCAGATTCGCCGGATCGAGATCATCGATCGAGGGGAAGTTCCGGTCGCCCAGCATGCTCGCCCAGTGATTGTAGGCGCGCACCTGCATGCGACGCTCGTCCTGCCCGACCGGCGAGGGCGGCGGGTCGCTTGGCGCGGCGTGATCCTCTTCTTCCGCGTCACTCCGGGCGATGAGGTCGGCGGTTGCGGACAGCGGGGGAGAGGCTTCGCTCCACTCGCCTGCGTCCGCTGCGCCGAACCCACCGAAAAATCCGCGCCAGCCGTCCATGCCGTTTTCCGCCCCTGCATCCGCGAGTCCATCGCCTGTGTGGAGGGGCGTGGTAAACATTTCGTGAAAATCGTGGCCGCTGACGCCGTGGCGGCTCGGCTGTTCAGAGCATGTAGCGCACCGTGATCGCCAGCCGCGTCTCTCCGCCGGAGGTCGTGAATGCGGCATCGTCGAACCGGGGCGGACCCATGCGCACCGGAGCATCGCGCGAAAAGCCGAATCCTTCGCGCGGGATCATGCCGAGCGACCGGTCCGCGCGGCCATTGCCGTTCTCGTCGTGAAGCAGGGCGACGGCGTAGCGTCCGGGTGCCACGTTGCGGAAGACCAGCGCGTGCCCCCTGCCCGCGGGGACGACGAGCCGCTGTGCGTTGGGATCGTCGTTGCAGCGCGGGAACGTCACCGGGTCTCCGGTGAGGCAAGCCATGACGCTGCCCCTGGCCGAACGCAGGTCGCTGACCGCCACCTCCACCCGGCCGCTGCCCGCCATGGCAGGCGGTGCCGGCGCGTGACCCGTGGCGGGCGCTGCAAGGAGTGTCGCCGCCAGAACGGCGGGCGCGATAAAGGCGCGTGTCGTCGAGTTCATCCCTTCTCCTCCCCGAGGGCGGCCGACAACCCCCGGTCGGTTCCGCACCATCGATCCCAGTGCCTGAAATACAGGCCGTAATTGCAGCGGTAGTTCTCGTGATGCCGCTGGTGGTGGCTGGCGGTGATGACCCATCGCCCGACCGGTCCTTTCACCAGGCGCCCCGGAAAGATTTCCCAGCCCAGGTGGTTGGTGGCCCCAAACACCGTCATGATCGTCAGCACCAGCCCGAGCACCGCGACGTGGACCGGCACCACGAACACCAGCGCGGGAAGGATGGCCGCACCGACGAGCGACTCGCCGGGGTGGAAGCTCATCGCCGTCCAGGCCGTCGGCCGGCGTCCCGCATGATGCACCGCATGATAACGGCGAAACAGCGCCGGCCGGTGCAGCAGCCGGTGGGTCCAGTAAAACCACGTGTCGTGGACCAGAAGATAGACGGCCAGCGAGAGCGGCGCATACCACCAGGGGAAGGCGCTCCAGTCGGTGTAGATGCGCGTCGCCCCAAGGTGGTGCCAGGCCCACAGCATCAGCCCGCCGAGCGCCCCGTAGATCGCGGCGGCGCTCATCGACCAGCCGATCTCGCGGCGGATCTGCGCGCCGAGGTCCGCCACATGGCCCGGCCGCAGGCGCAAAGTCAGCCAGTGCAGCGCACCGCTGACCAGCAGATAGCGGACCGCAACAATCACTGTGGTGGCAAGCAGAGCCACGAGCAGGGCAGCCGGCGTCGACATCACGGCTCAGCCTTATGCGCCGCGGCCGATGGACGCGAGGTTAAACTGAAGACGGAGGCTGGGGCGGTGGCGGGCCGCGCCGCCCGGTCGCCCGGCGCGCCGCCGCCAGTTTGCTCAGCCCGTCTCGCCATGCTCGGCGCAGGAGGGATCGGCGGCAAAGCACAGCCGCCGCATCGCCGTGCGGGCGAGGCGCTCGACCTCCTTGCGCCGCCGCGCCGGAGCCAGCGGCACGGATGCGGCGGGCCGGACGATCTCCGCGTCATAGCCGTCGGACACGATGGTTCCGCACCGCTCCGGCAGGAACGCCGCATCGTCCAGCGGCCCTCGGCACAGCGTCGGCGGCAATCCCCAGTAGAAGCGGTCACAGTACGCGAGGTAGTCGGCCCACTTGCAATCGCCCAGAAGATCGGCGCGGCTGACCTTGATCTCGACGATGATGACGCAGCCTTTCGGGTCGATGCCCATCAGGTCGGCGCGGCGGCCGTTGCGCAGCGGCATTTCCGGCAGGCACCAGATGCCGTTGCGGGCGAACAGCCGGGCGATGCCGCGCGCCACGCGCAGCGCGTCGACCGCTCCCGCGCCCCCTTCGGGCAGGTCGCGCCGATGTGATTCATCGGAGGAAACGGTGGCGGAGGAGCGGGGCGTCTCGAGCATGCCTCCCGCCCTGGAACACAGAGGGAACAAAAGCAAGGCAGCAATGACGCGCCCCCCGGTGCCCAAATCCCGCTGGCGCGGCGTCGCCGCCTTTGCTAGAGCACCGCCCTCACCGGCACCCGTAGCTCAGCTGGATAGAGCGCTGCCCTCCGAAGGCAGAGGTCACAGGTTCGAATCCTGTCGGGTGCGCCATAATTTCAGTGACTTCCGCCACAGCGGCCACGAGCTAGACACTTCCGGATGGCCGAAAGGGGTCTTCTTAGGGGTCTTTCTGCCTGATGTGTGACTCCCGCGCTGTTGGTGGACTGGGCTAGGCAGGAGCAGGAGACTTGCCAACCTGCGTGCAGCCGTTTGCGTTCTGCGATCCGCCAACGCCAACGTGTCCGGCGCGCGAGCAACAAACTGTTTGGCTACAGCTCCGACTTTCGTAAGGAGTATTTTGTCGAATTAGAAACCGCGCGCCCCGCTGGCGCGCAGGGGGGGCCGCGTGGCAGGTTTGTTTGATCGCTTTGAATGGTTTCACGAAGGCGCACACGGGCGCATTTTTCATGGCGATTCGTATCACCTGATTTCCAATCTGCGCGCCTCATCCGTCGATCTTTTCGTCACAAGCCCGCCCTTTGGTCTCGTACGTGAAAAGGAATACGGCAACGTCCAAGCCGACAATTACATCGACTGGTTTCGACCATTCGCCACGGAACTACACCGGACTTTAAAGAACACGGGCAGTCTTGTAATCGACATCGGCGGCACTTGGAACAAGGGATTGCCAACGCGTCACCTTTACCACTTCAAGCTTCTCATCATGCTCTGCGAAGAGTTCGGCTTCCACCTAGCGCAAGATTTTTATTGGTGGAATCCGGCTAAGCTGCCGACCCCGGCCGAATGGGTGACTGTCCGGCGCATCCGCGTGAAGGACGCCATCAACAAAGTTTGGTGGCTGTCGAAAACGCCGTGGCCAAAGGCCAGCAACAAGCGCATTCTGCAGCCGTACAGCGATCACATGAAAGACTTGCTGAAGAATGGATATCAGCCGAAAATGCGGCCTTCGGGTCATGACATCAGCCAAAAATTTGGAACCGATAATGGCGCAGCTATTCCACCAAACTTGATCGCTGTCGCCAACACCGAGAGCAACAGCAGCTATTTGCGCTACTGCCGGGCAAATGACATCAAGCCGCACCCGGCCCGCTTTCCCGTTGAGTTGCCCGAGTTCTTCGTTCGAATGCTCACAGACGAAAATGATCTTGTGATCGACCCCTTTGCAGGGAGCTGTGTTACTGGCGAAATCTGTGAACGATTGAAGCGGCGCTGGATATGCGCTGAATTGCGACGCGATTACGTTCAAGGTGCAGTCGGCCGCTTTTTGACCGACGAATTTCCGCCAAACGTGGCCAATCGTAACGCTGAAAATGTGAGCTACCGCATCGCGCGACCCGGTGCGAACTGGACGGACAGGACCACCGACCAACTTGATGCAACCGGCGGCCAATCCGCGAAAGCGGTGGCAGCTTCCCCGGTCAAGCGCCCAGTTGGCAGACCAAGGAAGGTCCGGCCATGAGCGCGCCGCCCGGTGCTGGCTGGAAGGTCAAATACTCGCTTCGCGCGTGGCAGCAGACTGCGAGCCAAAAGTGGCGCGACAAGCGAAAGGGCGTCGTGTCGGTTGTGACCGGCGGTGGAAAGACCGTCTTTGCCGAAACATGCCTCGCGGAGTTTTTCGATGCGCATCCCGATGGGCTGGCTGTCATCATCGTGCCAACAAGCGCACTTCTCGATCAATGGTATCTCTCGTTACAAGACGAGTTAGGCGTTGAGAAAGAAGCAATCGGGGTGCTTGGTAGCGGCGAGCGCCCGCATGAGGACGCCAAGATAGTTATCGCGGTGATTAACTCCGCTCGACGCGTCGCGGGCAAATGGGCGCAAGACGGCCGCCCGGTGATGCTGGTTGTCGATGAGTGCCACCGCGCTGGATCGCCTGAAAACGCAAAGGCGCTAGAGGGCGTGTTTTTGGCGACGCTTGGGCTGTCCGCAACGCCCGTCCGCGAATACGATGATGGCTTCGCAGCATATATCGAACCGGCGCTTGGGCCGGTCATTTACGAATACACTTACGTAGAGGCCTATGCTGATGGCGTTATTACGCCGTTCGAACTGCACAACGTCCGCGTGGCGATGCTCGAAGACGAACAAGATAAATACGACAGGCTCAACAAGCGGGTTCGCACGGCTTTTGCGCGAGGCGCATCGGCCGATGACGATGAAAGTTTGCGGCGGCTTTTGCAGCAGCGCGCGGCGGTCAGCGGCACAGCTCTTATGCGCATCCCAGTCGCGGTGAAACTAATTGAGGATCATCGTGGCGAGCGGGCGATCATCTTCCACGAGCGAACTGACGCCGCCGATCATATCCTCAAGCTGCTTCAACAGCGCGGCCATTCGGCGACAGTCTACCATGCAGGTCTTGCGCCTGCGCTCCGCCGCGAGAATTTGAGGCTGTTCCGGCGCGGCGTCTTCGATGTGCTCGTCTGCTGTCGTGCGCTTGACGAAGGCATGAACGTTCCCGAGACCAGCGTTGCCGTTATCGCCAGCTCGACCGCGAGCGAGCGGCAGCGCATACAGCGGTTGGGGCGAATCTTAAGGCCCGCAAAGGGTAAGGCCGCCGCGACTGTTTACACGATCTTTGCAACGAACGAGGAGCATGACCGCTTGGCAGCCGAGGCCGACAAACTGAGCGGCATTGCCGCCACTATTTGGCACGAAGGCAGGGCTGCTGTTCGTGGCTAGGCTACGTTTCAAGAATGATTGGTTCTACCCGCTCTCGCCAACCACATTAAGCGAGATGCAGTTTGAAGACCTGCTCATCCAGAACTCGGAAGTTTTTCGGGCATCAAGCTGGATCGTGCGGTTCAAAAAGGCTATTTACGCCGCCGAAAGCTCCGCGCGGGCTGATCTTGCGATCATCGACCGAGACTACAGAGAATGGTTTGTGGTCGAGGTCGAGATGACCAGGCACAGCCTGTACGGGCACGTGCTGCCGCAAGTGAGGACACTTCGCGACGGCTTCTACGGCCAGCCGGAAGCAGAATATCTTTCGGAGCGGCTTCCCGCTGCGGACCCGGCGCGCGTCGCGGACTTAGTGCGCGGCAAGAGCCCCCGTATTGTCGTGATCGCTGACCGCGCCTCGCAGGACTGGGGCAAAGTGCTGGCCGGGGCCGATGTCGAGTTCATAACCCTCGAAGTTTATAAGTCCGAACTGAATGCCTACATTTTCTCGGTCGATGGCGGTCTGCCGCAGCGAGCGCACGATCTCGTGAGCTATTGCACCATTCACCCCATGCTGCCGCGCCAACTGATCGTTGAGTCTCCAGCGTCACTTGGCATTGCCGCCAACGAGCGGCTGTCGGTATTGTGGGAAGGCCAGATGATTGAGTGGGTCCGAATGGATTCTGGCGATAGCTGTTACTTGCGCACACGGGGGCCGGTGAGGCTAAAGACGGGAATTCGTTACGCCCTTCTGGTTGTGGAAGATGGCCAGATTGAACTAAAAGCCGTTGGCAAAGAGGGGATTGAGTCATGAGCGTGAAGTTCGGGATCGGGAACAACACGATTCGATCCTATCGACGGCTGGCCTACACACCATGGCACGCGATGGCCGAGTTTGTCGACAACAGTAGCCAAGCGTACTTTAACAACAAGGCTACGCTAGACGAGGCGTATGCGGCAGCTGGTGAGAAGCTGCATGTTCATATTGCTTATGATGCCGATGAGGGTGTCTTAAGCATTGCTGACAACTCCATCGGCATGAACCTTGAGGAGCTAGCTCGCGCACTTCGCGTCGGAATCCCGCCTGAGAACGCAGACGGTCGGTCGCGCTACGGTATGGGGATGAAAACAGCGAGTTGCTGGATCGGTAACGTCTGGACTGTTGAAACCAAAAAGCTCGGAGAGGACACTGCCTACCGGGTAACGATTGACGTTGAGAAGGTGGCCGATGGCGAGGAGGATCTGCCGATACAGACCTTCTCCAAGCCTGCCGACCTTCATTACACACTCATCCGCATCACAGCGCATAACCGCCGCTTCCACGGCCGCACCCTTGGCAAGATCAAGGAGTTCCTTAGTTCTATGTATCGCGAGGATTTCCGTGCCGGCATAATGGAGCTGCGCTGGCAGGGTGCCATCCTTTCTTGGGATGAGATCGATAACCGCCTCCTGCGCGACAAATCAGGCGCGCTTTACAAAATGCCCTTCAATTTCGAGATCAATGGGAAGAAGGCTAGCGGTTGGGCAGGCGTTCTTGAAACCGGCGGCCGAGCTTACGCCGGGTTTTCGATCATTCATTCTGGTCGCGTAGTTAAGGGCTATCCCGATTCATGGCGCCCCGAGAAAATCTACGGCGGTGGCGGAGGCAGAAATGATCTGATCAACCAACGCCTCATTGGTGAAATTCATCTAGACGACTTCGACGTGTCTCACACGAAGGATGATATTCTTTGGTATAACGATGAGGAAGAACAGGTCGAAGCGAAGCTCGAAGAAGCAATCAAGGACTACATCGCTGCAGCTCGCCAAGTGAAAAAGAACCGCTCCGGCGATGGACCATCAGAAGGCGAAATCGATGCAGCCCTTGCAGCTTTGAAGCAGGAACTCCTCTCCAAGGAAATGATTGACTTAATCCAAGTTGATGTTGTTCCATCTGAAGAGGACATAAAAAATGCCCGGCACGCTATCGCCGCTGAAATCATAGGCACTGAGCCTGATTTTATCGCTAAGATTGGGGAACAGCTTCAGGTCGCCATATTTATTGAAGAAGGCATGAGTCTGAACGATCCTTACGTGATTTATGAATCCGCCAAACCTGATCAGGTATGCGTAATCATCAATCAGAACCATCCGCACTTTAGTCAAATTGAGGGTACTGAGGGCGTAGCTAACTATTTTCGGCACTGCATCTATGATGCGATTGCGGAATGGCAGGCCGCTAGGAAGGTGGGCTCGATAGATCCAGACACGATCAAATCGTTCAAAGACGGTTTGCTGCGCGTGGGCATTCGAATTGAGCAGTCAGACCCTGCTGCTTGATAGATTGCGACGCGGAGTCGAGTTTAGCATCTAACTTGGGCGTGTTGCCCCCCCCTGCATCACATTTGGCTTTGAGGGGTAAGTAAAGATGAATGCATTCCGTGAGGCGCTGACGCCCTTGGCCCAACGATTGCCCCGCATTGCGCGGGAGCACGAGATACTGCGCTTTGCGGCAGATTTGCCGACCGTTGGTAATGGTGCCAACGCGGCGGTGATCGCGCGCCAGCAGATTTTGCAATGGGCTCAGAAACGAAGTGGCGGCTCGTTTCCAGCAATGGCCTTTGCCGGTGAAAGTTTCGAACATCTTGCTGCTGGTCGAAACAGTGCTGCCCTCAGGCTTCAAACAAATGATCTCGATATATGGGCAATCCGCCAAGATGATCCCGATAAGCAGGTTCCGGGTCGGATTTGGACCACGGAGGCGGTTGTCTGGAAATCAAAGGACGACATTGCTCATGTTGCAGGCCGATTGCTGGTGGGAACGAGCGAAGCGCAAATAGATATTGCGCCCGCTGTGCCTGGATTTGCGATGCAGCTTGTCGAGCATTGCGGGATTTGTTCGGCTGGCCACCCCGTTCGCTCAACACCATGGTATATCAATTCACAGGGCGATCAGGACGATTTTCTTGATTTATTGACAGACCAGAGAAGGCGGCTCCCGATCGTCGTCATCACCACCATTGACGAGAACGAAACGCGCACTCTGGTTGACCCGGCAGTTCTTGCCCGTGCGCTAACTGGATTGGCGTTTGTAGTAGCGATTTTGCCGGCCACATCATGGGAGATAACACAACGTTTCGATAAGCGCCGCTCCGTGTTCGGCGGAGCTGCCCGCGTGTATATGCCGGGCTTCGATGAAGATTCAGACGCGTATGCTCATCCGTTGCTTTTGGCCACCAGCCTGAACACGGTTGAAAAAGGAGCATTGGGCGAGCGGCGCATCCGGGAGATGGTGTCGCAGTTCAGTTTGCGTGCTGTGCGATTGGGCGAGCACGTGATCCCCTTTTCACGGCTCCGCAGCCTTGCACTGGAAGCCAAGCAAGAAGTGCTGACCGCAGAAGGGGCGGCCGACGAAGATCAGCTGGCGGCGTCTAATGAACGAATTGCGTCACTAGAGGTGGAATTGCACGAAGCCAGGGAAATCGAAAGGCTAGCTATCGAAGAATCGGCAATGGCCGAAGAGCGTGCGCGATTGGCGGAGGCGCAAAGTGCCAACGCGGCGGCGAGGGTTCAGCAACTCCTACAACAATTGAAGGAACGCGGAATTGATCCAGACGACGGCGCGCAGCTTCCCGAGCAGTGGGGCAGCTTTGTCGATTGGTGTGATGAGCAGTTGGTCGGCCGGGTTGTGCTCACTGGGGCAGCGCGAAGGGGATGCAAAAAGGCTATCTTTGGCAACGTTCAGCTAGTTGCGCGCTGTATGCTTTGGCTCGCGACGGAATGCCGATCACGCTTCATGGAAGGCGGCGGGTCGTTGCGCGATGAGGCGCTGGAATCTGGTATTCGCAATGCGCCCTGCGGCAGTGATGCGTTTGATAGCATTTGGATGAGCGGCAAGATCAAGATCGACTGGCACATTAAGACGGGCGGCAATTCTCGCGCCCCCGAGAATTGTTTGAGAATTTATTACGGATGGGACGACGCAACCCAACAGATTATCGTGGCAGATATGCCTGCGCATAGGACCACTGCCGCGTCTTGAGTGCCCTCTGCCTTTGAAGGGCGGCGCTCATAAGGAACAAGCGTCCCAGTAATCACTATACGCCAGTATCTTACGGACAGCGCAGTGCAATTCGAACGTGCCGATCAGTTGGAAAAGGGTCTATTCGGGGGTCTCCATGCTCGGTTGATCCTGATCGTACCCTGTTGGCAGGCCGCTAGACCTAGGCCGTGAACTCATAAACGTTGTATCCCGGCACGCATTTGAGAGGCCCGTCACGAGTGAGCAAGCGCAGTGGCGGTAGCAGAGCTACCGCCACTGCGCCGCGAGCGCTGTGCCGGGCCTCTCAAATGCGCCCTGCGGGTGGAACGCGGCCAAATGGCGTCGTTGCGTGGCCTTGCCGGGGGGGCGAAGCCCCGCCTGCGGCCCCGCGCCTAGCCATTTGGCCGCCTCAGTCCATGACGGGGCACGACGTTTATGAGTTCACGGCCTAGTTCTTGACCAGTTATGTGGCGCTGCCGAAGTTTTGCTCCCACTCGAACCGGTCCCACTTGGCGGCGGAAATCAGGTGGGGCGCAACTTGGCAAATGCGCTTCACCTCGTCGGCCTCGACAGAGAGTTCGAGTTCCGTCGCGCCGTCCGCACCTGCCAGCGGGCCGGGACCGGGTGGCCAGACGATGAGGGTGAACAGGCGTTCCCCCAATTCCTTGCGGGGCGGCTTCACCCGAATGTAGCCGATGCTGGGCAGATCGATGCCGCCGATAATCATGGGTAGCTTCCTTCAGCTTGTGGCCCTTCGGCCCCGGCGCTGAGGCCGGGGCCGGGCGGGCGGGTGCGGAGAACGGGTGCACCCCCAGCCGCCGGGCAAGGGCGGAACCATACCCCGCCCGGCAAGACGAACTTGGGCGTCAGAGCCTCACCGCTTGTTGGCGGGCGTAGGCTCGGACTGGAGATTGGCCGGGTCCGGCGCGTCGATGACATGCCGCCGGGTGCCCACCTCCACCGGCAGGATGCCCGGCGTCCTCGGCTGGCGCAGGTCCATGGGTTCGAGCGCCTCGTAGGTGTAGCCGCCCTTGCCGTCCGGGATGGCGATGTTGGCAGGCGGCACGACCGGCGGTTCGGTCTCGTGCGGAGGCTTTGTGGTTTTAGAGTTCATGATTTGTTCCTTTCATGGTTAAAGTCCGAGTTCGGCCACAAGCGCCGCGCTCTTGTCCGGCCCGAAGCCGTCGCCAACGACCGTGGCGACAAATTTCGAGATGTCGTGGAAGCCAGCACCTTCAACGCGGAAGATGGGCTGCCCTGCGGTTTGGGCCCAATGCCAATGTTCTTGCGGCAGCCGCGCCAGCAGGGACTTGTGCAAGGTGGCGATGCGTGCGGCCTCCCGAGTCTGCGCTTCCGCCGCCGCGTGCAGTGCCGAAAGGACGGCCCGCCATAGCGCTTCCCGCAGCGGCTCCACCTCGGCCAACAGCCGGGTGTGTTCCTCGCGCAAGGCATTCACGCGCTGCTCGGCCTCGGCAATGTCGCGGGCATAGCGGCTGGCGGCAAAAGTGTGCTGGTCGCGGGCGGTGCTCCATTCCTCTGCGCTGGCGTAGGCCTCCGGCGTGGGTTGCGGCCCCAGCCGGACCTGCCCGTCCGCCAATGCCGACAAGCGGGCAGATGCCGCGTCCAGTTCGGCGCGGGCAAAGGCGGCAGCCTTCCGCTGCGCCGCATCGAGCGCTGCCCTTCGCGCGGCGAAGTGCTGCCGGGCCTGTTCGTCGAATAGATCAATCATGGTGCCGCTCTCCTCAGTCAGCATGGACAGGCCCCGAAAAGGCCCCGATGGCCCCGAAAGCCCCGATGTTTAGGGTCTTGCGAACGAATAATTCCTGGGTGGGAATTAACTTCGTCTAAGGGTCGATTTGGCGGGGCCTGCGGGGCCATCGGGGCCTTTTTCGGTCTGGCCATGGCTACATGCCCCCCAAATCGTCCGGCGTGCGCCGATATTGCCTCAATTCGGCCCAGCCCCGGCCTGCCAGCGGGCTATCGCCAGACAGCGGCAGAGTGGCAGCGATGTATTGGTTGCGCCCGTCCACCTTTGGGCGCTCCTCGTGCTTGCAGACGTGCAGCCCGGCGCTGGCCAGCCATCCACGGATGACATGCGCTGGCACGTCGCTGCCCGCGCGGCGCTTGCCACCGGCAGCGCGCACCCATGGCAAATAGTCTTGCTCCACCAAGATGACCGGCTGCCCTTGCGCCTTGGCCATTTCGGCCAGATCGAGCGCCGCCCGTTCTTCGGCAGAACGGCTATCCTCGATGAGATGGCTCTTCCGTTTGGTGCCCGGTGCCGTCTCGCCGGGGCGAACAGCGTGGCCCTTGCCCTTCACGAACTCCTGCGCCCAATGCACGATTGCGCCATGGCCGCCGCTGGCCAGCCAGCCGTGGAAGCGCGCCCAAAAGCCCGCATCGCCATCGGGATGCTTGGCCTCAGTCACGCGCGGTACCAGCCACCGCCGGTCGCTCTGCTCGATCATCAATGCGCGCTCGGAGTTTGACCCAAGCAGAAAGTGCGCCTGATTGCGGACGTTGTAGGTCGCGGTGAACTTCTCATTCACCAGCAGCAATTCGTCTGTGATGGCGGACTTGAGCCGGTTGTAGGCCTTCCAGCTTCCGCCTTCGTAGATTTCATGGACGGCGACCAGCCGCTTGCGCGCCAGCCAGCCGTTGAAATCCGAGTTGACGATGAGGGAGGCCGAAGGCGTGCTGCAATTCTGCAATCCGACCAGCGCACACACTATGTCGAACAGCGTGGACTTGCCGACGCCTTGCATGACCGACACCAGCAATACGCCATACATCATCCGCACGCTCGGCAAGGCGACGAGCGTGGCGAGCCACCGGCAGAACTCGTGGCGATCCTCTTTGTCCGGGAACAGGTGCGCAAGGAACTGCTCCCAGATGCCGCTGGTGTCTTTCCACGGCGCAATGTGCGGCGGCATGTGCGTATTCAGCACCCGCTGCCCGCCCAGATTGATGATGCCCGGCAAGCGCCCCGGCTCGTAGGCAATGCCATGCACGATCGACTTGTAGGCCTGTGCCTCGAACACTTCGGACAGGCGGCGCACGTGACTGAATACCCGGTTGATCGCGTCGAACTGCTGCGGATTGAACAACAGCGCCGGGTTGTGCTTCGGCGCGAACATCGTGCCGCTCGGCGTCACGATCTGAATCCAGAGCGCCGCGAACTCCTGCCGCAAGATTATTGGTGGTGTGCTCGGACGGCCCCGGCCAGTGGCAGGGGGCGGATTGCCGAGGCGCGTGGCCTGCGTTGCGGGCAGCGTGCAGTCGCGCATGGTAGGCCCGGCATAGCGCGGTGGCCCGTCGCCAGCCTTCTTGAACAGCTTCGCGGGGAACGGGTCGGCCAAGTCGAAACTCAACGGCCATTGTTCGGTGGTGAACCGCACCGCCTCGACAGTGACCGGATATGCCGCCAGCAGCCGCGCAATCTTGGGCACCGCGTCGTGCCCCGGCCCGTCATTGTCGGCGACGATGACAATGCGTTCGGCATTGGCCAGCGGCGACCAATCCGTCCTGTGCGGGTTCAGCGCCCCGCCAATCCAACCCAAGTGCGCCGCGTGCTGCAATTCCTTGCCCCACGGATGGGCGGCGAGCGCGGCCTTGGCTTCCGGAGTGGCCGCCTCCACCATGCGCCGCACGGCGCGCGCGGCCTTCGCCCCTTCGTGCAGAAAGACGATGCTATGCGTCTTGAGTTGATCGAGACCCCATAGGGGCAACAGCCCTTCCGGCTCCAAGCGCCGCCACTGGTTGTCGTCCCAATAGGTCCAAGGTAGACAGGCCTTATCGCCGTTGGCTCTATAGACCCGCTGTTCGAGCATGATGATCTGACTGTGCCCGGCGGCGTCGGGAATTGTGCGGAACTCGAACAAGTCACCAGCCTTTTGCGCTTCTCGCAGCGCGTCGGGCAGGTATCTTGCTTCCCAAGGGGTGACGTGCTCTGGCCAGAGCGCCGCCGCCGCCGCTGCGACAATGAGCAGGCGCTCGCTATCTGTGGGCTCGAAATCCGCGGCATTCTCGCCTTCCGCCGCGCGGACAGGCATCCGCCATTCTGCACCCTCTTTGGTCAGCCTAATGGTGGCGCGCGACTGCACATATTTGCCGTCACGTTGCTCCACCCGCGCTGTGCGCATGCCGGTCACTGTCGCACCGATGCGGTCGAGATATGCGCGCACGGGCGGGAGCCACCCCCAATCTGCGATCATGTGCCGGGCGTCCGCCGCCGGGCCGCTCCCGTCGCCGCTCGCCACAGAGGCGGCGTCGCCGGTAGGTTCGCCCTCGTCCGGTCCCGGCGGTGCTCCCTGAGGCTGCAAACCGGCTGCCCTGGCGTCGTGCTCCGGGTCGGTCGTCACGCGGCGTCGTCCGGACGAACGGCACCCATGCGAGCTTCAACCGCCGCCTCCATGTCCGCGAGACGCCAGCCGAACACCTTGGGACTGAAAGTCACACGCGGGGGGAGCTTGCCATCCGCTTCCAGTTCCCGAAGTGTCTTGGGCGTGATGCCGAGCATAGCCGCCGCCTCGATAAGGCGGACGAGCGTATGGCCGCTGAGGCGCTTGGCGCGTTCGCGGGCGAGGTCCATCTGTTCAACGCGCCGCTGCTTGCGGGCTTCCCATTCAGCTAGATCGGCACCGTCACGGTGCTTGCGTGCAGGCATAGGTCACCACCCTTCTCAACCGCCAAGCGGCTAAATGTTGGATGATGCCGAGAGCCTTTACGCCGGTTTGATGGGGTGTCCGGTCCCCCCGCTCTGGCAGTCAAGATCGCGTTCGAACGCCAATACATTCGAACGCAACCTTTATGCCTCGACTCGCCGGTGAAGAAAACAACTTTTCTTTCCCGGCCTATGCGACCCAAAAAGTTGTAATTTGAGCGAGAGCTTAGCTCCTTTCTTTTCCGTCTCCGCGCCAATTCAAATTTCTGGTAAGATGGACGCATGTTGTTTTGGTGCTTGCGCGCTCACCGAAACGACATCTGAACTACGTTTTCGGCTGCCGTCCCCTCCACAATCGTCAACAGTTTGCGGCTCCACCACTCCAGCAGCTCGCGCTTCCTCAGGCGGTAGCGGCGCTGGAGGTCGCCGTGGTCATAGACGCGAGTGACACCAGCGGTAATTTCGTGGTTCACGGTCGCTTGCAGCACGTCGAGCGGGGCGGACCATGTGATTTCGCCTGCCGCATTCTCTTCGCCGTCGCGGCAGCGGGTTATGAAAGTGTGCCGCAGGTCGTGTAGCCGCCATGGCGTCACCGGGGTCGCGCCGATCTTGGCCAAAGCCTCCGCCTTCAACTTCCGGGTGTCGGGTCGCAATGCGCCGCCCGCGCGGATGGACCGCCATTCGGCGTCTGAGAGGTTGGCGAGCTCGCCTTGCACGGTGCGGTTGAGCTTGGCGCGAAGCGGGGTCCAGCCGCTGATGGGCGTGTCACCTGCCTCTGAGGGGAACACCAAGCCGGACTTGTGCCCTAGCGCCTCGTAGGCCTCCTGCATCTCCCGCAGAATGGCGAGCGCCGGGGCGGTCAGCGGCACTTCATGTGTGCCCGCGCGATTCTTCACCCGGTCAGCCGAGATGATGAGCAACTGCCGGTCCCAATCGACCTCATCCCAACGCAGCTCTGCAATCTCCGACCGGCGCTGGCCCGTCAGCATAAGCATACGCACGACCGCGCCGAACGAACCGCCCTGTCGGTTCGTAGCGCGCCAGATGGCGCGCAATTCTTCGTCAGCGAGAGCCCGAACCTCCTTCACTGGCGCTTGCCGCGCCGTCATGCCGGACGTGGGCAATTGTCCGTGGAACAGACCGCGCGACTGGGCGAAGCGGAACACCATGCGGACGTTCTTCAAAGCTGCATCGACCGGGCCACCGTCTTTCTCAATGCACGACAGAAGGCGGGCAATCATAGCCGGAGTGATCTCATCCAAACGGGTGTCGCCCAGCGTCGGCAGCACCAGCCGGGTTAACAGGCTTTCGCGCCCAATGGCGGTGCCCGGTGTCACTGGCCGCTTGCGACCGCCCACCAGTTTGCTGGCCTTCATGGCCGCCACATATTCCTCGGCCACGTTCGCGAAGGATTGCGCTCGACGGTTTGCTTCTTCCCGCTCCTCAGCCCTGCGCTCCTCAGCGGCTTTGACCTCTGGGTCGATGCCCTGGGCAGCAAGGACCATAATCTCGTTAGCCGCCTTGCGCGCCGACGCGACGCCTATAGCCGGAAAGCGCCCCAAAACCATTTTGCGGCGCTGACTGCGCTTGCCAGCGGTATCGGGCAGCCGGAAGATGGTGACCCAACTCTTGGTGCCGTTCGGCGTGATCCAAAGGAACAACCCCGGCTCCGTGTCAGATACTTCCGTGCGGCCCTTCGCTGGGCGGCGATAGCGCTCGACTGCGGTGTCGGTCAGATGCGTCTTGGCCATGCCTTTTCTCTGTCGGTTTGCCCGCGAGGGGTCTTTTAGGGGTCTTTCCGTCCGTTTTTCAGCGGTCGGCTCCGTTCGCTATCCCCTACGCTTCTCGCTCCAAAACGACAAAAAGAAAAGCTAAAATAACATCTTAGATGGGACCAAAGGTTGCCTGCGTTCGCCTCCGTTTGTCATGCAGGCCGCCCTCCGAAGGCAGAGGTCACAGGTTCGAATCCTGTCGGGTGCGCCAGCTGCTTTGAGTCCAGGCGACGATCCCGCTCCTCGGGGTGCGTGTTCGTCAGCGACCCGCAGCAGATCCCCACCAAGGCTGCATTCGGAGCGAACGGCGCCATCGAAACAAAGTCCCGTTCGGTGTCGAACCTGCTGCCGGGCCGGTTCCTCGGCAAACGCGCCCTCCGGCATCAAGGGCAAGGATGGTCTGATGCAGCATGGCGTCGTGCGAAGAGCCGTACACGTCGTCACCAGTCCCGCACCCGTTACTCCCCCGCCGCGCCGCGGCGGCGCTGTCGCCAGCCGGTGCGTGGCGAGGCCGGTCCTAGAAGCTCACCCGTCCGGTCACGCCGAAGTACCGGTCGGCCTCGCGCGGGATGATGTAGCGGTAGCTTCCACCCGGTCCTCCCGACGTGATGGCGGCGGCGAAGCTCTGGTCGAAGAGGTTGCGGACCTGGAAGGCAAGGCGGAAGCGGTCGCGCGCGTCGATGACGGCCAGCGACAGGTCGACGAGCGCATAGCCGTCGATCGTGGTCGCCGCGCGCACCGCCGGATTGGCGTCGAACTGGCTGATCTGCTCGGACTGCCACGAGGCGATGGCATTGACGCCGAAATCGACTGCCCCGCCGGTGCGCAGACGCCAGTCACCGGCGAGCGAGGCCTTCCACTCCGGCGCATAGGCAAGGCGCGTTCCCGGCGGGATGACGCCGGTGACATTCCCTGCCGGCTGGCGGAACTGGTCCACGCGGGCGTCGGTGTAGGCGATGCCGCCCGACAGCGACAGGTCGCGGGTGGGGGCGAAGATCAGGTCGAGCTCGGCTCCGCGAGTCGAGATGCGTCCGGCATTGGTAAACCGGGTCACGACCACCCCCGCAACCACGTCGGGATTGTTGGCCTGGAAGTTGTCGTAGCGCGCGTAATAACCGGACAGGTTCAGCACCAGACGGCCGTCGAGGAAGCTGTTCTTGATCCCCGCCTCGTAGCTGTCGACCGTTTCCGGCTCGATGACATTGGTGCCGGTGCTCGCCAGATTGAAGAAGATGTTGAAGGCCGGCCCCTTGTAGCCGCGCGTCCACGTCGCATAGAGGACGTTGTCCGGCGTCAGGTCGAACTGCGCGCCCGCCATGCCGGACCAGTTGTCGTTGGTGGTCTTGGCGGTGAAGGGCACGCCGTTGGAGGCGGCCACGGCCTGTCCTTGGGCGATGTTAGGCGCCACGCCCGCGGCGACGAGCTGCTGGTAACGGTCGAACACGCCCTGATCGAAGTTCGGCTGGATTCCCGGACCGGCGAGCGCGGTGCGGCGGATGTGGAACACGTCGAGCTGGTCATGCGTGAACCGAAGACCGCCCAGCAGGCGGAACTGGTCGGTGATGTTCAGCGTCACCCGCGCGAACGCGGCCAGGTTCTTGAAGGTTGAGCCGAACGTCGCTGTGCCCGACGGCCGGGTGACGACGATGCCGGGCGCGTCGCAGGCCGTGAGGACGGGCTGCGCCGGCGTGCACAGCACCACGTCGCGAGTGAAGGTGCGCTCCGTGTCCGCCCAGCTGTAGAACAGCCCGCCGACATATTCGAGCAGTCCGCCCTGCGGCGATGTCAGGCGCAGCTCCTGGGTGAAGGTCTTGCCGGTCTGCGGCCCGACGTCGTGCAGCTCGTTGAGGCCGGCATTGGCGAAGGGTCGCGGCAGCCAGTCGCCGTCGCGGATCTCCTCGTTGTCGTAGCGCCGCCACGAGGTGATCGAGGTCACGGTGTTGGTGCCCAGCGTGGCGTCGATCTGGACCGAGGCGCCGTAGGACTCCTCGTTGGTCGCGGTGACGAGGTTCTGCCGCACGCGGCGGGTCGCGTCCCCCTGCGGCGCGGGCAGCACCTGGGCGGCAAGGTTCGCCGGAACGGTGCCGATCGCCTCGGCGCAGCAGTCGTCCTTGGCGCGGCGGTAATCGGCAATGACGGTGATGCTGAGGTCGGGCGTGGGCTCGATCACCGCGAGGCCGCGCACTCCCCAGCGATCATAGCCGTTCACCCGGCGTGAGACACCGGGCGCCTCGTTGAACAGGTTGCCGTCATAGTCGCTCACGAAGCCCGTGAGGCGCAGGCCCGCGCCGGCGCCCAGCGGAAGGTCGAGCGCGGCGCGCACCCGGTACTCGTTGCCCTCCCCGAAGAAGTAGCCCGCGTCGACATAGCCGCCCAGCGTGTCGCCCGGCCGCCGGCTGACGATGCTGATCACCCCGGCGCTGGCATTCTTGCCGAACAGCGTGCCCTGCGGCCCGCGCAGCACCTCGATCCGCTCGATGTCGACGAGGTCGCTGAAGGCCTCGCCCGCGCGCGAGAACACCACGCCGTCCACCACCGTCGACACCGACGGCTCGCCGGCGATGGAGAAGGTGGAGGTGCCGACCCCGCGCAGGAACAGCGACTGGTTGATGCTCGTCCCCGATTTGCGGAAGTTCAGCGTCGGCACGAGATACTGCGCATTCTCGAGATTGATGCCGCCCTGCTGTTCGACGAGGCTGCCGCCGACGACGGAGACGGACAGGGGCACGTCCTGCAGCCGCTCCTCCCGCTTCTGTGCGGTGACGATGATTTCGGTGCCGACGGTCGTGTCATCCCGCTGTTCGGGCAGTGCCGCCTGTCCCGCCTGCGCCTGGGCCGGTGCCGGCGCGGCGACCATGGCGGCCAGCGCGATGGTGGCGGCTCCTGCGAGCGAGCCCTTGTCGATTGCCTTCATCCCCGTTCCCCCTGTCTTGGTCCCCTATACACCCCCCGGCGCCGGCAGAGAAGCGAACCCTCAGGCCGACAGGGCCGCATGGCGTCCCTCCCCCGGCATGACCAGCCGGAGCCAGCCAAGCGCGAAAAGATACGACACCGCGGCAAACAGGAACAGCGGGGTGTAGCCGATCTGCGCCGCCAGCACCTCGCCCGCCACCCAGACCATCGCCATGCCGCCGATGTTGCCGAAAAACGCGCCGAACGCGGTCACGCGCCCGACCTTGGCGCGGGGCACGACGTCGGTGATCGTGCCGAAGATGCTGAGCGAAAAGCCTTGATGCCCGGCCAGCACCACGGCCATCATCACCGCCACGGCCCAGAAACTGTCGAGCTGAAGCACCAGCGGAACGGGCAGAACCACCAGCGCCGAGGTGAGCATCACCGACTGCCGGACCTGACGGGCGCTCCAGCCGCGCGCCAGCAGGCGGCCGGAAATCCACCCGGCGAACAGCGCCCCCAGTCCCGATCCGGCGTAGGCGATGGCGAGCGGCAGCGCGAGCTCCTGCGTCGACAGGTCATAGGTGCGGCGGTAGAAGTCGGGCAGCCAGAAGGCGAGCAGCCACCAGGTCGAATCCGACAGCGCCTTGGCGATGACGATGGCCCAGGTGCGCCTTTCGCGCAGGATCGGTCCATAGGGGCGGCCATCATCGGAGAAGTCGAGCGCGGGATCCTCGGCCCGGTCGGCGAACACCACGCCGCGCGCCGCGATCCACCAGAGCGCCAGGATCACGAACCCTCCCAGACCCGCGAACAGCAGGGCGCCGCGCCAGCCATAGCTCGCCGCGAGCACCGGGATGAAGAAGGGGAACACGATGGTGCCGAACGCCGCGATCAGCGTGCCGACCCCGATGGCCAGGCTGCGCAGCCGCGGTCCGAACAGCGTCGCCACCGTCTTGATCGTGAGCGGCGTCTGCACCGCCTCCGTCGCGCCCAGCCCGAGCCGCGCCGCCACCACCTGCCACCCGCTCACGGCCCAGCCATGCGCCATGGCGGCAAGGCTCCAGGCCGTGACGCCGACCGCCATTGACCGCCGCACGCCCAGCCGGTCGATCATCCAGCCGGTGAACAGGAAGGAGCAGGCGGCGGCGAACTGCGTCACCGCCGCCAGCCGGCCGAAATCCGCATCCGACCAGCCGAACTCTGCCGACATGTCGGGCTTGAGGATGGCGATGATCGGCCGGTCCATGGCGTTGAAGATGCCGGCCGCGCACAGCAGGCCGAACAGGAGCCAGGCCCGCCACGGCCGCACCACGCCGGTCAAGCGTCAGACACCGAGCGGGGCATGGTCGAGCCGGGGCAGCACATGGCGGGCGAACAGGTCCGCCTCGGCGGCGTGGGGGTATCCGGACAGGATGAAGGCGTCGATGCCTTCCGCGCGGTACGCCTCAAGCTTGGCAAGCACCTGGTCCGGATCGCCGACGATCGCCGCGCCGCAGCCTGACCGGGCGCGGCCGATGCCCGTCCATAGATTCGCCTCGATATAGCCGTCCTGCCGCGCCGCCTCCTCGCGCAGCTCTGCTTGACGGGCGACCCCGGCAGACTGGCTGTCGAGCGACTTCGCGCGGATCGCCTCCCCCGTGGCCGCGTCGAGCCGCGACAGCAGCCGGTCGGCCGCGGCCCGCGCCTGTGCCTCCGTCTCGCGCACGATGACGTGCACGCGGAAGCCGAACCTCAGCGTTCTTCCGAAGCGGGCGGCGCGCGCACGCAGATCGGCGACGATGCCGCGCACGCCTTCCAGCGTGTCTGGCCACATCAGATAGACGTCGCATCCTCGCGCCGCCGCGTCCCGAGCGGCCGGAGACAGGCCGCCGAAATAGAGCGGCGGACAGCGTCCGGAAAGCGTGCCGACACGAGGCGGATCGAGGTCGAAGGACCAGAATTCGCCGCGGTGAGACAGGTGTTCGCCGTTCAGCAGGGTGCGCAGGATGTGCATCGCCTCGACCGTGCGGGCGTAGCGCGGTTCGCTCGCCAGCGTTTCGCCGGGCAGGTCGCTGGAGATGATGTTCACCGTCAGCCGCGGCAGGCCGCCGATCATCCCCAGCATCCGGTCCAGCGTCGCGATCTGACGGGCAAGCTGCGGTGGCCAGCTTTCTCCGACCCGCACCGCCATCAGCATCCGGATGCGCCGGGTGAGCGCGGCCATGCCGGCGACGAATGCGGTCGTGTCGATGCCGAGCTGGTAGCCCGAGGGGCACAGGATGTTGTCGAACCCGCCGGTCTCGGCCTGAAGAACGATGTCGCGGCAATGGTCCCAGGACGACTGCAGCCGCGCGTCCGGCATGCCCAGAAACTCGTAATCGTCATCGCACAGCGCCGCAAACCAGCTCACCTCGCATGGTTGCAGCGCCGTGGTCATGGCAAAGGCTCCCCCGTTCCCGCCTGCAGCACCGCGTACCACTGTTCGCGCGTCCATTCCACCTGCAATGCCGCCGCTGCGCCCCGGATGCGTTCGGGCTGCTGGCTACCGACGATGGGGATGACGCGGGCGGGATGCACCATCAGCCAGCTCAGCGCGGCAGCGGTGGCGTCGGCGCCGAAGGCGGCACCCTGCCGGGCGAGAAGGTGCCCCGCCGGATTGCCGTCCGCGAGCAGCCGGCCTCCGCCCAGCGGCGACCATGCCAGCACCGCCATCCCCTCGGCCATCGCCTGATCGAGGGTGCCGTCGTACAGCGGCGCCGCGCGGAGCGGCGAAAACTCGGGCTGAGTGGAAACGATCGGCAGGTCAAGGAAGGTCTTGAGCGCCGTCACCTCGGCGGGGGCATGGTTGGACACGCCGAGCGCCCGCACCTTGCCAGCCTCGACCATCCGCGTCAGCGCCGCCGCAACCTCCTGCGGATGGGTGAGGAAATCCCGGCGGTGGATCTGGTAAAGCTCCACGCGCTCGGTCCGGAGCCGCCGCAGCGATGCCTCCAGCGCCTGCGCCAGATAGCTGGCGGCCGAATTGTAGGGGACCGGCGGGGTGATGCCGCCCTTCGTCGCCAGCACCACCTGCTCGCGCAGGCCGGGCGCCTCGGCGAAGGCCTCGCCCAGCAACTCTTCCGCGCCGCCGAAGCCGAGCGGCGACCCGTAGCCGTAGATGTCGGCCGTGTCGAACAGGGTGATCCCGGCATCGAGGGCCGCGTCGATGCGCGCGCGCACGGCCCGCACGTCGCCGTCGAGCCGCCACATCCCCCAGGCCAGCGGGCTGATGGTGATGCCGCTGGAGCCGAGCGGGCGAGGCTGGCGCGGCGGGACAAGTTCGGTCATAGCTCGCCTTGTAGAGCCTCAGGGGGAAGACAGGCAATCATGCGCTACGGCATCGTCGGAACCGGCATGATGGGTGTGGAGCACATCCGCAACATCCTGCTCCAGGAAGACGCGCAGATCGTGGCGCTGGCCGATCCGGTGGACACCTCGCTCGGCTGGGCGAGGGCGGCTCTTGGCGATGCCGCCGGCGAGGTCGTGTGCCATGCCAGCGCCGCGGAGCTGGCGCGCGCGGCGCCGCTCGATGCGGTCGTGGTGGCCTCGCCCAACCACACGCATCGCGCGGTGCTGGAGCCGCTGCTCGACACCGATGCCGCCATCCTCTGCGAGAAGCCGCTCGCCACGACGGTCGAGGACGCGCGCTGGATCGTGGACGCTGCCGCCGGGCGCGCCGCGCCGTTCTGGTGCGGCATGGAATACCGGTTCATGCCGCCGGCCGGTGCGTTCATCGAGGAGGTTCACGGCGGACGGGTCGGCACGCTGCGCATGCTGTCGATCCGCGAGCATCGCTTTCCCTTTCTGCCGAAGGTCGGCGACTGGAACAGGTTTGCGCGCAACACCGGCGGCACGATGGTCGAGAAATGCTGCCACTTCTTCGACCTGATGCGGCTGATCGTGGGGTCGGAGCCGGTGCGGGTGTTCTGTTCGGGCGCGATGGACGTCAACCATCTCGACGAACGCTATGACGGCAAGCGCCCCGACATCATCGACAACAGCTTCACCACCGTCGAGTTCGCTAACGGCGCGCGGGCCATGCTCGACCTGTGCATGTTCGCCGAAGGGACAGAGCACCAGGAGGAGATGTCCGCCACCGGCGAGCGGGGACGGCTAGACGTGCTGATCCCGCCCGGCGATCTCGTGTGGAGCCCGCGCGTCCCGTTTGGCAGCCCCAAGGCGGTCGAGCGGCGGCATGTGCCCGTCGACGTCGCGGCGATGGCGGCCGGTTCCCATCACGGTGCCAGCTTCTACCAGCACCGGGCCTTTGCCGCCGCGGCGCGCGGCGAGGCAGAGGTGCAGGTGTCCGCCGACGACGGGCTTCGGGCCGTTGCAATGGGCGTTGCCGCCGAAATCAGCGCGCGCGAGCACCGCGTGGTGATGATGGAGGAACTTGGCCTGTGAACGGCGGGCAGGCCCGCCGCGACGGGTCGGACGTGCTGATCGTCGGCGGCGGCGCTTCGGGCACCCTGCTCGCGCTCAACCTCCTGCGGTCGGGTACGCTCCGCGTGACTTTGGCCGAGCGGGTGGACCGCCAATGGGCGCGCGGCATCGCCTACTCGGCGGCCGATCCCGTGCACCTTCTCAACGTCCGCGCTGGCGGGATGAGCGCCTTTCCCGACGAGCCGGCGCACTTTGCCCGCTGGCTCGAAGCCCGTGCGGCGGGCGCTGCGGACAGCTTCGTGCCGCGCACCCTCTATGGCGATTACCTCGCCGACCTGCTCGAGGGGGCACAGCGTGCGCAGCCGGACCGGCTGCACCGGCTCGGCCGGGCCATCACTGCACTGGAGCCGGTGCCCGGCGGGTGGCGCGCGCATGCGCCGCCATGCGCGCCGATGGTCTTTGCCCATGCGGTGCTGGCTCCCGGCAATTTCGCCCCGCTCGCCCCGCCCGGTCTCGACCCTGCCGCGCTGGGCGCGGACCTGTATTGCGGCGACCCGTGGAGCGACACGCTGGCGCAAGGACTGGCCGCGGGGGACACGGTGCTGCTGCTGGGAACGGGGCTGACCGCCATCGACGCGGCGCTGCTGCTCGCCGCGCGGGGGTTTGCCGGCACCGTCATCGCCCTCTCGCGTCGCGGCCTCATGCCCCGCGCGCACGATCCGGCGCAGCCGCCGGTCGAGCTGCGGCGCGATGTGCCGGCAGGACCGCTCTCCCGGCTGGTGCGGGAGGTCAGGGCCGCCGCGGCACGGCAGGGATGGCGGGGCGCCGTGGATGCGCTGCGTCCGGTGACACAGCCCCTGTGGGCCGCTGCCGACCCCGCCGCCAGACGCCGCTTCCTGCGCCACCTGCGGCCCTACTGGGACGTTCACCGGCACCGCGTGGCGCCCGAGATCGCCCGGCGCGTGGCGGAGATGGAGGAAAGCGGGCGCCTCAAGGTCGCTGCCGGCCGGCTGCTGGCGACCGAGGCGCAGGGACGTCACGTGGCGGTCACGTGGCGCGCCCGCGGCGGCGGCGAGCCACAGCGCCTGCGCGTGCGCCGCATCGTCAACTGCACCGGCCCGCAGGGCGACCTGCGCCGGACAGACGATCCGCTGCTCACGCAGATGCTTGCCGAGGGGCACATCCGTCCCGATCCACTCGACCTCGGCATCGACGTGACGCCTGCCCTGCAGGTCATCGGCCGCTCGGGATCGCCGGTTTCGGGACTGCACGCCCTCGGCCCGGTGACGCGCGGAACGTTCTGGGAGACGGTGGCCGTGCCGGACATCCGGGTGCAGGCGCAGACGCTCTCCGTCCGCCTTGCCGGAGCCGAGGTTCCCGCTGTCTGAGGCGGCCTGCGCCGCCGGCTCTGCTCAGCGCGGCAGGGCGTACACCACGACGTGATCCCCCGGAGTCGTCTCGAAACGGTCATGCCCCGTGGCGGTGACGGCGACATACTGGCGGCCGTTGTGCTCGTAGGTCATCGGCCCGGCCTGCCCCCCGGCGGGAAGCCGTCCCTGCCACAGCAGCCGGCCGGTGGCCGTCTCGAAGGCGCGCAGGAAATTGTCCTGCGCGGCGGCGATGAAGGTGACGCCGCCGGCCGTGACGAGCGGCCCGCCCAGATTGGGGGTGCCGGTCGGGATTTTGAGACGGGTCGGAATGCCGAGCGGACCGGTGTCGAAGCCGGTGCCGAGCGGCTTCGACCAGACGAGTTCCCCCGTGTCGATGTTGATGGCCGAGATGAACCCCCATGGCGGCGAGTTGCAGGGCATGCCGAGGACCGACAGCCAGGTCGGCCGGGTCACGCCGAACGGCGTGCCAAGATGCGGCGCGATCGCCTGATCCGGCCGCGACCCGCCGGACCCGATCGCCTTGTCCTCCACCTCCTCGCGCGGGTGAAGCACCACCGAGTTGGGAAAGCGGGTGTTGTTGACGATCAGCAGCCGCCGCACCGGGTCGAAACCGCCTCCGCCCCAGTTCATGCCCCCCACCGTGCCGGGGAACAGCAGCATGCCCGCCTTCTCGGTGGTGGGCGGGGTGAACATGCCTTCGTAGCGGTGCCGGTGGAAGCTGATCCGGCACAGCGCGGCGTCGATGGGCGACAGGCCGAAGGCGTGGCGGGCGTCGATCTCCTCCGGCTCGCGCTGAGGGATGCCGCCGATGTTGGGAAAGAAGCTCGACTGCGGCTGCCATGGTGACACCCAGTCCCCGGGCGCCGGCCCTTGCGGCGTCGGGCGGCGCTCGACCGGGCGCAGCGGCTGACCGGTGAGCGCGTCGAGCAGGAAGATGTTGCCCGTCTTTGTCGCCTGCATGATCGCCCGTCGCGGGGCTCCGTCGATCACCACGTCGAGCAGCATCGGCGCGGCGCCGGTGTCATAGTCCCACACGTCGTGGATGACCGTGGTGAACACCCAGCGCGTCTGCCCGGTTGCGAGATCCACCGCGACCACGGCGTCGGTGAAGCGGTCCTCCTCGGGCGTGCGGTTGCCGCCCCACTGGTCGGCGCCGGCGTTGCCGGTGCCGATGAAGGCAAGGCCCAGCCCCTCGTCCGCGGTGATGACGTTCCAGGCGTTGGGGGTGCCGCGCGGATAGATGGCGCCCGGCGCGAGGGGCGCCTGCGGATCTGGGCGCAGCGCGTCCCACGCCCAGCGCAGCTCGCCGGTCACCGCATCCCAAGCCCGCACGACTCCCGACGGAGCGTCGCGCCGCTGGTTGTCGCTGACCTGCTGTCCCAGGATCAGCAATCCGCCCGCCACCGTCGCGCCCGAGGTGTTGGAGGCAAAGCCGTCGGCCCGCAGACCCATGCCTTCGGTCATGTCGACCGTGCCGCCATTGCCGAACGAGCGGCAGACATAGCCGCCAAGCGCGTCGAGAGCGATCAGCCGCCCGTCGGCGGTGGCGACGAAGATGCGCCGGTGGCAATTGCTGCCCTCGCGCGGCACCGGGCCGATGACGCCCGGCACCGCGGGCATCCGCGACACCGCCTCATCCCGTCCGGCGGGATCGCCGTCATCATGGTAAGCGACGGCCCGGCAGGCGGCGGTGAACAGCGGCTCCTTGGCGCGGGACGGAACCTGCGGATCGAATTGCCACACCGCTTCTCCGGTGGCGGGGTCGAGCGCGAACACCTGGTTCGACGGCGTGCAGACGTAGAGCAGGTCGCCGATCTTCACCGGCGTGTTCTGCGACGAGTAGAACACCCGCCCTTCGGCCTCGTTGGTGTCGCGGGTCCGGAACGTCCATGCCTCCTCGAGATCGGCGACCGTGTCCGTGTTGATCTGGCTGAGGGTGGAGAAGCGGCGATTGGCGCTGGTGCCTCCGAAGGTGCCCCATTCCGCGCCCGCCTCGCCTCCTGCGCCGGGTGCCACGGGAGCAGACAGGGCAAAGCGGGTGGCAGGCGCCTGCGTCCGCTCCCACAGCGCCGCAAGGAGCGCCACCACCGCGACAAGCGCCGCCGCCACGCCGCCCAGCGCCCAGCGGCGCGCCGCCGCGCCCGGCGGCACCCGCCAGAACAGGTAGGCAAGGCCGGTCGCCACCACGAGCGCGGTGACAAGACCGGTGCGCCCCGCGAGATCGATGATCCATGCGGGCATCCACCCCTTGCCGGCGATCTCGACCAGCGCCCAGATGCCGGTCAGGACCACCGCGCCGCCCAGCAGCGCCAGAGCCGGCAGATGCCGGTCGCGCCACGCCAGCACACCCCCCGCCAGCAGCAAGGCTCCGGCGACGAGGTAGTACCACGTCCCGCCCATGGTGACGATCGCCACGCCAAGCGCGAAGGTCGCCAGCCCGAGCAGCGCAAGAAGCGCCGCCAGGGCAAGATAGGTCCAGCGCCAGCCGCGCCGCTGGCGCTCGCGGCGTGCCTTGGGAAGGGCGGGAGCGGAAGCGGCGTCGGCGGTGGTCATCGGTCAGCCTCGCGGGTCAGCCTCGGACAGGAGGTGGAAGGGAGCGCAGTTCACAGGCACACGCTGGTGAACACGACCGGGATCCCGGTCCAGACGGTTGCAACAAGGCCGCCGATGGCGCTGACGAGCGCGACGAAGCGCAGCAGGCGGGTCATGCCGGGGACCAGCGCGGCGCCGCCGAGGCGCCAGCACAGCCACCCCAGAACGGCGATGAACGCCAGCCAGATGGCGCAGAGCAGCACCTGCGCGAGCGAGGTTCCTGCCACGCCGATGGTGTTCCAGCGGTAGGCGCAGGACAGCCCCTGGACGCCGTAGAGCACGGAGAACGCGACCGCCCAGACGATCCAGCCTGTCGTGCTGGCCAGCAGCGCCCGGGCGGTGGCGGCCGGCGCGCTCACGGTCCCGCGACCCATGGCGCACCATGGATGACGAGGAGCGCCAGCGAGCCGGCAAAGGCGGCCCACGCCTGCCAGTGCAGCGTCACCCGCAGATCCAGCGTTCGCGCCGGCGAGACGAAGCCGCGCTTCACCCGAGCCCAGCAGAACAGCGCCATGATCGCCGCGACGGCGCAGTGGAACGCGCCATAGGCTGCCAGCAGCGCCGTCACCGAGGCGTAGGCGTGTCCCGAGGGCGGAGGAGCGAGCCACAGCGGCACCAGCGCCAGCATGACGCCACCGAAAATCTGCCCGGCCGCCGCCGCGAGCAGGGTGCCGCTGACCGAAGCTGTCCGGCCCGCGGACATCGCCAGCGTCGCCCGGCGCATGGCTGCCCAGCCGCCGATCACGCCGAGGAGGCCGAGCGCCAGGTTGGCGCTGTTCGGCTCCAGCAGGGCCGGCGGCGGCCAGCCGGGTGCGATGGTCCACAGATAGGCGTAACCGAACAGCAGGGATCCGAACAGCGAGGCGTCGGCGGTCAGCGTGAACAGGCTGCCCCAGTGACCCGGCGCCTCCCGCACTTCGGGATGGGGCGGCAGCACGAGTCCGGCGCCCGCGTCCTGCGCGCCCTCGTCCTGCCGCTGGCCGTTGTTCCATGCCCAGACGAGGAACAGCACCAGCGCCACCGCGACCCCCGCAAGGCTCAGCAGATACTGCTTGAGCAGGATGCCGAGGAAGAACGCCCCTGTCGGCAGCGCCGCGAAGAGCGGCAGGAACGTCGGTCCGGGCAGCAGCACGACCTGTTCGGCCGCGCCGCTGACCATGTCGACGCCGATGGTTTCCCGCCGCTCGCCGCGCCGGCGCCCGAGCGCGCCCTCGCCCCGCGCCAGCCGGACGGCGAGATCGGGATCGGCCTGCAGCGGGTCGCGTCCGGTGACGAGCGGCAGGCTGGCGAAGTTGTAGGATGGCGGCGGCTTGGGCCCGGCCCATTCCAGCGTGCCCGCGTTCCACGGATTGCGGCGCGCTTTCTCGCCCGACAGGAACTGCAGCACGACATCGACCAGCACCAGCGCGAAGCCGATGGCCGACAGGAAGCCGCCGATGGAGGAGACGAGGTTGAGCCCGGTCCACCCCATCTCGGCCGGGTAGGTGTAGACCCGGCGCGGCATGCCGAGCAGTCCCGTCAGATGCATCTGGAAGAACGTCAGGTTGAAGCCGATGAAGTTGAGCCAGAAGGCAACCTCGCCCAGCCGGAACAGACGCCGCCGTCCGCTGACCAGCGGCAGCCAGTAGTACAGCCCGGCCAGCAGCGGAAACACGAAACCGCCGACCAACACGTAATGGAGATGGGCGACGATGAAGTGGGTGTCGTGCACCTGCCAGTTGAACGGCACCACGGCCACCATCACTCCGGAAAGGCCGCCCAGCACGAAGATGGCGAAGAAGCCGAGGATGTAGAGCATGGGCAGCCTGAGCTGCGGGCGGCCCTGCACCATGGTCGCCAGCCAGGCGAAGATCTGGATCGCGGTGGGCACCGCCACCAGCGTGCTCGCGGCGGAGAAGAAGGCCAGCCCCATGTGCGGGATGCCGGTCGTGAACATGTGATGGACCCACAGCCCGAAGCTCAGGAAGCCGAGGCTGATGGCCGCCGCGACCACCCAGCCGTACCCGACGATGGTGGTGCGGCACAGCACCGGGATCAGCGTGGAAAGGATCCCGGCCGCGGGAAGGAAGATGATGTAGACTTCCGGATGGCCGAACAGCCAGAACAGATGCTGCCACAGGATGCTGTCGCCACCCCGCGCCGGATCGAAGAACGCCCATCCGAACGCCCGCTCGATCTCGAGCATCACCGACCCCAGAACCAGCGGCGGAAAGCCGATCAGGATCATGAACACCGCCACGAGCAGATACCACGCAAGGAGCGGCATGCGCGACAGGCTCATGCCGGGCGCGCGCAGCTTCAGGATCGACACGGCGATCTCCACCGCCCCGGCGATCGAGGAGACCTCGACGAAGGTGACGCCGATCAGCCAGACGTCGGCGTTGATGCCGGGCGAATAGGGCTGCGACGAGAGCGGGGTGTACATGAACCAGCCGGTGTCGGGCGCAAGGCCGAGCAGCATGGCGACGATGAGGATCGATCCGCCCGACAGGTAGCACCAGTAGGCGTAGGCGCCGAGCCGCGGAAACGCCATGTCGCGCGCGCCCAGCATCTTGGGCATCATGTAGATGGCCAGCCCTTCCAGCGCCGGAATGGCGAACAGGAACATCATCACCGTTCCGTGCATGGTGAAGAACTGGTTGTAGGCGGCCGGACCGGCAAAGCCGCTGTGCGGGGTGGCGAGCTGCGCCCGGATCAGCATGGCGAGAACGCCGCCGATCAGGAAGAACACGAAGGAAGTGACCAGAAACCGCTTGCCGATGTCGGTGTGGTTGGTCGCCGCCAGCCGGCCCCAGCCGGACGGGGTTCTGAACAGCGGGTCGAGCTGCTTGTGCAGTCCTAGCGCCGTCACCCGTCCGCCGCTCATCGCCCGCCCTCCAGCAGCGCCGCGGCCTGCTCCGTCTCCGCCTCCGTCAGCGGGCCGGCATGGAGCCGCACCCACGCGCGCAGCGCCTCGCCGGACAGCGCGTGCAGCGGGTGGCCGGGGGGCCAGGCGCGCGCGGACACGCCCGCAAGGCCCGGTGCGCCGGTGCCGTCGGCGTGACAGGCGGCGCAGTTCGCCGGCCACGGCGCGGCCTCGCTCCGCAGCCGCGCCAACGTCGCCGCGTACTCCTCGGGCGGGTGGGCGACCACGGTGAAGACATTGGCCGCGTGGCCGACGCCGCAGAATTCGGCGCAGCGGCCCTGGTACCGTCCGGGCGCCGCCGCCCTGATCCGCAGCACGTTCTCGAAACCGGGCACGGCGTCGAGCTTGCCGGCGAGTTGGGGCACCCAGAAGCTGTGGATCACGTCGGCGCTGGTGATCCGCACGTCCACGTCCCGCCCGGCAGGAATGTGCAGCTCCGTCGCCGTCACCGCCCGTCCCGCGCCGAGATCGGGATGGGTGAACCGCCACCAGAACTGATGCGCCCGCGCCTCCACCGTCACCACCTCGGGCGCGGGATGAGGCAGCAGGCGTTCGCCCACGATCAGCGCCGCCGCCGTCAGCACGCCAAGTACGCCCAAGGGGAACAGCAGCCCGCCGCCGACGATCCAGCGCGCCGCGTTGACGGTGGAGGCGGCGTGCCGGCGGCGCCATGCCAGCGCCAGCAACACGGCGACCAGCGCCGTGATGGCGGCCGCGCCGGCGAGCATCACCCACCACAGCACGGCGATGGCGCGCGCCGAAGGCCCGCCCGGCTCAAGCGTCGACAGCGGCGCGGCGCACCCGCCCAGCATCGCCGCGGCGGCAAGGGTGGCGTGCGCGCCCGCCCTTCTGTACGCTGGTCCCCGCCGCACACCAGTCCGGAGACGACCATGGCCCGCAAGCCGCACCAGCTGCGCGACCCGTTCCACGACAGCGATCACTACTACATGACCGACTCGTTCGTCGCGGTGGCCGGACACCCGCTCCACGCGATGTCGGTGGCCTTCCCCATCGCGCTTGCGTTCGCCACGCTGGGCGCGGACGTGTTCTACTGGTGGACGGGCGATCCGTTCTGGACCCGCGCGGCGCTCTACTCGAGCGGGTTTGGCTTCTGGCTGGGCGTCGCGGCCGGCATCACCGGCACCGGCGAGCTGGTGTTCGGCCCCGGCATCCGGCGGCGGATCGCGGTGTGGACGCATTTCATCGCGGCCGTGACCCTGCTGTCGATCATGGGCGCCAACTGGGGTCTGCGGATCGCCGATCACGAAGCGGCGGTGCTGCCCTACGGCATCCTGATGTCGCTCCTCGGCGCGGTCATGACCGGATTTGCCGGGTGGCACGGAGGCAAGCTGGTGTTCGACCATCAGATCGGTGTCTCCGCCGATCCGGGGAAGGGCTGACCGCGCGGTTCGAGCAGCCAGTCCGGCAGCGCGCCGCCGTCGAGCGGCGGCTTGGCCAGCACGAGGGCGAGGATCAGGGCGATCACGGTCACGGCCGCCGTCATCAGCGCGCCCGCCCCGAGCCAGCCCATCGCCGGACGGTGATCGGCGTATTCGAGCAGCAGGTGCCCCTGAAACGCGTGCAGCGCCACCATCAGCGCCACCACCGCCAGCTTCAGATACATCCAGCCGGTGAACACGTCGCGGGCGAAGATCAGCGCCGTGCCCGCCACGACCGCGACGATCGCGGCCGGCGTGACTGCGCGCACATAGATGCGGCGCACGAAATACCGCAGGGCGCCGAACTCCTCCTGCGTGCGCACATGAGCGTGCTGCACCAGCAGGGTGGGCAGCGCGATCAGCCCCGCGCTCCAGATCACCAGTGCGGCGATGTGGAGGGCCTTGAGGATCGCGATCACGCGGCCAGCCGCCAGCCGCGCGCCCAGCCCCGCAGCAGCAGGGCCAGCGCCGCACCATAGGGGATGGCCCCCGCAACCCACATGATCAGCCCGCCAAGCTGCTGATCCGTAACCGGCCCGAGGCCCCAGGGCGCGGTGGTGGCAAGGTGCGGCGCGTAAAGCGGTTCGGGCGCAAAGGCGAGGATGGCGCCGAGAAGGCCCATCTGGGCCACCGTCCCCACCAGCGCCAGCGTGGTGGCCAGAGGCTGCGCCTGCGCATCGAACACCGCGCGCCAGAACAGCAGCGCCGTGGCCGCAAGGCTCGCCTGCATCGCCCAGTACACCGCCGGATCGGCCAGCGCCGCCGCATAGGGTGGCGGCGCGTGCCAGAACCAGAACACCGCCACATGCGCGACCGCGGCGATTCCGACCGGCACGCGCCCGCCCGGCACACCGCGCCAGCCCCATGCCAGCAACGGCATGGCGACCGCCACCAGCAGGAGGTGGTGGACCACGCGGGCGGAGAACAGCGCCACCGTCAGGGCGCACAGCGGCGACACGAAGATGATCGCCAGCACGACCCAGCCCGCCACAAGGGCGCGACGGTCTCCCTTGCCCAGCGCGATCCCGCCCAGGAGCAGCGCCAGCCCCACCAGCAGCGGCGGATCGAAGTTCCAGCGCGTCGCCAGCAGCAGCGGTGTCGGCGCGATGCCGCAGTAGGTGATGGGGTCCGGTGGCATTGCTCCGGTGCTCCTTTGATCGCCCGTTCCGTGCGTTGCCCGAAACTGTGACGAACCAGGGGCGGGAAGTCCACCCCCGCCCGTGCCGAGCGCCGGCGCGGCCTAACCGTCGGCGCAGCGGCGCTGCCGCAGACGTTCGTAAAGGATGCGCGTTTCCAGCAGGTTGGCGATCCGCAGCGCCACTTCGACGACGTCAAAGGGCTTGGTGACAAAATCCTTGGCGCCCAGCGACAAGGCGCGCCGCCGCGCTTCGACGGCGGTGTCGGCAGTCAGCACCAGCACGGGACGGAAGTCATCGGCGCGGCTGTGGCGGGCGAAGGCCTCCAGCAGCTGGAATCCGTCGACCTCCGGCATCATGAGATCGAGCAGCACGAGGTCCGGCTTCAGGTCGACAAAGGTGTCGAGCGCCCGGCGCGGGTCGGTCAGCGCATGGATGTCGCGATAACCCTCCCGCTCCAGCACGCTGCGCAGCAGCAGCACGTTGGCCTCTTCGTCGTCGATGACGAGGATGCGCCGCGCCAGGATGTCGGCGCCGCTGACCAGATCCATCACCCTGTCACACCTCCGTCTCCTCGGATCGCCGCGGAGCCGGGATGTCGGGCGGGGCGAGCGGCAGGGTGAACCAGAACCGCGCCCCGCGGTCGGGACGCTCGTGCGCCATGGCGCCGCCCATCGACTGCACCATGCTGCGCGACAGGGCAAGGCCCAAGCCCGTGCCCTCGACATTCGAGCGCCGCTCCTGGCCCAGCCGGTCGAACGCGGTGAACAGCCGCGGCGCATGGGCGGGGTCGATGCCGACCCCGTCATCCTCCACAATGATGCAGGCGCTTGCGCCTTCCTGCCGCGCCGTCAGCGTGACGGTGGTGCCGTTGCCGTGATACTTGGCCGCGTTGGCGAGCAGGTTGAGGATCACCTGCACCACCCGGCGCCGGTCGGCCACCACCCGCAGGGGTCGTCGAGGCGGGTCGACCGTCAGCCGCAGTCCGGCCCCCGCCACGATGGGCGCGGCGAGACTGGCAGCCTGACGGCACACGGCCTCGAGGTCGAGTGCTTCGGCGCGCAGTTCGGCGCCGCCGGCCTCGATCGCGGAAATGTCGAGCAGATCGTCGATCAGCGCGAGAAGATGGCGGGCGGCGGCCATGATGTGGGTGACGGCCGCACGGTGGCGCTCGGGCAGGTCGTCCGCGTCCAGTTCGAGCAGCTGACCAAAACCGAGGATGGCGCTGAGGGGCGTGCGCAGCTCGTGGCTGGTGCGGGAGAGAAAGACGCTCTTGGCGTCGCTGGCCGCCACCGCCTCCTCCCGCGCCAGCCTCAGCGTCTCCTCGGCCCGGTGCCGCTCGCTGATGTCGCGGGTGACCTTGGCGAAGCCGCGCAGGGCGCCGTGCTCGTCGCGCAGGGCGGTGATCACCACGTTGGCCCAGAATCGCGACCCGTCACGGCGCACGCGCCAGCCCTCGTCCTCGGCGGTGCCGTGCCGCCTTGCCTGCGCCAGCATTTCCGCCGGGCGGTGCGCACGGGTTTCGGGCGGATAGAACCGGCTGAAATGCTGGCCGAGGATCTCTCCTGCGCGCCAGCCCTTGATGCGTTCGGCACCCTGGTTCCAGCTGACCACCAGACCGTCGGCGTCAAGGGCGAAGATGCCGTAGTCGCGGACCTGGTCGACCACCAGGCGAAACCGCTCCTCGCTCTCGCGCAGGGCGTGCTCGCGGGCGCGCAGCAGGGCGCTCGCCCGGGCAAGGCGCTGGGCAAGCCGGCCGATCTCGTCCGACTCGGCCGGCTGTTCGCCAAGCGCCTCGCCCCGCGCGAGGCGGGTCGCGTTGTGCTCCAGCACCCTCACGCGCCGCACGATGCCGGTGGAGAACAGGTACACCGCGGCCAGGCTGCCCAGGAGGCCCAGCACCGCGCTGATGGCGGTGACGACCAGAAACCGTCCGCGCACGTCCTCCACCCTCGCGGTGCGCTCGGCGAGAAGCACGCTTTCGCGCTGCTGGAGAGCGTCGATCTCCGCCCGCATGGCGTCGAGCACCTGCGTGTTCGCCCGCAGCGCGCGCCGCAGCTCCGCGGTGTCCGGCGATCTCTCCGCGAGGGCCGCAATCTGGCGCAGCCCCTCCTGCTTGCGGGCGGTGAGACCGCGCAGGCGCTCGAAACGGGCGCGCACCTGCGGATCACGGATCGCGCCGTCGAGCCGCGCCATGGTGGCCGGAAGCTCCGCCTCTGCCTGCCGGTACCGGTCGAGAAACTGCTCTTCGCGGGTCAGGGCATAGCCGCGCACACCCGCCGCCGCTTCGGCGAGCAGGGCGTGGACCCGATGGGTGTCGCGCTGGATGGCAAAGGCCCGGCGGACATCGTCCTCGGCCTGCACCTCCGCGGTGCTGGCGCCGTAGAGGGAAACAAGCGCCGCCAGCAGCACCAGCAGCGGCACGGCCACGACCACCACCCCTTTGAAGGTCAGCGGCCGGTCCGTCCACAACCGGGTGGGGAGGCGAAAGGGTGCAGGCATGGCGGCGGACGGCGCCTTCAGCCGCCGGGTGCGTGACGCGCTGCCAGCACGGCCGCCTCGGTCCGGTCGGCCGCACCCAGCTTGGCGATGATCCGCTCGACATGGGCCTTGACGGTTGCCGGGCTGATCCCGAGGCTGCGGGCGATCTGCTTGTTCGTCATGCCCCTGGCGATCAGGCCGGTGACGTCCAGCTCGCGCGGCGTCAGCATGTCCGCGGGAGCACGCACCGCCGCCGCCGCAGGCGGTGCACGCATGGCGGCGCCCACCAGCCCGAGCGGCACGGCGAGGCGCCCCTCGGCCACCTGCCGGATGGCCGCGCGCAGCTCGTCGAGCCCGGTGTCCTTCAGCACATAGCCTGCCGCCCCCGCGGCCAGCGCCTCGCGGACATAGGCGGGCAGATCGTGCAGCGTCAGCATCAGCACCCGGCTCGGCACGTCCAGCTCGGCGATCTGCCGGGTGGCTTCAAGGCCGTCCATGCCCTCCCCGAGGCGGATGTCCATCAGCACGACGTCCGGCACGAGCGTCCGCGTCATCGCCACCGCCTCCTCGCCGGTGGCCGCCAGCCCGACCACCGCGATGCAGCTGTCGCTGAGAACTGCGGCCAACCCCTCGCGGGCCAGCTGATGGTCGTCGGTGATCAGCACCCGGATCGGGGGCTGGCCGGTCATGACACCGGCAGGCGCGCGGTGACGCTCACCCCCTTGCCCGGCGGCCCGCACCAGTCGAGCGAGCCGCCGATCATGGCCATGCGCTCCTTCATCCCGTCGATGCCGAGGCGCGCCCCGCCGGCGTGACCGCGCGCCGGGTCCGGCATCGGCTCATCGCCGGCCCCGGCCCCGTCATCCGTCACCCGCAGCACGACCCCTGTGTCGTCCCGGCGCAGCACCACCGCAACCGCCGCCCGGCCGGCATGCTTGCGGATGTTGGTGATCGCTTCCTGGGCCACGCGGAACAGCGCCGTTTCCGCCGCACCCGTCAAAGCGCAGCGCAGCGGTTCGACCGTCATAGCGACCGTGTAGCCGTCCTCCTGAAGCTGCTCGGCCAGCGCCTGCACCGCCGCCTCGAGTCCGAGGTCGTCGAGCAGCGTCGGTCGCAGGCCGGCAATGACCCGGCGCAGTTCGCGCACCAGGCTCCGGGCGATCTGGGCCGGGCTTGCCTTGTCCTTCCCGCCCCCGACACGCTGATCCGCGGCGTCGAGCATGCGGAACAGCGCGGTGGCGGTCTGCGCAACTCCGTCGTGCAGGTCACGCGCCACGCGCCGCCGCTCTTCCTCCTGCGCGGCCAGCACTTGTCCCACCAGGCTCTCCAGCCGTCCCTCGCGTTCGCGGAGCGCATCGAGAAGGGCCGAACGCTCGTCATCCCGCCTGATCCGGTCGAGCGTGGTGCCCATCAGCTCGAGCAGCAGGGCCGCCGCGGCACGGTCTTCGGCATCGGCGATGTCCGCCAGCCTACCCACGCCCCGCAGTTCCAGCCGCGCTAGCACGGCATCGGAACGGCCGGGCGCGGCAACGGCCAGCCCGCTGGCTGAGGGGTCGAGGTGGAGACGCGCCTTCGAGACGCCGACGAAGAGCGCCAGCCGCTGCGCACAGCGTTCCAGAACGGGTTTCGCGGTGTCGCTCGTGACACCGGCCAGCTCGCGTCCGGCTTCCGTCAGCAGGCGCAAGCGTGCCGCGCGGGCCTCGGCGGCACGGTAGAGCGCGCGAAGCTCGGCCACATTGTCGAGCGGCAGCGGCACGGGTGCGGGCGTGGACTGCATGGGCGCGGTTTTATCGCCCCGGGCAAAGCGTGCATAGGCCGGGCGGCCTAGGCCGACCCGCCGTCCAACCGGCTGATGCGCGCAGATCGGGCCGTTTCTAGCTGAGGTGCGTCCATCGCAAGGCTGCCAGGGATTGCGCCCGGCGGCCGTTCAAGGGGTTCTTCGATGATGCTTGCCAGACCGCTTGCCGCTGTTTCCGCGCTGTCCCTCGCCGCGCTTGCCGCGTTCCCCGCCACGGCGCAGATGCAGCCGCGTCCGACCACGGTCGAGACGGACCGCGCCGAGGTCATCGCCCTCTACGCACCCATCACTGTCGCCGAGGTCGAGGCGGCGCAGAAGGCGTGGGGCGACGCGCTGGTCGCCATCTCCACCACGCATGACCGCGAAGGGCACGCGGCCGCTCGGCGACTCGCCGAGCAGGTCATCGACAGCGCCTATGCCTATGACATGGGCAAGGTGCTGTTCAAGCCGACGCTGACCGTGGCGCCGCAGACCTTCCGCACCGACCGCGAAGGGGCGCTCGCCTATTTCGTTGGCGGCAACAGCCGGTTTGCCGGCGACACCGGCTTTGCCCTTGGCAGCTGGCGGCAATACGCCGTGGAGAATGCCGGCATCGTCATCACCGGCAACACCGCCATCTCGATGGGCAACGTGACACTGACGAACGCGCGTGGCGAACAGACCACGGTCGACAAGACGTGGGGCTTCGTGCGCGGGCCGGACGGACGGCTGCGGATCATGCTGCACCATTCGTCGCTCCCCTACCGCCCGAACTGAGGGCGCGGAACGGGCGATGGGTCCGGGTGGCGGTCGAAGGCGGCTGCCGCCCGGAGCATGCGCGCGGGAGCGGGGGCGTGACGCTGCCGCCCGCATCCGCTCCGGCCCTCGCGAAAGGGCCTTGAGCTATCCGTCCGCTGGCGTCAGGGAGCCTGCGCATGCGTCTTCTTCTGAACACCGCCATCGCCGCCCTCGCCTGCACCGCCGCGCCGCTCACGGCCGGGGACAGCGACTTCGAATTCTGGCTGAACCCGTCGGCAAGCTGGGAGCTGGACAGCAACACTGACCTCGAGGTCGAGACGGCGCAGCGGTTTCGCGATTCGCGCCGCGGGCGCGTCGACACCTATTTCGCCCGCCTGTGGATCCATCAGGGTATCAGCGACGCCTTCACCCTCAGCGGCGCGTTTGAAAAGAGGATCAACGACGGCGGACGCGACGAGACGCGCCTCATCCAGCAACTGAGCGGACGGCACGGCGTGCTGCGGACCCGCCTGCGCTTCGAGCAGCGTTTCATCGAGGACGCCGACCGCCTCGCGCTGAGGCTGCGACCGCGCCTAGGTGTCTCGGTGCCGCTGGATGCGGACGGGCGGTGGAGTTTCGATTCCAACGCCGAGCTGTTCTTCACCCTGCGCGGAACCAGCGCCAGCAGCGACACGGGCCTGACCGGGCTGCGGACCCAGATCGGCGTCGGCTACGAGGTGAACGACCGCCTCGCGCTCAGCGCCACCTACCTGCGGCAGCAGGACATCGCCCCCGGTAAACCGGACACCATCGGCCACGCGCCGGTGATCGGCGTGGAGCTGTCGTTCTGAGCGGCCGTCCTCTAGGGTATCATTTTACCGTTTCCAGGAGGGGCGGTTTTCCTTGACTTTTGCGCTCTCGCCGAACACATGAGCGCCCGTTGCGGGGCGCCCGGCGGGCGCGCGCCGCGCGCGAGTCACTTGTTTCGACGGGCGGCCTTGTGTCCGGTCCGGGCGGAGCACAAGAGCACGGGAACATTCAGCCATGAAGGCGCTGCACAAGACCACGCGGTCGATCAAGCCGGCCGAGGTCGAGAAACAATGGCATCTCATCGATGCGGAGGGGTTGGTCGTGGGCCGGCTGGCCAGCATCGTCGCCAACATCCTGCGCGGCAAGCACAAGCCGAGCTACACACCCCATGTGGACTGCGGTGACCATGTCGTCGTCATCAACGCCGACAAGGTGCGCTTCACCGGCAACAAGCTGCAGGACAAGCGCTACTACCGCCACACCGGGCACATCGGCGGGATCAAGGAGACCTCGCCGGCCAAGGTGCTGGAAGGCCGCTTCCCCGAGCGCGTTCTGGAGAAGGCGGTCGAGCGCATGGTGCCGCGCGGACCGCTCGGCCGGCGTCAGATGAAGGCCCTGCACCTGTATGCCGGAACCGAGCACCCGCATGGCGGGCAGAACCCGGTGACGCTCGACGTTGCCGCAATGAACCGCAAGAACAAGGCGAGCGCATGATGGCTGACCAGGCAACAACCGTGTCCAATCTGGCGGACCTCAAGACCATCGCGGGCGATGCGCCCGACGCGCAGTTCTCCGGCGACACGCCGACCGCGCGCGGCAGCGACACTCCCCTGCGGGAGCAGCAGCTCGACGCGCAGGGTCGCGCCTACGCCACCGGCCGCCGCAAGGACGCGACGGCGCGCGTGTGGATCAAGCCGGGCAAGGGCACCTTCACCATCAACGGCAAGGACCAGGCGGAGTACTTCGCCCGTCCGACGCTGCGCCTCGTCATCAACCAGCCTTTCGCCATCACCGAGCGGGAAGGCCAGTACGACGTGATCTGCACCGTGAGCGGCGGTGGCCTGTCGGGGCAGGCCGGTGCGGTGAAGCACGGCATCAGCCAGGCGCTGGCCAAGTTCGAGCCGGCGCTGCGTTCGACGGTCAAGGCGGCCGGCTTCCTGACCCGCGACCCGCGCGTGGTGGAACGCAAGAAGTACGGCCGGGCCAAGGCGCGTCGCTCGTTCCAGTTCTCCAAGCGCTAAGACCGCACACGGCGGACGGCCGCCGCAGCGGTGTTCGGACAGGGGCGGCCCGGGCAACCGGCCGCCCTTTCCTGTTGCAGCGCAAAGGGCGTCGTCAGTGCACAGGCGGGTCGACCGCCGGAACCGCGCCCACCGGCGCCACCGGTTCGCCGGGCTGGCGCGGCGGGAGCGCATCCTTGGGAACGTCGTCGATCTGCATGTCGGCGGTGGGGACCGCGTCGAGCGTTCGGACCCGGACATGAAGCCGCGCGCCGTCCCAGTGCAGCTCGTTGAACGACGGCGGCGTCGAGCGGAGCCTCTGCGACAGGGTGCCGGCACCGATCATGCGGACAGACCCGCTTCCCGTCTGCTCCTCAAGGTCGAAGGGGTCGTGGACATGACCGCTCAGCACACCCACCACCCCGCGCGAGGCCAGCGCCTCCAGCGCGGCGGTGCCGCCATGCGTCAGCAGCCGGCCTTCGCGGTCCCGTTCGACCAGCGGATGATGCGCCGCGACCAGCGTCCGTGTTCCGGCAGGCAAGGCGTCGATGCGGGCAAGGCACTGCGCCAGCGCCCGCGGCGTGATCCAGCCTTCCGACCACGGCCAGCGCGGCTGCCAGCGGCGCACGGTCTTGAGCGGCACGATCGCGAGGTTCGGCAGTTCGATCACCCGCTCCACCGTGCTCCGCACCCGCTGGAACCGGCGGTAGGGATCGACGAATCGCTCCACCGGGTTGAAGTACGGAAGATCGTGGTTGCCCACCTCCACCGTGACCGGCAGATCGAGCGCATCGATCCAGGCGGTCGCGGCGCGGAACTCGCGGTGGCGGGCGCGCATGGTGAGGTCGCCGGTGATCACGACGGCGGCCGGGCGCAGCCGCTCCATCTCGGCGCGCGCCCATGCCAGCGCCCGGCGGTCCTCCAAACCCCAGTGAATGTCGGAAATGTGGAAGAGCAGCGTTCCGTCAGTAGCCATGGTCACTCGCCAGAAACAGGGTGGGGTGTTCCACCAGCGTGAAAGCGGAACGGTCCGCAACCTGATGCGCCTCGCCGTCGAGGAGGACGTCGATCGGCGTGCAATCCGCCTTGGCGAGCGACACCTCGTCGACCAGCCCGAGCCGGTCGTGCGGACCGGAGCGGAACTCGCGTCGCAGCAGCGCCCAGCCTTGGGCGAGGTAGTCGCCGAGCCCTTCCGCATGGTAGGCGTCGATCTGGATCCCGCGGTGCGTCGGCATCAACTTGAGCAGAGGATACCCCTCCTCGGCGCCGAGCGGCGGCTCCAGGCAGCGCACGCCCGGTCCCGCGGTCGTGACGCCGATGGCCTCGCTCGCCGAACCGGCAATCGCGGCCAGATCCCTTTCGCGCATCGCTTCACGGACCGCCTGCCAGCTGGCGCCGGGTCCGGCGAGCAGGTCGACGAGCGCGATGCCGGCGTCGGTGGCGATGACCTTCAGCGGGACCGGGCGCATGGCGCCCCGGCCGAAGCGGGCAATGATCTCGCCGGCATCGGCTTCGCCATGCAGGCGCTGCGCCAGCAGGTTCTTGGTCCCGCCGGGCAGAACCAGCACCTGCCCCTCCCACCCGTCAAGCGCGCCCACCATTGAATTGACGGAGCCATCGCCGGTGTAGATTGCCAGAACCGGGTTTCCGGTCTCCGCGAGCGTCTCCGCTGCGGGCGCGGCATCGTCGGGAAAGCTGCTGACCCGCACCGTCTCCACCCCCGCCGCGGCGAAGGATTGCAGCAGCCGTTCCTGCGAATCGGCCGCGTTGCTGCCGCTGCGGCTGTTGGTCACGAGCCAGACTCTGCGGTGCGCTGCTGCCATGACGGGTGTTACCGCTGCGGGGGGCAGGTTGTTCCCCGCCGCTTGTGCGTCACACCCGCCTTGAGACGATCAGCCACGCGGTGACGAGGTTCAGCGTGCTGTAGATCGCGTAGGCGAACGCCACTTCCGGCCACGCTCCGGCGGCCAGCAACATCGCCGCCGTCAGCAGCAGGAACTCGACCGCCAGCAGCACGCCGCCGCCGCGAAACCCCCGTCCCCGGGTGATCTGGAGCACCAGCGGGTGCCCGCTGTCGAGAACGGCGCGGTGCAGCGCGAAGTTGCCGATCCCGAGCAGGAAGATGAACAGCACCGCCACCGGGTCATCATCGCCCATCGGCGGCGCGCATCCAAGCGCGAATGCCGCCCCTTGGCACATGCGCGCCGCAGCCCTATTGCAGATGCGGCGCATCGGGCCGCGCCGGCGACAGCGCCCTGCTCTCCGCTTGACACCGGCCTGGCAAGCTGTATTGCGAAGATAAGACACCAGAGGTCGAGCGACCCTACGAGGCCCATGCAGAGTTCCACTGAACACGCCCCGGACTTCGCGCTGGCGAGAACGGCCATGATCAACAGCCAGCTGCGCACCAGCGGGGTGACGGGTCCGTTGGTGCTGGAGCGGATGAACACCGTCCCGCGCGAGGCCTTCGTGCCTGCCGCGCAGCGCGCCGCCGCGTACATCGACCGGTCGTTGCCGCTCGACGACGCGCATCAGCTTCCGCCACCGCTGTTCCATGGGCTGATGTTGCAGGAGGCACGCCTGGACCCGCAGGACCGCGTGCTGGTCGTGTCGCCGGCTCCCGGCTACCTCGAGGCCTTGGTGGCGCCGCTGGTCAATTCCGTGACGGCCATCGCCCCGTCGGCCGCAGCCGCGGGCGAGGTGCCGGAGGGTGGATATTCGCTCCTGCTGATCGACGGCGCTGCCGAGCAGGTGCCTGCGCCTCTCCTCGCCGCATTGACTCCCGCCGGGCGGGTGGTGACCGGGCTGGTGCAGGGCCAGGTGCAGAGGCTGTGCGTCGGCCGCGTCGTCGATGGCCGGCTGGCGGCGCAGCCGGTGCTGGAACTCGGCATTCCGCGCATCCCCGAATTCGATCAGCCTCGCGTGTGGCGCTTCTGATGCGCGCCCGCCTGTGCCGAGTCCTGCTGCTGTCCGGGCTGGTCGCAGCGGGCCTCGTCCCGGCAGCCGTCGCCGAGGCGCAGACGCTGCGCGAGGCGCTGGCGCAGGCCTACCGCTCCAATCCGAGCCTCCTCGCCGCCCGGTCGCAGCAGCGCGCCACCGACGAAACCGTGCCGATCCAGCGGGCGGCCGGTCTGCCCTCGGTGGACGCGAACGGCCGTTTCACCGAATTCCTGGTGCAGGATCAGGCAAGCTTCCTTGCGCCGGAACGGGCGCTGAACGCCGGCATCAGCCTTGCCGTCCCGCTCTACCGCGGCGGCGCCGTGCGCAACGCGGTGCGCGCCGCCGAACAGCGGGTGGAAGCCGGCCGGGCCGATCTGCGCGGCGCCGAGAGCGCCTTGTTCACCCAGGTGGTTGCGGCCTACATGAACGTCCTGCGCGACGAGGCGGTGGTCGGGCTGGCGCAGAATCAGGTGCAGGTGCTGGACATCAACCTGCAGGCGACCCGCGACCGCTTCACGATCGGCATCCTCACCCGCACCGACGTGGCACAATCGGAAGCACGGCTCGCCCTCGCGCGCGGAGAACTTCAGTCCGCACAGGCCAATCTCATCGCCTCGCGGGAAAACTACATCGCGCTCGTCGGCGCGGCGCCCGTCGACCTGCAACCGCCGCCTCCTCTTGGCGGCCTGCCCGCGACCGCGGCGGAGGCCGTGGCCGCGGCGCTCGACGCCAATCCCGACCTCGTCGCGGCGCGCGACCGGGCCGAAGCGTCGGCGCTCGACATCCGTGTCGCCGGCGCCGCGCGGCTGCCGCAGGTGTCGCTGGTGACGGGCTACACCTACCAGAACTTCCTCGGCACGCTGGGCGGCGCGGGCGGCGTGGCCGTGCCTCAGGCATCGGACGGTCTGCAGGCCGGGGTGAACCTGTCGCTCCCGCTGTTCCAGGGCGGACGTCCCGCCGCGCAGGAGCGGCAGGCGCAGGCGCGCGCCTCGGTCGCGCTCGAACAGATCGTGGAAGCCGAGCGCAACGTCATCGCGCAGGCCCGCTCCGCCTTTGCCAGCTACACCGCCGCGCTCGGGATCATCCGCTCGTCCGAAGCGGCGGTCAGCGCCGCGGCACTCAGTCTCGAAGGTGTGCGGGCGGAAAACACGGTCGGCAACCGCACCATCCTCGACATCCTCGACGCGGAGCGCGAGCTGCTCAATGCCCGGGTCCAGCTCGTGCAGGCACAGCGCAACGCTTATGTTGCCGGCTTCTCCCTGCTGGCCGCCATGGGCCGGGCCGAGGCGCGCGACTTGGGGCTTGCCGAAGCGGGACCGCTCTACGACCCGGCCGAGAACTACGAGCGGGTGCGGGGCCGGTGGTTCGACTGGAGCCGCGAGCCCGATCCGGTGACCGGCGCCACCCGCACGATCGACGTTCCCGCAGCCGATGCGGCGGCCCGTCCCATTGCGCCGCTCGACGACGGCACGCAGAGTGTGCGCGAGATTGGCGATCTGCGTCCCGCTGGCCTATAGTCCCCGGCCGCAGGGAGCCAGCACAGGGGCAGCAGCATGCATCAGCCGGGTGAGCCGTCGGTGGAAGTCATTCTGGACAGCATCAAGCGGGTGATCGCCCGCGAGAACCGCGCTCTTGAACGGCGGCGCGGCGACCCTGTCGGCGGCGCGGACTGGCACCCGGACCGCTCTCCGGCCGCGGTGGAGGTGGAGCCGGCCAGCGCGGACGAAGCGGCAGAAGTTCTCGACCTCGAGGAAGACGAGATCGTGACCGTCCCGGATTGGGCGCCGCAGGATAGCGAGGCGGCAGCGATGCTGGACGAAGAAGACCTGGCACCTGCGGAGGACTGGCCGGCGGCCGAGGCTGCCGGAGCGACCGCGGCTGAGGACGATGCCGGATCCCCTGCGCGAACCGGATCCGGCGAGGAAGAGGACAAGCCGCTGATGAGCGGCGCGGCGCGCACGGCCCTGCGCGACAACTTCGCGGCCCTGCAGCTCCTCAGCACCCTTGCGCGCGAACGCGCCGGCGATGGCGGCGACATGGAGTCCATGGTGCAGGCGCTGCTGCGGCCCATGCTGGCGCGCTGGCTCGACGAGCATCTGCCGCCGCTGGTCGAACGCCTCGTGCGGGACGAGATCCGCCGGATCGTCGGTCAGGGCTGAGACCGGCTGCGCTGCGCGGTCTTAACATGCGCGCGGCTTGTCCCTAAGCAGGACCGATGACGCATCGGCCCTCCCTCCTCTCCACCCGTGTCTCTGTCCGCAGCGCCCTGCTCGCCGGATTGCTCACGCTGGTTGCCGGCACGCCGGTCGCCGCCGAAGAGCAGCGCGCCGGGACCGCGCAACGGGACGCCTCCGCGACCGCCGCCCGGCCGCCGATGAGCGCCCGGGATCTGGTCACCCTCCCCCGCCTCGGCGCGCCGGTCGTTGCGCCCGATGCGGCGGTCGCCGTGGTGCCGGTGACGATGACCGACAGCGAGACGCTGGCCCGCTCGACCCGCCTTCAGGCCGTGCCGCTGGCTGGGACGCCAGGCGCACCCGTCGATCTGGCCCTGCCCGCCGGGGCGAGCAGCCCGGCGTTCGCCGGTGACGGGTTCCTCTACTTTCTCGCTCCGGGTGGCGCGACCGGCCAGCAGGGCACCGGCAGCCAGGTCTGGCGCGTCCGCGTGACCGCCGCAGGTCTGGCCGGCACGCCCGCCCAGGTCACGCGCTTCGCGTCGCCCGTGGCCGGCTTCTCCGTCGCGCCGCAGGGCAATGCGATCGCGGTCTGGCGCGAGCTGCCGCGCGGATGCGTCACCTTCGACTGCACCGAACTGCCGGCCCCTGCGTCCTTGGGGAGCGCCACCACCTACGATGCGCGCGACGGCTTCGTACGGCACTGGGATCGCTGGACCGTGCCGGGTTCCGTGTCGCGGGTGTTCGTGCACCGGCTGGCGGACGGCGTCGCGACGGGCGAGGCGGTCACGCTCGACGGTCCGGCGGGTGACGGCGCTCTTGTCGGCCACACCCCCACCCGCCCGTTCGGCGGCGCCGAGGATGTTGCCTGGGCGCCGGACGGACGCTCGGTGTACTTCGTTGCGCGGCGGGCCGACGGGAACGAGCCGCGCTCGACCAATCTCGACATCTGGCGCTCCGATCTCAGCGGCCGCGCGCCGGAAAACCTCACCAGCGCCAACACGGCCAGCGACACGCTGCCGGTGCCATCGCCCGACGGACGCTGGCTCGCCTATCTCGCCATGGCGCGGCCGGGCTATGAATCGGATCGCCAGGTGATCACGCTGCGCGACCTGCGCAGCGGCGCCGTCCGCGCGCTGACCGGCGGCTTCGACCGTTCGTTCGGCTCGATCGCATGGACACCGGATTCGCGCCACATCCTGGCCACCGCACAGGACGTGCTCGACACGCCGGCGTTCCGGATCGTCGTCCGCACGGGCCGGGTGGAGCGGCTGGACCTGTTGCCCGGCAACGAAGCGCATGTCGGGACGGTGGTGCCGCTGCCGGGCAATCGCCTGCTGTTCACGCGCGATTCCATCGCCGCACCGCCGGAGCTGTTCCTGCACGCCAACCGGCAGACGCGCCAGCTGACCGACGTCGCGACGACGCGCATTCGGCAGCTCGCGCCGGTGACCACCCGGCGCTTCAGCTTCGCGGGCGCCGGCGGGGCGCAGGTGTGGGGGCAGATCACCAAGCCGGAAGGCGCGAGCCACACCCTGCCCGCCATTCTCTACATCCACGGCGGACCGCAGGGATCGTTCAACGACGCCTGGTCGAACCGCTGGAACCCGCGGGTCACCGCGGCGCAGGGCTATGCCGTCATCTCCATCGACTTCCATGGCAGCACCGGATACGGACAGGACTTCGTCGATGCCATCAACCGGGACTGGGGAGGAAAGCCGCTCGCGGACCTGCAGAAGGGGCTCGCCGCGGCGCTGGCGCTCGATCCCCAGATCGACGGCAGCCGCGCGTGCGCCATGGGGGCGTCCTACGGCGGCTACATGGTCAACTGGATCGCCGGACAGTGGCCGGACCGCTTCCGCTGTCTCGTCAACCACAACGGGTTGTTCGACATGCGGTCCTTCTATTACGCCACCGAGGAAACGTGGTTTCCGGTGTGGGACTTCGGCGGCACCTACGAGGAGCAGCGCGAGCTCTACGAACGCTGGAACCCGGTCAATCACGTGGGCAGCTGGCGCACCCCGATGATGGTGGTGATCGGCCAGCGCGACTTCCGCGTTCCGTACACGCAGGGGCTGGGCGCCTTCCACGTGCTTCAGGAACGGCAGATCCCCGGCAAGCTGCTGGTCTTCCCGGACGAGAACCACTGGGTGCTCGGGGCGCGCAATTCGCTGCGCTGGCATGACGAGGTGTTCGCCTGGCTCGACCGCTGGCTGAAGCGCGACGGTCAGGACGCCGGCCACCCGTGAACGGCAAGGCGCTCGACAAGGCCCGCGCGAATCTTGCCAAGACCGGCGGCGCGCAGGCGCAGCGTCACATCTTCCTGTGCGCGCTCGCGGAAAAGCAGAAGTGCTGTTCTCGCGCCGACGGCAAGGCCTCGTGGGACTACCTGAAGCGCCGGCTCAAGGAGCTGGGGCACACGGGTCCGGCAGACAGGCAGCCACCTGGCGCGGGCATCAACCGCACCAAGGCGGACTGCCTCCAGCTGTGCGCCGCTGGTCCGATCGCCGTCGTCTGGCCCGACAATGTCTGGTATCACTCGTGCCATCCGCCGGTGCTGGAAAGGATCATCCAGGAGCACCTGATCGGCGGCTGTCCGGTCGAGGATTTCCGCCTCTACCCGGCCTGAGGCCGGACGGGGCCGCTCGGGAAGGCGTCAGCGGCGCCAGTGCTCGCCGGTGTGGTCCTCGATCGCCTCGTCATGTCCGGTCCCGCTCGACAGGAACACCAGCCCCATGAGCGCACCCGTTAGCATCACCGTCAACCCCAGGCCGAGGGCCAGGGCGATGTAGAAATGCACCGACACCGGCTCGCCCGCCCAGTAGGTGAACAGCCATGCCGCCAGCACGACCGCCAGCGCCAGCGCGCCCAGCCATTTGAGGATGCGGCGATAGCGCGCCCAGGCGAAGCGGGCGACCTCGGCATCGTCGAGCGGGCTTCTGCGGGCCATGGCGCGCGATGTGGAGCATGGCATGCCGCTTTGCAAGGCGCACGGCACCCGGCTGCGTCCGGGTGGCGTTGACGGGTGATCCGTGACACACTCCGCGAACGGATCATCAGGGAGCCTGCGCCATGACGATTGCCCGTCTCATCGCCGACCGCGACCCCGCCGCCATCATCACCTGCGCAGCCGACGCCACGCTGAAGGAGGCGGTCGCCTGTCTCGCCGAGCGCCGGATCGGTGCCCTGCCCGTGATCGACGACACGGGCGTCTGCGGCATCCTGTCCGAGCGGGATGTGATCTACCGGCTGCGCGACGAGGGGGCGGCCTGCCTCGAACGCCGCGTGGCCGAGGTCATGACCGCCCCGGCCATCACCGTCACCCGCGCCACCACCGTGGACGAGGCGCTGCAGCTCATGACCCGGCGACGGGTTCGTCACCTGCCGGTGATCGAGAACGGCGCCATGGTGGGCTTCGTGTCGATCGGCGATCTCGTCAAGGCGCAGGTCGACGAGGCGCAGCGCGAGGCGGCCTTGATGCGCGACTACATCACCCACGCTTGAGCGGCCCGCCGCCGGGTCCTATCTTGGCGCCATGACGGCTTCAGCCACCCTCACCGCCGCCGCCGCCGCGCGGGTCGCCCAGATCGCCCGCCGCCAGCAGCGCGAGCCGATCCTGCGCCTCGCGGTCGATGGCGGCGGCTGCTCCGGCTTCCAGTACCGCTTCGCGCTGGCGGACGGGATCGAGGCCGATGATCTGGTCAGCGAGACGGACGGTGTGCGGCTCGTGATCGATCCCGTCAGTCTCGATCTCGTCGACGGATGCCGGGTGGATTTTGTCGAGTCGCTTGGCGGCGCGGCGTTCCGGGTCGAAAATCCGCAGGCCGCCGCCGGATGCGGGTGCGGCTCGAGCTTCGCCATCTGAGCGCCGCCGCCGTGCGCATCGCCACCTTCAACATCAACGGCGTGAAGGCGCGCCTGCCGCGTCTGCTGGAGTGGCTGGAGGAAACACGTCCTGCCGTCGCGTGCCTGCAGGAAATCAAATCACAGGATGACGGCTTTCCCGCCAAGGCGTTGCAGGCGATCGGCTACCACGCCATCTGGCACGGGCAGAAGGGGTTCAACGGGGTGGCCATCCTTGCCGACGGCGCGGTGCCGCGCGAGGTCCGCCGCGGGCTGCCCGGCGATCCCGATGACGCGCAGGCCCGCTACCTCGAGGCCGAGGTGAACGGGGTGCGGGTCGCCTCGATCTACCTCCCCAATGGCAATCCGCAACCCGGCCCCAAATTCGAGTACAAGCTCGCCTGGTTCGCGCGTCTGCGCGTCCATGCGGCCAGCCTCTGGGCCGAGGAGGTGCCGGTGGTGCTGGCTGGCGATTTCAACGTCGTCCCGACCGATGCCGATATCTGGGCCGCCGATGCGCTTGCCGAGGATGCCCTCACCCAGCCGGAGTCGCGCGATGCATGGGCGCGCCTGCTTGGCGACGGGTGGACCGATGCGGTCGCCACGCTTCACCCGCGGGGCGGCGTGTGGACCTTCTGGGACTACCAGGCCGGAGCATGGCCGCGCGATCACGGTTTCCGCATCGATCACCTGCTGCTGTCGCCCGAATGCGCCGATCGGCTCTGCGCCGGGGGCGTGGACAAGGGGCACCGCGGCCGCGAGCGGGCGAGCGACCACGCGCCCGTGTGGATCGAAATGACGGGCTGAGGCGTTGCAGAGGGCGTTGAGCGGCTCACGGCCGCCCTGCCATGGAGAACTGCCGATGCGCGCCCTGAACGCCCTTGCCGCCTGCTCCGCTTTTGCCGCTCTGGCGGCCTGCGCCACACTGCCCGGCGGCGAGAACGCCCGCTCGGCCCTTGCGGGCGCCGACTGGACGGTGATCAGCATCGACGGCCGCGACGTCGTGTCAGGCACGCCGCCGACGCTGACCTTCGGCTCCGACGGGCGCGTCACCGGCACCACTGGCTGCAACCGGTTCTTCGCCAGCTACACCGAAGGCACCGACACGGTGACCATCGGCCAGGTCGGCGGCACGCGCATGGCCTGCGCCGCCCCGCTCATGGAGCAGGAGCGGACCATGCTGGCCGCCCTGCCGGGCACGCACCGCTTTGCCGTCGCGGCGGGGCAGCTGACCCTCACCACGCAGAGCGGAGCGGTCATCCGCGCCCGCTGAGAAGGCGCCGATCAGCGGTAGAAGATGTGGCGGTTGATGGTGGCGGCCGCAACCCGGCGGCGCGCCCAATCCGGGCGCACGTAATTGGCGTGGAAGTACAGCGCCTCGTCCGCCGCGCTGTCCCAGCTGTCGTAATGCGCGATCTGGGCGATGGCCTTGGCCTGCGCCCATGCCGGTGAATGCTCCGGGATCGGCGGCATGCGCCCGTTGCGCACGAAGGAGAACTGGGCCCGCTGATACACCACGCCGCAGTAGCTGTCGGGAAAGCGGGAGGATTGCTTGCGGTTGATCACGACCTTGGCGACGGCGAGCTGCCCGTGCAGGGGTTCGCCACGCGCCTCGAAGTAGATGGCCCCGGCGAGGCAGCGCATCTCTTCGGACAGGGTGTCGGTCACGCGGGTCTGCGCCACGAGATCGCGCAAGGATGCGGCGGTGCGGTCAGCTGCGGGCGCATCCCGCTGCTCCTCGGCTGCGGAAGGAGCCAGCGGCTGCACCACCTCGCGGCTCAAGAACACGGGAACCGGATCCGCAACCGGTTGTTCGGGAAGGAGAATTTGGAACGTGCCCGGCGCTTCCTGAGCGCGGGCGGTGCCCTCGTCGGGCGTGAAAAGGGTGGCAAGAACAGCCATGACCGGCAAGGCCGTGGCTGCGGTAAACGTGCGTTTGGTCACTCAGGTCCGTCCAAAGGCGGTGAGCGTTCCTGCGCAGGCCGGGTGTGGTGCGCCTTGGCGCCCGCACCTTCCGTATCAATCAAATGCCTGCCGGCCGCCCCCCGTCTGCGCGCCAGCACCGCCGGCTGTCAGGCCGTGGTCGATGCCGCCTTCGCTGTGGGAGAGCCGCCCCGTTACGGACGAGTGGGGTCGGGGTCAACACATTCTCGCCGCATTTCGATGAACCGTTCGGGACGCGTGGTGTCCAGTTCGACGATCCACAGGTCGGGATCGCCTGCTGTACGCCGCCGCAGATAGTCGGGATCGATCGCGCCGCCGGCGGTGACGGGGGCCGACACCGGTGTGAAGCCGCGCCACCCGTCGGCACGCGGCAGCCGCTCCCACAGCCGCTGGGCACCGCCGCGCTCCGTCGTGACGATCAGGATGGTGCCCGCATCCGGGTCGCCGCGGTGCAGCACAGTGGCAAAGCCGCCCTCGCTCTCGACCGCCCGACGCCAGGCGCCGATCTCGAGTCGCGGCGGAAGCCGGCCCTCCATCGCCTGCCCTCCCGCTCTCACCCCGCCTGCGCGCCGTAGGCGGGAAGGCTGGTGAGCGCGATGCGCGAGCGCATGAACGTGCCGGTGCCGCGCCCCACCTCGTCCCCCTGCGCGTCGATCAGCCGCGCCTCGGCCACGAGAACGCGGCGTCGCCCGGACACCCAGCTGCCATGCGCCTCCACCGGTCCTTCCCGCACCGGCTTGCTGAAATGCAGATTGAACGACGTGGTCAGCAGGAAGCAGTCGGTCACAAGCGTGTTCGCGGCGTAGAACGCGGCATCGTCGAGCATCTTGAAGTAGACCGTTCCGTGCGCCGCGCCGGCGGCGTGATACACGTCGGGGGACAGGGTGGCGCGGATGATGGACCGCCCCTCGCCGGTGATGGTGAGGACCGATGGGAACAGCCGGTTGATGGCGGCTGCGCTGTAGAGACGTTCCAGCGCCCGATGGTGGCGGCCATCCTCCGCCGGCCCGGCACGGAGCGAGGGTTGCGTGCTCACCTCGGCCGGTCCGGCGCCGGCACGTGCCCGGTCATCGCGGCTCGACCCAGCCGACCGAGTGGTCGTCGCGGCGATACACCATGTTGTGCCGCCCGGTTCCGGCGTTCTTGAAAAACAGCGCGTTGGTGTTGCGCAGGTCGAGCATCATCACCGCATCGGCCACGCTGCACTCGGGAATGTCGACCCGCGTTTCGGCGATCACCGGCGGCGCTTCGGGTGCATCGTCCGGGCTTTCGTCCTGCTGCTCGGCGGCGAAGATGCGGTAGGCGGCCTCTTCCTCCTCGCGCGGGGACAGCACCCGCTCGCTGCGCGCCTTCAGCCGGGTCTTGTAGCGCCGGAGCTGCTTCTCGATCTTGCCGGTGGCCTGATCGAAGGCAAGGTGCACGTCGTGGGCCGTGCCGCTGCCCTTGAGGATCAGACCCTGCGTCACATGGGTGATGATGTCGCACGAAAAGGCGCCGCCCGGCTGCCGGCCGAACGTCACGTGCGAGGACATGGCGCGGCTGAAATACTTGTCGACCATCTCGCTCAGCCGGTCGTGCACCTGCGCCTGAAGCGCCGCGCCGGTGTCGATCTGATGACCAGAAACCCGGATGTCCATGGCTTGCCTTCTCCCTTGTTCGCCCTCCGGCCGCGCCGTTCAGGCCAGCCAGAGCGGATTGCTCAGCGTCTCCACGAAGGCCCGGTGGCGCGCCAGTTCCTCCGCGGTGGCGGCATGCGGGCGCGGCGGGCGCACTCGGCGTGACGGGGCCGCCGGCTGGAGGGACGCGGCGTCGGATGGTTCAACTGAAGCAAGCTCCAGCCCGATCTGCCGCCCGCCGGTCAGCTCGACATAGACCTGCGCCAGCAGTTCGGCATCGAGCAGGGCGCCATGCTGCACCCGGTGACTGCGATCGATGCCGTAGCGGCTGCACAGGGCGTCCAGCGACAGCTTGGCACCGGGGTGCCGACGGCGGGCGATCTGCACCGTGTCCACCATTCGCGACTCGCACACCGGCTGATGCCCGCTCCGCGCCAGTTCGGCATTCAGGAAGCCGAAGTCGAAGCCGGCATTGTGCGCCACCAGCGGCGAGTCGCGCAGAAACGCCAGCAGCTCGTCGGCGAGATCGGCGAAGAGCGGCTTGTCGGCAAGGAACTGGGCGGACAGCCCGTGGACCGCCTGCGCTCCGGCGGGCATGTCGCGTTGCGGATTGAAATACGCGTGAAACACCGCCCCCGTAGGAACGCGGTTGACGATCTCGATGCACCCGATCTCCACCATCCGGTCGCCGGCCGCCGGGTCGAGGCCGGTGGTTTCGGTGTCGAAGACGATCTCGCGCATCGCCATGGTTATCGGTCCGCCATGCCGCCTTGGCAAGGCTCAGCCGGGGTGCAGCGTCCGGATCAGTTTCTGCACCGCGGCGCGGGTCTCCGCCAGCGGCACCCCTGTGTCGATGACGTGGTCCGCCCGCGCCCGCTTGTCGGCATCGGGGAGCTGCAGAGCCAGGATGCGGGCAAAGGCTTCGGGGGTCATGCCGGGCCGCGCCAGCACCCGCCGCCGCTGCACCTCCGGCGGCGCGCTGACCACGAGCACCCGGTCGACCAGCGCATCGCCCTTCGTCTCGAACAGCAGCGGGATGTCGAACACCACCAGCGGGCATCCGCCATGTTCCAGCAGAAAAAGCTGCCGCTCCGCCCCGACGGCCGGGTGGACGATCGCCTCCAGTGTCCGCCGCGCCGCATCATCCATCAGCACGCGGTCGCGCAGGCTGGCGCGGTCCACACCCTCGCGGCCCGTGCTCCCCGGAAAGGCGGTCTCGATGGCGGCCACCAGTGCCCCGCCCGGTCCCTGGAACCGGTGAACCACGGCGTCGGCGTCGAACACCGGCACGCCTTCCTCGCGGAACATCTGGGCAACAGTGGACTTGCCCATTCCCACCGAGCCGGTGAGACCAAGGACCAGCGGCCGGGTCATGCGGCGAGCAGCGCGCGCAGTTCGGCATCGTGCTCACGGGGCGCAGGTTGACCGAAGAACAGCGCGAACGCGGCAGCAGCCTGCGCGATCAGCATGTGAAGGCCGTCAAACGTCGCGTGCCCCGCTGCGGTGGCGCGGAGCAGCAGCTCCGTTTTAACCGGATCGGTGACAATGTCGTAGAACAAGGAACCGGGAGGGGCATGGCTGAGGTCGAACCGGAGCGGGCCGTGTCCTCTCATGCCGAGGGGCGTGGTGTTGACCACCAGATCAAGACAGCCCTCGCGCGCGTCGAAGGCGAAGTCGGTCGGCTGCGCGAAGCACGCAAGGTCGGCGGAGTGGTGCCCGCCCTCCGGCGCCAGCGAGTCCAGCACGCTCTGCGCCTTCGCCGCATCCCTCCCCGCCAGCACGAGGGTGAAGCCCGTCCCCGCCAGCGCATAGACGACGGCCCGTGCCGCTCCGCCCGTGCCCAGCACCCGCGCCATGCGGAACCAGTGGCGCTGCGCCAGCAACGGGCGCAGCGGGTCGAGAAACCCTGCCGCATCGGTGTTGCAGCCTGTCAGCCGGCGCTCCTCGCCGCGGACGACCGTGTTCACCGCTCCGATGGCGCGCGCCGTCCTGTCGAACGCGTGAAGATGCGGCTGCACCCGCTGCTTGAGGGGCATCGTCACATTGCAGCCACGCCACAGGGGATCGGCCGCCCGTGCGGCGAGGTAGTCCGGCAACGTGTCCGCCGTCACTCTGGTTGCGCGGTAGTCGGCCGCGATTCCCAGCCTGGACAACCAGAAGCGGTGAATCGCCGGTGACTTGGAACGCGCGACGGGATCGCCGATCACTTCGGCATAGGGCACGGTCATGCCGGCAGCTCGCCCATCTCGCGCAAGGCGCGCAGCACCGCCAGCAACGGCATGCCGAGAACGGTGAAATGGCTTCCGGCGATGCGATCGAACAGCTGCACACCCCGCCCTTCGATGCGGAAGCACCCGGCGCATGCGCCAACGTGCGGCCATTCCGCGTCGAGATAGGCGCTGATGAACGTGTCGCTCAGCGAGCGCACCCACAGCCGGGCGACGTCGTGCCCGACCCATTCCACCCGCCCGCGCCGCACCAGCGCGGCGGCGCTGTGCAGGTCCATGACCCGGCCGGAAAACCGGCGGAGATGCGCGGCCGCCTCCTCCCGGTCGGCCGGCTTGTCGAAGCGATGGCCGTCCACCACCACCAGCGAGTCGCTGCCGAGCACCAGCCTCTCGCCGGCCATGGCAGCCGGCACGGCCGCCGCCTTGGCCGCAGCCAGCGCCTGCGCCACCTCGTCCGGGGAGGAATCCTCCATAGCCGCTTCGAGCGCCCGCTCGTCGACGGCGGCAGGCCACGTGTCGAACGCCACGCCGGCTGCGGCGAGCATGGCCGCCCGCGACGCGCTGCGCGAGGCAAGCAGCAGCATGCCGCTCAGGCCGCGCCGCCGACGCGGCTGGTCGACGGCACCCGGTCGCGTTCTCCCAGAAGCCGGATCACCGCCGCGGCCGTCTCCTCGATCGAGCGCCGGGTGACGTCGATGACCGGCCAGCCGTGATCGGCAAACATCCGCCGGGCATAGTGCAGCTCCTCGCGCACCCTCTCCTCGTCGACATAGGCGGTGTGTTTCTCCTCGCCGAGATGGAGGAGCCGGTTGCGGCGGATCTGGATCAGCCGGTCGGCCGCCGTCGTGAGCCCCACCACCAGCGGCCGGGAGAGCGTGAACAGGGCCGGGGGCGGCGGCGTCTCGACCACGATCGGGATGTTGGCGACCTTGTAGCCGCGATTGGCGAGATAGATGGCCGTCGGGGTCTTTGACGAGCGTGAGACGCCCGCCAGCACGATGTCGGCCGCTTCCCAGTTCTCGTGCCCCACCCCGTCGTCGTGGGCGATGGTGAACTGGATCGCCTCCACCCGGTGGAAATAGGCGTCATCCATGATGTGCTGTCGTCCCGGCCGCCCGTGCGCCTCGCGCCCGAACTGCCGTTCGAGCGCGCGGGTCACCTGGTCGAGAACCGGGACGGCGGGGATGCCGAGCTGGCGGCACTGCTCCTCCAGCCTTGCGCGGGTGTCCGGATTGACCAGCGTGAACAGCACCATGGTGTTGTCCGCGCCGAGTTCGGGCAGGATGCGGTCGAGATGCTGGCGCGAGCGGACCATGGGCCAGAAATGCCGCACCACGTCCGCCCCTTCGAACTGCGCCAGCGCCGCCTTGGCGATCATCTCCAGGGTCTCGCCGGTGGAGTCGGAGAGAAGGTGCAGGTGCAGGCGTGCCATGGCGCTCCGGTCGGGGGCTCCCACAATGGCTGTGGACGACCCGTCCCATAAACCACGGGAGAGCAGCGTGGACAAGCGGCACGGCCGCGGTGCGTGCCCGCAGCGGCGGTGTCCCGCACCCGCTTCTCGACACGCGCCGCGACGTGTCCACAGGGTGTGGACTGCGGGAACAAAGGCTGCTTGACGGCAGAAGCGCGCGAGTCCGAAGCGCGTGTGCCCCTGTTCAGCAGTGGAGCTTTCGGGCAGAGCGGCGTTGTGCTCCTTTTCCACAGGACCAACAGACTCCTTCATCCTTTAAGAAAAGATTCATTGTTATGGACCTGGACCGCTGATGCCCTTTCTGCTCGACACGCTGGCTGGCCGACGGGCGGATCGCGTGCCCCTGTGGCTGATGCGGCAGGCTGGCCGCTATCTGCCCGAATACAGGGCGCTCCGCGCGGAAAAGGGCGGGTTCCTCGCGCTGGTCTACGACAGCGCAGCGGCCGCCGAGATCACCGTTCAGCCGATCAGGCGCTTCGGCTTCGATGGCGCGATCCTGTTTTCCGACATCCTCATCGTGCCGCACGCGATGGGACAGGATCTGGCCTTCCTGGCTGGCGAGGGGCCGCGCCTGTCCCCCCGGCTCGCGGACGCCGCGCTGGACGCGCTTCAGGCGGTGCCGGAGCGCCTGTCGCCCATCTACGACACCGTGGCCCGCGTCCGGGCCATGCTGGCGCCGGACACCACCCTGCTGGGCTTTGCGGGCTCGCCGTGGACGGTCGCCACCTACATGATCGCCGGCGAGGGGAGCCGCGATCAGCACGAGGCCCGCGTCCTTGCCTACCGCGACCCGGGCGCCATGAGCGCGATCATCGCCGCGGTCGAGGCGGTGACGCTTGACTATCTTGCCGGCCAGATCGCTGCCGGGGCGCAGGCCGTGCAGCTGTTCGACTCCTGGGCCGGCAGCCTTGCCCCCGCCGAATTCGAGCGCTGGGTGATCGCCCCCACGGCGCGGCTGGTCGCCGCCTTGGCGGAGCGGTGCCCCGGCGTGCCGGTCATCGGTTTCCCAAAAGGGGCGGGCGCCAAGCTCCCGGCCTATGTGAGAGAGACGGGCGTGCGGGCCGTCGGCGTGGACGAGACTCACGATCCGGTCTGGGTCGATGCGAACCTGCCGGACGGAGTCTGCGTGCAGGGCAATCTCGACCCGCTCCTGCTGCTGTCGGGCGGGGAGGAGCAGGACAGGGCGGCGGAACGGATCCTCGCCGCCTTCGCCGGGCGTCCGCATGTCTTCAATCTCGGGCACGGGATCGACCGCCGGACGCCGATCGCCCATGTCGAACGCCTGGTGGCAAAGGTGCGTGCATGGAGGGGATGACGGGGCGGGACGGAGCCAGTAAACCGCGCGCATGCAGGACGTTCTGGCCTTGACCTATCTGTGGCTGAAGGCCGGGCACGTCATCTTCGTCATCTTCTGGATGGCGGGGCTGTTCATGCTGCCGCGTTTCTTCGTCTATCATCAGGAGGCGCCCGCCGGCTCCGACGAGGCGGCGCGCTGGATCGACCGCGAGCGCAAGCTGCTGCGCATCATCCTGCTGCCCTCGATCCTGGTGGTCTGGGTGCTCGGGATTGCGCTTGCGTCGGCCGTCGGCGCATGGAGCGAGGGCTGGCTTCATGCCAAGCTGCTGCTCGTGCTGCTCCTGTCGGGCTATCACGGCTATCTGGCGGCTTATGCCCGCCGGCTGGCGCGCGGGGAGGCGCGGCTTTCCGGACCGGCGCTGAGGCTGCTCAACGAGGTGCCGGGCGTTGCCGCCGCGCTGATCGTCATTCTCGTCGTCGTGAAGCCCTTCTGACTCTGCCTTGGCGCAGAGCACCCGCGGCCGATTGACGCGGCCGCCGGTGCGGCTTATCTGCGGAGGCGGTCCGGCGCCGGCTCCGTGCGACTTGCGCCAGTCACCCGGTCTGCTTTCTCCAAGCGTCACGACCCCGGCCGTCCGCGCCAACCGCTTTCGAACCTTCACACCAGGCGAACACGTGTCATGCACCTCAAGGAACTGAAGGCAAAAACCCCTGCCGAACTCGTCCAGATGGCCGAGGAGCTGGAGGTGGAAGGCGCGTCGACCATGCGGCGCCAGGACCTCATGTTCTGCATCCTGAGGGAACTGGCCGAGGACGAGGACTACGAGGAACAGATCATGGGGATCGGCACCATCGAGGTGCTGTCCGACGGGTTCGGCTTCCTCCGCTCGCCCGAAGCGAACTACCTTGCCGGGCCGGACGACATCTACGTCTCGCCCAACCAGGTGCGCCGCTGGGGCCTGAGGACGGGGGACACGGTGGAGGGCGAAATCCGCGCGCCGCGCGAGGGCGAGCGCTATTTCGCCCTGACCAGCCTCTCGCGCGTCAATTACGACGAACCCGACGCGGTCCGGATGCGGACGAACTTCGACAACCTGACGCCGCTCTACCCGGACGAGAAGCTGAGGCTCGACACGCTCGACCCGACGGTGAAGGACAAGTCGGCCCGGGTGATCGACATCATCGCGCCGCAGGGCAAGGGACAGCGCGCGCTGATCGTCGCGCCGCCGCGCACCGGCAAGACGGTGCTGCTCCAGAACATCGCCAAGGCGATCACCGACAACCATCCGGAAGTGTTCCTGATCGTCCTGCTCGTCGACGAGCGGCCGGAGGAGGTGACGGACATGCAGCGGTCGGTGAAGGGCGAGGTCATCTCCTCGACCTTCGACGAGCCCGCGACCCGGCATGTGCAGGTGGCCGAGATGGTCATCGAGAAAGCCAAGCGACTGGTCGAGCACAAGAAGGACGTGGTGATCCTGCTCGACTCCATCACCCGGCTGGGCCGCGCCTACAACACAGTGGTGCCCTCGTCGGGCAAGGTGCTGACGGGCGGGGTCGACTCCAACGCCCTGCAGCGGCCCAAGCGCTTCTTCGGGGCGGCGCGCAACATCGAGGAGGGAGGCTCTCTATCGATCATCGCCACGGCTCTGATCGACACCGGCAGCCGCATGGACGAGGTGATCTTCGAGGAATTCAAGGGCACCGGCAATTCGGAGATCGTGCTCGACCGCAAGGTCGCCGACAAGCGCATCTTCCCCGCTCTCGACGTGGGCAAGTCCGGCACCCGCAAGGAGGAGCTGCTGGTCGAGAAGGACAAGCTGTCCAAGATGTGGGTGCTGCGCCGCATCCTGATGCAGATGGGGACGGTCGACGCGATGGAGTTCCTGCTCGACAAGATGAAGGATTCCAAGACGAACGAAGACTTCTTCGCCACCATGAACCAGTGAGGCAGAGCCGGAGCACCCGACGCGCGTTGGTGTGGCCGCGAAGGGCATGCCAAGCAAGCGTTTACCTTTAGGACCTAGGAACTGCGGCGAGGAAGCCGGACAGGAGACAGCGCATGCGGCAGATGGTGTACACCAGCCGGGCCGTGCGATCGCTTGATCAGGCGGACATCTTCGCCATCGTGCAGCAGTCGGCGCACAACAATCTCGCGCGCGACGTGACCGGGTTCCTCATCTATGCCGACGACAGGTTCCTGCAGCTGATCGAGGGCGAGCACGCGGTGATCGGCGATCTTCTGGCCATCATCAGCGCCGATCCGCGGCACACGCAGATCAACGTCGCCGTGGATGTCCCGATCGCTGAGCGCAGCTTCCCTCGCTGGCGCATGCACCGCGTCGGGCGAACACCGGCGAGCATTGCCGAACTCCGGGCGACCTTGTCCGCACGTCCCCAGACGCATCCGGCTCTTCGCGAACTCGACCTTTTCCTCGGCTGATCCGCTGCGCGGTCGCGGCGCATCGACGCCTTGTCCCTTGCATTGACGGGCGCCGGGGCCCACGTGAAGGCGAACACGTCAGCACAGGATGCGCCGGCCATGAAGCTTCATGTGGAGATCGACTGCACGCCTGAAGAGGCACGGCGGCTGATGGGATTGCCGGATCTGGCGGCGGCCAACGATCTGTATGCCGGCATGCTCGCCGAAGCTGCCCGCAACAGCAAGACGCCCGATCAGTGGCGCGATCTGGCGCAGCATTTCGCGCCGGCAGGCAATCTCGGCCTCAAGATGGTCCAGGCGTTCATGGAGAACGCGGCGCGTGGCTCCGGCAGCAAGCCGGCGGATGCCTCCTCCCCGGACGCGGGTGACCGGGCACGCTGATCCGCGGTTCCGTGTGACGAATGCCGAGACGATCGTCGCCGTGTCCAGCGGCAGCCCGCCTGCGGCAATCGCAGTGCTGCGGGTCAGCGGCCCGGCCGCGCTTGACGTTGCGCGACAGCTGACGGGAAAGCCGCTGCCACCTGCGCGGTCTGCGACGCTGCGGGAATTGCGGGACGGGCGCGGCGAGATCCTTGATCGCGCGATCCTGCTGGTTTTCCCGGGGCCTCGCAGCGCGACCGGCGAGGATCTCGTCGAGCTGCATTGCCACGGAGGGCGGGCGGTCGTGGCGGCGGTCGAACGGGCGGTGCTCGCCCAGCCGCGCGTGCGCCGCGCGGCACCGGGCGAGTTCACCCGCCGGGCCTTCGTCAACGGTCGCATCGATCTGGGCCAGGCAGAAGGTCTTGCCGATCTGCTCATGGCGGAAACGGAGCTGCAGCGGCAAGCGGCCCTTTCCCTCACCGAAGGGAGGTTCTCCGCCCAGGTTGAACAATGGCGGACCGCAGTTCTAAACTTGGCAGCCCAGGTGGAAGCGGTGCTCGACTTCGCCGACGAGGAGGACGGGGAGGCCCTTCACGCGGGTTGGGTCGAGAATGTGCGACGGTTGACAGGCGAGATCCGCGACTGGCTGGCGCGACCCCGGACGGAGCGGCTTCGCGATGGCGTGCGAGTGGTTCTTGCCGGACCGCCCAACAGCGGCAAATCGACCCTGTTCAACGCGCTGCTCGACGAGGATGCGGCGATCGTGTCCGAACAGGCGGGAACCACGCGTGACGTTCTTGAGCGTTCGGTCGCGCTTGGCGGTGTGCCCTTGGTGCTTGTCGACACCGCCGGGATCAGGGACGATGCTGGCGATCCGCTGGAGCGCGAGGGGATCGCGCGCACGCGGCAGCGCCTGTCGCGCGCCGATGTTGTCCTGTGGCTCGGCCCGGAAGGCGAGGGGCCGGCTGGCGCGCTGGAGGTCGAGGCGCAGATCGACCGCGCCGAGGCGACGCGCAAACGCGCTCCCTGGCATCGTCTTTCGGCACGGACTGGCGAGGGAATGCAGAGCTTTGTCAGCAAGCTGCGCGAGCATGCCGGCGGCCTTCTGCCGCAGCCTGGAAGTTTCGGCGTGAACGAGCGGCAGGCGCGTCTGCTCTCCGGGGCGGTGGATGCACTTTCGGACGCGGAGCAGGCTCAGGACGAACTTGTCATCGCCGAGCATCTGCGGCAGGCACGGCTCGCGTTTGATCAACTGCTCGGGTCGGCAGCAACAGAGGACATGCTTGACGCGCTGTTTGCGCGGTTCTGCATCGGGAAGTGAATGTTTCACGTGGAACAGCGCCATGAGCCGCTTTGACGTCGTTGTCATCGGCGGAGGTCACGCCGGCGTGGAGGCGGCCTGCGCAGCGGCGCGGCTTGGACTGAGCACCGCCTTGCTGAGCTTCGATCTCGATCGGATTGGCGTGATGAGCTGCAATCCGGCGATCGGTGGCCTCGGCAAGGGTCATCTGGTGCGGGAGGTCGATGCCTTCGATGGCGTGATCGGCCGGGCTGCGGATGCGGCGGCCATTCACTACCGCATGCTCAACCATTCGAAGGGCAGCGCGGTCTGGGGTCCTCGGGTGCAAGCAGACCGGACGCTCTTTCACCGCTTTGTTCAGCGGCATGTCCGTGCGCAGCCCGATCTGACGCTCATCCCGGGCGAAGCGCAGGCGCTGCTCATCCGGCATGGCGAGGTTGCGGGTGTGACAACGGCAACCGGAGACACCTTGCGGGCGGACCGGGTGGTTTTGTGCACCGGTACCTTTCTCGGCGGTACGCTTTTCCGCGGCGAGGAACGATTCAGCGGCGGCCGGGTGGGCGAGGCGAGCGCAACCCGGCTTGCGGCGCAGCTTCGCGAACTTGCCTTGCCCATGGGGCGCCTCAAGACCGGAACGCCTCCGCGCCTCGATGGGCGCAGCATCGACTGGGTACGGCTGGAGGAGCAGCACAGCGACACCGGCGAGTGGACCATGTCACCCATGACGTCACGGCGTCAGAATCCGCAGGTGTTCTGCGCGATCACCCGCACCAATGCGCGGGCGCACGAGGTCATCCGCGCCAACCTCCATCGTTCGCCGCTGTTCTCCGGTGATATCCAGGGCACCGGTCCCCGATATTGCCCGTCGATCGAGGACAAGATCCACCGCTTTGGTGACCGGGACGGCCATCAGGTCTTTCTGGAGCCGGAGGGGCTGTCCACCCGCACCGTTTATCCAAACGGCATCAGCACGTCGCTGCCGGCCGATGTTCAGGAACAGATGCTGCGCTGCATGCCGGGTCTCGAACAGGTTGTCGTCGAGGAGCCGGGCTACGCTGTCGAATACGACTTCATCGATCCGCGAAGCCTTGACGCCACCTTGCAAATGCGCGCTCTGCCGGGGCTGTACTGCGCTGGTCAGATCAACGGCACTACAGGATACGAAGAGGCTGCTGCTCAGGGCCTTGTCGCCGGACTGAACGCGGGACTGGCCTTGCGTGGACGGGCTCCGCTGCCAATCGACCGGGCGAACAGCTACCTCGCGGTCATGGTGGACGACCTGGTGCTGCAGGGCGTCACCGAGCCGTACCGCATGCTGACTGCACGTGCGGAATATCGCCTTCGCCTCAGGGCCGCGAATGCCCACACGCGCCTGACACCGCTGGCGATTGAGACGGGCTGCGCATCAGCGAAGCGGGTGTCCTGGTTCAACAAGCGCGAAGAGGCGCGTACGGCGTGCTCGGACTGGCTCGCCGGGTCGGCCGAGCAGGTCAGTCGCCGCGACGGCTCTGTTCCGACCCGCTTGCAGCAGCTGATGCGGGACGGTGACGTGTCATCCGCGCTACCGCCTCCTCTGGCGGCAACGTGCGACGCTCATCCCGGCCTGCTCGACGAGCTGATCGAGGACGAACGCTACGCTCCCTATCTCGAGAGACAGGATGCCGAGCTTCGTGATCTGCGCGCGAGTGACGCGGTGAGTTTGCAAGCTGTTGCGTATGAAGCAGTTCCGGGACTGTCGCTCGAAATGGTCGAGCGGTTGACTCGGGCACGCCCCGCGACGCTGGGTGCAGCCGCCCGGATCCCAGGCATCACTCCCGCAGCATTGGCGGCTGTGCTCGTTCACGCCCGGCGCCAGACGGCGAATGCCGCGTGATCACATCGGAAGAGGCTGCCCGCGCGTTCGTACTGTCGATCGGCGGCGAGGACGGCTTCAAAAGGATCGAGGCGTTCGTGGAGGCGCTCGTCGCCGCCAATGAGACGCAGAACCTCGTGTCCCGCCACAGTCTCGACCAGGTATGGCGGCGCCACGTCGCGGATTCGGCGCAGCTCCTTCAATACGCCCCTGACCACATGGAGACTTGGCTGGATGTGGGAACAGGAGCTGGCTTTCCGGGCCTGATCGTCGCTGCCCTACGGCCTGACATGAAGGTCACGCTTGTGGAACCCCGCCGCTTGCGGGTGGAGTGGCTGGAGCGGATGTGTGCGTCTCTGTCACTCACAAGGTGCAAGATCCTCGGGATGAGGCTGGAAGCGGCTCCCGCCACCCAACAGGACGTGATCACCGCGCGCGCGGTGGCCAGCCTCAGCCGCCTTCTCGAAATGACACAGAGGAACTGCGGTCGCACCACCACACTGATGCTGCCGAAGGGGGCAAAGGCTGAGGAGGAGCTGTCCGCGCTTCCGAAGAAGGCTCGTCGCCGCTGGGTGTTTCACGTGAAACACTCGTTGACCTGCGAAGAAGGGCGCATCATTATCGCGCGGCCAAGCGAAGGTTCACGTTAAGCATGTTCACGGTGGCAATTGCGAACCAGAAAGGCGGGGTTGGGAAAACGACCACCGCCATAAACATCGCGACGGCGATGGCGGCGTCGGGCTGGCGCACTCTGCTCATCGATCTCGATCCTCAGGGCAATGCATCGACCGGATTGGGTATTCCGGTGGAGCAGCGGGAGCGCTCCAGCTACGATCTGCTCATCGGCGACAAGGCTGTTGCCGAAACCGTTGTCGAGACAGGGATCGCGCGCTTGATGATGGTGCCTTCGACCGTCGACCTCAGCGGGGTCGAGGTCGAACTGGTGGGTTTGCCACGCCGGACGCAGCGCTTGTCCGACGCGCTGCGCGCCGCGGGAGCGGAGCACGACGTGTGCTTCATCGATTGCCCCCCCTCGCTGGGCTTGCTCACACTCAATGCGCTTGCGGCGGCGGATACGTTGCTCGTGCCGCTTCAATGCGAGTTCTTCGCTCTTGAAGGGCTGAGCCAGCTTCTCCGAACGGTGGACGGGGTGCGTTCGACGCTCAATCCCGATCTGGGCATCATCGGCATTGCCCTGACCATGTTTGATCGCCGCAACCGGTTGACCGACCAGGTCGCCGATGACGTGCGCGAGTGTCTCGGATCGCTCGTCTTTGATGCCGTCATCCCCCGCAATGTGCGCCTGTCCGAAGCGCCGAGCCACGGTCTGCCGGCCCTGCTTTACGATCAGACGTGTTCGGGCAGCCGTGCCTACATGGCCCTCGCAAGCGAGTTGATCGGCCGGCTGCCGCAGATGCGGCGCGCGGCATGAGCGGCACGCAGCCTGCCGCGGAGTTCGCGCTTCCCCATCGCGAACCGATCGACCGTCGCCGCAAGCTCGGGCGGGGGATCAAGACGCTGCTCGGCGATCTTGATCACGAGGAGCCGGTCAGCCGGAAGGGCGAGGAGGCGGCCGCTGGTCTCCCGGTAGCGGATGGCGGGCTGGCGCAGATTCCGCTCGACGCCATCTCGCCGCTGCCCGGTCAGCCGCGGACTGTTTTCGACGACGAGGCGCTGGAGCAGCTGGCCGCATCGATCGCGGCGCGCGGCGTAATCCAGCCGGTGATCGTGCAGCCGGTAGGTGACGGCGCGTACCGGCTGGTGGCGGGAGAGCGGCGCTGGCGGGCGGCCCGGATCGCCGGCCTTGGGTCGATTCCGGCCATCGTGCGCACGCTCGAACCACGCGAAGTGATGGCGCTGGCGCTGATCGAGAACCTGCAGCGTGAGGATCTCAACCCTCTCGAGGAGGCGCGTGCCTATCAGCGTCTGTCCGAGGAGGAGGGCATGACCCAAGCCGAGATCGCCGCCCTCGTCGACAAGTCGCGCAGCCATGTCGCCAATCTTCAGCGCCTGCTTACCCTTCCCGAAGCTGTCCAGCAGATGATCGCCGACGGGCGCCTGTCCATGGGGCACGCCCGCCCGCTCGTCGGCCGTCAGGACGCCGAGACACTGGCGCGCCGGATCGTCGACGGTGGCCTGTCGGTCCGCGATGCCGAACACGCGGCGCGGCGGCTGGACGGAGCGGCGACGAATAAGAAGGCGAAGGGTCGGCGGCAGCTGGACGTGTCCGCAGGTGCGCAGGACAGTGATCTCGCCGCGATCGAAGCGCATCTCCAGGAATTTCTCGGCATGCCGATCCGCATCCGGGCGGATGGCGATCCGCGCAGCGGAACGGTCAGCGTTCAGTACCGCACGCTCGACCAGCTTGACCTCATCTGCCAGCGGCTGACGGGCGGCGACATCTGACGCCCACGTGACGGCCTGTCAGATTCGCTCCGAAAGCAGCGCCGCCAGCCGCTCGACCCCGCCCGCATCCTCGTCGTCGAAGCGGGCCGGCAACGGGCTGTCGAGATCGATGACGGCGATGACCTCGCCTCCGCGCATCACCGGCACGACCAGCTCCGACCGCGTGTCGCCGTCGCAAGCGATGTGACCGGGGAAGGCATGCACGTCGGGCACGATCTGTGTTCCCGCCTGCGCGGCCGCTGTGCCGCAGACACCCTGTCCGATCGGGATGCGGATGCAAGCCGGCCGGCCGACGAACGGGCCGAGGACGAGCACGTCGCCCTGCCGGCGGTAGAAGCCGGCCCAGTTGAGGCTGTGGAGCCACCCGCTCAGCAGCGCCGCCACATTGGCCATGTTGGCCACCCCGTCGCTCTCGCCCGCCGTCAGAGCGTCGGCCGCCGCCACCAGCTCGTCGTAATGTTGCGTCTTGCTTGCGCCGGGGCTCGGATGAAAGTCGTACATGCGCCCGCTCGTGGCACGCACGGGCCGCTGCCGCAAGAGCGGGACCGTGCGTCCAGTGCCCGCTTGCCGGTGCCCGTCGTGCCCCCTACAACCCGCGCCCATGACGAAGGCGCGCAAGGCAGTGCTGATCGTGATTGCCCTTCTGGTGGTGATCGCGGCTCTGGCATACTGGATGAGCAGGGGGCAGACGGCGACGCAGTCGGTGGATGCGGTCAGCGGAGTCGATCCGGTGCTGGTCGAGCCGCGCCCCGAACGCATTCCGACGGTCCGGATCGCAAGCCCCATCGGCTGGCGGGAGGGCGAGGCGCCCACGCCGGCATTCGGCCTCGTCGTGAGCCGCTTCGCTGAGGGGCTGGACCACCCGCGCGTCATCTACACCTTGCCGAACGGGGACGTGCTGGCGACGCTCGCCCGGGCTCCGGCTTCGGCCGGCGAAGCCGATGCCGGCCTTCTTGCTCGCCTGCGGCAGAGCGTGGAAGGTTATTTCCGCCGGCGCTCGGGCGCCGACGGCGTGTCCGCGAACCAGCTCGTGCTGCTGCGCGATGCCGACGGAGATGGCCGGGCGGACGCGCGCGTGGTGCTGACCGACCGGCTGGACTCGCCGTCGGGGATTGCCTGGCACGCGGGCACGCTGTTCGTCGCCAATCACGATGCCGTGCTCGCCTACTCCTTCCAGCCGGGAGAGACGCGCCTGAGCGGCGAGCCGCGCCGGATCATGAGCCTTCCGGCAGGAGGCGGACACTGGATGCGCAATCTCGTCGTCGATCCGGACGGCGAGGCGCTGTTCGTCGCCGTGGGTTCGGCGTCGAACATCGGCGAGCGCGGGATGGAGGCGGAAGAAGGCCGCGCGGCCATCTGGCGCTACGATCTGCGCACCGGGCGCCAGGCGCCGTTCGCCGCCGGCCTGCGCAACCCCAATGGTCTGGCGTTCAGCCCATGGTCGGGCGACCTGTGGACCACCGTGAACGAGCGCGATCTGCTCGGCCCGGATCTGGTGCCGGATTATCTCACCGACGTTCCCGTCGGGGCGCAGTATGGATGGCCCTGGCTCTACTGGCGCAACACGGTAGACCGGCGCGTGAAGGCGCCCATGCCGCAATTCCTGATCGAGTACACGCGCCGCCCGCGCTATGCCCTCGGACCGCATGTCGCGGCGCTTGGTCTGGTGTTCGCGCAGGAAGGACATCGAATCGGCCCTGCCTTCGGAAGCGGCGCGATCATTGCGCGACACGGATCGTGGAACAGACGTCCGCCATCAGGGTACGACGTGGTCTACGTGGACTTCGACGCGCGAGGCAATCCGCAGGGCTTGCCCATTCCCCTGCTGACCGGTTTTCTCACGCAGGATGGCAGCACGCGTGGCCGCCCGACCTGGGTGGCATGGGCCAAGGACGGCGCCCTGCTGGTCAGCGACGACACGGCCGGGATCATCTGGCGTGTCATCGCACCGGACGCCGCCCCGGCTCCGGCCATTGCGCGGCTGACGGGGGCGCGCCTGCCGGCCCGCGCCGAGCTTCGCGACCCCCGCGACGTGGCGGAGGAAAATTTCGTCCGTGAGCAGGGGCTGCTGCGCTGAAGCCGGGCCACGCCCCGCTTCAGCCGAGTAACACCGAGGTCGGCACGGCGTAAAGCGTGCCGGCGCCTGCGCGCACCGCTGCCTCAAGACCACAGGCCTCGGGCACGATGCAGTCGAGAAAATAGCGCACCGTCGCCCGCTTCCGGGCGGCGAACGGCGTCTTGTTCCCGCTCAGACACGCCTGCTGGCGCAGCAGCTGTGCGCCTGCAACCGCGACCGCGCACATGGTCGTGAACGGCACGCTCCCGGCGAGACGGTCGTCGACGCTGGCCCCCGAACGCATCCAGTCCGCCGCAGCGATGATGCGGTCGCAGAGCTGGCGCAGACCGGCTTCCTCTCCCGCTTCCCCGCGCGCAGCCGCGACAACGCTGTCAAACGGCCCGCCGCCGCCGAGAAGAAGCTTGCGGGTCACGAGGTCGGCGGCCTGGATGCCGTTGGTTCCTTCGTAGATCGGCGCGATGCGTGCGTCGCGCCAGTGCTGGGCGGCACCCGTCTCCTCGACATAGCCCATGCCGCCATGCACCTGGATGCCGAGGCTGGTGACCTCGACCCCGATGTCGGTTCCCCACGCCTTGATCAGCGGCACCAGCACCTCGGCCATGGCGCCAGCCTCCGTGTCGCCCAGCGCGCTCCGGTCGACGAGCCCCGCCGTGTAGTAGAGCAGCGCGCGAGCTCCTTCCGTCAGGCTCCGCATGCGCAGCAGCATGCGGCGCACGTCCGGGTGTTCGGCAATCGCGACCGGGGCACGGTCGGCGGCGCCCGCGCGCGGCGACTGGATCCTCCCCGCCGCATAGGCGCTCGCCTGTTGCAGGGCACGCTCTGCGATGTGCACGCCCTGGTTGCCGACATTGATCCGGGCCGAGTTCATCATCGTGAACATGGCCGCAAGACCGCGGTTCTCCTCTCCGACGAGCTCGCCATAACAGGCGTCGTTGTCCCCGTAGCTCATCACGCAGGTGGGGGACGCGTTGATGCCGAGCTTGTGCTCGAGGCTGACGCAGCGCAGATCGTTGCGCGGACCGAGCGAGCCGTCGGCGCGCACATGGAACTTGGGCACGACGAACAGCGAAATGCCCCGGCTGCCCTCCGGAGCACCGGGCGTGCGCGCAAGGACGAGATGCACGATGTTCTGCGCCAGTTCGTGCTCGCCCCAGGTGATGTAGATCTTCTGCCCGCGGATGAGATGCTTGCCCGCGTGTTCGCCTTCGGTGACCGGCGTTGCCGTCGTCCGCAGGGCACCGACATCGCTGCCCGCCTGCGGCTCGGTCAGGTTCATGGTTCCAGACCATTCCCCGGTTACCAGCCGGGGCAGGTAGAGCGCCTTCTGTTCGGGCGAACCGTGATGGTCCAGCGCCTCGATCGCCCCGACGGACAGGATCGGGAGGAGGGTGAAGGCCATGTTAGCGCTGCCGAGGTTTTCGAGCACGTTGCAGGCGAGGGCGAAGGGGAGGCCTTGCCCCCCGTGTTCGGCCGGCGCTCCGATGGCGTTCCAGCCCTGCTCGACATAATGCGCGTATGCTTCGGCAAATCCGTCCGGTAGCCGCACCACGCCGTTCTCGAGCACCGCGCCCTGCGTATCGCCGACGCGGTTGAGCGGCGCGAACTCTCCGGCCGCGAAGGCGCCGATGCCGTTGACGATGGCTTCGACAAGGTCGGCGTCCGCGGCGGCGAAACGCTCTGACCGTGCAAGCGCGCCGATGTCCGCGTTGGCTTCGAGGGCGAGCAGCTGATCCTGCGTGGCGGGCGTGAAGATGGTCACGATGGCTCCTGTCTGACCGCTGGCGGGGCCGAAGCGTTGCAACGCCCGCGTGCAGCGATATGGCTTGCACCATGGCAGAGGGCAAGGATCGGGCGCCGCCGCGCTTCACGCGGGTGCTGACTGCGGACGCCGACGGGATCGGCGAAGCGGCGCGGCTGCTGCGGGACGGCCGGGTTGTGGCCGTGCCGACGGAAACCGTGTACGGGCTGGCGGCGCGGGCCGACGATGCGGAGGCGGTGGCGGCCATTTATGCTGCAAAGGGGCGTCCGCCGGTCAATCCGCTCATCGTGCATGTCGCCTCGCTTGAGGAGGCGAGGCGACTGGCTGTCTTCTGCCCCCCCGCCGAAGCGCTGGCCGCGCAGCATTGGCCGGGCGCGTTGACCCTCGTGCTTCCGCGTCGGCAAGATGCCCAGGTCGCGCCGGCCGTCGTCGCCGGACTTGCGACGATTGCCCTCAGGGTTCCTGCCCATCCGGTCGTGCAGCGGCTGCTGCGGGAGAGCGGACTTGCCCTGGCGGCGCCGTCCGCCAATCCCAGCGGTTCTCTCAGCCCGACCACAGCGGCGCACGTGCTGTCCGGGCTTCGCGGACGGATCGACGCCGTGCTCGATGGCGGCCCAAGCGGTGGCGGGCTGGAGTCGACCATTGTCGCCGTGCGCTCGGACGGCGCGCTGGAGGAGCTGCGACCCGGACCCGTGGTCGTCGCGGACGCTTCGGCGAAGTTGCGCGGCGCAACCTGCCCGGCGCCGATCGAAGCTCCGGGGCAGATGTTCCGGCACTACTCGCCGGGGAAGCCGCTTCGGCTGAACGCCCTGTCTCCCGAGCCGGACGAGTTCTACATCGCCTTCGCCGGGGATGAGGGGCATTGCGTCCTCTCCCGAAGCGGGGATCTGAGCGAAGCCGCGGCGCGTCTGTATGCCTGCCTGCACGAAGCCGCGGCCGCGCCTCAGCCGCGCATCGCCATTGCCCCGGTTCCCGATCGTGGCGTGGGCCGCGCCATCAACGAACGGCTGCGCCGGGCGGCGTCCTAGCGGCGCGGCTCGGCAGGGAGGCCGGGAAGCAACGCCTGAATCTCCGCATAGTCGCGTCGCGCCGCGTCGCAGGCGCGCTGATCGCCGCTGTCGCAGCGCTGGCGATGGCGGGCGTAGCTGCGCTCGAGCGCGCCGAGACGCTCTTCCCGCCGACGCAGCTCGCGCCCGCGCTTTTCGTCAGCCTCGGACTGGCTGGTGGTGGCAAGGTCCACCGCTTTCGCCGCGACCCGCACCGGCGCCGTCGCCACGTCGAAAGCGGCTTTGGCCAGGCACCCCTGCAGCAAGGCCGCCGCCAGCCCGACGGTCAGCAGCTTGCCGGCGGCGACCGTGCGCATTTGCCATTCCGGCCGGGCTGTGCCGTTCAGCGCCCGGTCCTATTCGTCGGAGCCCTGGCCGTAATACTGCGGCGCATGCTCCCGCAGCACACCAAGGATCTGTTCCAGCGCGGCTGCCTCGTCCGTCTTTTCCATGGCGGCAAGTTCGCGCGCCAGCCGGCTGGAGGCGGCCTCGAAGATCTGCCGCTCGGAATAGGATTGCTCGGGCTGGTCCTCTGGCCGGAAGAGGTCGCGCGTCACCTCGGCGATCGACACGAGGTCGCCCGAATTGATCTTCGCCTCGTATTCCTGTGCCCTGCGGCTCCACATGGTGCGCTTCACCCGGGGACGGCCCTTCAGCGTCTCCATGGCCTCGCGCAAGGTCTTGTCGCTCGACAGCTTGCGCATGCCGATCGCCTCGACCTTGTTGAAGGGCACCCGCAGCGTCATGCGCTCCTTCTCGAACCTCAGGACATACAGCTCCAGCTGCATTCCGGCGATCGTCTCGTTCTGCAATTCGACGACCCGGCCGACACCGTGCTTGGGATACACCACATAGTCACCGACATCGAAGGCGGCTGCGTTGCTGGCCATGGACACTCCTTCAGTTGCGGGCGCCGTCCGGATCAGGGTTCTCGCGCCCGGAGGCGACGGGAAAACCCAGCATCTGCGCGGAAGATCGTCAGGATGGCAGGCGACCGCTTTGCGTGTGGATTGAACCGCCAGCCGGCACTTCGTGCGCCGTCCGGCGTGGATGTCGATGGTATATAGTCACAAATGTTCCACAAAGCGAGTCGAAATGCGTCCGACGCAGTGTGGCGCCGCTAGTCTCCGGAGCCGGGATTGGGCGAGAAGTACTTCTCGAACTTGCCTTCTTCGCCCTTGTGCGCATCCGCGTCCGCCGGCGGCTCCTTCTGCTGGGTGATGTTGGGCCATTCGGCGGAGTAGCGGGCGTTCAGCTCGAGCCACTGCTCGAGACCGGCCTCCGTGTCGGGAAGAATGGCCTCGGCGGGGCACTCCGGCTCGCACACGCCGCAGTCGATGCACTCGGACGGGTTGATGACCAGCATCGTTTCGCCCTCGTAGAAGCAATCGACAGGGCAGACCTCGACGCAGTCGGTGTACTTGCACTTGATGCATGCGTCGGTGACGACGTAGGTCATGAGCCTTGATCCTTCGGCCAGCGGGTGATCGGCCCCGGTGCTATGGCGCTTTGCCCGGACCGGTCAAGGGGCCGGTAGTGTGTCTGCGCCTCCGCCGCCGGCCCCCGGCGAAGCGGCAGCGCGAGGATCTGAACGACCCGCACCTGCCCGTCGCCGGCCATGAACGTCAGCACGTCGCCCACCCTGACAAGGTGGCTCGTCCGGGCGACATGCGCGCCGTTGCAGCGCATGACGGTGTTCTCGACCATGTGCCGCGCCGTGCTGCGCGTCCGGGCAAAGCGCAGGCGGCACAGCAGCAGATCGACGCGCAGGCCGGGCGCTGCGGCGGCCGCGGTCATTGCACCAGCGTCTCGAGCGCGGCAAAGGCGTTTCCAGGTCTGGGCGCCCGGTTTTCCCGCCGCGGTGTTGCGCGGCGCTGAGGCCGCCACGACCAGCGGTCGGGCTGCGGCGGCCCTGCGGCGCCCGGTCGCGGTCCCTGACCCCGGTGCAGGCGGAAACCGGCCTGCTGCAGCAACTGATGCCAGCCCGCTTCGGTAAGGCCGGCCGAAATCGCCCGCGCCCTGTCCAGCACCGGGCGGCCGCCGCGCGACGCGGCGCGGGCATCGTGTGCGGCGCGGATGAGGCGTTCCGCGACGTCGACCCGCACCAGCTGCGATCCAGCGGCACGGTAGCCCGCGAACAGCTGCTCAGGCCCGGCAAGGACCGGCGGCATTGTGCGCTCTGTCGGCCGCGGATCAAGCCCCAGTTCGTGCAGCAGACGGCGTGCGCGTGGCTTGAGGAGCGCCGGCATGAACAGGTCGAGAGCGCCGAGGTGCACGCCATGGCGGCGCAGCATGGCGCGGGTTTGGCGATCCTGCGCTGCCATCACCAGACCCTCGCGCGGGGCATGGCCGAAGCCGGACGCCACACGGGTGAAGGCCGCCCGTGCGGCGGCGGGAACACCCGGATCGCTGGCGGCATCGAGCACGCCTTGCAGCGGCGCCAGCGCCGCCGTCTCGGCCTCGAGCCAGCGTTGCAGCGCGCCAAGCAGCCGCTCACGTGCCGAGGGGCTGAGCAGGGTCATGCCGGAACCGGCCCGGACTCGCGGAACAACCCGGCCGCCACGATGATCCAGATCCGCGACCGGAGCATCGTCGAGCCAGATCCGGCCGCCGCGAAGGTGGACGCCGGGCAGCCCTTGAGCGATCAGCGCATCCACCCGGCGCGCAAGGAGGTGTGGCAGCGCCTTCTCGGCGGCGGCGACCCGCATGCGCCGTTCGGCAAGACCGGCCGCCGCCTCGACGTGAAGAGTGAACCCGTGCAGACGCCCGAGCAGTTCGTCGTCGATGAGCACGGTTCCGTCGTCCGACAGCCGCACGGGCAGAAGCTCGGGCCGCGTCGTCATGCTCCGAAGGAGCACGGATGTGCGCCGGTTGACGAAGCGTTCGGTCAGCCGGGCGTGGAGAGCGTCGGACAGCCGCGTTTCCGCCGCGCGGGCGCGGGCGGCCATCTCCTCGCGCGCAAGCACCCAGTCGGGGCGCTGACAGATGTAGGCCCAGCTGCGGATCGCCGCGATGCGGCCCTGCAACGTGTCGATGTCGCCCTGCGTGTTGTCGAGTTCGGCAATCCGCGCCGCGACATAGTCGGCGCCCAGATAGCCTTGGCGCAGATCACGCCAAAGCCGGGCGACGAAGCGGGCGTGCGTGTCGAGTCCTTGCTGGCGGAAGTCCGGCAGGGAGCACACCTCCCAGAACGCGCGCACGGCGCCGTGTCCGGTCAGGCTCTGCGCCCACGGTTCACCGGCGAGGTGCTTCAGCACGGCCAGATCGAGAGCCTCGGGCGCAGGCGCCAGCGCCGAATGCTCGGGCCGCTGCTCGAGGTCGCCGATCAGCGTCTGCAGCGTGTCGAAACGCGGCTCCCCGTTGCGCCAGAAAAGGTGCGGCAAGGGCGCGAACCGGTGTTCCTCGACACTGTAGATCTCCTCTTCGGTGAACTCGGCGCCCGTCCGCTCCCCGTCACGGTAGCCGCTGAGCACGCCGAAGGTGCCATCGCGCTGGTGCCGGCCCGCGCGACCCGCGATCTGGGCGATCTCGGCCGGGGTCAGGCGTCTCCGCCGCCGCCCGTCGAACTTGCTCAAGCCCGCAAATGCGACATGGTCGATGTCGAGATTGAGCCCCATGCCGATGGCATCGGTGGCGACGATGTACTGGACCTCGCCGCTCTGGAACAATTCCACCTGCCGGTTGCGTGTCTCCGGCGACAGCGCGCCCATGACGACCGCCGCACCGCCCCTGTAACGGCGCAGCGTTTCCGCCACGCCGTACACCTGTTCGGCCGAGAAGGCGACGATCGCCGAACGCGGCGGCAGGCGCGAGAGCTTGCGCGGCCCGAGGTGCCGCAGCGTGGAGAAGCGCGGCCGCTCGACCAGCTCGACCTTTGGCGCAATCCGGCGCAGCGGCGCGGCAAGCGTGGCCGAACCCAGCACCATCGTCTCTTCGCGCCCGCGGGCATGCAGCAGGCGGTCGGTGAACACATGCCCGCGCTCGGGGTCGGCGGCGAGCTGCGCCTCGTCGAGCGCGACAAAGGCGACCTGCCGCTCGCCCGCAGTCAGGGAGGCAGGCATCGCCTCGACGGTGCAGCAGACATAGCGCGCATCCGGCGGCTCGATCCTCTGCTCGCCGGTCACCAGCGCCACCTGCCGCTCGCCCTTCAGCGCCACGAGGCGGGCGTAGACCTCCTGCGCGAGCAGCCGCAGCGGGAAGCCGATGACGCCGCTCGAATGGGCGCACATCCTCTCGATGGCCAAATGGGTCTTGCCGGTGTTCGTGGGGCCCAGAACCGCCCTCAAATGTGCCTGCATCCGCGGCAAGATGGCCGCGCCGCAGTCGAGCGACAACGGCTTTTCCCGAAGTTCCATCGGCTTGCCGGTGCCAGGCAACGCTTGACCGCAAATTAACCGCGTATTTATTCAATTCTCCCAAGCTCCGCAGCACAAGCGCGACGGGTGTGGCGGGTGGCAAGGCCTGCCAGCGGGTCGTCAGGAGGGACGGGGAGAAGCCGTGGTCGCGAAGCTGCAGGTGCGCGCCGCTGCACATGGCGGACGCTGTATGGGCGCAGAGCGCGGGCCTGGTGCCGGTCCGGCGCGGCCGGGATCGCTTCTGCGGCAGACCTCGTGGACCAAGGGGGCGGCGTTGCTTGCGGCGCTCGGGACCGCCGGTTGGTTCGGCTACATGACTTCCTCACCGCTCGAGGCGGCCGTTGTCGACGGCTCCGCCGCTTCGGTCGGCGACGAATACCGCAGCCACATGATCATGCCGCTCGCCCTTGGCGGGGACTCGGGGCGGCACATGGGGGCGACCGGCCGGGTGCGCACGCTGTCGAGCGCGCCCGAGCGGCCGGTCGAGAACATCGTGGCGACGTTCCGCGAAGCGGACAGCCTGCCGGCCCTGCTCGGCCGCGCCGGATTGTCCAGCCGTGACGTGGCGGATGTCACCGCCCTCCTTGCTCCGGCCATGGACGAGCGCGCACTTTCTCCGGGCACAGCGTTTTCGGTGACCCTCGGTGAACGTCCCGAGGGTGCGGCGCACCGGCCGCTCCAGTCCCTCGAATTCCGTGCCGCGCTGGACCTTGCCCTGGCGATCGAACGTGATGGCGAGCGCCTCGTGCTGCGGCGGCAACCGATCGCCGTCGACAGCACGCCGCTCAGGGTGCGCGGCCGGGTCGGCGCCAGCCTCTACCGCTCGGCACGGGCGGCCGGTGCGCCGCCGGAGGCGGTGCAGGAATATCTCAAGGCGCTGAAAGCGCACATCGACATCGCCGCGCTCGGCGCCAACGACACCTTCGACCTGATCGTCGCCCACCGGCGCGCCGCCACCGGCGAACGCGAGGCGGGCAAACTGCTTTACGCCGGGCTTCAGCGCGACTCAGGAGGAGCCGTGGAACTGATGCGCTGGGGACCGCACGGGGCGTTCTACAATCCGCGCGGGCTGGGCGAGGAACGCGGCGGCTATGTTCAGCCGGTGGTCGGCCGGGTGAGCTCGCATTTCGGCTACCGGGTCCACCCGATCCTGCGCTACAAGCGGATGCATGGCGGGATCGACTTCGCCGCTCCGACGGGTACGCCGATCCGCGCCGTCAGCGAGGGGCGGGTCACCGGCGCCGGACGCATGGGCGGGTGCGGCATCGCCGTCGTTCTGGATCACCCGGGCGCGCTGTCCTCGCGCTACTGCCACATGAGCCGGATGGCGGTTCGCCATGGCGAGCGGGTCACCCGCGGCCAGATCATCGGCTATGTCGGTTCCACCGGCATGTCGACAGGGCCGCACCTGCATTTCGAGATCTACCGCGGCGGACAGCTGATCAATCCGCAGCAGGTGAGGTTCACCACCCGCGACGCAATCAGCCCTGCCGAGCTTGCGCGCTTCCGCAGCCAGCTGCAGCAGCTCACCGCCACGCCCGTCGGCGCGGCGCTGAAGCCGCTTCCGAGCGCGCCGGCAGCCCGTGAAGGCGAACCGCTGCGAGAAATCGACCGGCTGGTGGAGCAGCGCAAGACCGTTTGACGGCGGGACTTGCGCCGGGTGCGGGCTTGAGGCACCTGCCATGCAAGAGATGAGCATTCTGCCGCGCTACCCGGCGCTGCGCCTCCGGCGCACGCGCGCTCACGGCTGGAGCCGCGCCCTGTTCCGCGAGCATCGCCTCTCGCCCGCAGACCTCGTCTGGCCGTTGTTCATCGGCAGTGGCGATGCCGACGAAGAGCCCGTCGCCACGCTGCCGGGCGTGTCGCGCTGGTCGGTGCCGCAGATCGCCGCGCGTGCCCGGGAAGCGGTCAGCCTCGGCATCCCGTGCATCGCCCTGTTTCCCAACACGCCGCACGATCGCCGCACGGCGCGCGGCGAAGAAGCGCTGAACCCGGACAACCTCATCTGCCAGGCGATCCGGGCGGTGCGGGACGCCTGCGGCGATGCCATCGGCATCATGACCGACGTCGCGCTCGATCCCTACACCAGCCACGGGCAGGACGGCGTGCTGGATTCGCGCGGGCGCATCGCCAACGATGCGACGGTGGAGATCCTCGCGCAGCAGGCGCTGGTCCAGGCACGTGCGGGGGCCGACATCATCGCGCCGTCGGACATGATGGACGGCCGGGTGGGCGCGATCCGGCGCGCACTCGAGGAGGAAGGGTGCCACGATGTGCAGATCCTTTCCTATGCGGCGAAGTTCGCGTCGGCCTTCTACGGCCCGTTCCGCGACGCCGTGGGATCCGGGGGGCTGCTGAAGGGCGACAAGAAAACCTACCAGATGGACCCGGCGAACGGAGACGAGGCGCTGCGCGAGATTGCGCTGGACATCGCCGAGGGCGCCGACGCGGTGATGGTCAAGCCAGGTCTGGCCTATCTCGACATCATCTGGCGCGCGCGCGAGGCCTTCGGAGTGCCGGTTTTCGCCTATCAGGTCAGCGGCGAATATGCGCTCACGACGATTGGTGCTGCCGCCGGGGTGGGGGACCGTGACGCGCTGATGATGGAGAAGCTGCTGGCATTCAAGCGGGCCGGAGCGACCGGCATCGTGACCTATTTCGCCCGCGACGCGGCGCGGCTGCTGAGTGACTGAGTTCCGCCATGAAACGACGCGCCTGATCCTGCGCGACTGGCGCGAGGAGGACTGGCCCGAATTCTTCCGAGTCACCAACTCGCCCGCCGTGATGCGCTGGCTCGGCGGTGTCATGGATGGCGAAGGCATGGCGCGGCAGCGGGCCCGGGTCGAGGGCTGCCGCGCCGCGCACGGCCACTGCTTCTGGGTTGTCGAGCGGCGCGAGGACCGGGCGCTGCTCGGCTTCTGCGGCATCAAGCGCGCCGACTCGCCAGGGTCGAGCATCGCCGGGCGGCACGAAATCGGCTGGCGGCTGCGCGAGGATGCGTGGGGTCGCGGCTATGCCCGCGAGGCGGCGACGGCGACGGTCGCGCTCGCCTTCGACCATTTCGCCGCGCCCGAAGTCTTCGCCACCACCATTGCCGAGAACACGCCGAGCTGGGGCCTGATGGAGCGTCTGGGCATGCGGAGACGACCCGAGCTGGACTATGCCGACATCCGCTATCCGCCCCCGTGGCGGCAGGCGATCGTCTATGCTCTCGCAGCGGCAGACTGGAGACCCGCATGAGCCTTCACCCCGGCGTCCGCCTCATCCCGTTCGGCGGCAAGGCGCCCTGCATCCACCCTTCCGCCTTCATTGCTCCCGGCTGCACGCTCATCGGCGATGTCACCATCGGGGCTCAAAGCTCGGTGTGGTACAATTGCGTCCTGCGCGCCGACACGGCGTCCATCCGCATCGGAGAACGCACGAACATCCAGGACGGCTGCGTCCTTCACGGCGACCCGCCGCGCCCCGGCGATCCCGACGGCGCGCCGCTGGTGATCGGGGACGACGTGCTGGTCGGCCACATGGTCATGCTCCATGGCTGCACGATCGCCGATCGCGGCTTCGTGGGGCTGGGCGCGATCGCCATGAACAAGGCTGTGATCGCGTCCGACGCGATGCTGGCGGCCGGAGCCATGCTGACCGAAGGAAAGGTCATGGCTCCGCGCGAGCTGTGGGGCGGCCGCCCGGCGCGCAAGATGCGCGACCTTGACGACGCGGCGGTGGCGGGGATGCGGCTGGGCGTCGCCCACTATGTCGAGAACGCCCGTGCGCACCGCGAGGCCATCGCGCGGGCGGAAGGGGCCTGACGGCGCGCCGCTCTCAGTCCCGCACCAGCGCCCGCAGGGCCTCGATCCGGTCGGCCTCGTGCGCCGGCTTGTCCCAGCGGATGCGATGGACCCTGGGGAAGCGCATGGAGAGGCCGGACTTGTGCCGCTTCGACAGATGCGCGGAATCGAAGGCGATTTCGAGAACGAGGCTTCTGTCCGTCTCCCGGACCGGACCGAAGCGGTTCACGGTGTGCTGGCGCACATGGCGGTCGAGCCGCACCAGCTCCTCGTCGGTGAAGCCGGAATAGGCCTTGCCGACCGGCAGCAGTTCCGCGCCCGCGTCGGGATCGCCGTCCCAGCAACCGAAGGTGTAGTCCGAGTAATAGCTTGACCGCTTGCCGGAACCGCGCTGGGCATACATCAGCACGCAGTCGATCAGCAGCGGATCGCGCTTCCACTTGTACCACAGCCCGGCACGCCGTCCTGCGACATAGGGGCTGTCGCGGCGCTTCAGCATCAGCCCTTCGATGGCGTCGTCTCGGGTGCGGGCGCGGATCTGCGCCAGCTCGTCGAAGGTGCCGGCGGCGATGATCTGCGACAAGTCGAAGTGGCTCGGCGGCAGCTCCGCGAACAGCGACTCGAGCCGCCGGCGCCGCTCCGACCACGGCAGGGCGCGCAGATCCTCGCCGCGCCAGTGCAGCACGTCATAGAGCCGCACGAAGGCCGGATAGTCGGTCAGCATCGTCCTGCTCACCGTCTTGCGTCCCAGACGCTGCTGCAGCGCGTTGAAAGAGGCTGCGCCCCCTTCCTCGCCGCCCTGATGCGAGCCGCGCACCATGCATTCGCCATCGACGATGCCCGGAATCTGAAAGGCCGCGGCGAGTTCGGGAAAGGAGCGCGTGATGTCGTCGCCGGAGCGTGAATACACCCGTGTCTCGCCCGTCTCTCCCGGCGGACCGGCATGGACGAGCTGCACGCGGATGCCGTCCCACTTCCACTCCGCGGCGTACTCGTCGAGGCTGACGGACGCATCCTCGAGCGGATGCGCCAGCATGAACGGCCGGAACAGCGGGAGGTGGCGGGCATCGGGAGCCGGTGCGCCGTCAGCGGCCCAGGCGAACAGCTCTTCATACGGAGGGGCCTGCCCGTGCCAGTGTTCCTCCACGTCGTCGACGGCCACCCCGAACGCGTCGGCAAAGGCGACCTTGGCGAGGCGCGAGGACACGCCGATCCGCATCTCTCCGGTGGCGAGCTTGAGCAGGGCATACCGGCCCGCCGCATCGAGCCGGTCGAGGAGACTCGCCAGCTCGCCCGCAACCGAGGCACGGGTCATGCGCGACAGGTGCTCCACCGCTTCGGCAAGCGTCGGGGCGGCGCCCGTCGCCTCCGCGGGCTCGGGCCACAACAGGCTCGCGGTTTCTGCCGTGTCGCCGACGAAGTCGCGCGACAGGGTCCAGAGCACGGGATCGACCCGCTCCATCAGCAGCCTGCGGATGGTCGACGATTTGACCGCCGGGAAGTCGAGGCTGCCGGTCAGCGCCGCGAGCGCCCAGCCCCGGTCCGGATCGGGCGTGCGGAGCAGATACGCCGCGATCAGCCGCAGCTTTTCGTTGCGTCCGCGGGTGTAGACCAGCGCGTCGATGAGGGCGGCAAACTTCTCCATGTCAGGGCGCGGCGCTTCGCGCGAAGGCGTCAGTCATCCTCGTCCTCGTAGCCGACCAGCGCCAGCGCCCGGGCGCGGCGCTGGTGAAGCTGATGCCACCGCAGCAGCGCATCCTCCCGGCCATGGGTGATCCAGGTCTCCGCCGGGTTCACCTCCTCCACCGTCCCGGTCAGCTCACCCCAGTCGGCGTGATCGGAGATGACCAGCGGCAGCTCGACGTTCTTCTGCCGCGCGCGCTGGCGCACCCGCATCCAGCCTGACGCCATGGCGGTGATCGGGTCCGGCAGGCGGCGGCTCCAGCGGTCGTTGAGCGCCGACGGCGGGCAGACGACGACATGCCCGCGCATCGCATCCCTCGGGGTTCCGGCGACAGGCCTCAGCTCGCCCAGAGGCACGCCAAGCTCCTCGTACAGCCGGCACATCCGCTCCATCGCTCCGTGAAGGTAGACGGGGGCGTCATGACCGGCCCGCCGCAGCTCGGCGATCAACCGCTGCGCCTTGCCAAGCGCATAGGCGCCCACCAGCACGCAGCGATCGGGCTGGTCGCGGAGCGTGGCCAGCAGCTTGGCGATCTCGTCCTCGATGGGCGGATGGCAGAAGATGGGCAGGCCGAAGGTCGCCTCGGTGACGAGAATGTCGCACGGCGTCACGGTGAAGGGCGCGCAGGTCGGGTCGGCGCGGCGCTTGTAGTCGCCGGTGACGATCACCCGCTCGCCGGCATGCTTCAGCAGGATCTGCGCGCTGCCGAGCACATGCCCCGCCGGCAGGAAGGTCGCGTCCACCCCTCCGCCGAGACGGACCGTCTCGCCATAGGCGACCGGCACGGCGCCCTCGCGGGTGTTGTAGCGCAGGTCCATGATCTCGAGCGTCTCGGGCGTGGCGACGGTGGTGCCGTGGCCGCCGCGCGCGTGGTCGGCATGGCCATGGGTGACAAGCGCGTGAGGCACGGCCCGCGCGGGATCGATCCACGTGTCGGCAGGAACGACATGGATGCCCCACGGCTCCGGACGGATCCATGCGAAGTCGGCGGGCATCGTGTTCAGAACCCTGCCGGCGCGCGAACCGTTCCCGGCCGCGCACCCGCCCGCCCGACGTCCTTGCGTTTCAGCGGCGAGGATCCCTCACTCGTCGGCCGGACCATCCACGACGCTGTCTGGAGCCGCCTCGTCGTCGTCGAACGTGTCCTCTTCCTCGCGCTTCTGGCGAGCCTTCCGTGCCTTGGGCGGAGCGGGCGTGATCTCGAAGGCGGGCCGATTGTCCCGGACACCGACCCGCACCTCGCCGCCTTCGGCGAGCTTGCCGAACAGGAGCTCCTCGGCCAGCGGCTGCTTGATCTGTTCCTGGATGAGCCGCGCCATCGGACGTGCCCCGTACAGCCGGTCATACCCCCGCTCGCCCAGCCAGTCGCGCGCCTCGCGGTCGAACTGGATGTGCACGTTCTGCTCGGCCAGCTGCAGCTCGAGCTGGAGGATGAACTTGTCCACCACGCGGGCCACCGTGTCCTTGCCGAGATAGCCGAACGGCACGATGGCATCGAGACGGTTGCGGAACTCGGGGGTGAACATCTGCTTCACCGCCTCCTCGCTCGCATCCTCCTTGCTGACGTCGCCGAAGCCGATGCCCTGACGCGCCATGTCGGCGGCGCCGGCATTGGTGGTCATGATCAGGACCACGTTGCGGAAGTCCACCGTCTTGCCGTGATGATCGGTCAGCCGTCCGTGGTCCATGACCTGGAGCAGGATGTTGAACAGGTCCGGATGCGCCTTCTCGATTTCGTCGAGCAGCAGCACGCAATGCGGGTTCTGGTCGACGGCATCGGTCAGCAGACCGCCCTGGTCATAACCGACATAGCCCGGAGGCGCCCCGATCAGCCGGCTGACCGAGTGCCGCTCCATGTATTCGGACATGTCGAAGCGCTTGAGCTCGATGCCCATGATGGAAGCAAGCTGGCGCGCCACCTCCGTCTTGCCGACCCCGGTCGGGCCCGAAAACAGGAACGAGCCGATCGGCTTGTCCGGGTCGCGCAGACCCGCACGGCTGAGCTTCATCGCGGTGGCGAGCTTGGCGACGGCCGCGTCCTGCCCGAACACGACATGCTTCAGGTCGCGTTCCAGATGCTCGAGCTGCTTCTTGTCGTCGCTCGACACCGACTTGGGAGGAATGCGGGCCATCGTGGCGATGACCGCCTCGATCTCGCGCGCGGTGATCTTCTTCTTGCGCTTGGAGGGCGGCACCAGCATCTGCATCGCCCCGACCTCGTCGATCACGTCGATCGCCTTGTCGGGCAACTTGCGGTCGTTGATGTAGCGCGCCGACAGCTCCACCGCCGTCTTGATCGCGTCCGGGGTGTACTGCACCTTGTGGTGCTCCTCGAAGGCGGTGCGCAGACCCTTGAGGATCTTCACCGTGTCCTCCACCGTGGGCTCGTTCACGTCGATCTTCTGGAACCGGCGCAGGAGAGCGCGATCCTTCTCGAAGTGGTTGCGGAACTCCTTGTAGGTGGTCGAGCCGATGCAGCGGATCGCCCCGGACGACAGCGCGGGCTTGAGCAGGTTGGAGGCGTCCATCGCCCCCCCTGAGGTCGCGCCGGCGCCGATCACGGTGTGGATCTCGTCGATGAACAGCACCGCCTCCGGCATCTTTTCCAGCTCGGAGACGACCTGCTTCAGCCGTTCCTCGAAATCGCCGCGGTAGCGCGTTCCGGCGAGGAGAGCGCCCATGTCGAGCGAGTAGATCACCGCATCCTGCAGCACCTCGGGCACGTCGCCTTCGACGATCTTGCGCGCCAGCCCCTCGGCGATGGCGGTTTTGCCGACCCCGGGATCGCCGACGTAGAGCGGGTTGTTCTTGGACCGGCGGCACAGGATCTGGATGGTGCGTTCGACTTCGGCGGTGCGCCCGATCAGCGGGTCGATCTTGCCCGCCTCGGCACGCGCGTTGAGGTTGACGGTGAACTGGTCGAGCGCCGTGTCCTTGGCCTTCTCGCCGCCGGAACCGGCGCGGTCCTCGGCCGCCGCGTCCTCCGCACCCTGAGGCGGGCGCGCCTGAAGCTGCTTTCCGCCCTTGCCGATGCCGTGACTGATGAAGCTCACTGCGTCGAGCCGGTTCATGTCCTGCTGCTGCAGAAAGTACACGGCGTAGGAGTCGCGTTCGGAGAACAGCGCCACCAGCACGTTGGCGCCCGTCACCGTGTCCTTGCCGGAGGACTGCACATGCAGGATCGCGCGCTGGATGACACGCTGGAACCCGGCCGTGGGCTGAGGGTCCTCGTCACTGCCGCTCTGGAGGGCCTGGTACTCTTGGTCGAGATACTGCCGCACCACTTCGCTGAGCTGGGCAAGGTCGACGCCGCAGCCGACCATCACCTGCGCCGCGTCCTCGTCGTCGATGAGGGCAAGAAGCAGGTGTTCGAGCGTTGCGTATTCGTGCCGGCGCGCTCCGGCATCGTTCAGCGCCGCGTGCAGGGTCTTCTCGAGGTTCTGGGCAAAACTGGGCATCGCGCGATCTCTGCAAGAGTGTCGAACGGCGTAACATTGTGTCGCCAACATCAATGCTAGCGAACGAATCTGACCGCCGTGTGTATGGTATCGTCAATATGGGGCGGAGCCAGCGGTTTTTCACCTCCCCGCCCGGCAACCTGCGGCGGGTCTCAACCGGGAGTGGACCTGAACAGGGCGTCGGCGGCGCGGCGGTGGCGGCTGGCGGCCTCCCGGTGGCGCGCGGTGCGGGCGATTTCTTCCTGGAGCCGGGCGATCCGGTCGTCGAGTTCGGCGACCGACAACGGGGCGAGATCCTCGCTGGCGAGCGCCGTCAGCAGATCGCCACGGTCGCGCAAAGGTTCATCGTCCATCCGTCGCTCCTGCAGCCGGGGTTCGGCTCCCCGTGATCGGCACGCAAGCGATCGCAGGCGCGGCACCTTGCTGTCAACTGACCGCCCCGTTAGGAGCACCCGCCCGGCGCATGCGCATGGGTACGCGAACGGTGGCGGGCGAGGGGGAACAATGGCACAGTTGCCAGAGATGATGCGGGCGGTCGTCTGCGACGCGGCCGGAGGACCGGAAGTGCTTGCCGTGCGCACTCTTCCCGTCCCTGACATCGGCGCCGAGGAGGTTCTGATCCGCACCGCCTTTGCCGGGGTCAACCGTCCGGACGTCCTTCAGCGGCAAGGGCTGTATCCACCGCCCCCCGGCGCATCTCCCGTCCTTGGCCTTGAGGTGTCCGGAACGGTGATGGCCGCCGGGGACGCGGCCCCGGCCGAATTGGTCGGGCAGGAGGTCTGCGCGCTCGTCAGCGGGGGCGGTTACGCCGAGTACACCGTCGCCTATGCGCGCCACTGCCTGCCGCTGTCCGACAGGTTCGGCCTGTGCGAGGCGGCTGCGGTTCCGGAAACCCTGTTCACCGTCTGGCACAACGTGTTCGAACGGGGCTGGGCGAGGCCCGGCGAGACCCTTCTGGTGCATGGCGGCACCAGCGGGATCGGCACCATGGCGACGCTTCTCGGCAAGGCTTTCGGGCTGCAGGTCGTGACCACCGCGGGAAGCGCCGCCAAATGCGCGGCCAGCCGCGACTGCGGCGCCGATCTGGCCGTCAACTACCGCGAGGAGGATTTCGTCGAGGCGGTGCTCGCCTTCACCGACGGGGCCGGAGCCGATCTCGTGCTGGACATGGTGGGCGGCGACTACCTGCCGCGCAACCTGCGGTGTCTCGCCGTGGACGGGCGCCATGTGTCGATCGCCGTGCTCGGCGGCGCGGAGGCGAGCCTCAATCTGGCGCGGCTGATGATGCGGCGGCACACGCTGACCGGATCGACCCTGCGCGCCCGCTCGGACACGTTCAAGGCGCTGCTCGCGGACGAAATCGCCGTCAACGTCTGGCCGCTGTTCACGGACGGGGTGCTCGCGCCGGTGATGGACCGCACCTTCGCGCTCGAGGACGTCGCCGCAGCGCACGCCCGTATGGAAGCGGGCGAGCACGTGGGCAAGATCGTGCTCCGTGTCGCCGGCTGAACCGTCCGCCTGCAGGGGATGCGGCACGCCGCCGCATCGCCGGCACGTCAGGCTCCCGGCTTGCCCTGCCGCCGCAAGCGGCGTATGACGGGGAACAGAGGCCGCTCCGCGAGGGGCGGCCGTTGCTGTTTTTGTTCCTGACCGCAGGCGATCCGAACCATGGCCGATCAACCCACACCGCTGATGCCGCATGCCACCGCCACCTGGCTGGTCGACAACACCGGGCTGACCTTCGAGCAGATTGCGGACTTCTGCGGACTGCACATCCTCGAGGTGCAGGCGATGGCCGACGACCTGGCCGGCAGCAAGTATATCGGCCGCGATCCGGTCCACGCCGGCGAACTCAGCCAGGAGGAGATCGAGCGCGGACAGAACGATCCGTCCTACCGCCTGCGGATGCAGCGGGCCCCTGTCGCGGTGAGCCGGACCAAGGGGCCGCGCTACACTCCGGTGTCGAAGCGGCAGGACAAGCCCGACGGCATCGCGTGGCTGCTGCGCAACTACCCCGAGATGAGTGACGCCCAGATCGGCAAGCTGATCGGCACCACCCGCACCACCATCGCCGCCCTGCGCGACCGCAGCCACTGGAACATGGCCAACATCCAGCCCAAGGATCCGGTGACGCTGGGTCTGTGCTCTCAGCGCGAACTGGACGCCGCGGTCGCCAAGATCGTGCGGACCGATCCTGAATCAGAGGGCGATGCCGGCGATGTTCAGGGCGACGAGCGTCAGCGTCTGATCCGCGAGCTGCGGGCCGAGCGCGAGGCGGCGGGTCAGGCCGCCTCCGAAGCGGCGCAGGAAGCGGAAGCGGCGGCGTGGCTTGCCAGCAGGCGGGCGTCGGCCGCGGACGAGGGCGCCTGACGCCCGCACAGCCGTGCCCACGGGCGCTTTTGTCGCCGCTGCCCTTGCCCTTGCGCCTGCTTCCATGGCACCACCGGGTGCATGGAGCCTCAGAAAACCGCTTTTCCGGCGCACCCGGCCGCCTCGCGCGCGGTGTATCACCACCCCGGAAGCTGGGACCGCCCGATCCCGGTCGCCACGCTGCCGGATGTCTTCGCCACGGCGGCTGCGGCCCATGGCGAACGCGCGCTTGTCGAGTTCATGGGCGCGCGCTCCAGCTATGCCGCTCTGCACCGGGAAGCGCGCCGGTTCGCGGCCGGTCTGAGGGCGGCGGGCGTCTCCCGCGGGGACCGGGTCGGTCTGTTCCTGCCCAACGTGCCGATCTACGTCGCCGCCTATTACGGCGCGATGATGGCGGGCGCGGTGGTCGTCAACTTCTCGCCGCTCTACAGCGTGGAGGAACTGGCGGCGCAGGTGGAGGACTCCGGCACGCGGCTGCTGGTGACGCTCGATGTGGCCGCCCTGCTGCCGACGGCGGTGCGCGTCCTCGACAGCTCCGCGCTCGAGGGGCTCGTCGTCGGCCGGCTGGCCGATGCGCTGCCACGGGTGCAGGGCTGGTTGCTGAAGCGGCTCGGGCGCAAGCGTCTTGCTCCCGTACCCGCGCGCGCCGACATCACGGTCTGGCACGATTTCGTCGGCGACGATGCTGACTTTCAGCCCGCTGCCCTCGCGCCGAACGACCTTGCCCTGCTTCAGTACACCGGCGGCACGACCGGGCGGCCCAAGGGCGCGATGCTGACTCATGCGAACCTCACGGCCAACGCCTATCAGGTCAATGCCATCGATCCGTTCGACCGGAACCGCCCGGACGTGATCGTCGGCGGCCTTCCCCTGTTTCACGTGTTCGCCAACACCTGTGTTCTCAACCGCACGGTGGTCAGCGGCGGCACGATCGTGATGCTGGCCCGCTTCTCCGCGGCCGATGCCCTCAAGATCATCGAGACGCACCGCCCGACGTCCTTTCCCGGCGTGCCGACGATGTATCAGGCCATGCTGGACGAGCGGCGGGCGCTGGGCACCGATTTCTCGTCGCTCGAAATCTGCGTCTCGGGCGGCGCGCCCCTGCCCGAACGCCTGGCACAGCGCTTCGAGGCGCTGTCGGGCGTGCCCTTGGTGGAGGGCTATGGCCTGACAGAAAGCGCAGGGGTGGTGTCGGCCAATCCGTATCGCGGCAATCGCAAGCAGGGAACGATCGGGCAGCTTCTTCCCCAGACCCGCGTCATCCTGCTCGACAAGGAGGATCCGGCGAAGCTCGCGCCGCATGGCGAGCCGGGCGAACTGGCGGTGTGCGGACCTCAGGTGATGCGGGGGTACTGGAACCGCCCGGACAGTCACGCGGCGACCTTCGCCCGGCACTTCGACGAGGACTGGCTGCGCACCGGCGACATCGCCACCATCGACGATGACGGGTTCCTTGCCATCGTCGACCGGGCCAAGGACATGATCGCCGTCAGCGGCTTCAAGGTCTTCCCCAGCCAGATCGAGGACGTGCTGATGCGGCACCCGGCGGTCAAGGAGGCGCTGGTCATCGGTGTGCCGGACCCGCGCAGCGGCGAAGTCCCGCGCGCGTTCGTCAGCCTCGAAACCGGCCATGGGGGGATCACCGGCGCCGACCTCGCCGCCTGGCTGAACACGCGCGTGGGCAAGCACGAGCGCGTGCGGGATGTCGAAGTGCGGCCTTCCCTGCCCAAGACGATGATCGGCAAGCTCGACCGCAAGGCCCTGCGGGCCGATGTCGGCGTCGCGGGCTGATCGCGGCCGAACGGACAGACCCCTGCGCGCCCGCACGGTCGGTCTCCTCGGGGGAAGCTTCAACCCCGCCCATGGCGGGCACCGCCGCATCAGCCTGGCCGTTCTCGCGGCGCTCGATCTCGCCGAGGTGTGGTGGCTCGTGTCGCCGGGCAATCCGCTGAAGGAGGCAGAAGGCATGGCCCCGCTCGCCGCCCGCGTCGCGAGCGCACGGCGCGTCGCGCGGCGGGCGCCCATCCGCGTGACCGCGATCGAGCGGGAGTTCGGCACGCGCTACACGGCGGACACGCTGCGAAAGCTGCTGCGCCGCTGGCCGCGCATCCGCTTTGTCTGGATCATGGGCGCCGACAATCTGGCGCAATTCCACCGCTGGAAGGACTGGCGCTGGATCGCCCGCACCGTGCCGATTGCGGTAGTGTCCCGGCCCGGTTACAACAGGCGGGCCATTGCCGGTCCCGCGATGGCCCGCCTGCGGCGCTGCCGTGTCGACGCCGCCCGGTTTCGCGAGGGACGGAGGAGTGCACCGGCGCTGATCCTGCTGAGCTTCATGGCCGATCACCGCTCCGCCACGGCGCTGCGCGGGCGCGATCCCGACTGGGCCGATGCCCATGCCTGCGCCCGGATCCGCGACGCGGTGACGCGGCGGATCGTGTCCGGCCGGGCAGGAACGCGTTGAAAGTGCAATGCACCCGCCCCAGCTTCGCTTTCGCCCCCCTGCACAGGAGAACACACCTTTCCCATGACCCAGCCTCTGCCCCACGCGGCAACCGGCTCCGCTGACATGACGGCCGGCACCCGACCCGGTGACGCAGGGGACGCCGCCGCGCCGCTGTTGCAGCTGGTCCTTGCCAGTCTCGACGACGATCAGGCGCAGGAGGTCGTCACCATTGCCCTGGCCGGCAAGAGCTCGGTGGCGGACCACATGGTGATCGCTTCGGGCCGGTCGACCCGGCAGGTCGCGGCGATGGCGCAGAAACTGGCCGAACGGATCAAGCAGCACGGTTTCGGTCCCGTCCGCCTCGAAGGGCTGCCGGCGGCGGACTGGGTGCTGCTCGACGCCGGAGACGTGGTCGTGCACCTGTTCCGCCCCGAGGTGCGCAGCTTCTACAATCTGGAGCGCATGTGGTCGCTTGGCGATCCGGCGGCAGCGTCCGGAGCCGGGCAGGCCTGACGAGGGCACCGGCGCCGGCACGGCGTTGCCCTGAGCCCGGCGCTGCGGCACAAGCGCATCATGCTGCTTCACGTGGTCGCGCGCGGCAAGATCGGCCAGTCGCCCGAGGGGGAACTGGTGGCCCGCTATGCCCGGCGCATTGCTTGGCCGCTCCAGCTGACGGAACTGCCCGATGCGGGCGGGCGGGTGCCGCCATTCGCCGCGACTCCGGCCCGGCTGGTGCTGCTCGACGAGCGGGGCACTGCGCTCGCCTCGACGCAGCTGGCGGGGCACCTCGACCGATGGCGCAGCGACGGCGTGCGCGAGGCGCGCTTCGTCATTGGCGCGGCCGACGGGCACACGCGCACGGAACGCGAGCAGGCGGACCTGCTGCTCGCGTTCGGTCCGGCGACCTGGCCGCATCTTCTGGCTCGCGCGATGCTCCTCGAACAGCTCTACCGGGCCACGGCCATTCTTGCCGGCCACCCCTATCACCGGGCGGGCTGAGCGGTGGGAGGCGCCACTTGGCGACGTCCTGGCGTCATGTTCGGGCTGAGCGCCGCTGCCATCGTGAGTGCCCTGCTGGCGGGAAGCACGCCTGACGCGGTTCTTGGCCCGCCACCGGCACGGGAGACGGCAGACCTACGCGGTGCGCTCGAGGCGGCCGAGCTGGCTGCCGCGGAGGCGCGGCGGCGGCAGGCGGAGCTGGAAAATCGGGCCGAGCAGGCTTCGAGCAGCGGGGAGCGGCTGCACGCCCGGATCGCGGCGCTCGCAGCCGAGCTGCAACAGGGCGAGGCGCAGGCGCTCTTCGCCGCGGCCCAGCTCGCGCGGGTCGAGAGGCGCATCGCCGGTCTCGAGAACACCCTTGCCGCAGAGCAGGCGCCTGTCGCCGGGCTGATCGCCGGACTGCAGCAGCTGGCCCGCCGCCCGGCGGTCCTGACGCTCCTGCAACCCGGAGGGCTCGACGATGCCGTGCATCTGCGCATCATGCTCGCGCATGCCGCGCCGGTGGTGGAGCAGCGCACCCGCCGGCTGCGGCAACAGCTTCGCGAGCAGCAGGAACTGCAGGCTGCGCGCCGGCGCGCCATGGCCGACCTGCGCCTGCGTAACGAGGCGATCGCGCGCCTGCAGGCCGCGCTTGGCTCGGCGCTGCAACAGCAACGGGCCCTTGCCGCAGAGGCGCGGCAGGCGGCCTTCCGCGAGGAGGGTGCGGCACAGGAACTGGCGCGGCAGGCGCGCGACATCGGTGAACTCGTCGCCCGGGCCGACGCGCAGGCGGCTCTGGCCGCCCGTCTGGCGGCGCTCCCCGGACCGGTCCTGCGTCCGCAGGCGGGAATCGCGGCGGCACCGGCAATTCCGGTCGTCGCTGCCACGACAGCGGGACCGGATGCGCCACGGCCGGGTGCGTATGTTCTTGCCGCAGTGGGCGAAGTCGTGGCCGGCTTCGGCGAGATCGGACCGGACGGTGTGCCGCGCAGCGGTCTGGCGCTCCGCACCCGGCCGGATGCGCTGGTACTCGCCCCGGCGTCCGGCCGGGTGGCCTTCGCCGGTCCGTTTCGCGGGCATGGCGCCATCGTCATCATCGACCACGGCGACGGGCGCACGAGCCTTCTCACCGGCCTCGGCCCGCTCGACGTGCGCGCGGGACAGAGCGTGGCGGCGGGCGATCCGGTCGGCCGCGCGGCCGGCCAGTCCATGCCCCTCGGCATCGAGCTGCGCCAGGGCGGACGGCCCGTCGATCCGCTGGCTGCCGCGGCGGCTGGACGCCGTGTGTCGCCCCGATGAGCCGTCAAGCTGGCGTTCAGGCCGTCCGATCCCTATAGTTCCGGTTCAGTACAGGAACCGGCACCCGCATGAAGATCCGTGACATCGTCCGAACGGCACCGCTCGCGCTGGCGGTGGCGCTCCTGCCCGCGACGACGGCGGCGCTGGCCTCGGTTGATGCGCGCGCTGCGCCGGAGTTCGGCAAGCTGTTCGCCGCCTTCGAGCGGATCAAGGCCAGCTATGTCGACCAGGTGGACGACGAGACGCTGATCCGCGGGGCGATCAACGGCATGCTCGCGGCGCTCGACCCGCATTCGGCCTATCTCGACGGCTCGGACCTGCAGCGGCTCGAGACGATGATCGACGGCAATTACTCCGGTCTCGGGCTGTCGGTTGTCCAGGAGGACGGCGCCGTCAAGGTCATCTCCCCCTTCCGCGGCAGCCCGGCGGAGCAGGCCGGCATCAAGGCTGGCGACTACATCACCCACCTGGACGGCCGGCTCATCTATGGCGGCGATCTCGACGAGGCCGTCCAGCAGATGCGCGGTCCGGCCGGCACCAGCATCCGCCTGACCATCTTCCGTCCGGGACGAGAGGAGCCGTTCGAGGTCAGCGTCACCCGCGGGGTCATCGATCTGGAGCCCGTGACCGGGTCTCTGGCGGCCGGCGGGATCGCGGTGATCACGGTGAACGAGTTCTCGCGCGATGTCGGGGCGGACGTGCTTGCCACCTGGCGCTCGCTTCAGCAGGAGGCCGGCGGACGGATCGCCGGGCTGGTGCTTGACCTTCGCTCCAATCCGGGTGGCTCCCTCGACGAAGCGGTGGCCATGACCGACCTGTTCCTCGAGCGTGGGCAGATCGTGTCGCAGCGGGGGCGGGCGCGGGGGGAAAGCATCTCCTATGACGCCGAAACGGTGTTCCGCGGACAGATCGCCGCCGGCGTGCCGATGATCGTGCTCATCGACGCGGGGTCCGCGTCGGCGTCGGAGATCGTCGCCGGCGCGCTGAAGGATCATCGCCGGGCGGTCGTGATGGGGCAGCGCAGCTTCGGCAAGGGCAGCGTGCAGACGCTCCTTCCGCTGGGCCGGGATGCCGCGCTCAAGCTCACCACGGCGCGCTATTACACCCCCTCCGGCCACTCCGTGCAGGAGGGCGGCATCAAGCCCGACATTGCCGTGCCGCAGCTCAGCGACCCCGACCTTGCCGCGCGGATGAAGTATGCCGTGCGCGAGTCGGATCTGCGCGGCCACCTCATCAACGAGCTTGGCATCAAGGACGATGCGCTCGAGCAGGACCAGCGCAGCGACCCCCGGTTTCAGCAGACCGCGGAGGAGCTGAAGGCGCAGGGGATCGACGACTTCCAGCTGCACTACGCCTTGCAGACGCTGCGGCGCGGCGCCGCCGCGCTGGCGGCGCGCAACTGACCGCCCGTGCTTCAGCGGCGAGCCGACACGACGCTGATCGCCGGGCCGGCGGCCGGTCTGCGTACGGCGCAGGCGCTGGCCCTGCTGGTGCCGGGCGGGTTGCTCCTCGGCGCCTATGTCGCGGAGCTGGGCTTCGGCCTGTTCCCCTGCGAGATGTGCTGGTGGCAGCGCTATCCGCATTTTGCGGCGCTGGCCTTTGGCCTTGTCGCAGGCGTCGCCCGGCCGGCGCGGCTGTGGCTGCTGCTGGCGGCCGCCGCCATGGCCGTGTCCGGGGCCATCGGAGCCTTTCACGCCGGCGTCGAGTATGGCTGGTGGCCGGGCATCACCGGCTGCACCCGGGCGGTAACCGGCGGCGGTGGCGACGCGCTCAGCGCAGTGCTGAACGCGCCGCTCGTGCGCTGCGACCGGGCGCCGTGGACGCTGCTGGGTGTCTCGCTGGCCGGGTGGAATTTCCTGCTGTCGCTTGGCGGAGCGGCGGCGATCCTGTTGCTGCTGGGGAGAACGCGTCATGGCGGTGCCTGACACGGAGCGGATGATCCGCGTCGACCAGGCCGGAGAGTTCGGCGCCACCCGCATCTATGCGGGACAGCTCGCCGTGATGGGCGACCGTGCGCCGCATTCGGCCGAGATCCGGCACATGGCGGAACAGGAGGCGGAGCACCGGGCCCTGTTCGACGCGCTCATGGCGCGCCGCGGCGTGCGTCCCACCCTGATGCACCCGGTGTGGTCGGCGGCCGGGTACGCCCTGGGTGCGGCGACGGCGCTCCTCGGTCCGGAGGCGGCGATGGCCTGCACCGCGGCGGTGGAGGAGGAGATCGAACGGCATTATTCCGACCAGCTGGAGCAGCTGCAGGCCGACGGCAGCGACCCGGAACTTGCCGCCCTCATCGAGCGGTTCCGCGACGAGGAGCGCGAGCACCGGGAGACGGCGCTGGCGTCGGGCGCCGAACGCGCGCCGGCCTATCCGGTCCTCTCCTGGGCGATCCGTCTGGGCTGCCGGGCCGCCATCCGCATCTCCGAACGGATCTGAGCCGGGAACCGGTGGCGGCCGCCAAGCGCTGAAAAGAACGACTTCAGGACCGGTTCAGCGCCGAGCGCGCTGATGGTGCCGGGACGACGAACGGCAGATCGAGCGAGGCGAAATGACGATGCGAAAACTGGCGCTGGCCTTCTTTCTTCTGCCGGTGGCGGGCGCGGCCCAGGCGCAGGACGCCAACACGGCGGTCAACATCGTCTACATCACCGAGGACGAGCAGTGCCCGCCCTCGACCGAAGAGGTCATCACCGTCTGCGGGCTGCTCGAGGAGCAGTTCCGCATCCCCAGCGCGCTTCGTCAGCCCGGCGGCCCCGCCAATCGCGCCTGGACGGACCGTGTGCGGGAACTGCGCACCGTGGGCGAATCGGGGACGCTGTCATGCTCGCCGGCCGGTGCGGGCGGGTTCACGGGGTGCACGCAGGAACTGATTGCGGCGGCCTACCGCGACCGGCAGAATGCGCCGGCGCGCCGTTTCGGACAGATCATCGAGGCCGCCCGCGCCGATCGTCTCGCGACCATCGACGAGGCTGCCGCGGCCGAGCAGGCGCGCGTTGAGCAGATCGAGCGCGAGTACGAGGCGCGACTCGCGCGCGAGCGCGGGGAAGACCCGGTGACGCAGGATCAGCCGCCGGCGGAGCCTCTCCCGGCCCCGCGCTGACGCGACGCGCTCCGCTTCCGGCTTCGGAGTGGAGCAGGTGGTAAGGGCACGCTAACGCCTTGTCTCCTAAGCGGAGGCATGGCTTCCAGACGCACAATCCTGACCGTGTTCGGCACGAGGCCCGAGGCGATCAAGTTGTTCCCGCTCGTTCACGCGCTGCGGGGTGACGCGCGGTTCACGCCGCGCGTGTGCGTCTCGGGACAGCATCGAGCGATGCTGGATCCGGTGCTGGACTTCGCGGGCATCAGGCCCGACCACGATCTGGCGGTGATGCGCGACGGGCAGGGTCTCGACCGGCTGTTCTGTTCCGTTCTGGCCGGAGTGGGTGCGCTCCTCGATCGTGAGCGGCCCGACAGTGTCGTCGTGCAGGGCGACACCACGACCGCGCTTGCCGGCGCGCTTGCCGCCTTCCACAGGAAGATTCCGGTGGTGCATGTCGAAGCGGGTCTGCGCAGCGACGATCTCGGCCACCCGTGGCCCGAGGAGGGCAACCGCAAGGCGATCACCGCGCTCGCGGCCGTCCACTGCGCGCCGACGACCGGCGCCGCAGAGACGCTGCGCCGGGAGAACGTGCCCGCCGGTCAGATCCATGTCACCGGCAACACGGGCATCGACGCGCTGCTCTGGACGCTCGACAGGCTTGCCGAGGGCGCCGATGTGAGCAGCGCCACCCGCAGCGTTCTGGACAGGCGCGAGGGGCGCCACACCCTGCTCGTCACCGCGCATCGGCGTGAGGCGCTAGGCGACGGACTGCACGGGATCGTCGAGGCGGTCGCCGCCCTGGCGGATCGGCCCGACGTGACCGTCATCTGGCCGGTGCATCTCAACCCGGCCGTCCGGGCGGTGGTCCACCATCGTCTGGGCGCTCATCGACGTGTTCACCTGCTCGACCCGCTGTCCTACCCTGACATGGCTGCGGTCATGCGGGCCTCGACGCTGCTGCTCACCGACAGCGGCGGGCTGCAGGAGGAGGCGCCGGCGCTCGGACTTCCGGTGCTGGTTCTGCGGGACACGACGGAGCGACCGGAGGCGGTCGCCGCCGGAACGGCGCAACTTGTTGGAACCCGGAGCGCGCCTATCGTCGCCGCCGCCTCCCGGCTGCTCGACGATGCGGGTGCATACCGCCGCATGGCCCGGGCGCACAGCCCGTTCGGCGACGGACGCGCCAGTCAGCGCATCGCCGACCTGCTCGCCGCCTGATCGATCACGTCGCGGAAATAGGCGATGGTGCGGTCAAGGCCCTCGTCCAGCTGAATGCGCGGTTCCCAGCCCAGCCGCTCGCGCGCCAGCGAGATGTCGGGCTGCCGCTGCATCGGGTCGTCCTGCGGCAGGGGCAGTTTTACCAGCCGCGAGCGCCCGCCGACCTTCGCCAGCACCCGTTCGGCCAGTTCGCGGATGGTGAATTCATTCGGGTTGCCGAGGTTGACCGGCCCGTGCACATCGGGACCGGCATCCATCAAGGCGAGAAAGCCGTCGACGAGATCATCGACATAGCAGAACGATCGTGTCTGCTGTCCGTCGCCGTAGATTGTGATGTCCTCGCCGCGCAGCGCCTGAACGATGAAGTTCGACACCACCCGGCCGTCCCGCTCGTTCATGCGCGGCCCGTAGGTGTTGAAGATCCGGGCCACCTTGATGTCGAGGCCATGCTGGCGGTGGTAGTCGAAGAACAGCGTCTCGGCGCAGCGCTTCCCCTCGTCATAGCAGGACCGGATCCCGACGGGATTGACGTTGCCCCAGTAGCTTTCGGGCTGCGGGTGGACGAAGGGATCACCATAGACCTCGCTCGTCGAGGCCTGGAAAATCGGACATTTCAGCCGTTTCGCCAGCCCCAGAAGGTTGATGGCGCCGATGACGCTGGTCTTCGTCGTGGCCACCGGGTCGTGCTGGTAGTGGACCGGCGAGGCCGGGCAGGCGAGGTTCCAGACCTCGTCCACCTCCACATGCAGCGGCTGGCACACGTCGTGGCGGATGAATTCCACCCGCGGATCACCGCGCAGATGGTCAAGGTTCCGCTTGCTGCCGGTGAACAGGTTGTCGACGCAGATGACGTCCCGCCCTCGATCGAGCAGGCGGTCGATCAGATGCGAACCGAGAAACCCGGCGCCGCCGGTGACCAGCGCGCGCCGCCCGTGGTGAAGATGCTGTGGCAGGGTTCCTGCTCCCCTTGCGAAGTGGGTCCGGGCGCAAACACGCGGCGGTCGCGGCGCTCCTTATCGCACGCACCGGCGGCGGCAACCGCTTTTGCGCGCAGCGTCTCGAAGTTGTGCAACGATGCGGTCGCCCCTGCGGCTGCGGCCGGAAGAGGACGTCGCGCCAAGGTATACCGGGGTGGCCCGGGCGTGCTCACCTTGCCCGACATCGTGAGCCGACGCGCGATGAGAGCGGCAGCCAGTTGCCGCCGACCGCGGCCGGTCCCGCTACCGGAACGGCTCTGCGATCGCGCCTGTTTCGTCGGAGTCGAGCGCTTCGTCCGCAGGCGCGCTGCCGAAGAGGACGGCTTCGGCCTGCCGGCGCCGCGCCGCGAGGAACTCCTGCTCCAGCGCCGTGTCGCGATCGACGCGCGTGCGCAGACGGCTGCGCAGCCGCGTCGGAAGCCGGGTGTCGCTGCGCAGCAGGTTTTCGCCGGTCTGCGAGCGGCCGCGCTCCTCGATGCGCTGTCCGACATCCCCGACACCCGTGCTCGCGGTCCGGCCGGCGGCGTCGGCCGTCTGCTGCTGGGCCTGGCCGGGCGGGGGCAGGGTGCCCGGGACGATCAGCTGCGCTGCCGCCGGTGTTCCCCACAGAAGCGCGGCAGCGGCCAAGGGCGCGCGGATGCGGGCAAGGGCTGGAGCGGCGCTCACCGGCTGCCGTCTCCGAACGGCCGGAGAACCGCGGTGGCAAGGCGCCCGGACACCCCGGCGATGTCCTCGACCGGACGGACAATCAGGGTGAGAACCTGCACGGGACATTGGGCGCTCACGGTCAGGCGACCCGCGAACGGCGTTGCTTCCGCTGCGGAAGGCGGCACTTCCACGCGGCCGATTTCCTGCCCGTTCTCGCAGGCGAGCTGCCAGAAGGGGCGGCTGCCCAGACCCAGCTGCAGCTGGTCGAAGTGCCCTTCCAGCGTATAGGTCCCGGGCGGCAGATACTGGTACTGGCGCACGACCGGACCGCCCGCACCCGGCGGTGCGGCGAAGTCGACCACGCCGACCTGCCCCTCCGCCAGAATGGCAGCCCCGGTGCCGGCGTCCGCATCCACCTGCCAGTCGAGCGGCGTGCGCACGTCCGTCCGCAACGCGAAACGCGGGTCGCGCGATCGGTTGCGCGGCGTCGCACCGCGCAGCGCCGTGTATTCCTGCCACGCACGGTCATGCTGACCGGCGGAGAACAGCGCGTTGACGAGATACTCGCGCTGCTCCTTTGTCACCTCGAGCCCCGCGGCTCTCGCTTCGCTGAGAAACGCTGCTGCCGCGCCGGGCTGGATCCCGCTCCCGGCAACGAAGTCGAGAAAGCTGCGCGCCCAGACGGTGTCCGGACGCAGCCGCGCCAGCAGCCCGGCCCGCACGAGCGGTTCCGGAAGGGCGTTCGCCAGCACCGGATACAGGGTGTTGCGGGCGGTGTCGGACACTTTGAGGGCGATGTCGTAGTGGCGCAGCGCACCGGCAAGATCGCCGCGGCTGACCGCCTGCTCGATGGCCCATAGCTGGGGACGCAATTCGCGGCGGGACAGACGTGTGCTGTGGGCGAAGATCCGGTTGGAAAGGGCCGTATCGCCGCGCAGTTCCGCCTGGAAGGCGAGCACGGTCAGCGCGTCGGGGGTCAACGCATCCCGGCGAATGGCGAGGCGGGCCATCTCCGCCGCCGCCGACGTGTCGTCCGCCTCCGGCCGTGTGGCGAACATCTGTTCGGCATTGGCGGCGGCGATCTGTCCGTTGCCCGGTGCCAGCGCATGCGCCCGCCCCGCATCGGCGCGGACCAGCGCATTGGCGAGGCTGCCCGTGACCCCGAACCATGCCCCGACCGCGATCGCCGCCGCGACAGGCAGGCGGCGGCGCCAGTGCCCCTGCGGCCAGCGCGAGACGGATTTGGCGCGTCTGCGCTTGCCCATGTCAGGCCGGCTTGGAGGCCGGCTCCCGGCCGTAGCTGTAGCCGTAGTCGTAGCCGTACCCGTAATGCGAGCGGCGCGATTCGAACTTGGTCAGCACGCCGCCGAACACGCGCGCATTCGCGGCCATCAGGCGGTTCAGCGCCGTCTTCACCTGGGCCGAGCGGATGCCGTGCGATTCCACCGCGTAGATCACGCCCTCGACCCGGCTGGCGATGAGCGGCGCATCGGCCAGTCCCATCACCGGCGGGGAGTCGATGATCACGTGATCATAGGTCTTGAGCAGCCGGGTGATGAGCTCGCCCAGCCGCGCGCCGGTCAGCAGCTCGGCGGCGTTGGGCGGGATCGGCCCCGCAGACATGGCGGTGAAGCCGAGATCGGCCATGTCGAAGGTGAGCGAACCGATGTCTTCCTCGCCGGCGAGGAAATTGCTCAGACCCCGGTCGTGGTCGACGCCGCCGAGGTGGTGGACGGACGGCGAACGCATGTCGCCATCCACCAGGATCACCTTCTTCCCTGCGCGCGCGAGGGTGGTGGCGAGCGCCAGCGAGGTGGTCGACTTGCCTTCCGCGGGCCGTGTCGAGGTGACGGAGAAGCTGCGCGGAACGCCGTGCTCGGTGGTGAAGGCGAGGTTCGTCTGGACCGCGATGTAGGCGTCGAACAGTTCCGACTTGCGGTCGAGCAAGGCATCGCGTGGATCGCCGCCGTCCTCGACCTTCGGCACCGAACCGAGCAGCGGCAGGCCGAGGCGGCGCTGCAGTTCGGCCGGGTCGCTGATCGCGTCGTCGAGCTGTTCCAGCGCCAGCGCGAGCAGCGCACCGAGCGCAAGGCCGGCGAGCAGCGAAATGGCCAGGTTCAGCAGTAGGCGCGGGCTGGACGGCCGCTGCGGCACGTCGGCGACGTCGACGATGGCGACGTTGTTGACGCCGATCCCGCCGGCGACGCCGATCTCCTTGAACCGCTGCAGCAGCGCGTCGTAGAGTGCCCGGTTGGTGTCGACCTCCTGCTGGTAGACGTTGTACTGGATCGAGCGCCGGCGCAGGTCGAGATACTCGCCCTTCAGCGCGTTGACCCGCTGTGCCAGCGCGTTTTCGCGTTCGACCGCCTGCCGGTATTCGGCTTCGGACGCGCCGCTGACGCGGGCTTCCTCCCGGGCGATGGCGCGGTCCAGCTGGGTGATCTGCTCCTGCAATGCCTGCGCCGCCGGATAGCCCGGCTCGAACCGGACCAGCATCTGCTGGTATTCGGCTGCCCGCTCAGCACGGCGCTGCCTGAGGCCGTTGATCGCCTCGTTCGAGAGCGCCTCCATCGACGCCCCGCCCCGGCCGGCCTGACGGAAGCGTGCCTCGGCCTGGATGCGGTCGGCCGTCGCGCGGGTCAGCGCCGCGTTCAGCGTGGCGAGATTGTCCGCCACGATCGAGCGTTCCTGCGTCACCAGCCCGTCGGAGCCCGACTGGGCGGGCAGGTTGATGATCTGCTGCTCGGAGGCGTAGTTCACCAGCTGCCGCTGCGACTCGTCGAGCCGCTGCTTGTATTCGGTCAGCTGCCGCTGAAGCGCCTCGCGGCCGTAGGCCGTGGCCTGCACCTTGCGTTCGAGATTGGTCTCGATGAAGGCCTGCGACCACGCATTCGCGACCCGCGCGGAAAAGGTGGGATCGGCGCTCGTGAAGCGGATCGAGACGAGGCGCGAGAGGCGCGTCGGCTCGATGCTCACATTGTCGAGCAGGATCTGCCCCGCCTCGCGCTGGCGGGTTGCGCGGCCCTCGGCGCGGAAGCGTCCGCTCGTCTGCTGGAAGGCCGGATCATCGCCCCCGTCATGGCCAAACAGCTCGAAGAACGTCGGGTCGTCGACCAGCCGCAGCTGTGTCGCCACCCGCTCGGCCAGCGACCGCGCGCGCAGCAGGCCGTACTGGGTCTGGTAGAACTCCTGGTCGGCGATGCTCGCCTCCCGCTCCACGCCCTGGAACTGGGTGACCTGATCCGATTCGCGCGAGATCTCGATGACGGAGGTGGCGGTGTATTTCGGCGTCATCAGCAGCGTGACGACCGCGCCGGCAATGACCGCAGCCACGACCGCGCCGATGATGGCCCACTTCCACCGCTTCGCGATCCGCAGGTACTGCTGCAGCAGCGAGGGCGCCTCGAGCTCCATCTGGGCAGGGCGCGCCGGTTCGGCCGCGACGAGGCGGCTGGGCAGGTCTTGGGCGAGGATGTTCATGCCGGGAGGAAACTCACTGGAGGATCGCGATCACCGGCGAGGCGAGCAGCGGGGCGATGCCCACGAAGTCGCGGAACAGCCGCCGCTGCGGACTGTCGCCGACCACCACCACGTCATTGGCGAAGAGCGAGGGATCCTCGTAGGCGCCGCGGCGGATCGCGTTGATGTTGTAGAGCGCCGCCATGCGCTGTCCGTTGACCGTGCGCAGGATGACGACATCGTCCTGCTTGGCGAACTCGGTCAGGCCCCGGGCCGAGGCGATCGCCCGGAGCAGCGTCATCTGATTGGTCACCGGGTAGAGGCCGGGCTCCACCACCTGACCGTCGACGGTGACGACCTGGCTGACGGAGTTCTCGATGTTCACGGTGACGTCGGGATTGCGGACATAGCGGCCGCGCAGCGCGCCGGCGATGTCGTCGGCCAGTTCCCGCGCCGTCTTGCCGCCGGCATCGAGCGTCCCGATGAGCGGCATGGCGATGCGTCCGCCGGCGTCGACCTGCATGCGCCGGCTCAGCTCCTGCACCCCGAACACCGACACGGTGATGGTGTCCAGCGGACCGATCAGCGACAATCGGTCCTGCGCGGTCAGATCCGAACGGATCGGCGCCGGCAGGGCGCGCTCGCCCTCGACGATCGTCAGCCCGGCGGCCGGCTGCAAGCGGGGCTGTCCCGCGCACGCGGCAAGAAGCGCAAGAACCGGGAGCAGAAAAACCTTGGGCATCGCGAACAGTTCCAGTGAGTTCGGCTGCCTGAGCCTATAGTGAACAGCGCCCGCAAGGTAAAGTTGGCGTGTCCCGCGCAAGATCAGGGAGTGTCGTCCAGTCTGCGTGTGCTGCCGGACAGCCACACTGCCGCCAGCATCAGCACGCCCATGACGAGCGGCGTTCGCGCCGGATAGTCGATGAGGCTTGCCGCCGCAACCAGCAGGATCAGCGCGGAGCCGGCGAGCGGCAGCAGCCGCGCGGGACGCGCCTTGAGCGCCCGCCACGTCGCCACACCCCACCACGCCGCCCCGGCGAGCAGCAACGCCGCGCCCGCGACACCGCCTTCAAGGGTGATCTGGAGCCAGTCGCTGTGCGCCTGGTTGATGTATTGCGGCTGCAGCATGGCTTCCGGTTCGGTCACGCGGAACACCGGGTCGAAGGTGCCGAACCCCGTGCCAGCGGGCAGGTAGAACTGCGTCATCTGCACCACCACCGGCAGGAACCGGTTGCGCAGGTCGTCGGCCGAGGCGAGCGTCAGCGCGCGATCGACCGACACGGCGCGCCCCGACAGGACGCTCAGCACGAGCACGCCGACGATGGCCGCCACGATGATCCCGACCACCGGCACCAGCAGCCGCCGCGGCAACCGTGCCGCCAGCGTGCGGACCTGCTTGCGCGCGATGGCGAGGCCGGCAACGGCGCCGGCGAAGCCCAGCACCAGGCCCGCGCGCGAGCCGCTGGCGAACACGAGAAGAAGGAACACCGGGATCAGCCCGATGGCCGCCACGGCGCGGAAATGGCGGCTGTCGTCCGCGCGCAGGCCCCACACCGGCGCCAGCACGCAGCCCATGGCGAGGAACAGGGCGAAGTGGTTGCGGTTGGCAAAGCTGCCGCTGACCTCCCCCCGCATGTCGTTGACGAAAGGGCTGTCCCAGCGCGCGCCCGACACCTGCAGCAGGGCGATCAGGCCGCCGGCGACGACCAGCCCGAGCAGCACGCCGGCGATGCGCCGGTGCTGGTCGCGATCGAGCTGTTCGGCCAGCAGCAGCACGGCTGCGGGAACGATCAGCGAGCCGAGCGCATTGGCGGTGCCGCCGGGCGACATGCTGAGCGGGCGCCAGGGCTGCTCGAGGCCCGCCACGAGCGCCGATTGCGCCAGCAGGTCGCGGCCGGGCAGCGCCGTCCACAGCGCCGGCGGCAACGGCACCAGCTGAAGCGCGACCAGCGCGATCGTGGCGCCCAGCAGCAGCGCCGGCGCGGAACGCGGCAGGCGGACCCGCACGGAAAACAGGATCAGCGCGCCCAGAACGCCCCAGGCGAAGAACCGCACCACCGGCTGACCGAGAACGTCGGCACGCGAGGCGCCTCCCGCCAGCAGCAGCACCGTCAGCAGGGCGGCAAGCAGCCAGAAGGCCAGCGGCGAACCCGCTTCGCGCATGCTGCCGGAGGATGAGTCCATGGACGCGGTTCTTGCAACAATCATTTGAGGGAAGAGGCAGGCCGCCATACAAGCGCCGCCATGGAAGCACAATCCCGCCCCCTCCGAAGCCGCACCGTCCACGCTCGCATCGCCGCTGCGGCGATGGTCGTGGCGCTCTCTGGCGGCCTTGCGGCCTGCGGCGAGCCGATCGCGTTGCCGGATGCCGCTACCGGGACCGCGGCCGGGCGCACCCCGTCAGCCGAGGAGCGGCGGGCGGCGCAGTCCCTGTCGATCGGCAACCAGCAAGCGCTGGCCGCCGCCACCCCCTATGACCGCGCGCTCCTGTGCAGCTTCGCGCTGGAGGCGCTCGACGGGCAGCTGCGCGAACGCGGGCTGCTCAACGATGCGCAGCGGCAGGCGTTTGCGCAGATGCGGGCGGAGTTCGCCCGGCAGCTGCGGGCAACCGCCGGAGAGCGGGCTGAGGCGGATGTGGCGCGCGACCGGCAGACGGTGGCCGAGGCGCATCCCGAGCCGGGCGACCAAGCGCAGATCGCCATCGGCTGCCTGCGGCGCTTTCAGCAGGAGACGGCCTGACGCCGCGGCATCGCTCGCCAAGGAGGACTAGCCAAGGGCGATGTCCGGCGCATCCTCCTGCTTCATGCCGACCACGTGATAGCCTGCATCGACATGGTGGACCTCGCCGGTCACACCGGAGGCCAGGTCGGAGAGCAGGTACAGCCCGGCGCCGCCCACATCCTCGATGGTGATGTTGCGGCGCAGGGGCGCGTTCAGCTCGTTCCAGCGCAGGATATAGCGGAAGTCGCCAATGCCGCTCGCGGCCAGCGTCTTGACCGGACCGGCCGACAACGCGTTGACGCGGATGCCGTCAGGGCCGAGATCGTTGGCGAGGTAGCGGACGCTCGCCTCGAGCGCCGCCTTCGCCACGCCCATGACGTTGTAGTGCGGCACGACCTTTTCCGCCCCGTAATAGGTCAGCGTCAGCACGCTGCCCCCGTCGGGCATCATCGCCGCCGCCCGGCGCGTCACCGCCACGAGCGAGTAGGCAGAGACGTTCATGGTCATCAGGAAGTTGTCGAGCGAGGTGTCGACGAACCGGCCGCGCAGCTCGTTCTTGTCCGAAAAGCCGATGGCGTGAACGAGGAAATCGAGCGTCCCCCACCGCTCCTGCAGCTGCGCGAAGGTCCGGTCGAGCGCGGCCATGTCCGAGACATCGCAGTCGAGCGTAACGTCGCTCCCCAGTTGCGCGGCGAGCGGCGCCACCCGCTTGCCCAGCGCCTCGCCCTGATAGGAGAAGGCCAGCTCGGCACCATGTTCCGCGAGTTTCTGCGCAATGCCCCAGGCCAGCGACCTCGTGTTCGCCAGCCCCATGATGAGCCCGCGCTTTCCCTTCATCAGACCTGTCGTCACGATGTTCCTCCCAGTGTGTGCGCCGCCTCCTGCGTCGCCGGATCCGCTGTATCGAGCGCGATGACCGCGTCTCCCGCCGCGTCGTCGGCAGGCGCGTCCCCGTCGACGACCGCCGCCTCTTCCTCGGGCGTTTCGGCGAGCGCAGCGTTCAGTTCCGCGCCGATGACCAGGCCGAACCCGACCAGCCAGAAGAAGAACAGCGCCACCATGGCTCCGGCCAGGCTGCCATAGGTGAGGTCGTAGCTGAAGAAGCTGCGGAGCAGCGGCGGCAGGGCCATGGTGACAGCGATCCACCACACCGTGACCAGCAGCACGCCTGGCCACTTGGCGTAGCGGCGGCCGCGATAGGCATGCGGGGTGAGGGTGTAGAACAGCAGGTAGAGCGACAGGAACAGCCCGAAGGCGGGCACGATGCGGGACAGGCGCAGCCGAGCGAGCGCGGTGGTGAGATCCGGCAGAAAGGCGGCGATGAACTCCTGCGCGGTGCCGATCAGCACCTGGGCGATCAGCGACAAAAGCAGCAGCACGACGGCAAGCACGGTGATCCCGGCCGAGAGCAGCCGATAGCGCAGAAAGGAGACGCTGGCCTCGGTGCCATAGGCCCGGCGCAGGACATCTCGGATTGTCTCGATCAGGCTGCCGACGGTCCACAGCGCCACCAGTCCGCCGGCCCACAGCAGCCATCCGCTGCGCGCCGCGATGACGTCCAGCGCGACCGGGCGCAGCGTGTCCGCCACCACCGGCGGCAGGGCGAGCAGCACGGCGTTCACGGTCGCCGCCCGGTCCTCCTCCCCGCCGATCAGCGAGAACACCGCCGCGCCGAGGATGAAAAAGGGAAAGATCGCCAGCATCGACATGTAGGCAAGGTTGCCGGCATGGATGAAGCCGTCGTTGTAGGTGCCGTTCAGCACCCGCTTGCCGATCTCGTAGGCCCGTGTCCCGGGTCCGTAGTCGCGCCGGATGCGTCCCTTGAGCTTCTGCGCCGCCCGGCGCCGCGCCTCCGGCGACAGGGAGCGGACGGGCTGCTCGTGCGCAGGTGCCGGCGCGTCACTCACCGGCCGGACTCCGGCGCATCATCGCTGGCCGGCGGGTGCAAGGCTTACCCCGCGAGGGTGGCACGCGGATCGCTCGCGTCGCGCCAGCCTTCCAGCCTGGCCGCAAGCTCGGACACATCGGCCGGCAGCTGGATCGACAGGGTGACGAGCTGGTCGCCGCGGGTGCCATCCTTGCGGGAGAACCCCTTGCCGCGCAGCCGCAGGACAGTGCCGCTGCTCGAGCCGGGCTTGACCGTCATCATCACCGGCCCGTCGACCGTGGGCACCCGCACCCGCGCCCCGCGGACCGCCTCGTCGAGGGTGACGGGCAGCTCCATGCGCACATCGTCGCCGTCGCGGCGAAACACCCGGTGCGGCTCGATGGCGATCGTGATCAGCGCGTCTCCAGCCCCGCCCGGCCCCGCTTCGCCCTTGCCGCGCAGGCGCATCTGGGTGCCGTCCTCGACCCCCGCCGGCAGCTTGAGATCCACCGTCTTGCCGTCGGCCAGGGTGATGCGCTGCTCCGTGCGGGTCGCCGCGTCGGTGAACGGCACCCGCAGCCGGTACTGGACGTCGGCGCCGCGCGCGGGCGGGGCGCGAAAGCCGCCCCGGAAGCCCCCCTGCCGCCCGCCCATCCCCGCGCGCGCTCCGCCGCCGCTGCCGAACAGGCCCTCGAACAGGTCGCCAAGATCGACCCCTTCCTGCGCGAAGCCGCCGAACTCCTCGGCCCGGAACCCGCCCGGTCCGCCGGCCGCATGCCGGAAGCCGCCGCCCATGCCGGCGAACGGGTTGGTAGGGTTGCCGTCGGCGTCGATCTCGCCGCGGTCGAACCGGGCGCGCTTGTCCGCATCGGAGAGCAGGTCGTATGCGTTGGTGACGCGCGAGAACCGCTCCGCCGCCTGCGGATTGTTCGCGTTGCGGTCGGGATGGAGTTCCTTGGCCAGCTTGCGGTAGGCGCTCTTGATCTCCTTTTCGGAGGCGTCGCGCGCCACGCCAAGAGTCGCGTAAGGGTCTGCCATGGCGTCTAGCTAGGTGCAGGACAGAAGGAGGGCAATTGCTTTCCACCCGTGCGCATCGGCGCTAAGGGCGGGGTCCGCCGCCGCGGCCGCCGTCGCGGCGACGGTGTTGCAAGGGCATGGGCATGGGCGAAGCTGAGAGCGCGATCATGGCGGACGATCCGCTGGAGCTGTTCGGGCAATGGTTCGCCGAGGCGGTGCGCAGCGAGCCGAACGACCCCGAAGCCATGGCGCTGGCGACCGCAACCCCCGACGGCCGGCCTTCTGTCCGGATGGTGCTGCTGAAGGAGCATGGACCGGACGGCTTCACCTTCTACACCAATCTCCACAGCCGCAAGGGCGAGGAGCTGTGCGCCAATGCGCACGCCGCGCTGCTGTTCCACTGGAAGAGCCTTCGCCGGCAGGTCCGGGTGGAAGGGCCGGTCTCGCCGGTGAGCGCCGCGCAGGCCGACGCCTACTTCCACTCGCGGCCGCGCCGGTCGCAGCTCGGCTCCGCCGCCTCGGACCAGTCGCGGCCCCTGGCCGCGCGAGTTGACTATCTCGAGCGCGTCGAGGCGCTGGCGCGGCAATACCCGGAAGGCGATGTGCCCCGCCCGCCGCACTGGAGCGGCTTCCGCCTGCGGCCCGAGCGGATCGAGTTCTGGCTCGACCGCGCCAATCGCCTGCACGACCGCCGCCTGTTCCTCCGCGGCGGCGAGGGCGGCTGGTCCAGCACGCTGCTGTACCCGTGAAAAGCGCCGCTTCCTTCGTCCAGGACGACCGGTCGCGCCTTGCGCGCGGGGCGGCGCTCGCCTCCATCAGTGTCGCGGCGGTGCTGGTGGCGCTCAAGACATGGGCGGCGTGGCGCACCGGCTCGTCGGCAATGCTCGGGAGCCTCGCCGACAGCGCGCTCGATCTCGTGGCGAGCCTGACGACCTTTTTCGGCGTGTGGATCGCCGCCTTCCCCGCCGACCGCGAACATCGTTTCGGCCACGGCAAGGCCGAAGCGGTGGCCGCCATGGTGCAGGCGATGCTGATCGGCGTGTCGATCGTGCTCATCCTGCTCCATTCGGTGCGGCAGCTCACCCACGGCGTCGGCGTGCGCGCGCCGCTGGAAGGGATGGGCGTGTCGCTGGTGGCGATCGCGCTGACGCTGGGACTGCTCAGCTGGCAGCGCTACGTGCTGCGGCGGACCGGGTCCGTCGCCATCCGCGCCGATCACCTTCACTACCAGTCGGACATGCTGCTCAACCTCGCGGTCATCGCCGCGCTGGTCCTTGAAGGGTTCGCCGGACTGACCGGCGCGGATCCGGTGTTCGGCTTCCTCATCGCCGGGTGGCTGGGCTACGGGGCGTTCCGCGCGGCCGGGGATGCCATCGACCAGCTGATGGACCACGAATGGCCTGAGGATCGGCGGCAGCGGCTGGTAGAGCTGGTGGCGCAGCATCCCGAGCTGTCCAACCTGCACGACCTGCGCACCCGGACGAGCGGTCATCGCGACTTCGTGCAGTTCCACATCGACATGGACCCGCGTCTTTCGGTGGTCGAGGCACACGACATCATCGAGCGGATGGAAAAGAACCTGTGCCGCCACTTTCCGCGCATGGAGCTGTTCGTGCACATCGATCCGGCGGGCTACAAGGATTCGGACAATCCGCTCATCGAGGAGAACGAATTCGCCCGGCTGGGTCCGCGCCCATGACGAGGTCCGTCGCCTACTGGCACGTGGACGCCTTCGCCTCGGCCGCATTCGGCGGAAACCAGGCCGCGGTGATGGTGCTGGATCGATGGCCGGACGATGCGCTGCTCCAGGCCATCGGCGCCGAGAACAATTTTGCCGAGACCGCCTTTCTCGTGCGCGACACGGGTGGCGAGGCGGACTGGGAACTGCGCTGGTTCACGCCGACGCACGAGGTGGCGCTCTGCGGCCATGCGACGCTTGCCAGCGGGCATGTGCTGCTCGGAAGGAACGGGGGCGACCGGGTCCGGTTCCGCACCCGCCAATCCGGTGTGCTGGAGGTGCGGCGCGAGCCGGGCGGCTACACGCTCGACCTGCCGTTGACGCGGGTCGCCCCGCGGAACGATGCGCGCCTGCTGGCGGCGCTGGGCGCGCAAGGCGAGGTCCATCACAGCGTTTCGGGCGCGGAACAGACCGCCATTGTGCTGCTGCCCGATGCCGCGGCGGTTCGGGCGCTCGCCCCGGACATGGCCGCACTCGCCGCGACCGGCGTCATGGCGATCTGCACCGCGCCCGGCCAGGGGGTGCATGACGTGATCAGCCGCGTCTTCGTTCCCGCATGGGGCGTGGACGAGGACAGCGTCACCGGGTCTGCCCATGCCGCGCTGACGCCGTTCTGGGCCGAGCGGCTGGGCCGCGCCCGCTTCACCGCGCATCAGGCGTCGCGACGCGGCGGCGAGCTGACCTGCCGGCTGGAGGGGGAGCGGGCGTGGATCGGAGGCGCCTGCGTGACGGTGGTCGAGGGGCGGTTCTACCTGGCGGGATAGAGCGCCAGAATGTCGGCCATGCGCGGCAGCAGCGCCGCCCGCTGCTGCGCGTCCGAATGGCCCAGCCGCACCAGCGTCACCCGCTGCTCGGGCGAGACGAGGGCATACTGTCCCATGTGGCCGATCATCGCGAACAGCGTTGGCGGGGCGGAGTCGGGGAACAGCGGATGCTCTTCGCCGGCTGCGCGGGGGAAGTCCCGGTTGAGCCAGGTCTGGAAGCCGTAATGCGGCGCGCGCGGCGACGGCGTCACCATGGCCTCGACCCATGCACGGGGGACCAGCTGCGCGCCGCGGTGGGACCCCTTGGTCCGCAGGAACTCCGCAAAGCGTGCCCAGTCGCGCGCCGTGCCATGGATCAGGCTGCCCCCGATCAGGGTGCCGGCCCGGTCGAATTCGGGCACCATCGACTCCATGCCCAACGGGCCGAACAGCCGCGTCTGAAGATAGTCGGCCATCGCCCGCCGCCGGATCTCGGGATCGCGGCTGTCGGTGAGCGCGCGGGTCGCGATATCCGCGAGGATGACGCTGGTGTTGGAGGAATACTCGAAGCGCTCGCCCGGCTCCGCCTCGAGCGGCTGGGCCGATGCGAACTCGGCCATGTCGTCGCGTCCGTCGAGGAACAGCATCCGCACTTCGAGCGATTCGTAGGATGGCTCGCCCGACTCGGTGTGGCGCAGTCCGCTGCGCATCTGCAGCAGGTGCCGCAGCGTGATCTCGCGGCGCGGGTCGCCGGGCCGGTTCCAGCGGGGCACCGGCGTCGGCTGGTCCAGATCCAGCCGCCCGTCGGCCACCAGCATTCCGATCACCACGGCGGTGACCGTCTTGGCCATCGACCAGCTCACGAAGCGCGTGTCGGGGCCGTAACCCGGTCCGTAGCGTTCTGCGGCCACCGTGCCGTTGTGCATCAGGATGACCGCGCGGGTTTCGCCGACCGCCGGATCGGTGAACAGCGCGTCGACGGCCCGCGCGACCTGCCGCACGGGCGCGCCGGGATCGGCAGACACCGCCGCCAGCGCCTCTTCCCCTAGCCCGGACGCTTCGGGAGCGGGATCGGCGCACCCGGCGGCCGCTGGCAGCAGCAGGGCAAGGGCGATAAGAGCACGGCGAGTCGGAGCCGGGGGAAGCCTCATCGGGCGGACCTTGCGCATGGCGATGGGGATGGCAATGCCGAAGACGCAGGTGCGGAGACCGGGACGCCGGCGGGTGATGTGGCTGGTCGTTGCGGCGGTGCTTCTCGCCGGCGTGGCGGCCGCCGCGGTGTTCGGGCCGGCGCTGCGCGGCTATGCCGCCGCGGGCACCGCCTACGCCGCCCGCGTGACGTGCTCGTGCCGGTTCGTCGCCGGCCGAAGCCTCGCCGACTGCGCCAAGGACAAGGTGGCCGGCATGGAGTGGGTGCGTCTGTCCGAGGACACCGAGCGGCGCTCGGTGACGGCGGTGTTCCCGCTCCTCGGATCGGACGAGGCGGCTTTCGAACCCGGTTGGGGCTGCGTGCTCAGGCCGTGGCAGGGCTGAGGGTGCGCCCGGCGAGGGCGGGATCGCCGTTCGCCGCATCGGCTTCGGTGGCCGCGATCCAGCCGCCGCCCACGACCCGCTCGCCGCAATAGAGCACGGCCGCCTGTCCCGGCGCGACGCCGTATTCCGGCTGGAGAAAGGTCAGCGTCACGTCGCGGCCCCCTCCCAGTGACCCTTCGACCGTCGCCGGAACGGGCCGGGCCATGGAGCGCACCTTGACCATGAGCGGCTGGCCGGCCGCGGCCGCGCCGATGCGGTTGGTTTGCGTCAGATGCGCGCGGCGCACCGCCAGCAGGCGCCGCGGACCCACCCGCACGCGCCGTGCGGCGGCATCGATGCCGACCACATACAGCGGTTCGGCCTGTCCGCCGATCTCCAGCCCGCGCCGCTGTCCCACGGTGAAGTGGATCACGCCGCGGTGACGGCCGAGGACCGCGCCGGTCTGCGCATGCACGATGTCGCCCGCCTCGCTTCCCTCCGGCCGCAGCCTGCGCACCACGGCAGCGTAGTCGCCGTCCGGCACGAAACAGATGTCCTGGCTGTCGGCCTTTGCCGCGTTGGCGAGCCCGGCGCCGCGGGCCAGGGCGCGCACCTCCTCCTTCGGCAGGCCGCCGAGCGGGAACCGCAGAAAGGCGAGCTGTGCATCGGTGGTGGCGAACAGGAAATAGGACTGGTCTCGCGCCGGATCGCGCGCGCGCAGCAGGTGCACGTCCTCGCCGCGGCGCTCCCGCTGCACATAATGGCCTGTCGCCAGGCAATCGGCGCCGAGTTCGCGCGCGATCGCCAGCATGTCGGTGAACTTGGGGCCGGTGTTGCAGCGGATGCAGGGCACGGGCGTGCGCCCGGCAAGGTAGTCGTCTGCGAACCGCTCCACCACGGCCTGCCGGAACGCACTCTCGTGGTCAATGACGTAGTGGGCGATGCCGAGCCGGTCGGCGACCTGCCGTGCGTCGCGGATGTCGTCGCCGGCGCAGCACGCGCCCTTGCGCCCGGTCGCTTCCCCGTGGTCGTAAAGCTGGAGGGTGATGCCGATCGTCTCCGCCCCGCTGCTCGCGGCAAGCGCCGCCACGACCGAGGAGTCGACGCCCCCCGACATGGCCACGACGATGCGGCACTGCGCCGGAGGGCGAGGCAGGTCGAACAGGGCAGCGGCTTGAGCGCCCGACAGGGAAGCGGCGAGGTTCATGAGCGCGCGCAATGTAGTGCGCGGACGGGCTTCTTTCCAGCGCAGTACAGGCGGGGCGGCAGCATGCTCCGCGTGCAAACCCGCATCCCGGCTTCACCGCTTGTTTACCCGCGGCGGGTACCCCGGTGGGCATGTTCGAGGGCAGAAAACCCAAGCGCGCTGCCGACGCCCCGGCGGAAAATGCCGCCCTCCTGCGCGAACTTCGCTGGGCGGAACTCAGCGCGCAGCTGGCCCTGATCCGCGAGGCACAGGGGATCGGGCGCGGCCGCGGCGGCGACGGCGAAGGGAGCGGGCGCTTTGCCGCGGTCCACAGCGGCCCCGTATCCGACGCCCGGACCGTGCCGGACGAGGCGCGCCCGGACTGCGGCGGCTCCTCCGCGGCGCTGCCGTCCCGCAAACGTTCGAAGTTCAAGGATCGCCGGCAACCATGATCGAGAATTCGTCCATCCGCCCGGATCAGGTGATTGGACCGCTCGGCGAGCCGCTGACGCTGGCCGATCTGCCGCCTCCTGACACGACGCGCTGGGTGGTGCGGCGCAAGGCGGAGGTCGTCGCCGCCGTCAATGGCGGGTTGTTGACGGTCGACGAGGTTCTGGAACGCTACAACCTCACCCTGGAGGAGTTCGCCTCGTGGCAGCGGGCAGTCGACCGGTCGGGGATGCAGGGCCTGCGCGTCACGCGGATCCAGCACTACCGCGATCTCTACGAACGCCAGCTCAAGTATTGAGCCCGCCACAGGCCGCCGCAGGAATGTCTCGCCGGCCCCTTAAAGGCTGAATTTTCAGCGAAACCCGATGCTCGTGCGGCCGGCGCGCAGCGGCGAAGATCAAGCCGCGGCCGCTTCTCTTCGTCGCAATCCGGAACCACTTCAGCCCATGGGCCGTTCTCTGCGCGAAGTCATGCAAAACAACGCGAGGAGGAATTCGCTATGGGCTGGATTATCGCAATCATCGTGGGCGGGGTGGCTGGTTGGATTGCCAGCATGGTCATGAACCGCGACGCCTCGATGGGCATCCTGTGGAACATCGTGGTCGGCATCATCGGCGCGGTCATCGGCAACTGGCTGGCCGGTCCGCTGCTTGGCGTTCAGGGCAGCATCCAGCAGTTCAGCCTGACCGGGTTCCTGATCGCCATCGCCGGCGCGATCGTCCTGCTGGCCATCGTCAACCTGGTGCAGCGCGGCCGGGTCCGGTAACGCCGCCGCGCGTCCACGACGCGAACACATCGAGGGGCGGGTCGTCTTCGGACGCCCGCCCTTTTTCGTGGATTGACCATTCCGCCTGGGATGAACGGGCGGTTGTCCGTGTGCGGCAATGCCGTTGCACGTCGTTCCGGCGAGCCCTAGATGATCTGCCGCTCCCGCCTTGCGGGATGTGTTCTAGTGATGTAGAACACCTGGGGCTGGGCAGGGACGTGATCGCCGATGAACTACGAATCCAGAATTTCGGTCGACCCCGTCGGACACCCCGCTGACCCGGTCGCCGATGGCGCGCCCGTGCGGCGTCGGCGCACGCTGATCATCGGGGCGGTGCTCATCGGTCTCGTGCTCGCCGCGCTGGCCTACTACGCCAGCCGTGCCGGCAGCGCCGAAGCGCCGGCGGCTTCCGAACAGGTTCCCTCCGTCACGGTGGTCGCCCCCGGCCGGCAGACCATCGAGGGCGAGGTGAACGTGACCGGCACGCTGGCGGCGCGCCGGAACCTCCCGGTGGGCGTTGTCGGCGAAGGCGGGCGGGTCGTGTCCGTGCTCGTCGACGCGGGCGACTGGGTGCGGCAGGGGCAGGTGCTCGCCGTGATCGATCGCAGCGTCCAGGAACAGCAGGCCCGCGGTGCGGTGGCCCAGATCGCCGTGGCGCAGGCCGACGCCCGCCTCGCCCAGGAAAACCTCGAGCGCGCCTTGCAGCTCGTCGACCGCGGCTTCATCTCGCGGGCGGAAGTCGACCGGCTCACCGCCACCCGGGACGCCGCCAACGCCCGGGTCGCCGTCGCCCGGGCGCAGGCGGACGAGCTGCGCGCCCGCAACGCCCGGCTGAACATCGTCGCACCCGCCGCCGGCCTCGTCCTCCAACGTCAGGTGGAGCCGGGACAGACCGTCAGCGCCGGATCGGGGGTGCTGTTCAGCATCGCCCAGAACGGCGAGTTGGAGCTGCTGGCGCAAGTCGGCGAGAACGAGCTTGCCAATCTGTCGGTCGGCCTCCCGGTGGAAGTCACGCCCGCCGGAACGACGCAGGCCTTCACCGGACAGATCTGGCAGCTGTCGCCGACCATCGACCCGCAGACCCGCCTCGGCACCGCGCGCGTGGCCCTGCGCTACGATCCGGCGCTGCGTCCGGGCGGGTTCGCCACCGCCGTTCTGCGCAGCGGCACGGTCAGCGCCCCGGTGCTGCCCGAAAGCGCCCTGCAGAGCGACGGCGAGGGCAGTTACGTCTACATCGTCGGTGACGACAACCGCGTCGTGCGGCGCAACGTCAGGCTGGGCAATGTCACCCGCGACGGGATCATCATCGCCGAAGGGCTGGCGGGGACGGAGCGGGTGGTGCTGTTTGCCGGCGGTTTCCTTGCTCCCGGAGACGCGGTGCGGCCGGTCCGCGCGGCGGGTGCCCGCCCGTGAACTTCCGCAACATCTCCGCCTGGTCGATCCGCAATCCGATCATTCCGATCGTGTTGTTCATCGGCCTGACGCTGGCCGGCCTGCTGTCCTTCATGCGTCTGCCGGTGGTGAACTTTCCGGATGTCGAATTTCCGATGGTCTCGGTGCTGATCAGCCAGCCCGGCGCCGCTCCGACCGAGATCGAGACCCAGATCACCCAGCGCGTCGAATCGGCGGTGCGGTCCATCAACGGGGTGGAAACGATCAACTCCACCGCGTCCGAGGGCAGCAGCAGCACCATGGTGGAGTTCGCCATCGGCACCGACGTGAACGTCGCCGTCAACGAAGTGACCAATGCCATCGCGCAGATCCGGGGCGATCTTCCGGACGGCATTCTCGAGCCGCGGGTGGCCAAGGTGCAGAACGCGGGCGGGGGCATCATCGGCTTCTATGCCGTCAGCGCGCCCGACATGACTCCGGAACAGCTCAGCTGGTTCGTCGACGACACTGTGTCCAAGCGTCTGCTGGCGGTGTCGGGCATGGCGGCGGTCAGCCGGGCGGGCGGCGTCGACCGCGAGATCCGGGTGGTGCTCGATCCGGCGCGCATGCAGGCTCTCGGCGTGACCGCGCGCGACGTGAATGCGGCGCTGCGCCAGATCAACATCAACGCGGCCGGAGGTCAGACCGAAATTGCCGGCTCGCGCCAGTCGGTGCGCGTGTTGGGCAATGCCGACGATGCCTACGCCCTGTCGCAGCTGCGCATCCCCGCGGCGCGCGGCGCCACGATCAAGCTGTCCGACATCGCCGATGTGTCGGATGGCTATTCCGAGCCGCGCCGACTGTCGAAGGTGGACGGCGCGCAGGTCGTCACCTTCTCCTTTGAGCGCGCGCGCGGGGTTTCGGAAGTCGACGTCTATGACGGCGCCGTGGCCGCCATGCGCGCCATCGAGGCCGAAAATCCCGGCGTGACCTTCACCGAACTGTTCACGCCGGTGCCCTACACCAAGCAGCAATACGCCACCTCGATGGCCGCCCTCATCGAAGGCGCGGTGCTGGCGATCGTCGTGGTGTTCTTCTTCCTGCGCGACTGGCGGGCGACGTTCATCAGCGCCGTGGCGATCCCGCTGTCGGCAATCCCGACCTTCTGGTTCATGGACCTGCTCGGCTTCAACCTCAACTTCCTGTCGCTGCTGGCGCTGTCGCTGGTTGCGGGCGTGCTGGTCGACGACGCCATCGTCGAGATCGAGAACATCGTCCGCCACATGCGGATGGGTAAATCCGCCTATCAGGCGTCGATTGACGCGGCCGACGAAATCGGCCTCGCCGTCGTCGCGACGAGCTTCTCCATCGTCGCCGTGTTTCTGCCCGTCGGGCTCATGCCGGGCATCCCGGGCGAGTTCTTCAAGCCCTTCGGCCTCACCGTCGTCGTGGCCGTGCTGATGAGCCTGCTGGTGGCCCGCATGATCACGCCCATGATGGCCGCCTATTTCCTCGAGGCAAAGGGCCACGCCGAACACGGCGAGGGCCGCGCCATGGACCTGTACATGCGGGTGCTCGGCTGGACGCTCCGTTCCGACGAGTCGCGGGCCATGCTCGCCCGGATCGAGCGGGTGCCGGGCACGTGGCTGTACCGCAGCATCGCGCTGCTGGCCGTGTTCGCCATGGTCGGCGCGTTCGTGTTCGGCGTCACCATGGCGTTCCAGCTGCTGGTCGGCTCCGGCCTGCTGCCCATCCTGATCGTGGCGCTCATTGCGCCGTTCGTCGGCCTGGCGTTGGCGGTCGTGGTGGCGATCGTGCTGCGCTTCCTCCTCGGCCTGTTCGGCGGCTTTGGCCGCTACTACCGGAGCTTCTCGGCGCGGCTGTATGCGCGCACGCGCGATCACCGGTTCTACGCCTTCATGGCCGGCGTCTTCGCGCTGATCATGACCGGTGCGCTGTTCGCCGGGCTGCCGCAGCAGTTCCAGCCCAACACCAACGAGGATGGCAGCCGCGTCACCATCGAGCTCGTGCCGGGCACCACCATCGAGCAGACGCAGGCCGTCGCCAGCCAGGTCGAGGCCGTCCTGCGCGAGGCTCCGGAAGTGGCATTGGTGACGCAGGCGATCCGCGAGGGCAGCGCGACCCTCTATGTCGACCTCGTCCCGGCCGAGGAGCGGGAGGCCACCAGCGTCGAGTTCGAGCGGCGGTTGAACCCGGCGCTGGCCGCCATTCCCGACGCGCGGGTCAGCTTCGCCTCGCAGTCGGGCGGCGGGTTCGGCAGCGGGCGCGACATCTCCGTCATGCTCGCCGGCAGCGACCCGATCCTGCTCGAGCAGACGGCGCAGACGCTGGTCGAACAGATGCGCGGCCTTCCCGGTGTCGTGGCGCCGCGCATCGCCGCCGACCTGCGCCGTCCCGAACTCATCATCACCCCGCGCGAGGACCTCGCGGCGCAGCTGGGCGTGACCACGGCTGCGCTGTCGAACGCCATCCGGATCGCCACGCTCGGCGAGATCGATCAGAACGCCGCCCGCTTCTCGCTCACCGACCGGCAGGTGCCGATCCGCGTCATCCTTCCGCGCGAGTCGCGCCGCGACATCGCCACCATTCAGAACCTGCCGGTGCCCACGGCAAGCGGCGCGTCCGTCCCGCTGCGGCGGGTCGCCGACATCTCCTTCGGCTCCGGCCCGACCCAGATCCAGCGCTACAACCAGTCGCGGCGGGTCTTTGTCGGGGCCGACCTAGCGGAGGGGCAGGTCAAGGGCCCGGTCATGGAGTCGATCCAGCGCCTGCCGATCATGCGCGACCTGCCGCCCGGCGTATCGAACGAGGCCGTGGGCGAGGACAAGTGGCAGGCCGAGATGATCGCCAGCTTCGCCGTTGCGGTGGTGAGCGGCGTGCTGCTCGTCTTTGGCGTGCTGGTGCTGCTCTACCATCGTTTCGTCTCGCCGCTGGTCAACATGACCTCGCTGCTGCTCGCCCCGCTGGGCGGCCTCATCGCCCTCCTGATCGTCGACCAGCCGATCTCCATGCCCGTCTACATCGGCATGCTGATGCTGCTGGGCATCGTCGCCAAGAACTCGATCCTGCTGATCGACTTCGCCATGGAGGAGATGAACAAGGGCGTGCCCAAGCTCCAGGCGATCATGGACGCCGGGCACAAGCGCGCGCAGCCCATCGTCATGACCACGGTGGCGATGACCGCGGGCATGGTTCCCACCGCCATCTCTGTGTCCGGCGATGCTGCGTGGCGCGCGCCGATGGGCACGGTGGTGATCGGCGGCCTCCTGCTCTCCACGGTGCTGACGCTGGTGCTGATCCCGGCCGGCTTCAGCCTCGCCGACGGGTTCGAAAAGCGGGTCGGGCCGTGGCTGTCGCGCCGGCTGCTGACCTACCGGCCCGGTGACGAACAGCGCCCCACCGGACCGCAGACCAGCGGCAGCAGCCTGCCGACGCCGGCCGAATGAGCCGCGGCCAGCCGGCCGCGCTGCCAGACCGTTGACGGCGCCGGCCACCGTCACGCCGGACCGCGCGCGCGCCATGCGCCGCACGGCGACCGGCCTGCTGGTGCTCATGGCGGGACTGTTCGTGCTGGCGGAGATCAACCTCGGTCGCCACTGGGGATGGGGCTATCTCCATGCTTTTGCCGAAGCGGGAATGATCGGCGGGATCGCCGACTGGTTCGCGGTCACCGCGCTGTTCCGCCGGCCCCTCGGGCTGCCGATCCCGCACACCGCCATCGTCCCCGAGAACAAGAACCGCATCGCCGACACCATGGCGCAGTTCCTGCGGACCAATTTCCTCACGCCGCAGGTGGTGGCCCGCCGGATGGAGGGGATGAACCTTGCCGCGGCCGTCGGCGCCTACCTCGCCGCGCCGCGCGAGGCGGCCTCTTCGCGCATTGGGACCGGGGCCCGCGATCTGGCGGTGGAGGTGCTGCAATCGCTCGATCCGCAGCGCCTCGGCACGCAGGTGCGCGCGGGTCTCGCGGCACAGATCGAGCGGGTCCAGATCAGCCCGATGCTGGGACAGCTGCTGGCGGCGATGATCGCCGACGGACGGCACCGGCCGCTGATCGACAGCCTCATCCGCTGGGCGGGGCTGGTGCTCGAAGACAACGAGGACACGGTGCGGGCCATGATCCAGCGGCGCGCCAACGCCCTGCTGCGGCTGGTCGGGCTGGACGAGCGGCTGGCGAATTCGGTCATCGACGGGCTTTACCGGATGCTGGCCGAAGTGCTGGTCGACCCCGATCATCCCCTGCGCCTCAAGGTTGAACAGGGTCTCGCCGATTTTGCCCATCGCCTGCAGCACGATGCGGACCTGCGTGCGCGGGTGGAGCGGATGAAGAACGACTTCGTCACCAATCCGGCGGTCGGAAGCTGGTGGCAGGGAGTGTGGGAGCGGCTGCGGGAGGGGCTGATCGCCGGACTTCGCGACGGGCGCGGCGTGTCCGGTCAACTTTCGGAGGCGCTGCGTGACATGGGCCTCGCGCTCGAGCGCGATGCGCGCCTGCAGCATCAGGTCAACCGCCTCGCCCGGCGCTCCGCCGTGGGGCTGGCGACGAACTATGGCGAGCAGATCGTGCGGCTGGTGTCGGAGACGGTGAAGCGCTGGGACGCGCGCACCGTCACTGACCGGGTGGAGGGCGCGGTGGGCCGCGATCTCCAGTTCATCCGCATCAACGGGACGCTGGTGGGCGGTCTCGTCGGCGTGGCGATCCACGCGCTGGTGGGGTTGTTCTGACGCCCCTGGCGCGCGCCGTGTCTCAGTACACCCGGTAGCTGATCTTGGTCGAGAAGAACGCCGGTTTCGGCTCTCCCGCCGCGTTGCGGCCAGGTTCGAACCGCGCCTCCCTGCGCATGATGTCGCACACCCTCTGCGCGAAATCCGAGCCTCGGGACAGCAGGATCATGTGGCACCGGCTGACGCGCCCGTTCGCACCCACGACCACGCGCAGGCGGTAGTCGGCCTCTGCTCCCTCCTCGAGCGCCTTGGCTGGATAGAACTCCTGGATCTTTCCCACGAGAGGAACCGAGTTGATCCAGCGCGCCGCCGTAGTCGCCTCGCGCAACTCGGCAGGGTCCATGCCCCAGCTCACCAGGAGATCGTCCATGCAGGCGTTCATGGCCTTGAACGGCGCTTCGAGGGAGCCGAAGGACAGGCTCACGCTCTCGCCGCCCTTCGTCAGTGTCAGCCGCGCGATGGACCGGCCGTGCTCCGGGTTCAGAAGCCGGAGCCTGGCCGCGCGCGCGGTCCCGTCGCTCAGCGCGTCAGGCTCCGAACGCAGCCGCGGCTTGGCCGTCCTGCTGATCAAGGTCGGAGGCGGAGCCTCGTGAGTGACGCTCGCCACGGCCGTGCCGAACTCCGCCACGCGAAGCGACGCGTCATGGTCGATCTCGAAGCCGTCGAAGGCGGGTGCGAACTGCACTTGGACCTTACCCTTGCCGAACCGGTCCACCAGCGGGCCGGCTACAGTCCAGGAAAAGGTGTCGCTCGGCTGCGTCTGCTCGAGCATGAACGCCGTTCGCGTCGGACCCTCGCCGAAGGCGCGTGTCATGCGGCAGCGATGGTCGCCGTAGTCGAGCACCCAGGCGCTCGACGGCGAGAGCACGACTTCCTCCGCTTTCGCCCCCGAGGCGATCACGCTAAGCACGGCGGCGCCCATGGCCCATGCGTGCATGACAAACCCCCTCCTCACCTCGAAGAGGGGTGTAGCACCGCGGCCTTGATGATCAAAGCTTTGCCGTCAGCTCCGGCAGGATCTTGTAGAGATCGCCCACCAGACCGACGTCGGCGACCTGGAAGATGGGCGCGTCCTCGTCCTTGTTGATGGCGATGATGACCTTGGAGTCCTTCATCCCCGCAAGGTGCTGGATTGCGCCGGAAATGCCGACCGCGATGTAGACTTCGGGAGCGACAATCTTGCCGGTCTGCCCGACCTGGTAGTCGTTGGGCACGAAGCCTGCGTCCACCGCGGCGCGCGACGCCCCCACGCCAGCCCCCAGCTTGTCGGCCAGCGGGATGATGTATTCCTGGAAAGTCTCGGCATCCTTGAGCGCGCGCCCGCCGGACACGATGATCTTGGCGCTGGTGAGCTCCGGCCGTTCGCTCTCCGCCAGCTCGCGCCCGACGAACTGCGAGGCACCGGAATCGCTGGGGCCGGCGACTTCCTCGATCGCCGCCGCGCCGCCGCTCGCCTGCGCCTTGTCGAAGGCCGTGCCGCGCACGGTCAGGACCAGCTTGGGATCCGTCGCCTCGACCGTCGCGATGGCGTTGCCGGCATAGATGGGCCGGGTGAAGGTCCGTTCGCCTTCGACCGACAGGATCTCGGACACCTGCATCACGTCGAGCAGGGCCGCGACCCGCGGCGCGATGTTCTTGCCGGTGGTGGTCGCGGGCGCGAGGAACGCGTCGTGGTGCTCCATCAACCCGGCAACGAGCGGCGCGACATTCTCCGGCAGCTGGTGTTCGAACGCGGGGTCGTCAGCCACGTGAACCTTGCCGATGCCCTGAACCTGCGCCGCCTGTTCCGCCACCGCACGGCAGCCGGATCCGGCCACCAGCAGGTGCACCTCGCCGCCAAGCCGGGTCGCGGCGGTGACCGTCGCCAGCGTCGCTTCCTTCATCGACGCATTGTCATGTTCCACCAGAACCAGGGACTTCATCGTCGCAATCCTTTCAGAACCCGCGCGGATCAGGCAATGCCGAGCGTCTTGAGCTTGCTGACCAGTTCATCGACATCGGCCACCTTCACCCCGGCCTGGCGAACCGCCGGCTCCTCGACCTTCACCACGCGCAGCCGCGGGGCCGTGTCGACGCCGAGGTCGGCCGGGGTCTTGACGTCCAGCGGCTTCTTCTTGGCCTTCATGATGTTCGGGAGCGAAGCGTAGCGCGGCTCGTTGAGCCGCAGGTCGGTGGTGATGACCGCGGGCAGGGCCAGGCGCACGGTTTCAAGGCCGCCGTCGACCTCGCGCTTCACCGTCACATGGTCGCCCTCGACTTCCACCGTGTTGGCAAACGTGCCCTGCGGCCGGTTCATCAGCGCCGCCAGCATCTGCCCGGTCTGGTTGGAATCGTCGTCGATCGCCTGCTTGCCGAGCAGGATGATGCCGGGCTGCTCGGCCTCGGCCACCGCCTTGAGGATCTTGGCCACGGCCAGCGGCTCGACCTCCTCGTCGGTTTCGATCAGGATGGCGCGGTCGGCGCCCATGGCCAGAGCCGTGCGCAGGGTTTCCTGCGCCTTGGCGGGACCGATGGAGACGGCGACGATCTCGTCCGCCTGCCCCTTCTCCTTGATCCGGATCGCCTCCTCGACGGCGATCTCGTCGAAGGGGTTCATGCTCATCTTGACGTTGGCGAGATCGACCCCGGACCCGTCCGCCTTCACCCGCGGCTTCACGTTGTAGTCGATCACCCGCTTGACGGGGACGAGGATTTTCATCGCCGGGCCTTCCTCTTGCTCGCTGTTGTGAATGCCTCGACGGGCATGTGCGTTCCGTCGCCCCGCGCGTCAAGGGCGCCGGCGAAGCCTGGCGCCCCCGCCACGGCTCAGGCGGCCTTGCGCACCTCGGCGACGATCTTGCGCGCCGCATCGCCCAGATCGTCGGCGCTGACGATGGCAAGCCCCGAATTGTCGAGGATCGCCTTGCCCTGCTCGACATTCGTCCCTTCGAGGCGCACGACCAGCGGCACGGAAAGGTTGACGTCCTTGGCCGCCGCCACGATCCCGTCGGCGATCACGTCGCATTTCATGATGCCGCCGAAGATGTTGACGAGGATGCCCTCGACCGCCGGATCCTTGAGGATGATCTTGAACGCGGCGGTCACCTTCTCGCGCGATGCTCCGCCGCCGACATCGAGGAAGTTGGCGGGGAAGGCACCGTTCAGCTTGATGATGTCCATCGTCGCCATGGCGAGGCCGGCGCCGTTGACCATGCAGCCGATGTTGCCGTCGAGCTTGATGTAGGCCAGATCGTGCTCGCTCGCCTCGACCTCCGCCGGATCCTCCTCGGTCACGTCGCGCAGGTCAGCCAGCTCCGGATGGCGGAACAGCGCGTTGCCGTCGAAGCTCATCTTCGTGTCGAGCACCATCAGCGTGCCGTTCGACTCGGCCAGCGGATTGATCTCGATCATCTCGCAGTCGAGTGCGTGGAACGCGTCGTAGAGCTGCCGGCCCAGCTTCTGCGCCTGCTTGGCCAAATCGCCGTCGAGCTTCAGCCCGTAGGCGAGCGCGCGGCCATGGTGCGGCATGAACCCCTGCGCGGGGTCGATGGTGATGGTGACGATCTTCTCCGGCGTCTCGTGCGCGACATCCTCGATGCTCATGCCGCCCTCGGTGGAGGCGATCATCGCGACCCGTCCGGACGCCCGGTCGACCAGCATCGACAGGTAGTACTCCTTGCCGATGTCCACCCCGTCAGTGACATAGAGCCGGTTCACCTGCTTGCCCTCGTCACCCGTCTGGACCGTCACCAGCGTGTTGCCCAGCATCTCGCGGGCGTGGCTTTCCACCTCCTCGATGCTCCTTGCAAGACGGACCCCTCCCTTGGCGTCCGGGCCCAGCTCCTTGAACCGCCCCTTGCCCCGTCCGCCGGCATGGATCTGCGACTTCACCACGTAGAGCGGCCCGGGCAGCTGCCGCGCCGCCTCCACGGCTTCCTCGACGCTCAGCGCGGCGATGCCCCGCGGCACGGGAAGGCCGTGCTTGGCGAGCAGTTCCTTGGCCTGGTACTCGTGGATGTTCATGACTGGTCGCAATCCTTCGCTGATCGGGTGCGCAGGTCCGCCCGGGCGGGCGGCCACGGTGTGCCCGGCGCCCTTTGCATGGAATGCGCGGCTTGAAAAGTGTGCGGGCACGCCGCATGTGCGACGCTCCTCCCATGATCGATCTGCAACCCCTTCGCGACGCGGTGCGTCAGGCCGGCCGGCTGGCGCTCGCCCACTGGCCCGGAGACGGCCACGCCGTCCGGGTGTGGGACAAGCGCCCGGGCGATCCAGTGAGCGACGCCGATCTGCGCGTGAACGACTTCCTCCATGAGGCTCTTTCGCGCGTCCTGCCGCAGGCAGGCTGGCTGTCCGAGGAATCGGCAAACGACCCGGCGCAGCGGACAGGGGAATGGGCCTGGATCGTCGATCCGATCGACGGCACCCGCGATTTCGTGCGCGGCCGGGCGGGGTGGGCCGTGTCGGTGGCGCTGGTGCGCAGCGGTGAGCTTGCCGCTGCCGTCCTCGAGGCGCCGGCGCGCGGCGAGCACTGGTGGGCGCTTGCCGGTGCCGGTGCATGGCGCAATGACGCGCGGCTGCGGGTGTCCGGCCGCCCGGCGCTGAGCGGTGCCCGTGTGCCCGCCGCGGACCTTGCCCGTGCCGATGGCCTGTTCGCCCGCGTGCCGCAGCCCAATTCGATCGCGCTGAGGCTCGGCATGGTCGCGGCCGGGGAAGCGGACCTCGTCGCCACATACCGCTGGGGTCACGTGTGGGACATCGCCGCGGCAACCCTGCTGGTGCGCGAAGCCGGCGGGATGGTGGCGGACGCTCTCGGCGTGCCGCCCGACTTCCGAACCGCAGATGGCCGCGTGTTCGGCGTCGTGGCCAGCACGCCCGCCCTGCTCGATCCGGCCGTGTCGCACATCGCCGAGCGGGCGCGCGCCGCGCTGCTCGGCACCTGAGGCGTGAGGGGCGGAGCGGTCCGCGCCGCTCCGCCCGCGCTTGGCCCTATGCCTTACTGCTGGGCCTGACGGATTTCCGCGTCGCTCAGCGGGATGATCTTGATCTCGACCCGGCGGTTCAGCGGCTCGGCGACATTGTCGCCGGTCTGCACACGCAGCTGCGTCTCGCCGAAGCCCTGGCTGCGGATGCGCGCGGAATTGACCCCGCGGCTGATGAGATGGCGGGCCACCGCCGAGGCGCGCTGTTCCGACAGGCGCTGATTGGCCTGGGCCGAACCGACCGTGTCCGTGTGACCGTACACGTCGATGAGGCTGTTGGGATACTGGACCAGATTGGCCGCCACGCGGTCGAGGATCTGCTGGAACTGCGGGCTGATGGTCGCGCTTCCGGTCGCGAACGTCACCCCGTCCGGAAGGTTGACGAGGATCGCCTGCCCGCCATCGGTTTCCGTCACATCGATGCCCTGGCCGGCGGTCTGTTCGCGCAGCTCGCGGATCTGCTGGTCAAGGCGATAGCCGACGACGGTGCCGACCGCGCCGCCACCGACAGCCCCGATGATGCGGCCCGTGCGCCCGCCGATCACCTGGCCGAGCAGCCCGCCGGCCGCCGCGCCGCCCGCGCCGCCAAGGACGGTGCGCGAAATGCGCTGCTCGCCCGTGTTGGGATCGGTGACGCACGCCGAAAGCGTCAGCAGCGACGCACTCGCCGCCAAGGTCGTGAACACCATCTTCTTCATGAGGATCGTTCCTTTTGTTGCCTGTCCCCGCAACGCGCCCACCTCGCGTGCTCTGTCGCTCAAAACCGTCGGCGCGGCGAGGTGTTCCAGAAGCCCGCACAAGACGCTGTGCCTCGGGACAATTGTTGCTAAGGTGGCCGCGTGACGAGCTTTCCGTGGACGGACGTGCTGATCATCCTCGCGCTCGTCGCGCTGAACGGCGTGTTCGCCATGTCGGAGCTGGCGCTCGTCTCGGCCCGTCCCGCCCAGTTGCGGGCGATGAAGGATCGCGGCAGCCGGGGGGCCGCAGCCGCGCTGGGCCTGATCGAACAGCCGGGCAAGTTCCTGTCCACCGTGCAGATCGGCATCACGCTGATCGGCATCGTGGCTGGCGCCTATTCCGGGGCGAGCCTGGGCCGGCCCTTGGGCGAGTGGTTGGCGGGTTGGGGCGTTCCGGCGGGGATCGCCGGGACAGCCGGATTTGCGCTGGTGATCGCGGTGACGACCTATGCCAGCCTGATCGTCGGTGAACTCGTGCCCAAGCAGATCGCCCTGCGCGCGGCGCCGGCCATCGCCAGCGCCGTCGCCGTGCCGATGGGCGCGCTCGCCCGCGTCGCGGCTCCGCTCGTGTGGCTGCTCGACATTTCCTCGCGGCTGGTGCTGCGCGCCCTGCGCGTCCGCCCCGCCTCCGATGGCCGGGTTACGGCCGAGGAGATGCAGATGCTGTTCGCCGAAGCGACCCATTCCGGCCTGATCGAGCGGGAGCAGGGACAGATGCTGGCCGGCGTGATCCGGCTGGCGGAACGGCCGGTGCGCGAGGTCATGACCCCGCGCAAGGAGATCGACTGGCTCGACCAGCATGCCGACGGGGAGCGGATCCGGGCGACGATCGCGGCCAGCCCCCACTCGCTGTTGCCGGTGGCGGACGGGTCGGTCGACAGGATCGTCGGCATCGTGAAGGTGCGCGATGTTCTCGGCGCCATGCTGGAAAGCGGCGAGGTGCGGCTGGAAGAGCTGCTGAAGCGCGCCGAGGTCGTGCCCGACCGGCTGGACGCGATGGATGCGCTGCGCGTCCTGCAGCAGGCCGAAGTCGCCATGGCGATGGTGCATGACGAATACGGGCATCTCGACGGACTGGTCACGCCGGCCGACCTGCTCGCCACCATCGCCGGCAGCTTTGTCAGCGACCAGGAGGCGGGGCTTGCGCCGGACGTGGTGGAACGTGCCGACGGTTCGCTGCTGGTCGCCGGCAGCATGCCGGCCGATGCGCTCGCCGACCGGCTCGGCATCACCTACGGACCGGACCGCGACTTCGCGACGGTGGCCGGGTTCGTGCTGGCCGTGCTGAGGAAGCTCCCGGAGGAAGGGGAGCAGTTCGAGGAGCAGGGCTGGTCGTTCGAAGTGGTCGATCTCGACGGCCGGCGGATCGACAAGCTGCTGGTGCGGCCGGCTGCGGCGTCAGCGGACGAGGCTCACCAGAACGCGGCGGCCTGAGCGTTCTTGAGTTCGCGGTTCGCGGTCACCACCGGGACGAGGTTGAGGACGCTGGCCGCCACCGCCAGCGGGAACCGGACCACCGCCCGCCCCGGCGGCATGCGGCGCAAGGGGTCGAGGCGCTGGAAGAGCAGGCGCGAGGGCACGACCCAGCGCCGCTGGCCCATGCGCCGGCGGATCAGGCGGGCGATCCAGTCGGGCGTCTCCTGGTTCCATTCGCGGATCAGCGCACCGGCGTGGCTCGTCAGCTTCAGCGACCAGAGCTCCTCGATGATCCAGCCAAGCATCACCGTGCCGAGTGCGACCCGCTTCTCGTGGCGGAAGTAGCCGGCCAGCGTGTGGGCCTCGTAGTAGTGGGTCGGCTGCACCGGGCTGATCACGCGCTCTTCCCGGTTGGGTTCGGTGAAGCCGTTGGTCTTGATCATGGCCGACAGGAACCCGTCCTCTCCGGGCAGGGGCACGGGAAGCCAGATCTTGCGCGCCTCCGCCGCGCTCAGCGCGTAAAGCGACCCGTTGAGCGCGTTGGGCAGGCGGGCATCGCTCGACAGGCCGAGCGACAGGCGGTCCAGGACGGTCTTGCGCGGCTTGGCGTGCAGATCCTTGATCATGTACCCGGTGACAGCACGCGCCTGCGGGTTGGCGCCGAGCAGGTGCAGCAGTTCGGCAATGGCGTCCACCCGGGCGAAGGTGATGTCCGCGTCGCAGAAGACGAACACGTCGGTGTCGGCGGAGGCGACGTCGTGAACAACGGTGTTCCAGGCGCGGTTCTTGCCGCTTTCGGGGGTGACGATCACCCGGTGCCGGACCGCACCTTCGGCACCGAAGCTCGCGCGGAGCGCGGCGCGCGCGCGCTCCGCCGTGTCGTCGCTGCAGTCATTGGCATAGACGAGCACCTCGAACCGGTGGGGAGCCGCAAAAAGCGTCTGACGGGCGAGATCGGCAATCATCGGCCCGATCGACCCGCCTTCGTTCCGCGCCAGGATGGCGACCGTCACCAGCATGCGCAAACCTCCCCCGGGTTCTCCTTCATGCGCTGCCACCGTGTGCAGAAGCGGAAGAAGGGGCGGCGTTTACAGGCATTTGGCAAAGGCCGCAGGGCAAGTCTTGCATCAATCCCGCATCGGGACAACCCACCCGGTGCGTGGTTCCGCGTGGGCGCGTGCCCCCGGCCTTCTGCGCCGCTCCACGGTCAGCAGATCAGGTGCGTGGTTGCGCGTGGGCGCGTGCCCCCGGTCAGCCCGGGATCACCGCCTGCGCCGACGCGCCTGCCCCTTCCGGAGCCGCGATGAGGTCGCGGGTCAGCACCGCCTTGTCGACCACGTTCGTCGCCGGTGCGCCCACGGACGAGCGGATGCCCGGCTCCGCCCGTCCGGCGCGCCCGATCACGCCGCTCTCCACCGCGCTGCGCTGCGCCGGACCGCCGAACAGCGCCTCCAGCGTCTGCTGCGCCGGGCTGTCTGTGGCCGGGCGCGGAGCACCGGGGGCGGGGGGCACGAGGTTGAAGTCGGGCGGCACGACGAGCGGCGCCTGCCGCTGCACGGCGAATTCGTCGGGGCGTTCGCGTCCCAGCACGCCGGTCGAGCCGCACGCGCCGAGCAGGGTGCAGCCTGCGAGAAGGGCAACAAGGGTCGGGGAACGGGTCATGTCGTGGTCCTGTCTGGGCCGGCCGGTCCGGCGGGTGAGGGGGTGCGAGCGTCTCGCACGAAGAACGCGCGCAGCAGGATGATGACGACACCGACGGAGATCGCGGCATCGGCAATGTTGAAGACGAGGAAGGGACGCCACTCGCCGATGTGAAAGTCGGCATAGTCGATGACGTAGCCGAAGAGAAAGCGGTCGCGGATGTTGCCGAGCGCGCCGCCGAGGATGAGCGCCAGGCCGAGGATCTCGCCCATGACGTGTTCGCGCATCATCCAGATGGTGACACCGACGGCGATGAGGAAGGTGACGACCACCAGCACCCAGCGCATCGTGTCGCTCGTCGCCTGCAGCATGCCGAGCGACACGCCGTGGTTCTCGACCCAGCGCAGGTCGAAGAACGGCAGCACGTCGATGACTCCGCGCTCCTGCAGCGCGAGGGGGCCGGACACGTACCATTTCACGAGCTGGTCGACGACAAAGATGCCGAGCGCAATGGACAGGCCGATGATCCGGTTGCGGGTGAGGACCGTTCTCATGCCGCCGCTTCCAGCCGCAGCACGGCCTCCTCGCAGCGCGGGCACAGCGCGCCGTCGCCGCTCACCTCCGGCAGCAGCCGCCAGCAGCGGCCGCATTTGTGATCTCCTGTCCGTGTCACGCGCACGCCTGCGCTATCATCCCTCGTGACTGACGCCGTGATGAACAGTTCCGCCAGCAGCGCATCGGAAAAGCCGGGCGGAACATCGGCTGCGGCAACGGTGACCTGCGCCTCAAGCCCGGACCGGATCGTCTTGTTCCGCCGGAGCGGTTCGACAGCCTCCATGACGCGCCCCCTCAGCGCAAGCAGCCGCGCGAAGCGGTCGAGCAGCACACCGTCGAGCCATGCGGCCGGAAGATCGTGCAGTTCGAGCAAATGGACACTGCCACCGGCCGGAAAGCGGCTCCGCCAAGCCTCCTCGGCGGTGAACACCAGAACCGGAGCGGCCATGCGGATCAGCGCGTGGAACAGGATGTCCATGACGGTGCGGCACGCGCGCCGGCGGACCGCGTCCGGAGCATCGCAATAGAGCACATCCTTGCGCACGTCGAAGTAGAACGCCGACAGGTCGTCGTTGCAGAATTCGCTCAGCACACGGACATAGGTGCTGAAGTCGAATTCCCGGATGGCCGTGCGCAGACCCGCGTCCACCTGCGCGAGACGGGCGAGGACGTAGCGTTCAAGCTCGGGCATGTCGCCGACCGCGAGCCGCTCGGCCTCGGTGAAGCCGTACAGCGCGCCGAGCAGGTAGCGGAAGGTGTTCCGGAGCTTGCGGTACTGGTCGCCGACGCCTTTGAGGATCTCGTCGCCGATACGGTGATCCTCGGTGAAGTCGACCGACAGCGCCCACAGGCGGATAATGTCCGCGCCGTAGGTTTCCATCACCTTCAGCGGGTCGACGGTGTTGCCCAGGCTCTTGCTCATCTTGCGCCCGTCGGCGGCCATGGTGAACCCGTGGGTCAGCACCTGATTGTAAGGCGCGCGGCCCCGCGTACCACAGGATTGCAGCAGCGAGGACTGGAACCAGCCGCGATGCTGGTCACTGCCTTCGAGATACAGGTCCGCGGGCCAGGAGAGGTCCGGCCAGCGGCCCGATTCCAGGACAAAGGCGTGAGTACAGCCCGAATCGAACCAGACATCGAGGATGTCCGTCACCATCTCGAAGTCGTCGGGCGCGTGGGCCGGGCCCAGCAGCGCGGCCTTGCGGTTCTCGTCCCAGCCGTCGACGCCGTGCTCGCGGATGGCGGCGACGATGCGGGCGTTGACCTCAGGGTCGACCAGATAGTCGCCCGTGCGCCGGTCGATGAAGAGGGTGATGGGAACGCCCCAGGCGCGCTGGCGCGACAGCACCCAGTCGGGCCGCCCTTCCACCATCGAACGGATCCGGTTGCGGCCCTTTTCCGGCACGAAGCGGGTGTCCGCAATGGCGGCGAGGGCAAGCTCGCGCAGGGTGGGGCTGGCGCACCGGCCCTCGTCAGCCGGGTCGAGGGCGCCGCCCTCGCCCTCCCAGCGCTTCTCCTGCCGGGTCTTGGGGGAGACGTGCGTCAGCACCTTGTCCATCGGCACGAACCATTGCGGTGTGCAGCGGTAGATGACCTTCGCCTTGGAGCGCCAGCTGTGCGGGTATGAGTGGCGGTATTCGGATGCCGCCAGCAGCGCACCCGCCTCGCGCAGGTCCGAGCAGATCGGCCCGTCCGGCGCGTTGAACTTCGCGTTGATGACGCTGCCCTGCCCGCCGAGCCATGCCCAGTCGTCGCGGTAGCGTCCGTCCGCCTCGACCGCGAACACGGGATTGATCCCATGCGCCTTGCACAGCTCGAAATCGTCCTCGCCATGGTCGGGCGCCATGTGAACGAGGCCGGTGCCGCTGTCGGTGGTGACGAAGTCGCCGGGGAGCAGCGGGCGCGGGGTGGCGAAGAACCCGCCAAGATGGTGCATCGGGTGGCGGACCAAGGTGCCGGCGAGGTCGGAGCCTAATATCCGCCGGCCAAGAGGCAGAGGTTCCGCGTCATTGAATTCCACGATCTCAGAATACGGACCGGACTGATCAGAAAATGTCGTTGTTCTTTTCCGGCCACGTAAGCGAAGCCATGCCGCAGTTAACAGCGATTCTGCAATAAGAAGCTTCTTACCCTCCCATTCAACAATTCGGTAGTTAGTGGTCGGCCCGTAAGCGATCGCCTGATTAACCGGAATGGTCCAAGGCGTCGTGGTCCAGATCACCGCATGCGCACCGACCAGTTCCGGGATCGGCGACTCCTCGATCTCGAACGCCACGTCCACCTGGGTGGAGACGATGTCCTCGTACTCGACCTCAGCCTCGGCCAGCGCGGTGCGTTCCACCGGCGACCACATCACCGGCTTGGCCCCGCGGTACAGCTGCCCGCTCTCCGCGAACTTCAGCAGTTCGGCGACAATGGTCGCCTCCGCCTCCGCGTCCATGGTCAGATACGGGTTGTCCCAGTCGCCCAGCAGGCCGAGGCGCTTGAGCTGTTCGCGCTGCACATCGACCCAGTGCGCGGCATAGGCGCGGCATTCGGCGCGGAACTCCGCGGGCGGGACCGCATCCTTGTCGCGCTTCTGCTTGCGGTACTGCTCCTCCACCTTCCACTCGATCGGCAGGCCGTGGCAGTCCCAGCCGGGCACGTATGGCGCATCCTTGCCCAGCAGGGATTGCGTGCGCACCACCATGTCCTTCAACACATGGTTCAGCGCGTGGCCGATATGCATGTCGCCATTGGCGTAGGGCGGGCCGTCGTGGAGGATGAACTTCTCGCGCCCCCGGCGCGCCTCGCGCAGCGCCTCGTAGAGCCGTTCCTCCTGCCAGCGGGCGAGGATCAGCGGCTCCTTCTGCGGCAGCCCGGCCTTCATCGGGAAGTCGGTGCGCGGCAGGAACACGGTGTCGCGCCAGTCGCGGGCGGCGCCGTCGGAGGGAGAGGGTCTGGCCGGATCGGTCATCGCGTGCCGGCGGATAAGAGGCTTCGTGCCTGCGCGCAATCGCGTTCCATCTGGGCCGTCAGCGCGTCCAGACTGGCGAAGCGCGCCTCGCCGCGCAGGAAGTGGTGGAAGGCAACCTCGATCTCCTGCCCGTACAGGTTTCCGGCGAAGTCGAAGAAGTAGGGCTCCAGCAGCTCCTTGGGCGGCGCGAACTGCGGCCGGATGCCCAGATTGGCCGCCCCCTGCAGGATCTCTCCCGTGGCGAGCACCCGGCCGGTCACCGCATACACGCCGTAGGCGGGTCGCAGGTAGTTCTCCATCGACAGGTTGGCCGTCGGGTAGCCGATGCTGCGTCCGCGCTTGTCGCCGTGCTCGACGACGCCGCGGACGGCGAACGGACGGGTGAGCAGGCGCGCAGCCTCTCCCGGGTCGCCCGCCCGCAGCGCAGCGCGGATGCGGCTGGAGGAGACCGGCATGTCCCCATCAAGCACGGCCTCCACCGTGCGCACGGTGAGGCCGAGCGGCTCGCCCGCAGCACGCAGCAGCGCGACGTTGCCGCGCGCCCCCTTTCCGAAGGTGAAGTCGGTTCCGGTGACGACGCCGTGTGCGCCCAGCCGGCCGAGCAGCAGCTCGGTGACGAACGCCTCCGCCGTGGTCGCCGCCAGCGCGGCGTCGAAATGGAACACCAGCATCGCGGTTGCGCCGGCGGCGAGATACAGTTCGTGACGCTGCTCCAGCGTCGTCAGGCGGAACGGGGGCACATCCGGCTTGAAGAACCGCACCGGATGGGGGTCGAAGGTGGCGACGATGACCGGGCGGCCTTCGCGGCGCGCCCACCCGATCGCCTCGGCCGCAACCGCCTGATGTCCCCGGTGAAAGCCGTCGAAATTGCCCAGCGCGATGATCGCGCCCCGCAAAGGGTCGGGCAGACGCTCGCGATGGTCGAGCCAGCGCATCAGACCGCCACCCGGCCGTGGCGCCGACGCTCGCGCGTGTAGGTGAGGAAGGAGAACGCCGGCTGCGTGGCGGTGGCCGGATGATCCTCGCGCACGCGTTCCACCCACTCCGGCCCCAGCGGCGGCATCACCGTGTCGCCGGCGTAATCGGCGTGCACGGCGGTGAGTTCGACCCGCTGGCTGCGCGGCAGCAGCAGGGCGAAGATCTCGGCGCCGCCGATCACCGACACCACGCCGTCGCCCGCAAGGGCGAGCGCTTCGTCCACGCTATCCGCGACCTCGCAGCCCTTCGCGCGCCAGCCTGCCTGCCGGGTGAGGACGATGTGGCGCCGGTTCGGGAGGAGGCCGGGCAGACTGTCGAAGGTCCGCCGCCCCATGACCATCGGCGTGCCCATGGTCAGGCGCTTGAACCGCCGCAGGTCGTCCGGCAGGTGCCAGGGCAGCGTGCCGTCGCGGCCGATGACGCCGTTGCGGGCGCGGGCATAGAGACACACGATCTCCTGCGTCACGTCCGGTGTCCTCCCGTGCCGCCGCGCCAGAGCCGGGTCACATGGCCCATCTTGCGCCCCGGCAAGGCGTCCTTCTTGCCGTAGAGGTGGAGATGGGTGTCCGGCTGCGACAGCCAGTCATGCGCCTCGTGCAGGCGAGGGCCGATGATGTTGTGCAGCGCGATCCGGTCGGCAACCGTCCGCGTGTCGCCCGCAGGCAGGCCGCAGATCGCCCGGATGTGCGCATCGAACTGGCTCGTTGCGGCGCCTTCGATGGTCCAGTGCCCGGAATTGTGCACCCGCGGCGCCATCTCGTTGAACACCGGCCCCTCTAGTGTGGCGAAGAACTCGAGCGTCAGCACGCCGACATAGTCCAGAGCGTCAGCCACCTGCGCGGCAAGTGCGCGGGCCGCCCCTGTCTGCGCCGTCACGCAGGCCGGCGCCGGAAGGGTCGAGGTCGCGAGCATCCCGTCCCGGTGCACGTTGTGCGGGCTGTCCCAGAACCGGTGGTCGCCCGTCCGGCTCCGCACGAGGAGCACGGAAAACTCGGCCTCGAACTCGACCTGCTTCTCGCAGATCAGCGGGACCTGCGGCAGGTCCAGCGCCGCAGCCTCGGCGCGGCTGCCGATGCGCCACTGGCCCTTGCCATCATACCCGTCGCGCCGGGTCTTGAGGATGGCTGGCGTGCCCAGCTGTTCCAGCGCGGCGTCGAGATCTGCGGGCGTATCCACCGGGACGAAAGGCGCCGGCGTGCCCCCAAGGCCGGCGACGAAGCGCTTCTCCTGCAGCCGGTCCTGCGCCACCTCCAGCGCGCGCACGGGCGCGGCGAGCTTCGGGGCGAGAGCGGTCAGGGGGGCGGTGGGCACGTTCTCCCACTCCCAGGTCACGACATCGCAGCGGTCGCCGAAGCGGGTCAGCGCCGCCATGTCGTGCCAGTCGTCGTTGCACCAGCCGGCGCTGACCTCCGCCGCGACCGAAGGGGTTTCCGGTGAATAGATCAGCACGCGGTAGCCAAGCTGCGCCGCCGCCAGACTCAGCATCCGGCCCAGCTGTCCGCCACCGAGAATGCCGATCGTCGCGCCCGGCGCCAGCATCACCCCTGCGGCCGCTCGGCCACGGCTTCGCTGCGTGTGCGGCGCCATTCGACCAAGCGCGCGGCGAGCGGCGCGTCGTTGAGCGCGAGAATGGCGGCGGCGAGCAAGCCGGCATTGGTCGCGCCCGCCTCGCCGATGGCAAGGGTGCCGACCGGAACGCCGGCGGGCATCTGGACGATCGACAGGAGGCTGTCCTGTCCCGACAGCGACTGCGAGCGCACCGGCACGCCCAGCACCGGCAGCGGCGTCAGGGCCGCGAGCATGCCGGGCAGGTGCGCGGCGCCGCCGGCTCCGGCGATGATGACCCGGAACCCCGCCTCGGCGGCGCTCCGCCCGAAGGCGAACAGCCGCTCGGGAGTGCGATGGGCCGAGACGATGCGGGCGTCATGGCCGATGCCCAGGGCTTCCAGCACGTCAGCCGCGCAGCGCATGGTCGACCAGTCCGACTGGCTGCCCATGCAGATCGCGACCGGCGGTGCGGCGGGCGTCATCCGCGGTCCTTGAGGTAGAAGCGTTCGCCCGGACGCATGTCGGCCCCGAAGGGGTACACGATCGGCTGCCCGGTCGGAATTTCCAGCTGGGTGATCTCCTCGTCCGAGATGCCCGACAGGTGCTTCACCAGCGCCCGCAGCGAATTGCCGTGCGCCGCGACCAGCACCGTCTGTCCGCCGGCGAGGCAGGGGCGGATCGCCTCGTTCCAGTAGGGCAGGACGCGCGCGATCGTCAGCGCGAGGCTCTCGGTCGCCGGTATGCTGATGCCGGCGTAACGCGGATCCTTCGCCAGGTCATAGGGCCCGCCGGCCTGTGCCGGCGGAGGCGGGACGTCGAAGCTGCGGCGCCAGACATGGACCTGCTCCTCGCCATGCCGCTCGCGCGTCTCCTGCTTGTCGAGCCCGGTGAGCGCGCCGTAGTGCCGCTCGTTGAGACGCCAGTGCTTGTGCTCGGGCACCCACAGCCGGTCACAGGCCTCGAGCGCCAGGTGGAGGGTCTTGATGGCGCGCTTCTGCAGCGAGGTGAAGGCCACGTCGGGGCGCAGTTCATGCGCGGCGAGCAGGGCGCCGGCAGCCGTGGCTTCCTCGACGCCCCGGGCGGTGAGGTCGACGTCCCACCAGCCGGTGAAGCGGTTCTCGAGGTTCCACTGGCTCTGGCCGTGGCGGACAAGGATCAGCGAGGGCACGCGCGCTCCATCAATGAACGGCAGCGGGAGCGTGCTGCAACCGGCTGCGCGGGAGGGCTGCGGCCTAGCTGCCTTCGCCGTCTTTGGGAAGAGGCTCGCCACCAGGCGCGGGCGTCGGAGCGGCGTTGAGGGCGCGTGCCTGAGCCTTGCGGCGACGAAGGTTGTCCCGCAGGCGCGCAGCAAGGCGCTCCTCGCGGGTTGACAGGGACGCGCTGCCTTGCGGAGTGGGTCGGGTCATGCTTCGACAACCTAGCGTCACGGCGCCTGCCGGCCAAGCGGTGCTTGACAAGCTGCGATGCCGGCTCAATAGGCCGCGCCTTGCGGCGCCCCAAGCGAGAATCGGCGTCCGGGCTGCTGTAGCTCAGTGGTAGAGCGCACCCTTGGTAAGGGTGAGGTCGGGAGTTCAATCCTCCCCAGCAGCACCATTCAGATCAGCCATGCGCCTCCGGGCAGGAGCCGGGCCGCGTCTCGTTACGCGGCGCGCGAACGGCGCGCGCCAGGCCGGTCCGCCTTGAGCCAGCGAACGAGGCGCCGGGCGTCCGCGACCGGAAGCAGCCACTGCGCATGGAGGAAGGCGCGCGCCTCGTCCTGATCGGCAAGGGCGTCGATCACGGCACGAAGGGTTCCTTCCTGCGGCGTGAGATCTTCGCTTCCCGGACGGGCGAGACGGAAACTGCGCCGCCCGCGCGAGTCGAGCAGGTCGAGCACCCGCCTCGCTCTCCAGATGTCGACCTGGTCGCGGGGGCAGGAGCGGCATTCGGAAGTGCCGGCCCGGAGCCGGCGCATCACTTCGATCATTGTCACCTCATTCGCCGCTAATGAGAATGAGACGCAACAGATCAAAATGCAAGTGCGAAGCGGCAGAGCCGGCTTGCACCGGCTGCGCCGCTCGTCATCGCGACGGGGACTCAGGCGACCTGGCGCTGTTCCTCGCGTGGCACGAATTCCCCGCACCAGTCGTCATGGGCGACAGTCGGCCAGTGTGCCTTCTTGTCTCCTTCCGCCGGCGACGGTGCGTACCGGCGGCATTCGCTTTCCCGCGTCTGGTAGAAGCGACAGTGTCCACACTCCATGACAACCTCCTGCTGATCTCGTCTGTCCGTTACCTCCTGAATGATCGAGTTGCAAGAAAAGTTCCTTGACGACATCGGATTCTACTTTGCGAGTAGTTATCAGTGACAAGAAAAGAAACGCTACTGACTTTGATACTCGTTCGCAAAACTGACGGTCCGGGCTTGCTGCGGAGGACCCTTGCGCCTGTTCGGCGATTGCCGGACAAGGCCGCATGCACTCCGACGCGCCCGCGCATCCTGCGGACACACCTCTGTCGCCCCTCGATCCCCGATTCGTGTCGCTGCTGCGCGTCGCCATGGGACGGTGGGCGCTGCTCCTCCTTGCGGCGGCGTTTGCTGGGGAAGCGGCCGCGGGCCTGCCGGCCGGCCTGCTGACGCTGCCGGCGCTTCTGATCAGTGCGGTGCTGGTGGCCGTGGTGCCGGGGCGGCAATACCGGCGCTGGGGCTACGCGCAGGAGGGTGACCATCTGCGCGTCGCCCGCGGCTTCGTCTTCCACAGCGATCATGTCGTGCCGTTCACGCGTGTCCAGCACATCGACGTCACCCGCGGCCCGCTGGAGCGGGCGCGCGGGCTGGGAACGCTGACGCTGTACACGGCAGGCACGCACAACACCTCTGTCGTGCTTCCCGGCCTCGCCCACGAGCAGGCCCTTGCGATGCGGGAGTCGATCCGCGCCCGCATTCCGCGCCGCAGCGCATGACATCCGTCACCGTTCCACCGGCGGGATCGCGTCACCGGGCGCCGCCCCTGCGCAGGACCGATCCGCGCTCCCTGCTGGTGACGATGGTGTCGGCGCTGCCGAACATGGCGGTGCCGATTCTCGCGCTGCTCTTCTCGACCCGGGGCGATCGTCTTCCGCCGAGTGTCGTGGGCAGCGGGATCGTGCTGCTGGCGCTGCTGCTGGCGCTGGCCGCATGGCTGCGCTGGCATCGCACGCAGTTCGCCATCGGCACCGACTACATTCGGCTGGAAACCGGGCTTCTGGCGCGGTCCGCGCGGTCGCTGCCTTTCGACCGGGTGCAGGATGTTAGCCTTGAGCAGCCTCTCCTTGCCCGCATGTTCGGCCTCGCGGCGGTGAAGTTCGAAACAGGCGCGGGAAAGGGGGAGGACCTGTCGCTCACCTACCTTCCGCTTGCGGAGGGAGAAGCGCTGCGCGATGCGGTGCGCCGTCGCCGCGATGATCACCGGATCGCCGGCTCGCCGTCCGGGGCCAAGGGCGGCGACGCGTGCCCGGATGACGAGGAAAGCGTGCTCTTCGCCCTGTCCACCCGCCGCCTCTTCGCGCTGGGGCTGTTCCGGTTCTCGCTCGTCGTGGTCGCTCTGCTGGCCGGTGCGGTTCAGCAATTCGACTTCCTGCTGCCCTTTGACCCGTATGCGCCGGACACATGGGAGGCCTTCCTGGCCGGACCCGGATCCCGGCTCGCGGCAGCCGGAGCGGGTGCACAGACGCTGGGCGCCCTGCTCGGCGCGGGCGTTCTGCTGCTGATCGGGATTGCGACCGGCATGGTGCGCACGGTGCTGACGGAGTGGGGATTTACCCTGACGCGCAGCCGCCAGGGCTTCCGCCGCCGGCGCGGGCTCCTGCACGTCACCGACGTGGTGATGCCTGTGCACCGGGTGCAGGCGGTGCTCGTCACCACCGGGATCGTCCGCGCGCGGCTGGGCTGGTACGGAGCCAAGTTCGTCAGCCTTGCCGGCGACGCGGGCGCGGGCGATCATGTCGTCGTGCCGCTCGGCCGCTGGGCCGAGGTCGGCCTCGTGGCCGCGGCGGCCGGTTTTCCGCTCCCGGATGCCGGCACCATGTGGACCAGGGTGTCGCCTCTTCATCCGCCGCTTCAGGCGCTGGCCACGGCCGGACGGTGGGCCGTGCTGGTGCTGGGCGCTTCGGCAGTGCTGTCGATTGCGCCCGTGGCGGCGACCGTCCCTGCGGGTCCGTGGATCCCTGCCCTGATCGCGCTGGCGGTGCTGCGGACCGCCTGGGTCTGGCTCGAGGCGCGCCGGCAGGAGTGGTCCCTTGACGCAACCCATCTTCGAAAGCGGGGCGGCTGGCTGTCCCCCCGGCTGCAGGTGGCAGACCGTGAAAGGATCCAATCGGTGACACTGCGCCGCGGCCCGCTGCTGGGGGCGCTGGGCCTCGTCGATGTGCATCTGGGCATTGCCGGCGGCCGGCTGATGATTCCCGCTCTGCCTCTGCCGCAGGCGCGCCGGCTGCGCCACGCGCTGCTGGACAGCATGCGCAAGCGGGATTTCAGCGCGCTCGTGTGAGTCAGGCCGAGGCGCGCAGATGGCTCCATTCCGGATGACGCCGGAATTGTGCCTCCACATAGGAGCACGCCGGCACGATGGTGAAGCCCTGCGCCTCGGCGTCCGCGACCAGCGCCTCGACCAGCCGCGCCGCAATGCCCTGGCCGCGCAGGGCCGGCGGGACGCCGGTGTGGGTGGCGATCCGCACCGCCGGTCCGCGCGGCCGCCAGGTCAACTCGCCCGTCTCCGTGCTGCCGCCGGCATGGGCGATGTAGGCGCCGCCGTCGGCATTTTCGCGGCAGGTGATGGTGATGTCGTGGGCCATGGCGGGCGAACTCCTTCTTGCACCCAAGCGCCCGGCGGCTAGGGGCGTTCCCCATGACTGCCAGCCGCTCCTTCCTGTCCGACAACGCGGCCCGGGTCCATCCGGCCGTCTGGTCCGCGCTGCGCGAGGCCGACGCGCCGGATGCGCCCTATGATGGCGACGCGCTCAGCCGGCAGCTGGACGAAAGCATGAGCGCCGTCTTCGGCCGGCCCTGCGCGGTGCTGTGGGCGGCCACGGGCACTGCGGCCAACTGCCTGGCGCTTGCGACGCTCGTGCAGCCTCACGGCGCGGTCGTGTGCCACCGGGACGCGCATGTGGAGGTGGACGAGGGCGGCGCGCCCGGATTTTTCCTTCACGGCGCCAAGCTGCTGCTGGCGGAGGGTGAGGGGGCGCTCCTCACCCCCGCGGCGATCGACGCCGTCATCGATCCCGTCCGTCCGGACGTCCATCAGGTCCAGCCGCACGCGATCAGCGTCACCCAGGCGAGCGAGTACGGCCGGGTCTATCGGCCGGCCGACATCGCCGCGCTGGCGCAATGCGCGCGGCGGCGCGGGCTTGGTCTTCACGTGGACGGAGCGCGGTTCGCCAACGCGGTCGCGTTTCTCGGCTGCACTCCGGCCGAGGCGGTGGGCGGCGCCGACACGCTCGCCTTCGGGTTCATCAAGAACGGTGCCATGAGCGCCGAGGCCGTGGTGCTGTTCGCCCCCGAGGCGGCCGACCTCGTCCGCTACCGCCGCAAGCGGTCGGGGCATCTCCAGTCCAAGGGGCGGTTCCTCGCCGCGCAGATCCTTGCCATGCTGGAGGAGGATCTGTGGCTCGCCAACGCCAGGGCCGCCAATGCGGCCGCGGCCGAGATTGCCCGCGCCTGCGGCGGGCGTCTGCTCCATCCGGTCGAAGCCAACGAAGTGTTCGTGCACGTGACCGAAGCCGAGCGCGCGGCCCTCAGGCGGCAGGGTTTCGGCTTCTATGACTGGGGCGCGGACGCGGCCCGGTTCGTCACCGCCTGGGACACGCCGATGGACGCGGCACAAGCGCTGGCGCGCGCGATCGCCGCGCTGTGAGAGCGCCGTCGGCCACCGAGGCTGCTGCCCCGCCCGGACGCGTGCCGGCCGCGCCGCCTCACGCGCTGCTCCGGCCGGCCGTGGCGCTGCCGCTGTTGCTGGTGGCGCTGATCTGGGGGAGCACGTGGATCGTCATCACCGGGCAGATCGGCAGCTATCCGGCCAGCTGGTCGGTGGCCTACCGCTTCGCCATCGCCGCTCCCGCGATGTTCGCGCTTGCTCTCCTCACGCGCCGCTCGTTGCAGATCGGGCGGGGCGGGCATGGTCTGGCGCTGCTGCTCGGCCTGTTCCAGTTCTGCGGCAATTTCCAGTTCGTCTACCGGGCGGAGCTGCACATCACGTCGGGCATCGTGGCGGTGCTGTTCTCGCTGATGATCGTGAGCAACACGGTGCTGGGGCAGCTGCTGCTCAAGGAACGGGTGACGCCGCGGTTCTACGCCGGGAGCGCGGTCGCGCTCGTCGGGGTCGCCCTGCTCCTGCTGCACGAGGCTCGTGCCGCGCCGGCCGGCGGCAATGTCCTCCTCGGCATCGGCCTGGCGCTCGGCGGGATCCTGTCCGCCAGCGTTGCCAACATCCTGCAGGCGCGTCCGGCGGGGCGGAACGTCGCCATGGCGAGCCTGCTGGCCTGGGCGATGCTCTACGGCGCTGCCTTCAACGCGCTTGCCGGGATGTGGGAAGCCGGCTGGCCGGACCTGCCGCGCGAGGCGGCGTTCTGGCTCGGCACGGCGTGGCTGGCGCTGGCGGGGTCGGTGGTCACCTTTCCCCTGTATTACGGCCTCATCCGCCGGATCGGTGCGGGCCGTGCGGCCTATCAGAACATCCTGGTGATCATCATCGCCATGCTGATCTCGACCGCGCTTGAGGGTTACCGCTGGTCGGCGCTGTCCGTTGCCGGCGGGCTGCTCGCGCTGCTCGGGATGGGCATCGCTCTGCGGGCGAAGTCGGTTCCGGTTTCCGTTTCGGACAGCAGGGCGGCCAATCCTTCGCGGAACGTCGGATAGCGTGGTGTCCAGCCGAGCAGCCGGCGCGCCTTGCCGCTGGCGACCCGGCGACTGGCCGCGTAGAACGCGCGCGCGGCCTCGCCGAGCCTCGCCTCGTCGGGAGTCAGCAGGGGCGGCAGCGGGGCGCCGAGCAGTCGGCAGGCGTGCTCGACCACACGGGCGGCACTCGCCGGCTCGTCATCCGCGATGTTGAAGACTCCTGCCGGCGCGTCGCGCGTCACGGCCGCCAGCAGCGCCGCCACGATGTCGTCGACATGAACGCGGCTGAACACCTGTCCGGGCAGGGCGATGCGCTGTGCCCGCCCCTCCCGCACCCGGTCGAGCGCGCTCCGGCCCGGTCCATAGATCGCCGCCAGCCGGAACACCCGCGCGCCGCGCCGCCGCCAGCCCGCCTCGCAGCGCAGGCGCGTCGCGTTCCCCGCGCCGGCCGGCGGCGTGTGCTCATCGACCCAGGCGCCCTGGTGATCTCCGTACACGCCGGTGGACGACAGATAGCCAAGCCACGCGTGCGCCAGATGGGGCCCGAATCGGCGCAGCACCGGATCGTCTCCCCCATCAGGCGGGACGGTGGACAGGACGTGGCTTGCCCGGGCAAGAGCGGCTTCCACCCCGCGCCGGTCGTCGAAGGCAAGCGTTCCGTTGCCGCCGCTCGCCTCCACGACCCAGCCGCGACTGCGCAGCGTGTCCGCCAGCCGCCTGCCGGTGTAGCCGGCGCCGAAAATGAACATTCTCATGGCAGCGCCGTTGTAGCGCGTGTCCTGCCCAGCACCACGTCGGAGAGCCACGTCCATGGACCTTGCCCGCAACCCGTCCGAGCCCGACGGGAACCCGCATCTGGCGGACGCCGCGCCGGAACCCGCGCGGCCGCAGATCTTCCGGCGCGAGGACTACCGGCCGTTCGGCTGGCTCGTGCCGCGCACGCAGCTGCACTTCGACCTGTCCCTCGATGGCACCCGGGTGAGATCGCAGCTCACCCTCGAGCGGAACCCCGACGCCGCCGCAGAGCCCGGCATCCTGCTGAACGGCGACGGCCTGACGCCGCTGGCGGTGAGCGTCGACGGGGTGCCGTGCCGCGACTGGCGGATGGAGGGCGACGACCTGCGCATCCCGCTTGTGGGCGATGCCCACGAGGTCACGATCGACACGCGGCTCGATCCCTCCGCCAACACCCAGCTGATGGGGCTGTATGCGAGCAACGGCATGCTGTGCACCCAGTGCGAGGCGGAAGGGTTCCGGCGGATCACCTTCTTTCCCGACCGTCCGGATGTGCTGTCGACCTACACCGTGCGTCTGGAGGCGTCCCGTGGCGAGTTCCCGGTCCTGCTGGCCAACGGCAATCCGGTGGAGAAGGGCACGCTCGACGGCGGGCGCCACTACGCCGTGTGGCACGATCCTTGGCCCAAGCCCTCTTACCTGTTCGCCGTCGTGGCCGGCGATCTCGTGGCGCGGCGCGACCGGTTCACCACCATGTCCGGCCGTGAGGTGGACCTCGCCATCTGGGTTCGCGCGCCCGATCTGGCGCGCACCGCGCACGCGATGGACTCGCTCAAGCGGGCGATGCGCTGGGACGAGGAGGTGTTCGGGCGTGAATACGACCTCGACCAGTTCAACATCGTGGCCGTCAGCGATTTCAACATGGGCGCCATGGAGAACAAGGGGCTGAACATCTTCAACACGAAGTATGTCCTGGCCGATGCGGAGACCGCGACCGACAGCGACTTCGACGCGATCGAGGCGGTCATCGCCCACGAGTACTTCCACAACTGGTCCGGCAATCGCGTCACCTGCCGCGACTGGTTCCAGCTCAGCCTCAAGGAAGGCTTCACCGTGCTGCGCGACCAGTTGTTCAGCGCCGACATGGGCTCGGCCGCGGTGAAGCGGATCGAGGAGGTCCGCGTCCTGCGTTCGGTGCAGTTTCCCGAGGACTCCGGCCCGCTCGCCCATCCGATCCGGCCGGACACCTACCGCGAGATCAGCAACTTCTACACCGCGACCGTCTACAACAAGGGCGCGGAGGTGATCCGCATGGTCCGCACCATGATCGGACCGGATGCGTTCCGGCGCGGCTGCGACCTGTATTTCGATCGCCACGACGGCGAGGCGGCGACCTGCGAGGATTTCGTCCGGGCCATGGAGGACGCCTCCGGCGCCGACCTCTCCCGCTTCCGCCTCTGGTACGCGCAGGCCGGCACTCCGCGGGTGACGATTTCCTGCCGGCGGACCGGCGGGACGCTGGCGGTCACGGTCGCGCAAACGGTGCCGCCCACTCCCGGCCAGCCGGTGAAGCAGCCGATGGTGGTGCCGCTCAGGGTGGCGGTGTTCTCGCGCGAATCGGGACGGCGCGGCGCCGAAGAGCTGCTCGTCACTGACCGGGCGGAAGCGACGTTCACCCTGCCGCCCCCAGAGGGAGACGCGGTGCTGTCGGTCAACCGCGGCTTCACGGCGCCCGTCATCGTCCAGCGCGCGGTTGCGCAAGAGGATCTGCTGTTCCTCGCCCGTCACGACGACGATCCGTTCGCGCGAAGCGAGGCGGTGCAGGAGCTGGTCGTCGGTCATCTGGTGGGGGTTGTCGAAGGACGGCTCGACACGCGGAGCGCGGCGGCGGGACGCGACGCGATCGCGCAGCTGTTCGGCGCCATCCTCTCCGACGCGCGGATCGACGACCTGATGCGCGCGGAGCTGCTCACCCTGCCCGGCGAAACCTATCTCAGCGAACAGGTGGAACGGGCTGACCCGCAGCGGATCTTCGACGCGCGCGAGGCGCTGAAGGCGCATCTCGGAACGGTGTTGTGGACAGCCATGGCCGGCACCCATGCGCGCTGTGCGGCCGCGGCAGACGGGTTCGATGCACCCGCGAAGGGCGGGCGGCGGCTGAGGTCGCTGTTGCTCACCTTCGCGGCGGCGGCGCGACCCGGCGAGGGAGCGGATCTGGCTTGGGCGCAGTACCAGGCCGCCACCACCATGACCGACCGTCAGGGTGCGCTGATGGTGCTTGCCGGACTGCGGCATCCGACGCGCACGCACGCCCTGCTGGATTTCTACACCCGGTTCCGTGACAATCCGCTGGTGATCGACAAGTGGTTCGCCATCCAGGCGATGTCGCTGCATCCGGAGGTGACGCACCATGTCGAGGCGCTGGCGGCGCACCCGGCGTTTTCGCTTGCCAATCCCAATCGCGTGCGGGCGCTGTTCATGTCCTTCACCACGACGGCCGCCGGCTTCCACGCAGCCGACGGCAGCGGGTACCGTCTGATCGCCGATCTCGTCCGGCGGCTCGACCCCGTCAACCCGCAGACCGCGGCGCGGTTCGTGCCGCAACTGGGGCGGTGGCGCCGCTTCGAGCCGGGACGGGCCGCGCTGATGCGGGCCGAGCTGGAGCGGATCGTCCGGACGCCGGGCCTGTCACGCGACACGGCGGAGCAGGTCGACCGTGCGCTCGACTGACGGGCCAGAGCGGATCGAGGCCGAGGCGCTTCGTCCCGCGCTTCACGGCTTCTTCGGGCGGTCCCCCGCCTGGCGCGAGGAGGACGGAGTCGAGCAGGCCGCCGCGCAGGAGCGGAGCGCGGCTGCGGTGCTCGTGCCGGGTCGTCCCCTGATCCGGCTGCGGCAGGTGCATTCGGCCACCTGTCTCGTCGTGGACGGCGACGGGAGCGCCGTGGCGGGACGCTGCGGCGACGCTCTCGTCACGCGGTCGACCGGCGTCGTGCTGGGCATCGTGACGGCCGACTGCGCGCCCGTGCTGCTGGCGGATCCGGCGGCCGGAGTGGTGGGCGCAGCCCATGCCGGCTGGCGCGGGGCGGTGGCCGGGGTGCTGGAAAACACGGTTGCGGCCATGGTGCGGCTGGGGGCCAGCCGAGAGAACGTCCGCGCCGTCGCCGGTCCGGCGATCGCCGCGCAAAGCTACGAAGTCGACGAGCCGTTCCGTGCGCACTTCGCGGCCGACGATGCGCGCTTCTTCGCTGCGGGGCGCCCCGGCCACTTCCGGTTTGATCTGCCCGCCTTCGTCATCGAGCGGCTGCGCCGCGCCGGTGTCGGTCATGCCGAGGCGCTGGCGCTCGACACGTTCGCCCTGCCGCAGCGTTTCCACTCCTATCGCCGCGACCGGCAGAGCGGCGCGGCCGGCACGGGGCGGCAGCTCAGCGCGATTGCGCTTCCCGCTCCCCGGCACTGAGCAACACCGCCGGACGAAAGGCGGTTGGCAAGAAGTCCGCCAACGGCTAATGGCGCGTACCGGCCGGTTCACCGCCGGCGGTCCGCCGTTTTCCGGACGCCTTGCCCGCCGGGCTCCGAGTGTCCGGGTCGGCGGCGTTGCGCCGGGCGCCGAGGCGGCGGCGGAGCCGAAGAAGATCGAGGTCGCCGGTCCCTGCCACGGGGCATGGCAGCAGCCGAAGCAGGATGAAGCGAGCGCATATGGCGGACACTGGGGCAGACATTCCGATCCGGCGGGTGGACGGGGCCGCCACTCCGGATGGAGACGGTGACGGGGTCCGGCGGCGCGATTTCATCAACATCGCCGCGGTCAGCGCGGCCGGCGTGGGCGGCCTTGCGGTCCTGTACCCGCTCATCAGCCAGATGGCGCCCTCGGCGGACGTGCTGGCGGAAAGCACCACCGAGGTCGATGTCAGCGCCATCGAGGCCGGTCAGGCGATCAAGGCGATCTTCCGCAAGCAGCCCCTGTTCGTGCGCCGCCTGACGCCGCAGGAAATCGAGGAGGCGAACGCGGTGCCGGTGGGCAGCCTGCGCGACCCGGCGACGCTCGCCGACCGGACGAAGCCCGGCCATCTCGATCTGCTCGTCACCATGGGCGTGTGCACCCATCTCGGCTGCGTTCCCCTCGGCGCGGGCGAGGGCGAGAACCGCGGCGAATACGGCGGCTATTTCTGCCCCTGCCACGGATCGCACTACGACACGGCCGCGCGCATCCGGAAAGGTCCGGCGCCCACCAATCTCGTGGTGCCGGACTACGAGTTCACGTCGGACACGACCATCGTCGTCGGCTAGTTGAGAAAGACACGTCATGAGCTTTCCCTGGGCCAAGGAATACCAGCCGCGCACCGGCCTCACCCGCTGGATCGACGAGAAGCTGCCCCTGCCGCGCCTCGTCTACAACGCCGTCGGAGCGGGTTACCCCGTGCCGCGCAATCTCAATTACATGTGGAATTTCGGCGTTCTGGCCGGCTTCTGCCTGGTGCTGCAGATCGTCACGGGCGTGGTGCTGGCCATGCACTACGCCGCCAACACGGAGGTCGCGTTCGCTTCGGTCGAGCACATCATGCGTGACGTGAACTGGGGCTGGCTGATGCGCTATGCCCATGCAAACGGCGCGTCCTTCTTCTTCGTCGTGATCTACCTGCACATCTTCCGCGGCCTGTTCTACGCCTCCTACAAGGCGCCGCGCGAGATGATCTGGATCCTGGGCGTGGTCATCTTCCTGCTGATGATGGCGACCGCCTTCATGGGCTATGTGCTGCCGTGGGGACAGATGAGCTTCTGGGGCGCCAAGGTCATCACCGGCCTGTTCGGCGCGATCCCGCTGGTCGGCGAATCGATTCAGGTGTGGCTGCTGGGCGGCTTCGCGCCCGACAACGCGGCGCTGAACCGGTTCTATTCGCTGCACTTCCTGCTGCCGTTCATCATTGCCGGCACGGTCATCCTGCACATCTGGGCGCTGCACATCCCCGGCTCGTCCAATCCGACCGGCGTGGAGATCAAGAGCGAATCCGACACCGTCCCGTTCCACCCCTACTACACGGTCAAGGACGGCTTCGGGCTGGGCGTGTTCCTGCTGGTGTTCCTGACCTTCGTGTTCTTCCTGCCCAACGCGCTCGGGCACCCGGACAACTACATCGAGGCCAATCCGCTCTCGACGCCGGCGCACATCGTGCCGGAATGGTATTTCTGGCCGTTCTACGCCATCCTGCGCGCCTTCACGGTCGATTTCATCCTGTCGGCGCAGCTCTGGGGCGTCATCGCGATGTTCTCGGCCATCCTGCTGTGGTTCTTCCTGCCCTGGCTCGACCGCTCGCCGGTGCGTTCGGGGCACTACCGGCCGCTGTTCCGCAAGTTCTTCTGGTTCGGCCTCATCCCGGCCATGGCAGTGCTGTTCTATGCCGGCGGCGCGCCTGCGGAGGAGCCCTACGTGATGCTGAGCCAGATCGCGACCGCGTACTACTTCCTGCACTTCCTGGTGATCCTGCCGATCATCTCGGCGATGGAAACGCCGGAGCCGCTGCCCTACTCCATCACGGAAGCGGTGCTGTCGTCCGACAAGAAGCCGGTGCTGGGCGAAAACACTGCTCCCGCGACCTGAGCGCGGGAAAGATTACGGAAAGTTGACGCGATGATCCGCCTGGTAAGCATCTTTGTCGGTCTCGGCTTTGCGTTCGTGGCGCTGTTCGCGCTCGGCAACGGCGTGGTCTCGGCCATCACCGAACCGGTGTCCAAGCCGCCCGAATACAAGTTCCACCTCCACCCGCGGCAGGTGAACTTCTCCTTCGAGGGGCCCTTCGCGCGCTGGGATCTCGCCCAGCTCCAGCGCGGCTACAAGGTCTACAAGGAAGTGTGCGCGGCGTGTCACTCGCTGAACTACGTCGCCTTCCGCAATCTCGCGCAGCTCGGCTATGACGAGGGGCAGGTCCGCGCCGAGGCGGCCAGCTGGCAGGTGCCGGGCATCGATCCGCAAACCGGCGAGGCAACCACGCGGCCCGGCCTGCCGACCGACAATTTCCCCTCGCCCTATCCCAATGACGTCGCGGCGGCGGCGGCGAACAACAACGCCATTCCGCCCGACCTGTCGCTGATCACCAAGGCGCGGCACGACGGGGCGGACTACGTCTATTCGCTGCTCGTCGGCTATGCCGATCCGGCGACCTTCCAGGTCGATGGACAGACCATCCAGCAGGCGGCGCCGGAGTTCACCACCGGACCCGGACTGCACTTCAACCCGTACTTCCCCAACCTCAACATCGCCATGGCGCCGCCGCTCACCAGCAAAGGCCAGGTGACGTTCGACGACGGCACGGAAGCCACCATCTCGCAGATGTCGCAGGACGTGGCGGCGTTCCTGATGTGGACGGCGGAGCCTTCGCTCATCCACCGCAAGCAGACCGGCTGGGCGGCGCTCGGCTTCGTGCTGTTCGCCACCGTCCTCGCCTATCTCGCCAAGCAGCAGATCTGGGCACCGGTGAAGCCGGAGAAGGCGCGCCGCCGCAGGGCCGGCAACGCCTGAGCGCAGCGGGGGCGACGCGGCGGAACGCGGCGTGAGGGACGAGGAGCGCGCGTGTCTGAGCGACGACGCAGACCGCCTGCTCGCCCTGATCCCTGTCGTGCCGGACTTTCCGCGGCCGGGCATTGCCTTCCGCGATCTCGGCCCGCTGCTGGCGAACGCCGACGCCTTGCGCTGGTGTTCCACGATCTTGGCCGGACGGGTGCGGGAAAGCGGCGCGACCCATGTCGCCGGGATCGAGGCGCGCGGCTTCATCATCGGGGCCGCGGTGGCGCGTGACGCCGGCTGCGGCTTCGTGGCCCTGCGCAAGCCGGGCAAGCTTCCGGGCCGCCCGCTGTCGCGCGCCTATGCGCTGGAGTACGGGGCGGACCGGCTGGAGCTGGATCCGGGACTGCTGCCGCCGTCGGCGCGCGTGGCGGTCATCGACGACGTGCTCGCCACCGGCGGCACGGCCCGCGTCGCGGTCGGACTGATCGAGGAAGCGGGAGCGCACGCCGTCATGGCCGGCTTCGTCGTGGCAATCGCGGCGCTTGGCGGAGCGGACACGCTGCGCGTTCCGGTGCGGCGGCTGCTGGACGTCTGAGCCGCGGCGACCCGATGCCGCTTGACGGACAGGCTGCTCCGGTGGCATCTGGCGATCCGCGCGGGTATAGCTTAGTGGTAAAGCCCTAGCCTTCCAAGCTAGTTATGCGGGTTCGATTCCCGCTACCCGCTCCATCTTTTCCGCGCCGCGCAGGGGTGCGTCATTCCTCCAGCTCGACATCCCAGTAGAGCCAGTCGCGCCATGTCTCGTGCAGGTAGTTGGGCGGGTAGCACCGGCCGTGCTGCTGCAGCTGCCAGCTTGTGGGCCGGACCGGGGCGAGGTGCAGCATCATCCGGGCCTGTGCAGGCGTCCGACCACCCTTCTTCATGTTGCACGGAGCGCAGGCGGTGACGATGTTCTCCCATGTGGTCCGGCCACCCAGCCGGCGGGGCACGACGTGGTCAAAGGTGAGCGGCTCGGTGCGGCCGCAATACTGGCAGGCGAACCGGTCGCGCAGGAACACGTTGAAGCGCGTGAACGGCGGGAAGGCCGACGGCTTCACGAACTGCTTCAGCGCAATGACACTCGGGATCTTCATGTCGAGCGAAGGGGAGTGGACCGCGCGCTCGTAGGACGCGATGATCGACACGCGATCGAGGAACACGGCCTTGATCGCGGTCTGCCACGGCCACACGCTGAGAGGGTAGTAGGACAGGGGCGTGAAATCCGCGTTGAGCACCAGGGTCGGACAGGCGGACGGCGAGCGCAGCGGATCTTCGGCACTGGACCGGAAGCGGGCGGTCCGTTCGATGAGATCGGCGTGGAACATGCGTGCCTGTTCTCCTGCGCGTGCGATGAACGAAGCATTTGCACCCTTTAGCGTCAACCCCGTGACGGCGGCCTCCTCCACAGTCCCGCTGCCCGCCGCGTGGTGAGGAGTGGCAAGCCGTGAGCGTCGTGACCCGTTTCGCGCCCAGTCCCAACGGGCCGCTGCATCTCGGCCACGCCTATTCCGCGATCGTCGCGCATGATCTGGCCGCGGCGCAAGGGGGGCGTTTCCTGCTGCGGATCGAGGACATCGACGGTCCCCGGTCGCGCCCGGAGCTTGCCGACGCGTTCCGGACCGACCTTGCATGGCTTGGCCTTGCGTGGACAGAGGTGCCGGCCCAGTCGTGCCGGCTGGCCAGCTACGCGGCTGCGGCCGCCACCCTGAAGGAGTTGGGCCTGCTCTACCCGTGCACCTGCACCCGCGTGGATGTGGAGCGGGCCGGCGCCGTGCCGGGACCGATGGGGCTGGTTTACCCCGGCACCTGCCGGAATCGCCGCCCGGCGCCTGCCGAGGGCGCGGATGTGGCCTGGCGGATCGATGTCGCCAAGGCGCTGGCGCGGACCGGGCCGCTGCACTGGACCGACGCCCATGCCGGGCTTCAGGAGGCCAGTCCGCATCTGCTCGGCGACGTTGTGCTGGTGCGCAAGGAAGCGCCGGCCAGCTACCATCTCGCCGTGGTGGTCGACGACGCGGCCGATGGCGTGACGCTGGTCACGCGCGGGCGCGACCTGTTCGCCGCGACCCATCTACATCGCCTGCTCCAGAGCCTGCTGGATCTGCCGGTTCCGCGCTGGCACCATCATCCGCTGCTCGTGGACGACACCGGTGCCAAGCTGGCCAAAAGGCGCGGCTCGCCGGCGCTGGCGGCGCGGCGCCGGAGCGGAGAGGACGGGAGAACATTGGCGGCGCGGCTGCGCCGGGGTCAATTTCCCGCTGGAATAACGCTGGACCACCCCTAGATTGCGGGCATGACCTATGTCCTCACTGCGGTGCTGGTGGTGCTGCTCGTCATGGTGGTGGTGTCGCTGATCCGCGGCATCGTGGCCTTCCTGAAGAGCACCAAGATCGATCTGGAAACCGGCCGGGGGGAGAACGCGACCGACATGCAGCTGCTGCAGAACCGGATGATGTTCAACCGGATCAAGTATCAGGCGCTGGCGGTGGTGGTCGTGGCCATCCTCCTTGCCGTCACGCGATAGGATCCTTCGCGCACAATCGCATGGTCAAGCTCAACCGGATCTACACGCGCACGGGCGATGACGGCACGACCGGGCTGGTCGACGGCTCGCGCATCGCCAAGAGCAGCGCGCGGATCGAGGCAATCGGCGCGGTCGACGAGGCGAACAGCGCCATTGGTCACGCGGCGGTCGTCGCCGATGGCGACATCGCCTCTGCCCTGTTCCGGATCCAGAACGACCTGTTCGATCTCGGCGCGGATCTGGCGACGCCGGCTTCGGACGAGAAGGATTTCGCGGCGGACGGCGGCGCCTTGCGCATGGTGGCGGCGCAGACCGCGTGGCTGGAGCAGGGCATCGACCGGTGCAACGCCGGCCTTGCGCCGCTCGCCTCCTTCGTGCTGCCCGGCGGGACGGAACTGGCGGCGCGGCTGCATGTCGCCCGCGCCGCGACACGCCGGGCCGAGCGGGTGGCTGTCGCCGCGGCTCTGCACGAGCGGATCAACCCTCACGCGCTGAGCTACCTCAACCGCCTGTCGGACTGGCTGTTCACCGCCGCTCGGGTGGCGAACGGACAGGGTGAAGCGGATGTGAAGTGGGTGCCCGGCGCGGGTCGCTGAGGCCACGCACACGGCTACCCGCCGCGGCAACATCACGGAAAGGGAGCGCATGACGATCGAAACCGTCGGCATCGTCGGAGCAGGGCAGATGGGGCAGGGGATCGCCCAGGCGGTCACGCTCGCCGGCTGCGCGGTGACGCTGGTGGATGTGGATCGGACGCGTGCGAACGAGGGCCGCGAGGCGCTGGCGCGGACGCTGCGCCGCCTCGGGGAACGCGGCAAGCTCGATCCCGGCACTGCCGAGGCCGCGCTGAAGCGGGTGGAGGCGGCGGGAGACACCGGCGCGCTGGCGCATGCCGACCTGGTGATCGAGGCCGCGACGGAGCGGGAGGAAATCAAGCGCGGGATCTTCGCCTCGCTGGCGCCGGTGCTGCGTGACGAGGCCGTGCTGGCCACGAACACCTCGTCCATCCCCATCACCCGGCTGGCAAGTGCCGCCCGCGACCCGCGCCAGTTCGTCGGCATCCATTTCTTCAATCCTGTTCCGCTGATGCGATTGGTGGAGGTCATTCCCGGACTCGCGACGGCCCCGGAAACGGTGGAGGTCGCGCGTGCCTTCGCGCAGCGGCTGGGCAAGGAGGTGGTGCTCAGCCGCGACGAGCCGGGGTTCGTCGTCAACCGCATGCTGCTGCCGATGATCAACGAGGCCGTGTTCCTGCTGGCCGAAGGCACGGCCAGCGCACAGGACATCGACCGCGGCGCGCGGCTCGGCCTCAACCATCCGCTCGGCCCGTTGCAGCTTGCCGATCTCATCGGCCTCGACACCTGCCTCGAAATCATCCGTGTGCTGCATGCGTCCACCGGCGACGGCAAGTACCGGCCCGCACCGCTGCTGCAGCGTTATGTCGAGGCGGGCTGGCTGGGGCGCAAGAGCGGCCGCGGCTTCTACGACTACGGCGGACCCGAACCCGTCCCCGCGCGCTGACACGCGGGAACGGGCGCGCCGCACCGGGTGTTGTGCAGGCGAGGAGACGTGGCGATGATGAGCGACGAGAGCACCCGTGCCCCCCGGGGAGATGACGGCGAACGGCAGCCGGATCTTGCCCCCGAACTGTTCAACGACGAGCAGGAGGACGAATCGGCTCAGGCGCACAGCATTGCCGACGCCGCGCTCGGCGATGAGGATGCGGACGGCTCTCCGCTCGACAGTATTAAGGTGTCCGGCGGCATCGATGTGATCGAACCGTCGGCGCAGGATCTCGTCGATCACATGCGCGACATGGAGGCCTCCGGACGGATCGACATGGGCGCCTATGCCGGGGAGCCCAACCACGACGACAACGAAGACAAGTTCGGCGCCGAGAACAAGGTCGACCCGCATCTGACCGGCGATGGCGACAGCGTGCCGGACACGAGCCTCAACCGTCGCTGAACCCGCCGTCGTTCAGAAACCAGAACCCCGCGATCAGCAGCAGGCTTCCGCCGACGACCGACCAGCTCATCCACCTCAGGTTCGGGAGGCGGGGTGCGGCGACATTGTGGGTCGAGAGCCGGTCGAGTGAGCGGCACGCGCGCCGCTCCGCCATGATCGCCACCGCCGCCCCGAGCAGGACGAACAGCGTCGCAATCGCGCGCGCCAGCCAGGGCGGTTCGAAGTCGCCGAACACGGCGCGGAAGGCAAGCCCGATGCCGATCGCGGCGAAGGCGGTGCGCAGCCAGCCGGCATAGGTCCGCTCGGTCGCCTGAACCGTGCGATCCTCCGCCAGCTCGGTCCGCGCCGTGGCCATTTCGTTGGCTTCCTCGCTGTTCGCCACGCAGGACCAATGGCGCGTCGGCGTTCAGGTTCCGCGCAGCTGCTGCTTGATGCCGTAGAGGAGGTCGAGTGCCTCGCGCGGGCTCAGCCGGTCCGGATCGAGCGCATCGAGCGTCGCGCGGACGGCGTCGACGGCGGTGTCGCGCTGGCGGGCAGCGCTGGCGAACAGGGGCAGTTCGCCAAGGCCCGCGGCAAGCCCGCCCGTATCGGCGCGCCCCTGTTCGAGCCGGTCGAGCACGTCAGCCGCGCGGGCGATCACCGCCGGCGGGATCCCCGCCAGTTTCGCCACCGCCAGCCCGAACGACCGGTCGGCGGCGCCGTTCGCCAGTTCGTGCAGCAGGATCAGGTCGCCCTGCCACTCGCGCGCCTTGACATGATGCAGCGTCAGCGCCTCGCACCGCTCCGCGAGCCGCGCGAGCTCGTGGTAGTGCGTGGCAAACAGGCAGCGGCAGCGCAGCCGGTCATGGACGGCCTCGGCAACCGCCCAGGCGATCGCCAGCCCGTCATAGGTGGAGGTGCCGCGCCCGACTTCGTCGAGGATGACGAAGCTCCTGTCCGTAGCCTGGGTCAGGATGGCGGCGGTTTCGGCCATCTCGACCATGAAGGTCGACCGGCCTGCGGCAAGGTTGTCCGAAGCGCCCACCCGGCTGAAGATGCGGTCGGCGATGCCGATGCGCGCCGACCGGGCCGGCACGAAGCTGCCGGCCTGCGCCAGCAGGAGAATGAGCGCGTTCTGCCGCAGGAAGGTCGATTTGCCGCCCATGTTCGGCCCCCCGATGAGCCACATCCGGTCGTCGGCCGACAGGCTGCAGTCGTTGGCGATGAACCGCTGGCCCTGTGCGGCAAGGGCGCGCTCGACCACCGGGTGCCGACCGCCCTCGACGCGGAAGCAGCAGCCCTCGACGATCTCGGGACGGCACCACGCGTCTTCCGCGGCGCGTTCCGCCAGGCCCGCCGTGACATCGACCCGGGCCAGCGCCTCTGCCACGCGCCGCAGCGCTTCGGCGCGGGCGGCGACCTCGCCGACAAGGGCGGCGAACACCGCGTCCTCCAGCGCCTGCGCCTCGTCGGCGGCGCTGATGATGCGCGTGGCGGCGGCGTGAAGCGCAGGGGCGTTGAAACGCATGGTTCCGGCCAGTGTCTGCCGGTGCGTGAACCCGCTGTTCTCGTTCAGCAGGGCGGCGCCATGACGCGCGGGCACCTCGACGAAATAGCCGAGCACGGCGTTGTGCTTGATCTTCAGCGAGGCAAGGCCGGTCGTCTCGCGGTATTCTGCTTCGAGCGCGGCGAGCGCCTGACGGGCATCGCTGGCGAGCGCGCGCGCGGCATCGAGTTCCGGCGACCAGCCGGGCGCGACCCAGCCTGACCCGTCGCGGTCGCCGGCCTGCGCCGGCGCGAGCGCGCGGCTCAGCGTCTCCGACAGGCCGGCTTCGCTGCGCAGCGCCTCGGCGCAGCGCGCCAGCAGCGGCGGGAGACCCTCTTCCGCCCCGAGCAGGCCGGCAATCGCCGCCGCGGCGGTCAATGCGGCACTGACCGTCCCGAGATCGCGCGGCGAGCCGCGTTCAGCCACCAGCCGGGCGGCGGCCCGCGCGAGGTCCGGCACGCCCTTCAGCCGGTTGCGCAGATCGGACCGCAGCAGCGAGCGGTCGTGGAGGAAGCGGACCGCAGCCAGACGCGCCTCGATGACGTCCGCGTCGGTCAGCGGGGCGGACAGATCCTCGGCCAGCAGCCGCGCGCCGGCACTCGTGCGGCAGCGGTTCACGCCGTGGTGAAGGCTGCCGCTGCGCGACCCGTCCTGCGCCACGAGGATCTCGAGACTGGCCCGCGTCGCCGGATCGAGCAGGAGTTCGCCTGCGCCTGCGCGCCGCTGCGGCCAGCCAAGGCACGGCAGCGCGCCGCGCCCGACATGCTCCAGATAAGCGACGAGGCCGCCGAAAGCCGCCAGCATCGGCGGGGTAAACGCCGACGCGGTCGCGGCGGCGGTTTCGGGGAACAGCCTTTGCAGGGCGGCCTCGCCCTGGGCCGCGGTGAAGGCGGCGGCGGTGTGCCGGGCGTGCTGCACGCCGGCGGGAGCGGCGGGCGCCTCGACGGTGTCGGCCTGCACCAGCTCGCGCGGGCGGAGGCGGGCAAGGCGCTCGGCCAAGGCATCGGCCGCGCAGCTTTCCAGCCACACCGAGCCGGTCGACACCTCGCAGCAGGCGATGCCGACCTCGCCCCCGGCTTCCGCAAGCGCGACCAGCGGGTTGGACTGGTCAGGGTCCAGGAGCGCCTCCTCGGTGACGGTGCCCGCCGTCACGACCCGCACGATGGCGCGGGCCACGAGCGCCTTGGAGCCGCCGCGCTGCCGCGCCTCATCAGGCGTTTCGGTCTGCTCGGCCACGGCGACGCGGAATCCCGCCTGGATCAGGCGGGCCAGATACCCCTCGGCGGCATGCACGGGTACGCCGCACATCGGCACCGGCTGTCCCTGATGCTCGCCCCGTGCGGTCAGCGCGATTCCCAGCACCGCCGCTGCCTGGCGGGCGTCGTCGAAGAACAGCTCGTAGAAATCGCCCATGCGGTAGAACAGCAGGCACTCGCCCGCCTCGCGGCGGAGGGCCAGATACTGCGCCATCATCGGGGTTGCCGCTGCCATCGGCGTGTGCCTAGCCGTCCCTGCGGGGCTCCGGCAACCGGTGGCCTGTCATTCAACGGTCGTCGGTGGAGTCTTCGAAATCACACCGTGGCGAGAGCGAGCACGACCACCGCTGCGAGGAGGACGGGGGCGATCACCGGCCACCGTGCAGCGGCGGCCTCCACGCGTCCGGCGGCCGCGCCGACCCGGGCCAAGGCGCCTTGCAGCGGAAGCTGCGGCGCGGGTGCCTGCCACTCTTGCGCGCGGCCGATGGCGGCGTTGACGAGGCGCTCTGCGGGCGCAACCAGGTCGCCCTCGGGCACCACCGGCGCCGCACGGCCCCAGCGAACCGCTCCGGCGAGGATCGCCGCGCCAAGCAGCAGCGGCCACGCAGCCCCCCAGAGGGTCGCGGGGCTGAAGGCATAGGCGAGCGCCTGGCCGCTGGCCGCCGGAAACAGCAGCCACGGCAAGGTCAGCGCCGCCAGCGCCGCGCCCGCGAAGGGCAGCAGAACGGCTGGCCGGGGGCGCAGGTGCGGCGCGGGAGTGTCGCGGCGGACCAGCATCAGGAACCGCAGCATCAGCAGCGTGGTGCCGACGGCCGACAGCGTGACCAGCAGCGCGGCGGCGCCGGTGCCGAGCGGCCCCTTGACGGCGAGCTTCGCCAGCGCGCCGCCGGTGAACGGCAGGCCGGCGATGGCGAGCGCGGTCAACCCCGTCAGGAGCAGCAGCGGCCGCCGGCTGGCTCCGCCCGCGGCGTGCAGCACACCGACCGACAGGAACAGCGCGCCTTTTGCCAGACCGTGATGCGCGGCGTAGAAGCCGGCGGCCGACAGTGCGAGGCCGGGACCGGGAGAAGCGAGACCGGCACCCAGCACGGTGACGATCAGACCCATCTGGCTGACGGTGGAATACGCCAGCACCGCCTTGGCGCGCCGCTGGAACAGTCCCGCCGCCACCCCGTAATAGGCCGTCGTCAGGCCGAGGGTCACGAGCGCGCCGCTCCAGTCCGGCAACGCCGTGCCAAGAGGCAGGAACTGCATCAGACCAAAGATCCCGGCCTTGACGATCGCGCCCGAGAGCACCGCCGATGCGGGCACCGGAGCTGCCGGATGGGCAAGCGGCAACCAGACGTGCAGCGGCACGAGGCCGGCCTTGAGTCCGAACCCGGCGATCATCAGCGCCAGGGCGAGGTCACGCCGGGGGAGCGCGGGCAGGGCCGAGCGGATGTCGGCGATGAACACCGAACCGACGCCGCTGGCCGCCACCAGCAGCCCCAACAGCAGCGCGGTCTCTCCGACGATCGCCAGCAGCAGGTAGATTCGCCCCGCGCGCCGCGCCTCCGCGGTGCCATCATGCACCACCAGTCCGAAGGCCGACAGCGACAGGATGGCGAAGGCAAGGTAGAAGCTGACGACATCCGCCGCGAGCACCAGCAGCATGTTGCCCGTCAGCGTCGCCAGCCAGAATCCTGCGAACCGATCGCGCCGTTCGCCGGTGACGCTTGCGCGCGCCGTGATCCCGGCGAGCGTCCAGAGCAGCGCCGCGATGCCGAGGAACACACGCCCCTGTGCCTCCATCACCAGTCCCGCCCCCAGAAGCGTCTGCGGCAGCGGCTGGGCCGTGCCGGACGGGACCAGCAGGGCCGCAGCCAGTCCCGGCAGGGCGGCGAACGGGAGCAGCCGGATCATCAGGCCGCGCCGGGTCGGCAGCAGCGCCAGCGCGGTGAGCAGCAGCGGCACCCCGACGGCCGCGTCGAGCAGGAAGCGGTGCCAGCTCATCCGCCGTACACCCGCGCGACGATCAGTTCGGCCCAGCTCAGCGGGCTAAGCGCGAAGCCGGCGAACAGGCCCATCAGCAGCACGGCCGCGGCGGTGACGACCGCCGGCCAGACGAGCATGGCGACCGCCTCGCGGCCCGGCTCCGCTTCGGCCGCGGGGGGGAGGAACCAGGCCCGGTAGACGAGCGGCAGGAAGTAGGCGGCGTTCAGCACGCTGCTGCCGGCGAGGACGAAGATGACCCACGTCTCGCCGGCTTGGAGCGCGCCGAGCCCGAGCTGCCACTTGCTGACGAACCCGGCGAGCGGCGGGACGCCGATCATCCCCAGCGCCGCGACGGAGAACGCCCCCATGGTCAGCGGCATCGCCCGTCCCGCCCCGTCGAGCTGATCCACCCGCGTGATGCCCATGCGTTCGGCCAGAGCGCCGGCGCAGAAGAACATGGTGATCTTCATCACCCCTTGATGGACGAGGTGCACCAGCCCTCCCACGGTCGCGGCCGGACCGGCGAGCGCGGCGCCCAGCACGATGTAGCTGACCTGGCTGACGGTGGAGTAGGCGAGCCGCTTCTTGAGGTCGATCTGGAACAGCGCCCGCATCGACCCGTACAGGATCGTGACGCTCGCCACCGCCATCAGCGGCAGGCCCACGCCCAGAGCCTGCACCAGATCGAAGCCATAGACGTCGTAGACGACGCGGATGATGCCGAACGCGCCAGCCTTCACCACCGCCACGGCGTGCAGCAGCGCCGACACCGGCGCAGGCGCAACCATGGCGGCAGGGAGCCAGCCATGCAGCGGGACAAGCGCGGCCTTGACCCCCAGACCGGCCACCAGCAGCGCGAAGATGGCCGTCAGGGTGGCGGGCTCCACCTCCAGCAACTGGTCACGCACGGCGAACTCGATCGGCCCGGTCAGCCCCTCGAGCCATACCATGCCCACGAGCAGCAGCGCGCTGCCCCCCAGCGTGTAGGCCAGGTAGGTCCGCCCGGCGCTGATTGATTTCTCGTCGCCCTTGTGGGTGACCAGCGGCCAGGTCGAAAGGGTGAGGAACTCATAGAAGATGAAAAACGTGATCAGCGTCCCCGACAGCGCCACGCCGGTGGTGGCCGCCACGCACAGGCTGAAGAAGCCGAAGAAGCGGGACTGGTTCGGGGCATGGCCGAAATACCCCATCGCGTAGACCGTCGTCAGCAGCCACAGGAACGCCGACAGGGTGAGGAACAGCAGGCACAGCGCATCCACCCGCAACAGCAGATACAGCTCGGGCATGAGCACGAGCCGGGTTTCGTACACCTCCCCGCGCGCCACGCCGGCGAGCATGAGAGCGACCAGCGCGAGCTTTGCCCCGGCCCCGGCGAGGTTGACTACGGCCCTTGGGGTCCGGCGGTCCTCGGGGATGCGGAAGATGACCAGCGCCGGCACGAGGCTGGTCAGGAGCGTCAAGACAGGCAGCCACGCGTTCATTGCAGCCCCTCATGCGCCGCCGCGGGGTTGTTGACCTGGATCAGGCGATACGGCTCGAACGACAGGATGCCGAGCAGCATGGCGGCCAGCGCGAGGAGGAGAGGCGCGAGCTGAAGCACCGCCGGCACACGGGCGAAGCGCGCGCCCTCCGCCGGCGCGGCGCGCATCAGGGCATTGACCGGCCGGGCCAGATACACCGCCGCCAGCAGCCCGCCCACGACCATCACCGCGGCCCAGCCCGCCTGCTGCGCCGCGAAGGCATAGGTGAGAAGGAGATACTTGGCGAGGAAGCCGCCGCTCGGCGGCAGACCCATCAGCGACACCGCGGCGATGACGAAGGCGAAGCTGGCCACCGGCACCGCCTTGGCCACGCCGCCGAGCCGGTCGAGCCGGTCGGTCCCGGCGGCAAGCATGATGGTTCCGGCCGCAAGGAACATGGCCGCCTTGGCCAGCCCGTGCGACAGCGCATGGAACACCGCGCCCGTCCACGCTCCCGCCGACCAGGGCTGCGCCCCCAGCGCCGCGCCGGCGAGCGGAAAGGCGAGCAGCAGATAGCCAAGCTGCGCCACCGTGGAGTAGGCGACGATCGGTTTCAGCCGGTCCTGCCGGATCGCCTGCACCGATCCGTAGAGGACGGCCATCGCGCCCAGCCCCCCCATCAGCGCGTTCAGCAGGGCGCCGGCCAGCGGCGGCAGCACGTCGAACCAGAGGCGGAACAGGATGAGGACGCTGGCCTTGACCACCAGGGCGGACAGCAGCGCGCTGGCCGGTGCAGGAGCGCCGGCATGGGCCGGTGGCAGCCAGGCGTGGAAGGGGAAGATCGCGGCCTTGGCCAGCAGCCCGACGCTGATCAGCGCCGCCGCCGCCACGGTCGCGGTGTCCGGCGCCAGCGCCACCGCCAGCAGTTCCATGTCGAGTGTCGCGTAACGGCCATAGAGCAGCGCGGCGCCGATGAGAAACGTGACGGAGCCGAACAGCGCGAACAGCAGGTAGCGCAAGGCCGCGGCAAGCGTTGCGGCCCGCCCGTCCAGCGCCACCATCGCGACACCAGCCAGCGTCAGCAGTTCGAGCCCGACATACAGGTTGAACAGGTCGCGTCCCAGCAGGATCAGGTTCACCGCCGTCCACACGGCGTAGAACAGCGGCCAGAAGGCCGCCGCCCGCCGGGGGCGGGGATCGGCTGCGAAATAGGTTGCGGCGTAGGCGCCGACCACTGCCGCCACCAGCGCCGTCATCACCAGGAAGGCGGCGGCGAAGCCGTCGGCGCGCAGCGCGATGCCGAGCGGCGGCGCCCACCCGCCCAGCGGCTCGACCACCGGGATCGCCCGCGCAAGCTGCCATGTGAGCACGAGCATCAGCGGGCCGGTCACCCACACGAGCAGCGCACCGCGCCGCCCGAGGAACACCGCGGCAAGGCACGCGGCCAAGGGCAGCGCCACCAGCAGGCCCGGCTCAGCCACGCAGTTCGCTTTCCTGCTCGTCGGGCGGTGCCGGTTTGCTGTCCTCCTCCAGCGCCGTGCGTCCGGTCAGCTCCTGGTACCGTTCGGCGAGCGCCTCCGCCAGCGCCGTCGCCGCGAACGCCACGACGATCCCGGTGATGATCATGGCCTGCGGCACGGGGTCGCTCGTTCCGTCAGGCGTGCGGCGGGCAAGGGCGCCGAACAGCAGGAACAGCCCGCTGCCGATGATGTTGAAGGCAAGGATCTGGCGCAGCAGGTGGCGGCGCACCGCGAAGCCGTACAGCCCCACGCCCACCAGCACGCTGCCGGCAAGTCCGTAGACGAGCGTTGCCGTCATGCGGGTCGCCGCGGCCGGCCAAGGACCAGCATTGCCAGTGTGACGGCGATCGACAGGGTGAGGGTGAATTCGATGGCCATGATCATGGTCTTGGCCTTCGCCGGAGCGAAGCTCATGAACGCCCCCCACAGCGTCCCGTGCAGCCCCGCCAGCAGGAACACCGCCGGCCCGAGCACGAGCAGCGCGCGCCACAGCGGCCGGCGCACCGGCGGCGGTTCTGCCACGCCGGCCATGATCGCGAGCAGCCACACCGCCGCCAGCACGGTGCCGGCCTGAAAGGCGCCTCCCGGCGCATAGGCGCCGATCCAGACGATGTAGATGCCGACCATCAGCCCGACCGGCGGCAGCAGGCGGCCGAACGTGTTGAGCACCGCGTCGCGCTTAACCCGCTGGGCGGCGCCGGGCCGGCCATCCCACAGATCGTCGGGCGCCAAAGCCCACACACCCACCAGCGCCACGACGAGGACCACGGACTCGACCAGCGTGTCCCAACCGCGGAAGTTGAGCAGCACGGCGGTGACCGGATTGCCGACCCCGCTGGCGGCGAGGTTCTCCTGCACCAGCGGGACGAGGCCGGGCTGCGGCACGCTGAGCGACAGCACCGCTGCTCCCAAGCCGAGGCTGACCGCCAGACACAGCAGCAGCGGGACAATCCGCAGTCGCGGCGGGTCGGGCGCGGCCTTCAGGCGCGCCGCCGCGCCAAGCAGCAGCACGCCCGTCAGGCCGGCGCCGATGGCGCCCTCGGCAAGCCCGACATCCACCGCGCCCAGCCGCACCCAGCCGATCGCCAGCAGCAGGCCGTAGACGATGTACAGCGCCACTGCTCCGAAGAGATCGCGCGCGGCCACCGAGCCGACCGCCACGGTGACGATCAGCAGGCACAGGAGGATGTCGAATGCCGCGGACGCGATCATCAGGGTGCGCCGTCCTCCAGCGCCGAGCGCGCGAGCAACTGCGCCACCGTCGCCGCCGCCGCCAGCGTGAGCAGCCAGACCAGCACCAGCTTCAGCACCGTGGCCGCGTCCGGGGCCTGCAGCGCCGCACCCAGCACGACCAGCCCGAGGCCGAGATTGTCCGCCTTGGTGAGCGCGTGCAGGCGCGAGTGGACGTCGGGAAAGCGGACAAAGCCCACCGTGCCGGCGACGAAGAAGAACAGCCCGGCACCGATCAGCAGGACCGTGACTGCGTCGGCGATCACGGGTCTTCCCCCCCGGCGACTTCCGGATCGCCCGCCCCGTCGGCGCTGCGGCTCTTCACGTAGCCGACAGCCGCGAACGCCGCCAGCAGCGCGAGCAGCAGCGCAAGGTCAAGCACGCCGGAGCTGCCGTGGATGAGGTAGAGGAGCACCAGCAGGGCGACGCCGCTGGTGCCGATCAGCTGCGCGCCCATGATGCGGTCGGCGCGGGCCGGTCCGTGCAGGACGCGCCACGCACTCACCGCCACATTGGCGAGGATCACCAGCGCGGCGACGTAGAGCAGGTCGGTCACGGCGCCACGAGTCCGCGGATGCGTTGCTCCTCCACGGCAACACTGGACACCACATCGGCACCGACATCAAGGCAATGGAGCAGGAGGTCGCCCTCCCGCGTGCCCGCCGCAAGCGTTCCGGGCATCAGGCTCAGTTCGCCCCCGAGCGCCACCAGCGGCAACCCGGCGGGCAGCGCCGACCGGTAGCGCACCCATCCTGGCCGGATCGGCATCCGCGGCCGCAGCGCCCGGGCAGCAACGTCCAGCCCGCCGCTCAGCGAACCCCAGAGGAACCGCGGAAGGATCGCGGGCAGGCGATGCAGGCGTAGGCGGTCCCGGTCCGCCGGCAGCAGCCGGTGGCTCGTCCACGTGGCCGCCGCCGCCGCCGCCGCTCCGAAGGGCAGTCCGTCGAGCGCGCCGGCGGTGAGCACCAGCCACAGTGCGGCGAAGAGGGCGAACCGCTTGGCGAGGATGAGGGGAGAGGCCGGCACCCCGGCACAACGGTGCGGTGCGGGGCCGGGTTCCGTCGCTCTCGTCCGGCGTGGTGACCGGCAGGGTGTTCGTCGGCGGCTGGAAAAGCTCCGTCCATCCCTGTGAAGCCGGTTGCGAATGGCTCTCAATAGCGGTAGGGCGAGCGGCAAGGAGTCCTGCCCATGCGTCTGTTGCTCGCGTCCGTTCTTGCCCTGTTCGCCGCTGCGTGCAGCGGTCCTGAAACCACCGGAGCGCCGGCGGATGGCGCGGGTGAGGTGAACCTGTACACCGCCCGTCATTACGACAGCGATCAGGCGCTGTATGACCGCTTCACCCAGCTCACCGGGATCCGCGTCAACGTGCTCGACGGCAACGCCGATCAGCTGATCGCCCGGCTGCAAAGCGAGGGGGCGCGCAGCCCCGCCGACGTCTTCATCACCGCCGATGCCGGCACCTTGTGGCGGGCGCAGCAGGCGGGGCTGTTCCAGCCGGCGACGTCGGCCCAGCTCGACCGATTGCCGGCGAACCTGCGCGAGCCGGCCGGCAACTGGTATCCGTTCGCCCGCCGGGCCCGCATCGTGGCGTACAATCCCGACCGGGTCCGCGCCGACGAGGTCGACACCTACGAGGAGCTTGCCGGTCCGCGCTTCCGCGGCCGACTGTGCGTGCGTTCCTCCGACAACATCTACAACCTGTCGCTGATGGGCGCCCTGATCGAAGCCTGGGGCGAGCCGCGCGCGCTGGACTGGGCGCGTGGGATCGTCGCCAACATGGCGCGTCCGCCCGAGGGAGGGGACCGCGACCAGATCCGCGCGGTCGCAGCCGGGGTGTGCGATGTCGCCATCACCAACAGCTACTACTTCATCCGCATGGAGAACGGCGAGGACGCCAACGATCGCGCGATCGCCTCACGGCTGCGCCTCGCCTTCCCGAGCCTCAACGGACAGGGCACGCACGTCAACATTTCCGGCGGTGGCGTCCTCGCCAACGCCCCCAACAAGGCGAACGCCGTCCGGCTGCTGGAGTTCTTCGCCTCGCCCGAGGCGCAGCAGCACATCGCCCGCCACAACAACGAGTTTCCGGCCAGTCCGGACGTGAGCGCGCCGGCTCCGGTCGACAGGTACGCGTCCTTCACCGCCAATCCGATGCCGGTGGCCGCCTTTGCCGCGCGCCAGCCCCGGGCGCAGGCGCTGATGAGCGAGGCGGGTTGGCGCTGACCCTTCCTGCCCGCCCGGCGGGTTTTTCCCGCGCGGGCCGGCGGCCTTCCGCCCTCGTGGTCGCGGCCGCCCTTGCCGGAGGTGCGGTTCTCGTGCCGCTGGCCGGGGTGGTCGTCACGGCCGTGTCCGGTCCGGGCGCCGACATTCCCGCCCGTGATCTGGCGCGCTATGCCGGCACCTCCGCGGCCCTGGCCTTGCTGGTGGCCTTGGGGACGGGCATCGTCGGCACCGCCTCTGCCTGGCTGCTGGCGTTTTACCGCTTTCCCGGCAGGCGCGTGTTCACCTGGGCGCTTGCGCTGCCCTTCGCCATGCCCGCCTTCGCCATGGCCTATGCGTACACGGATCTGTTCGACCCTGCCGGAGCGGTGCGCATGGCCGTGCGCGAGAGCGCAGGCATCGACCTTGCCGTGCCGATGCGCAGCCTTGGCGGCGCCGCCTTCGTGCTGACCTGCGCCTTCTATCCCTACGTGTATCTCGCCATGCGCGCCGCCTTCGCCAGCCAGTCGGCCGCCGCCTTCGAGGCGGCGCGGATGCTGGGATGCACGCCGCTTGCCGCGTTTCGCCGGGCTGTGCTGCCGCTCGCGCGGCCGGCGCTCGCGGCGGGACTTGCGCTGGCGATCATGGAGACGCTGGCAGACTATGGCGCGGTGCAGTTCATGGCGGTGCAGACCCTCACCACCGGGGTGGTGCGGTCGTGGGCGGTGTTCGGCTCGGTGGCTGGAGCCGCCCAGCTCGCGCTGCTTCTGGTGGCGGCGGCGGCGGTCCTGCTGCTTGCTGAACGGCATTGGCGGCGCGGCGCGGCTTTCGACGGCGCGAAGGTTGCCGCGCGGCCGCTCCTGCCTCGGCAGCTGAAGGGCGCGAAAGCCGTCGCTGCCGCTCTGGCGTGCGGATTGCTGCTGACGGCCGCCCTGGTGCTGCCTGTTGCCTGGCTGTTCAGCCGTGCCCTGGCGCAGCGCCCGGATGTTCAACGGCTGGTGGATGCCGCCTGGAACAGCGTGCTGGTCGCGGGTGCCGGGGCCGCGGTGACGACGGTGCTGGCGCTGGCGCTTGCGTTGGGAGCAGCGCGCGCGCCGGGCGCGATGCGGATGGCCGGGCTCGGTTATGCGACGCCGGGAGCGGCGCTGGCGATCGGTTTGCTGCTGCCGGCGGGCGTGGTGTGGACGCTTGCTCCTGCGGCCGGGAGCTTCTGGATCGGCATTGTCCTCCTGCTGTACGCCTATGCCGCGCGGCTCATGGCGGCGGCGGCCGAGCCGATCGGCGCCGCGCTGAGCCGGGTGACTCCGGGCGTTGCCGAAGCCGCGCGCAGCCTCGGGCGGACGGAGGTGGGCGCAGCCCTGACGGTTCAGGTGCCGCTTGCCAGGGCTGGTCTGGTCACGGCGCTGCTGCTGGTGTTCGTCGACGTCCTCAAGGAACTGCCCGCGACACTGATCCTCAGGCCGTTCGGGTTCGACACGCTGGCGGTCATGGCCAGCAACTACGCGCTCGACGAAAGGCTGGGGCAGGCCGGCTGGCCCTCGCTGCTGATCGTGCTGGCGGCGCTGGGGCCGACCGTCTGGCTCAGCCGTCAGGTGACGGCGTCCGGAGACGCGGCGGAGCGGCGGCCATGAGAGCCATGCGGACTCCGGCTCTCGAGGTCAGCGCCGTGTCGAAGCGCTATGGGGGCCGCGCCGTCGTCGACCGGGTGAGCTTCACTCTGGCGCCCGGCCAGGTCACCTGCCTGCTCGGCCCGTCCGGCTGCGGCAAAAGCACGCTGCTGCGCGTCATGGCCGGACTGGAGCGGGCCGATGACGGGGAGGTGCGGGCGGGTGCGGCGCTGGTCGACGGAGCCGGCGCCTTCGCCGCCCCGGAGCGCCGCCGCGTTGGCCTCGTCTTTCAGGATCTCGCGCTGTTCCCCCACCTCACGGCGCTGGACAACGTGGCGTTCGGCCTCGCGCATCTGCCGGCGGCCGCACGCCGCGAGCGCGCCATGCGCCTGCTGGACGAGTTGCGCGTGTCGCACCGGGCCAGCGCCTGGCCGCACCAGCTTTCAGGCGGCGAGCAGCAGCGGGTCGCCATCGCCAGGGCGCTTGCCCCGGAGCCGGCTGTCCTGCTCCTCGACGAGCCTTTTTCGGGCCTCGACGGCGGATTGCGCGCGGAGGTGCGCGAAAGCGTGCTGGCGGCGCTGCGGGGCACGGATGCCGGCGTTCTGGTGGTCAGCCACGATCCCGAGGAGGCGATGCTGCTCGCCGACCGCCTGCTGCTGATGACCGGCGGCCGGATCGTGCAGGACGGCAGCCCGGAGGACTGCTACTTTCACCCCGCCACTCACGAGGCGGCGAGGCTGCTCGGCCGCGCCACCGTGCTTGCCGGCACGGCGTCCGGCGGCATGGTCCGGTGTGCGGCCGGCTGCGTTCCCGCTCCGCCGGGGATGGGGCCGGCTGTGTCCGTGCTGTTGCGGCCCGAATCGCTCGTGCCGTCAGCCGACGGGATCGAGGCCGAGATCGAGGATGTGCGGTTCGGCGGCGCCTGGCATGAATTGACGCTGCGGCTGGGCGGCGAGCGCGTGCCGATGCGGTGCGGCGCACTCCCGCCCGACCATGGCTCCACCATCCGCGTGACCCTGCTGCCCGAACGGGTGACGCTGCTGGGGTGAGGGGGGCGGTCAGCGCCTTGGCGTCCGCATCACTCGCCGCACCGATAAAGCCCTGATCATCGGTGGCGGCGGCGTGCACGCAACGGCGCAGGAGCGTGCCCGCGGCATCGTACTTCGCCACCAGTCCGGCGCTATCGCAGAGGAACCTGGTCGTGCCGGCCGCGCTAACGCTGGTCTGCGCCAAGCGGCCGGGCGGATCGCAGGCGAGGTGCGCGGTCTATCCGCCGCTCGCCGATACGAAGCGGTTCTGCGCATCATACACGAAGCACGCCGAACTGCCGGAGGTGAGCTTGCCGTCGGCGTCATAGGCGAAGGCAGCAGGGCCGGCGGCCGTGTGCTGCTCAAGCGCGTGGGCGGTGTGGCTCCGGCGCAAGGAGCTCGTGCTCAAACGGGGTGCCGAGCCCGTGCCTTGAAGCCAGATCCCGTTCCTTTTCCTCCACATGCGATCGCAGTCCCCAGAGTCCTGGCGCGTCGCGGCGGTTCGTTCCGTGCAGAAAGGAAGGTGGTGCCGCTTAGGTGATTCGAACACCTGACCCCATCATTACGAATGATGTGCTCTACCGACTGAGCTAAAGCGGCACGTGTGCGCGTCCATATCGCCGCCGGGCAGGGTCCGCAACGGCAAAGGATGGAGGCCCGAGCCGGAATCGAACCGGCGTGCAAGGATTTGCAGTCCTCTGCGTAACCACTCCGCCATCGGGCCGCGCGTGGGAAGACAGCGCCTAGCCGCTCGGCGCGCGAAGCGCAATTGCCTCGTGGACGGCGCGGGTGCTGGAAGGCGGTGCTAGTCGTCGCTGAAAACGGGTGGGCGGCCGCTCATCGCCGCGACCACGGCCTCCACCTGGTTCGGACGGCGGATCACCCGCTCCTGCGCCTCGCTCTCGGCCAGCAGGATCGCGTCGGTCGGCTGGTCGAGCATGGCGGTGAACAGCCGCTTGGCCTCGCGCACCGCTTCGGGGTTGCGGCTGGCGATGGTGGCGGCGATCGCCATCGCGCGCGCCAGCGGGTCGGGATCGGTGAAGGTGACGAGACCGGCGGTCAGGGCTTCCTGACCCGACAGTTCGCGGTTGGTGTAGACCAGTTCGCGCAGCAGGTCCGGGCGGACCAGCCCGCGCCACAAGGCAAAGCCGCCCATGTCGGGCACCAGTCCCCACTTCATCTCCATGATCGACAGCCGCGCGTCGGGCGCGCACACGCGCAGATCGGCGCCGCTGGCAATCTGCAGCCCGCCGCCGAAGCACACACCGTGGACCGCGGCGATGACCGGCACCGGGCACCGCGCCCAGACCATCGCCACTTCCTGGAAGCGGTTGGTGTTGCCATGCGTCCGCTCCGCCAGCGGCGGTTCGTCGGGGTCCGGGGCGCGGGAAAAGCTCGCCGTGTCGAGACCGGCGCAGAACGCCCGTCCCGCGCCCGACAGCACCACCACCCGCACGCCGCGGGTCTGCGCCACGGTCCGGCCTGCGGCGATCAGCGCGTCGAACATCTCGGGATCGAGCGCGTTCATCTTCTCGGGGCGGTTCAGGCGGACATGGGCGATGTGCGCCGTCAGCGTGGCCCGTACCCGGTCGCCGGCAAACTCGCCGAGAATGGTCATCGTCCGGCCTCCTGCCCAACCGCCGCCAGTGCCTGCGCCGGCGCTGCGTTCACGCCGTGCTGCTGGAGAAAGCGGCGGATGTTGCGCGCCGCCTGGCGCAGCCGCTGTTCGTTCTCGACCAGGGCGATCCGCACGAACCCCTCTCCATCCTCGCCATAGCCGACACCGGGCGCCACCGCCACGCGGGCCTCGGTCAGCAGGCGTTTGGCAAAGGCGAGGCTGCCCCAGTGCTTGAGCGCCGGAGGAAGCGGTGCCCACGCGAACATCGAGGCGGGCGGCGGCGGTATGTGCCAGCCTGCGCGGCCGAACGCCTCCACCAGCACGTCGCGGCGGTGGTGGTAAAGGCGGCGGTTCGCCTCGACGATGTCCTGCGGCCCGTTGAGCGCGGCGCACGCTGCCGCCTGCACCGGGGTGAAGGCACCGTAATCGAGATAGGATTTCACCCGCGTCATGGCCGCCACCAGCTGCCGGTTGCCGACGGCGAAGCCGATCCGCCACCCCGCCATGGAGTAGGTCTTGGACAGGGAAGTGAATTCGATCGCGACGTCGCGGGAGCCCGCCACCTGGAGGATGGAGGCGGTGGGCCGTCCGTCGTAATAAAGCTCCGAATAGGCGAGATCCGAGATGATCCACACCCGGTTGTCGCGCGCCCACGCCACCAGCCGCTCGTAGAACGCGAGGTCCACCGTTTCGGCCGTGGGATTGGAGGGATAGTTGACCACGAGCACGGTCGGCCGCGGCACGGTGAACGAAAGCGCCCGTTCAAGGCTGAGGAAGTAGTGTTCATCCGGGGTGGTCGGCACCGAGCGGATGGTGGCGCCGGCCAGGATGAAGCCGAAGGTGTGGATCGGATAGGAGGGATTGGGCGCCAGCACCACGTCCCCGGGCGCCGTGATGGCGGTGGCGAGGCTGGCAAGCCCTTCCTTGGACCCCATCGTGACCACCACCTCGGTTTCCGGATCGACCTCCACGCCGAACCGCCGGGCATAATAGGCCGCCTGCGCCCGCCTGAGCCCGGGAATGCCCCTGCTCTGCGAGTAGCCGTGGGCATCGGGCTTGTGCGCCACCTCGCACAGCTTGGCGATGACGTGCGGCGGGGGCGGCAGATCGGGATTGCCCATGCCGAGGTCGATGACATCCGCGCCCTCAGCCCGGGCGGCGGCGCGCATGGCGTTCACTTCCGCGATGACGTAGGGCGGCAGACGCTTGATGCGGTAGAACTCATCCATCGGCAGGCGCATCTTTCCCGGCGAGGGGCGGGATGCGCCCTCCCGCCGGCGGGTGTAGCGGCCGGCCCGCTCCGGCGCAAACCTTGACCGGCGCGGGATGACCGGGAACGTCTGCGGCAGGCCGCGTTGAGAAAGGTGCAGCCATGAGTGACGACACCGCTCCCGATCCGTTCGCCAGCCTGTGGGACGCGCAGGCCCGTCTGTGGCGCGTCTGGTCGCAAGGGAGCGCGGAGGCGGCGGGCGGCCGCGAGGCCGACGCGCGGCCGGAGACGGACTGGGGTGCGCTGGCGCTGCGCCTTCAGGGCATGTGGATGGAGTTCCTCGCCGAGCGGCAGGATGATGGCCTCATGCGGTCGCTGTTCGACCCGTCCGCCGTGGCGCGCTGGCAGCAGCGCTGGCTGTCATCCGTCGTCGCCCCTTCCATGGAGCAGCAAGCCGCCCTGTGGCAGGAGGGACTGCGCGCCTGGACCCAGATTGGAGCGGCGGCCAGCCGGGCGGGCGAGGGCGAGGTTCCGGAACCCGACACGCTGCCGCGACAGGACAGGCGCTTCACGGACGTCGCCTGGCGGTCGCACCCTGCGTTTCTGGTGGTCCACCAGACCTATCTGCTCGTCGTCGAGCACCTGCGGGCGCTGGCGGAGCGGCAGACGCACTTGCCGCCCAAGCTGCGCGAGCAGCTGCGCTTCTTCACCGACGCGGCGAGCGAGGCGGGCAGTCCGGCGAACCTGCCCTGGCTCAATCCGGTGGTGCTCGAGCGCACGCTCGAGACGGGCGGCGAGAACCTTGTGCGCGGCATGCAGAACCTGTTGCGGGATCTGCGGCGCGGCCAGCTGACCCATAGCGATCCGGATGCCTTCAGGGTCGGCGAGAACCTCGCCACCACCCCGGGCAAGGTCATCGCGCGCACCCGCCTCTACGAAGTGATCCAGTACAGCCCCGCCACCGACAGCGTGCTGGAGGTGCCGCTGGTGATCTTTCCGCCATGGATCAACCGGTTCTACATTCTCGATCTCAATCCGCGGAAGAGCTTTGTCCGCTGGTCGGTCGAACAGGGGCTGACCGTGTTCATGGTCAGCTGGAAGTCGGCCGACGCCAGCCTCGGCGATGTCACCTGGGACGATTACGTGCAGGCGCAGATCGACGTGGTCGACCTCGTGCGCGAACGGCTGAAGGTTCCAGCTGTGCACACCATCGGCTACTGCGTGGCGGGGACGACGCTTGCCGCAACCCTGGCCGTTCTGGCAGCCCGGGACGAGGCCGCGAAGATCCGCAGCGCGACCTTCTTCACCGCGCAGGTCGATTTCGCCGACGCGGGAGAACTGCTCAATTTCGTCGATGACCAGCAGCTCACTGCGCTGGAGGCGCTGACCCCCGAAGGGTATCTGGACGGCCGCTACATGGCCGCGACCTTCAACCTGCTGCGCGGCACCGACCTCATCTGGAACTACGTGGTCAACAACTACCTGCTGGGCGAGGACTACCCCGCCTTCGACCTGCTGCACTGGAACGGGGACGTGACGAACCTGCCGGCGAAGTGGCATCAGCAGTATCTGCGCGACCTGTACCGCGACAACAAGCTGGTGCAGCCCGGCGCGCTGACGGTCCTCGGCACCCCCGTCGACCTGTCGCGCATCACAACGCCCGCCTATGTGCAGAGCGGCCGCGAGGATCACATCGCTCCGGCACGCAGCGTCTGGAAGCTGGGCCGGCACCTTGGCGGCGAGGTGCGCTTCGTGCTCGCCGGTTCGGGCCACATCGCGGGTGTGGTGAACCCGCCGGATGCGCGCAAGTACCAGTACTGGACCTGTGACGATGCCGTCGACACTCTGGACGCTTTCGAGGCGGCCGCCACAGAACATCCGGGAAGCTGGTGGCCGGACTGGTTCGCCTGGATCGAGAGCCAGGCGCCTGCCCGCGTCCCGGCCAGCGGACTCCGCGTTCCGGGGTCGGATGGTGACACGGTGCTTGGCGATGCGCCCGGAGAGTACGTGCGTCAGCGGTGAGCGCCTGCTGCACTGCACAACAAAACCTTGCATTTTGCCGTGGGTCGCGTATATTGTGCGGTGCAGCAATCAGTGAGGACTCCCATGGCATCGCGCAAGCCGCGCCCCAACGCAAAGCCCGCTGAAGGGCAGGACCGCAACGAACCCGACCTGCAGGCGATCGCCGCCGCCGTCGCTGCGCCGGACTCTCCGGCGGCAGCGGCAGAGCCGACCGGGGCGGTCGAAGCCGCGCCGGCCGCGGACACCGCACAGGCTCAGGCTTCGGTATTTGACGCAGCCCCGCCCGCCGACACGACAGACGCAAAGGACACCGACATGAACGACGAAGCGATCAACACCGCCAACGAGCAGCTGAACACGGGCATGGACGCCCTTTCCGGGCTCACCGGAGACATGCAGAACCGCATGCACGCCTTCTACGAGCGCAGCACCACCACCCTGTCCGACATGGCCGAGCTCGGCCGGGGCAATGTGGAAGCGGTGGTCGAAGCCGGCCGGGTCTGGACTTCGGGCCTGCAGGAACTTGGCCGCTCGGCGCTTGAGGACAGCCGCGGCCTTTATGAGGGACTGTCGGAGGACATGCGCCGCATGGCCGCGGTGAAGTCGCCGACCGAGCTGATGCAGCTTCAGGGCGAGCTTGCCCGCCGCAACATGGACGGCTTCATCGCCCATGCCTCGCGCAGCACCGAAACCATGCTCAAGCTCATCAACGACGCGTTCACGCCGGTGTCGAACCGCATGAGCGTGACCATCGAGACGCTGACCAAGAAGGCCGCCTGAACAGGGCCGGAACACGCCAGGCCGCCCACGGGGCGGCGCGGGGACCGGGCGGTGAATGCCGTCCGGTCCCTTTGTCTTTCTGCGGACGCGCCGGCGCGCTTGCGCAAGGCGGCGGGCATACGATATTGACGGGCATGATGACTGCCGTTCCCGACCTTCTTCCTGTCGTGCAGAGGGCGCATCGGTACTGCATCCCCGCGCCAGTGGCGGCTGCAGACGACGAGACCGGCAAGCCGGGAGGTCCGCAGGTCGGTGTCGCCACGAAGGCGCGCACCAAGCCGCAGAAGCCGAGCCGGTACCGGGTGCTCCTGCTCAACGACGATTACACGCCCATGGAGTTCGTGGTGCTCGTGCTCAAGCGGTTCTTCCGCATGGATCTCGAGGAGGCCACCCGCGTCATGCTCCACGTGCATCAGCGCGGGGTCGGCGTGTGCGGGGTGTTCCCTTACGAGGTGGCGGAGACCAAGGTGAACCAGGTGATCGACTTCGCGCGGCAGAACCACCACCCGCTGCAGTGCACGCTTGAAAAGGCGTAACCGGACCCGCGTCCGGCCGTTCCGCCTTGTTCCGCTTCATCCCCGCTCTCGACCGCTACATCTTCCGGCTCGTGCTTGTGCCGATGCTGGGCGTGTTCGCACTGGCGGCCACGTTGCTGCTGCTGGACAAGATGCTGCGTCTGTTCCAGTTCGTCACCTCCGAAGGCGGGCCGGTGACGGTGGTGTTCACGATGCTGGCGACACTGATGCCGGAATATGCCAGCCTGGCCATTCCGCTGGGTCTGCTGCTGGGGGTGTTGCTGGCGTTCCGGAAGCTGGCGGTCAGCAGCGAACTGGACGTCATGCGCGCCGTCGGCCTGTCCTATGGCCGGCTGCTGCGGGTGCCCTACCTCATCACCGTGGTGATGATCGCCGTCAACATCGCGCTGGTCTTCTACCTCCAGCCCATCGGCCGCTACACCTATTCGCAACTCGACCACGAACTGCGCAGCGGCGCTCTGGGGGCATCGATCCGGGTGGGCGAATTCACCAGCCTTGGCGATCGCATGGCCCTGAGAATCGACGCCAGCGAGGATGACGGCCGGCGGCTGCTGGGCATCTTCGCCCGCGTGGCCAACGACCGGGGACAGGTGCTGTCGATTTCCGCCCGCGAAGGCCGGTTCCTCGCCAATGCCGAGAACCGTGACACGATCATCCTGCGGCTCGTCGACGGGTTGATCATTCAGGACACCGGCCCGGACCGCATCGGGCGTGAGCCGCGGGTGCTCACCTTCGCGCAGAACGACCTGCCGATCGACCTGCCCGCACTCGAGCGCTTCCGCAGCCGCGGGGACTCGCAGAACGAGTACATCCTGCCCGAACTGCTGAGGATCGGTTGGGCGAGCGACACGCCGGAGGCGGAGCGCAACGCGACCCGGGCGTCGTTCAACTTCCGGCTGGTGGAGGTCGTCATGATGGCGCTGCTGCCGCTGCTGGCGGTGGCGCTGGCCATCCCGCCCAAGCGCTCGACGAGCGCACTGGGTGTCTTCCTCGCCATCATCATGGTGGTGTCGTACCACAAGATCAACCAGTACGGGGAGGACGTCGCGGCGCTCGGACTCGTTGACCCGGTGATCGCTCTGTGGACGCCGTTCGTGCTTTTCGCCGCCCTCATCGTGTGGATGTATCATCGCGTCGCCCATGTGCCCGGCGGACAGGCGATCGGTGCGCTCGAGGCGGCCGCCGCGCGGGTCAGCGCGCGAGTCAGGCGGATGCTCGCACGACGCCGGGCGCGTCCGGCGCCCGCACTGCTGGCCACGGCCGAGGGATAGCGGTCGCAAGCCGGTGCAGAACCTCGATTTCTTCCCGTCGCGCACGCTCACCGTCTATCTGGCGCGGTTGTTCGTGGTCCGCATCGCCGCTGTGCTCGTGATGCTGATCCTCGTGCTGATGATGCTCGACCTGCTCGCCAAGAGCGGCGAGATCCTGGCCGTTCCCGGCAACGGGCAGGCGCAGCTGCTCACCTATGTCAGCCTGCGCATGCCGGAACTGGTCGAGACGTTTCTGCCCTATTCCGTCCTGCTGGCGACCATCATCACCCTGCTGACGCTCAACCAGAACAGCGAGGTCATCGCCATGAAGGCGGCGGGCATGTCGGCGTTCCAGGTGCTTGCTCCCCTGTTGCTGACGGCGCTGGTCGTCTCGGGGCTCAGCTTCGCCTTCAACGAACGGATCGTGACCCGCGCGACGGCGACGCTGTCGGCGTGGTCAGCCAACGATTACGCGCCCCTGCCGCCCGGCTCCGACGTGCTGGCGAACGTCTATCTGAGCGACGGGACGAACGTGCTGATGGCCGAGACGGTGTCCGGCCATGGCGAGTCGACGCGCCTCAGCGGAGTGACGTGGTACCGGCTGGGTCCGGGAGGCCTGATCGCCGAGCAGATCACCGCGCCGGCCGCGACCTATGCTGCGCCCGGATGGCGGTTGACGGATGCGACCCGTTTCTCGGTCGAGCGCGTCGCCCGCACGGCGGTTCCGGAGGTCATCGTCGGCGAGGGGATCCAGCCCGATGCCTTGCGGCTGAGCCGGGTCAATCCGGATGCCGAAACCTTCCGCAGCCTCGGCCAAATCATCGAGCAGTACCGCCAGGCGGGGCGGCGCACCAGCGCGCTGGAAGCGAGCCGCTGGCACAAGCTGTCCGGCCCGCTGGCGGCGTTCCTGATGCCGCTGCTCGGCGCGATCGCGGCGTTCGGCCTCGCCCGGTCCGGCAAGCTGTTCGTGCGCGCCCTCATCGGGATGGCGCTGGGCTTTGCCTATTTCGTGTTCGACAATGCCGCCCTCGCCATGGGCAGCTTCGGCGGCTATCCCCCCGTACTTGCCGCGTGGCTGCCGTTCGTGCTGTTCTTCCTCATCGGCCAGACGGTTCTGGTGCGCACGGAGGAGTGAACCTGGCCCGCGGCCGCGCACCCGGCGCGGCGCCGCGTCCGCCGCTTGCCAGGCACGCAGAGACAAGAGGCGGCCCGGAACGGGCGCAGCGGTGCTCCGGCAGGGGCTGCCGGATCAGCGCACGACCATGGTGCTGCGCGCGATCCGCGCGACCAGCGGCGCCATGCCGGCATGATTGGCGCTGTCATAGGTCGATCGTTCGCCAAGCTCGCGCCGCAGACGCCGGTGCGCCTCGGGGAGGTCATGGTAGGGCATCGACGGCATGAGGTGATGCAGCGCATGGTAGCGCAGCCCCACCGGCGCCCACAATTCGGCCCAGATCCCTGGCGGCGGCACGTTGACGCTGTCGAGGAACTGCGCCGTCACCGTCATCGCCTCGCCCTCGTTCTCCCACAGGTGCGCCACCAGGGTGCGCAGCTGGTTGAGCACGGCCACGACCGACACCACCGCCACCAGCACCAGCAGCGGAGTCCAGCCGATCACGAAGCCCGAGCCGATCAGCACCCATGACCACGCAAAGCCGCCCGCCTCCTGCCAGAGCACGCGGCGCCGCAGCTCGGCATCCGGTTCGCCGCGGCGGTAGTCGGGATTGATGGCCAAGGCCGACAGCCGGGTCCAGACCAGCCGCCGCACGGACGGCACCAGAGCGCCGAGCGGCACCAGCACGGCGAAGCGGATCATCAGGCCGATGAACAGGAACGCCGCCATCACGATGAAAAGCGGCAGGCTCCACGGCTTCATCAGAGCCAGCGGCAGGTATTCGGGATCGCCGCGCGTGCCGTACTGGGTGCGTTTGTGATGCTGCGTGTGCACGCCCTCATACATGAAGGACGGCGTGAGCAGGGGAATGCCGACAAGCAGGTTCCAGCCTAGCCGGAAACCCGGCAGCGCATCGCGGCGCACATGCGACAGCTCGTGAATGAACAGCAGCGCCCGGTACAGGGCCAGCACGGCGACGAGGCCGCAGGCGAGCGCCAGCCATGGGGACGTCGCCAGGATCGCCCCCGCGAGCGCGCCGTAGCCGAGCAACGCCGAAAGGCCGAGGTCGGTCCAGTAGACCGCCGGCCGGGCCACGCCCAGATCACGGGTGAGGTCGCGCGCCGCGCGCAGCAGCTCGCGGTCGTCGCTGTGCAGATAGTCGACGCGCCGCGCCCGCGCCCCATCGCCCGCCGCCGGGGCTGCGGGCGCAAGGCCGGTGCCGAGTTCAATCGCCTGCTGCATCGTCATCGCGCTGCTTCCATTCATTTCCTATGCCGGGTCCGCCCATGCACCGCCAGCGGGCGTTTTCCGCCACTGTCATCGAGCCGCTCGCTTGACATGCCGTGGCGGAGCGGTTCCAGAACATCCGGCGCCGCCTTAGCAGAGCCAAGCTGAACGGAACACAGCGTGAGCACCACCGAGCTAGTGATCGAGCCTGTCACGGGCAAGAGTGGACGCGCCCGCTTCGTTGACACCGGACGGGCGTTCGCCGCCTCCACTGCGCACAGCGTGCCGCAACTCCGGCGCGAGCAGCTTGAACTGCTCGACCCGGCCCGCAACCCCTATTTCGGACATGCCCGGGTCCAGCTGTTCCTGGCCACACGCGGAGGCGAGCCCGTCGGGCGGATCGCCGCGCACATCGACGAGCTTGCCCTCGCCATGCCCGCGGCGCAGGGCTTCGGCCCCGGCACCGGCCTGTGGGGCTATTTCGACGCCGCGGACGCGGCCACGGCCGCCGCGCTGCTGGCACAGGCCGAAGCGTGGCTGCGCGCGCAAGGCATGACGCGGGCGCTGGGACCGCTGTCGCTGTCGATCTGGGAGGAGCCGGGGCTGCTGGTGCGCGGCCACGATCACGCCCCGACCGTGATGATGGGGCACCATCCGGAACACTACCGGCAGTGGATCGAGGCCGCCGGCTATCGCAAGGCCAAGGCGCTGCTGACCTACGAGCTCGATGTGGCGCAGCAGTTTCCGCCCCTGATCGAGCGCATCATCCGTTCGGGCGAACGCAACCCGCAGATCCGCGTGCGCGAGGCGGGCCGGGAGGATTATGCGGGCGACGTGCGGATCATCCTCGACATCCTGAACGACGCGTGGTCGACGAACTGGGGTTTCGTGCCGTTCACCGAGCGGGAGATCGCCTATGCGGCGAAGAAGCTGAAGCCGCTCATCCACCCGCAGCTCGTCCGGATCGCGGAACTCGACGGCCGGGCGGTGGCCTTCATGATCACGCTGCCTGACATGAACGAGGTGCTCGCCGCGATGAACGGGCGCCTCTGGCCGCTGGGTTGGGTGCGGCTTCTGCGCTGGCTGCGCCGTCCCCGCAGCCGCACCATGCGGGTGCCGCTGATGGGCGTGCGCAAGGAGCATCAGAACAGCCGGCTCGCCAGCCAGCTTGCCTTCATGATGATCGAGTACATCCGCCGCGACGCCGTCAGCACGTTCGGAGCGGTGCGCGGCGAGATCGGCTGGATCCTCGACGACAATCAGGGAATGATCGCCATCGCCGATGCCATCAACAGCCATGTCAACCGCGAGTACTGGATCCTTGAAAAGCCCATGTGACACGCCTCCTTCCCTGCGGAGGACCCGATCGCTCCGGCATCGCCGCCGCATCGCGGTGCGCCCATGACCGCCACGGAGCGCGGTCAGGCGGCCGGCGAACACCCCGGCGGGGAGCTGCCGCAGCGCGTGCTGCTGGTCGAGGACGATCCGGTGCTTGCCCTCGACATCATGACGACGCTGCAGGAGGCGGGCGTGGCGGCGATCGAGCACTGCTCCACGACCGAGGCCGCGCTGGCGTCGCTGCGCGGAGAGCAGCCCGACCTCGTCATCCTCGACGTCCACCTGACCGACCGGGATGACGGCTGGGCCATCGCGGAACTGGTGTCGCAGATGCTCCCGACCGCGCCGCGGATCATCTTCTCCACCGCCGCGCCGGACGAGATCCCGCCGTTCATCGCCGAACTGGGACCGGTGCTCGAGAAACCCTACGACCCGACCGACCTCGTTGCGCTGATCCGCACGCCCGCCCGCCGGGGGATCATCTGGCGCCTCAAGCAGGCGATGCGCTGAGGCGCCGCCTTTCCGCGCGGACCTCGCAGGTCACGAAAAAAGGCCTCCGTTGCGTGTCGCACGGAGGCCTTTCGGGATCGTGTCAAAGCCGGTTGGACGGGAGGGGGGTCTCGGCAGTGACATGGGTTTAACCGGCGACCTCCCGGTCCTGTTCCCGCCGATCAGCAAAATTTTTTCGTCGGCTTCGCACCCGCGGCCGGCGGCCGCCGGCATCAGCCAAGCGGCTGCAAAACCGTGCTTGCGTCGGCCCGCGATGGCCTTATGGCGAGGGCAAACCCGCTGGGATCGACCCGGCGCAGCGTCGGTGTGCCGGCACGTCCGTGTCGCCGCTGCGGCGTCGCTGCCCGGAGTGCTTGCAGGATAGGAACCGTTCATGTCGCTTGGTGACCAGATTGCCCGCTACCTCCCGTACCTGCGCCGCTATGCCCGTGCGCTGACCGGATCCCAAGCGACCGGCGATGCGTTCGTGCGCGCGACGCTGGAGGCCGCTCTGGCCGACGAGGCGGTGAAGCAGTCGCTGGAGGGCGGGCGTGTTCCGCTCTACCGCGCGTTCAATAAGGTCTGGTCGAGCGCCTATCTCGAAGTCGACGAGAGCGCTGATGCGGCGTCCGAGCATGAGGCCGCGGCGCACAACCGCCTCAAGGCCGTGACCCCGCTCAACCGGCAGGCGCTGCTGCTGACCACGCTCGAGGACTTCTCGATCGAGGACGCCGCGCAGATCATGGACATGAACCCGGACGAGGTGGAGCAGCTTGTTCAGCAGGCCGTGGCGGAGATCGACCGCGAATCGACCACCAGCGTTCTCATCATCGAGGACGAGCCGCTGATCTCGATGCAGCTCGAGGATCTGGTCCGCTCGCTGGGGCACGACATCTGCGGCACGGCCGCCACCCGGACGCAGGCGCTCGAGGTGGTGGCGGAACGCACGCCGGGGCTGGTGCTGGCCGACATCCAGCTGGCCGACGGTTCTTCCGGCCTCGACGCGGTCGACGACATTCTGGCGATCGACTCGGTGCCGGTGATCTTCATCACCGCCTACCCGGAACGGCTGCTCACCGGCGACCGGCCGGAGCCGACCTATCTCGTGACCAAACCCTTTCAGGAGCAGACGGTGCGCGCGGCGATCAGCCAGGCGCTGTTCTTCGGCACGAGCCGCGGCTTCGACTGATCCCGGCGCCCGGCGTCCGGCGCCGCATCGCGGGGCCGGCGCGGGGCGTTGCCCACACGCCGAGGTTCAGGCGGCGGCCGTCTGCCGGGTGGCCGCGCGCAGGGCAAAGGGGCTGGGCTGGCGGACGGGGACCAGCAGGGTGCAGCGCACACCGTCCGGCTCGAACCGCAGGTTGACCGGGTGGCGCAGCTCGTGCGCCACGATCTTCTCCACCAGATCGGTGCCGAAACCGCGGGTGCGCTGCTGCGGAACCGGCGGGCCGCCGTGTTCCTCCCACTGGATCCGGACGAGCTTGTCGCCCTCGTGCTCCCAGCGGATGTCCACCTGCCCGCCAGGCTCGCTGAGGGCGCCGTACTTGGCGGCGTTGGTGGTGAGCTCGTGCAGCGCCATTCCTAGCGACAGGGCGTCGTTGGGGGCCAGTTCGACCGGCGGACCGGAGATGGTGACCGCCTGCTCGCGACCGCGCATGTAGGGCGCCATCTCGGCGCACACGACCGCCTCGAGCGGGGTGGTGCTCCACTCCGACTTGGTGAGCAGGTCATGCGTCGCCGACAGCGCCCGGATCCGCCCGTCCAGACCTTCGGCGAATTCCTCGAGGCTGGCAGCCCGTCGGCGGGTCAGGGCGATGATCGACAGCACGTTGGCGAGCGTGTTTTTCACCCGGTGATTGAGTTCGCGGGTCAAGGTGTCGCGGATCGAACTCTGTTCCTGGAACCAGGCGAGCCGCTGCTGGTCCTGCTCCGCCTGCCGCGACAGCAGCCGCACCAGCAGCATCATCAGACCCGCCACGGACAGGCCGACGACCAGCGCGAGGAGGGACAGGCGGGACAGGAGCGGCCGCGCCCTGTTCGTCACGGTGAGCTGATACAGCCGGTTGGCGATCTGAAGCTGGCTGGTGACCGAATGGCCGCGGCTGGCGCCCGCCTCCCCGAGCGTCGCGATAAGCCGGCGCTCACCCGCTGACTGCCCGCTGGCCGGACCCACGTCGTGCAACGTGACCGCGTAGTGCTCCGTGGCGAGATCCGCGGGCGCGGTTGACGCCAGCAGGTCCTGCGACCGGAAGGGGCTGTAGATGAAGCCGCGCAGTTGCCGCTCCCGGCTGTCGCTGAACACCGGCATGTAGATGTTGAAGCCCGGCGCGGTGCCGCCGCCCTCCTGCACCAGCACGATCGGCGCCGTCGCCACCGGCTGCCTCAGCCGCACCGCTTCGCGCATGGCCTCGCGCCGGGCGGTGTCGGCGTACATGTCGTAGCCGATCGCGAGTCGGTTGCGCGGCGTGTCGGGTTGAAGGAAGAAGATCGGAACCAGCAGCGGCCGGGTGCTTGCATCCGGCGCCGGCTGGATCCTGACGGGACGCCCGAGGATGGCCGACGCCTCCGCCTCGAACGACGCCGCAGCGAGGGGACTGATGGCCGGCGCCCAGCCGATGCCCTCCGCGCCGCGGAAGTTCTGGTCCAGCCGCAATTCGCTGGCAAAGCGGTTGAACATGTCCGGCGTCACCGCGCCGGCCGTGCCGAAGAGGGCGGAACCGGCCCGCAGATAGGCGCCCGTCGTCGCGGCCCGGCGGATCAGCGATGCGGTGATTGCGTCGGCCGTTCGCGTGGCGGCGATCCGGTCGCGCGAGCGTTCGGTCCGCTCGAGCGCGACGACGCTGATGAGGGTGATGGCCGCTGCAAGAAAGAAGACCAGCAGCGGAGCCGTGCGCGGATTGCTCGCCAGCCAGCTCCGCCTCGACACACCGTCCGCCATCACATCACCGTTGCGGGGCCGGGCGCCATGCCGGCCTCGTGTTCCACTGCTTTCAGCGGCCCGGGGTGCGACCCGATCCGAACCGGCCTTGTGAGGAGGAACAATGGGCCTTGCGCATCGTTCCCTGCCCATTAAACCAACATTCGACCCCGCGCAGAGCGGCCGAAGGCCTGCCTCTCCGCGGCTTTTGCGCTTTGAGCCTGGCGAGGGAACCAGATCACTTTGACCCATACCGAAAACACAGGCACCCGCGGCGCCGCGTCCTTTGCACCCCGCCGGCCGGGCGCGGGAAGCAAGCCCGGCTGGAGCAACGGTCTGCGCAAGCTCTACGACTCAGTTGTCGAGGAGCCGCTGCCCGACACCTTCAAGGATCTGCTGGCACAGCTGGACAAGCGCGACTGATGGGGCAGCCTCAGCGAACCGCCGACGACAAGGCGGATTTCAAGCGGGAACTGACCGAGGTGGTGCCGCACCTTCGCGCGTTTGCCCGCGGTCTGTGCGGCCGGGCCGACATGGCCGACGACCTCGTGCAGGAGGCGTTGCTGAAGGCCTGGGCGGCGCAGGACCGGTTCGAACCCGGCACCTCCATGCGTGCTTGGACCTTCGTCATCCTGCGCAACGCCTACCTGACCGACATGCGCCGCAATCGTTTCCGCGGCGACTATGACGAAGGCGTGGCCGAGCGGGTGCTGACCGCGCCGGCGGGACAGGAAGAGCCGATCCACCTTGCGGACATGCACCGGGCGCTGCTGACGCTTCCGCCCGAACGGCGCGAGGCGCTGCTGCTGGTCGGCGCGGGCGGCTTTTCCTACGAGGAAGCGGCGGCCATCTGCGGCTGTGCCATCGGAACGATCAAGAGCCGCGTGGGACGCGCCCGGGCGGCGCTCAACACCATGCTGTCCGAAGGCGACGTTCCGCAGCGGGCGATCGGCGACGAGGGCGCGCACCGCGCCATTCTGGAGGAGCTTGACGGTCTGGCAGCCGGCAATAATGTCGAAGAGCGCGCCTGAGTCCATCCACGGTCTGACGGCGCGGTCGCGGCCGGTCGCGTGTCGCTGACCCGTCTGCCTGAAACCGCCCCTCCGGCTGGCGCTCCGCAGGGCGAGCCGGTACGGGTGGAACCGGCGCCGCTGACGCAGGATGCGCGCCTGATGTCGGCCATCGTCGTCCTGCTGGGCGCGGGGCTGTTCCTCGCCCTGCCGTTCGTTCTGTCGGTCGGCGCGGTGGTGTTTCTCCCCATCGCGAGCGCGCTCGTGCTCACGGTGCTGCTCTCCCCGGCGGCGGACCGCATGGCCCGCTGGGGCCTGCCCAACGTGTTCGCCTCGCTGCTGGCGCTGCTGATGTTCTTTGCCGTCCTGCTGCTCGCGCTCGGCCTCATCCTTCAGCCGGCTGCCGTGCTGCTGGAGCGGCTGCCGCAGATCATCGACCGCGTGGGTGAGCGTTTCGCCGAGGTGCGCGACCGCTTCGGCTGGATGGTGCAGATCAACGACAAGCTGTCGGAGGTGATGGGCCGGTCCGCGCCGGAGGTGGTGCTTGCCACCCCCAGCCCGCTTGAAACGCTCGCCTTCGCCACGCCCAGCGTGCTGCTGGAGGTGCTGCTGACGTTTCTGCTGACCTTTTTCATGATCGAGGCACGGGTGCGGATGCGGCGGCGGCTGCTGTTCGAGCGCGCCTCTTTCGGCAGCAGCCTCAAGGCCGTCCGGGTGGTGCGCGAGGTTCAGGACCGCGTTGCCGCCTACATCGCGACGGTCGGCATGATCAATGCCGGCGTGGGCGTGATCACTGCGCTGGGGGCGTGGGCGCTCGGCGTGGAGGCGCCGGTGATGTGGGGCGGGCTGGCCGCGCTGTTCAACTTCCTGCCCTATGTCGGGCCGCTGGCGATGGTGGTGCTGCTGTCGCTGTTCGGCGTCGGAACGGCGGAGACCATCATGCTCGGTCTGGTGCCGGCGGCGGCCTATCTTGTCCTCCACGGCATCGAGGCGAACATCGTCACTCCCTCGATCCTGGGCGCACGCTTCACCATGAGCCCGGTCATGATCCTGATCTCGCTCAGCTACTTTTCTTGGATCTGGGGCTTTGTCGGTGCCCTTCTGTCCGTGCCGATCCTGCTGATGCTGACCGCTTTCTTTGACCAGGTCGGGCGGCCGAACCTCGTCGGCTTCATCTTCGGCGAGCCGCTGTTTGCCGAACCGGCGTCCCCGCTCGTCGAGGAGGACGCCGGTCCGCCCGGCTAGGCTGCGCCGCGGTTCAGGCGGGGTAGGTCCAGACGCTGCCGCGGGCGAGGTTCTCGGCCGCGAAGTCCCAGTTCAGCCGCTCGTCGATGACCGCGTCGAGATAGGCGGGGCGCTTGTTCTGGTAGTCGAGGTAATAAGCGTGCTCCCACAGGTCGACGACCAGCAGCGGGTTCATGCCGCGATCGGCGAGAGTGTCGCCGTCATGGGTCTCCTCCACCGTCAGCGTGCCGTTCTGCTCGGCCAGCCACACCCAGCCACTCGCAAAGTGGCCCGCCCCGCGTTCCTTCAACTCGCGCTTGAGCGCGTCGAGCGAGCCGAAGCTGCGCTCGATATGCTGCGCGAGGTCACCCGAGGGCTGCGTGGCTTCGGGAGTCAGCGAATGCCAGTAGAAGCCGTGGTTCCAGCTCTGGGCGGCGTTGTTGAACAGCCCCTGCTGCGTGCCGCGCGCGGCCGCCACCACCGCCTCGAGCGGCTTGCCGTCAAGCTCGGTTCCCTCGATCGCGGCGTTGGTCTTGTCGAGATAAGCCTGATGGTGCTTGCCGTGGTGGTAGGAGAGCGTTTCGGCGGACACCGCCGGCTCGAGCGCCGAGCTGGGGTAGGGCAGGTCGATGAGTCGGAATGCCAAGATCGTGCTCCTTCGCAAAACGGAATGTGTGAGGGACAGTGTAGCAGGTTCAACGCGGCTCGGGCAGTGCGGTTGCCGCCGCTTCGGGCTGAACCCGGTCGACAGCGCTCGCCACGGCGACGTTCATGGTCACGTTGCCGACCGTGCGAACAATGTCGGGAAGCATCTCGATGGCCACCAGCAGCGCGAGCGGCTCCACCGGCACGCCCATCGTCACGGCGATGGGACCGATGGAGATGACGAAGCTGATCGTGCCCGGCAGGCTGACCGAGCCGACCGAGATGATGAACGCGACCAGCACGCCGGCCAGCAGCACCGGGGCGGACAGGTCCACGCCGGCGAGCGTGGCGATGTAGATCACCACCGCCAGGTTCATCGCCGGGCTGGTGGCACGGAAGATGGCCACGGCGAGCGGCAGCACGAAGTCGGCGGTGCTCTCGCGCACGGAGAGGCGCCGCGCGCTGGCCAGCATTGCCGGCAGGCTGGCGAGCGAGGACTGGGTGCTGATCGCCACGGCATGGGTGGGCAGCATGGCGCGCAGGAAGCGATGCGGCGCGATCCGGCCGCCGACCGCCGCGAGCACGATGCCGCCCAGCACGATCACCAGCCCCATCGCGGACACGGCGAGGATGTAGTGGGTGAACGCGGCAAAGGCGCCGCCGCCCGCTTCGGCGGCGACGCCGAGGGCAAGGGCGAACACCCCTGCCGGCGCCAGCCACAGCACCCAGCCGATGATGATCAGCATGGCGTTGCCGAGCGCGTGGAAGAAGCGCAGCAGCACCTCGCGCTGCGCCGCCTCGAGCCGCATCAGGGCAACGGCGAACAGCGCGAAGAACAGAGTCAGCGGGAGCATGGCCGTCTCCGCCGCCGCGGCGAACAGGTTCGGAGCCACGAAGGAGGTGAGGAAGTCGCCCACCGACGGCAGCGTCGCCGCGGCGGCGGTTCCTCCGGCGAGCAGCGCCTGCCCTCCCGGCGGGATCGGGAACGCCGCAAGCAGCAGCGGCATCAGCAGCACCGTCGCCGTGCCGCTCAGCAGCAGGATGACGAACACGAGCGCGATCATCCGCCGGGCCGTCGCTCCCGCCCGCGCGGCGGCGATGATCTTGGCGATCCCGGTCACCAGCAGCGCCGCGACGAGCGGGATGATGGTCATCTGGAGGCCGCGCAGCCACAGCGTGCCGACCGGTCCAGCCACCTGCAGCGCGGCGTCGAGCGCGCGCGTGCCGCTCAGCACCGTGCCCGCGGCAAGACCGCCGACAAGACCGGTGAAGGTCCACACCACCGGCAGGCGGATGCTGACCAGCGGCATCGATGACGGTGACTGGCGATGGCCAGGCAGGTGGGTTGATGCTGACATCCAGCGAGCCTTTGCTTTATTTTAGGGAGCGGGCAATAGCAGCCGCCTGGCTGACCGGCACGCAGTGCGGCCGCGGGAACATGGATGCAAGAACAGATGGCGCGCAAGTTTTTCGGCACTGACGGGATCCGGGGCCGCACCAACGCCGGCCACATGACCGCCGCCACCGCCATGCGGGTGGGGCAGGCGGCCGGGCGTCACTTCAACCGCGGCGACCACCGTCACCGGGTGGTCATCGGCAAGGACACGCGATTGTCGGGCTACATGATGGAATCGGCGCTCGTCGCCGGCTTCACGAGCGTCGGCATGGACGTCATCATGACCGGCCCGCTGCCCACACCGGCGATCGCCATGCTGACGCGCGAGATGCGGGCCGATCTCGGGGTGATGATCTCGGCCAGTCACAACCTGTTCGAGGACAACGGCATCAAGCTGTTCGGTCCGGACGGGTTCAAGCTGTCAGACGCGGACGAGCTGGAGATCGAGGCGCTGATGGAGGATGACCTCGACCTCGCCAGCAGCGCCGACATCGGCCGCGCCCGCCGGATCGAGGATGCGCGCGGACGCTATCTCCACGCCGTGAAGCAGTCGCTGTCGGACGCGGTCCGGCTGGACGGGCTGAAGATCGTGATCGACTGCGCCCACGGGGCCGCCTACCAGGTCGCTCCGGCGGCGATCTGGGAACTGGGCGCGGACATCGTGCCCATCGGCGTGTCTCCGGACGGGCTGAACATCAACAGCGGCTGCGGCAGCACCTCGGTGAACGCGCTGCGGATCAAGGTCATCGAGGAACAGGCCGACATCGGCATCGCGCTCGACGGAGACGCCGACCGGCTGATCATCGTCGACGAGCAGGGGCAGGTGGTGGACGGCGACCAGATCATGGCGCTGATCGCCACGCACCTCCACGAGCGCGGGCAGCTGAAGGGCGGCGGGATCGTTGCCACGGTGATGTCCAACCTCGGGCTCGAGCGGTACCTGAACGGCCGCGGCCTGACGCTGGAGCGGGCCAAGGTCGGCGACCGCTACGTGCTCGACCGGATGCAGGCGGGCGGCTTCAACGTGGGCGGCGAACAGTCCGGCCACATGATCCTTCTCGACCACGCCACCACCGGCGACGGCACGGTGGCCGCGCTCCAGGTGCTTGCCGCCATGGTCAGCAGCGGCCGCCGCGCGAGCGAACTGCTGCACCAGTTCGAGCCCGTGCCGCAGCTCCTGCGGAACGTCCGCTTCAGCGGGGGCAAGCCGCTCGAGGCGGAGCGGGTGCGCAAGGCGATTGCCGAAGCCGAGGCGGAGCTGGCCGGGCGGGGCCGCCTGGTCATCCGGCCGTCCGGGACGGAGCCGGTGATCCGCGTCATGGCCGAAGGGGATGACGAGCGGCAGGTCGAATCGGTCGTGGCGCGGATCTGCGACGAGGTGCAGGCCGCGGCATGAGCGGCACGCCGCCCCGCGTGCTCGTGATCGCCGGGTCCGACTCCTCGGGCGGAGCTGGCATTCAGGCCGACATCAAGACCGTCACCATGCGCGGCGGCTATGCCATGACGGCGATCACCGCGATCACGGCGCAGAACACCACGGGCGTGCAGGCGGTGGATCTGCTGTCACCCGCGCTCATCGTGGCGCAGATCGACAGCTGCCTTGCCGACATCGGCGCCGACGCGGTCAAGATCGGGATGCTCGGCTCTGCGGCGGCGGCGCAGGCGGTGGCGGTCCGTCTCGCGCAAACCGGTCTCCCGTTCGTGTTCGACCCCGTCATGGTCGCGACCAGCGGCGCCGTGCTGGCGGATGCGGACACCATCGCGGCGTTCGGCCGGCTGATGCGGCTGGCGCGGGTGGTGACCCCCAATCTGCCCGAGCTGGAGGCGCTGGCCGGCACGTCGCTGCGCGGGGACGCGGAAGTGGCGGCCGCGGCACGGACGCTCGCGGCGGGGCATGGCTGCGCCGTGCTGGCGAAGGGCGGGCATGGTGACGGGGGAGAGGTCGTCGACTGGCTGGTCACACCCGACGGAGACGTGACCCGATTCGCCGGTCCGCGGATCGACACGCGGCACACGCACGGCACCGGCTGCACCCTCGCCAGCGCGCTCGCCACCGAGATCGGCCGCGGCGCATCGTTGGCAGACGCGGTCGACACCGCCCGGAGGTTCGTCGCGGAGGCCCTTCGTGCCGCCCCGGGCCTTGGTGCCGGAGCCGGCCCGCTCGGTCATCAGGCGGTCGGGACGCTGCGTCAGGCCTCGATCTCGTAGAACGCGCAGATGTGCGCCCAAGCCTCCTCGGCCGTCTCGCACCAGCGGAACAGGTCGAGATCGGCGCGCGAGATGACGCCCTCCTCCGCGAGCGCCTCGAAGTTCACCACCCGGGTCCAGAATTCGCGCCCGAACAGCAGCACCGGGATCGGCTTCATCTTGCCGGTCTGGATGAGCGTCAGAAGCTCGAAGAATTCGTCGAAGGTGCCAAAGCCGCCCGGGAACACCGCCACGGCGCGCGCGCGCAGCAGGAAGTGCATCTTGCGCAGCGCGAAATAGTGGAACTGGAAGCTGAGATAGGGTGTGACGAACGGGTTGGGCGCCTGCTCGTGCGGCAGGACGATGTTCAGCCCGATGCTCTCCGCGCCGGCCTCGCTCGCGCCGCGGTTGGCGGCTTCCATGATCGAGGGGCCGCCGCCGGAGGTGACGACGAACTGGCGCTTGCCGTCCTCGATCAGCGACTTCTCGCTGGCGATCCGCGCGAGCTTGTAGGCCTCGCCATAGTATTTGGCCTTCCTGGCGAGGTTTTCGACGATCACCCGCTGATCGTCGGGCAGGTCGTGCGCCCCCTCGAGCGCGGTCTGCGCCGCCTCGGGCGGCGGGATCCGGGCCGAGCCGTACACCACGAGGGTTGAACCGACCCCGGCCTGATCGAGCAGCATCTCCGGCTTCATCAGCTCGAGCTGGAAGCGGAGCGGGCGCAGCTCCTCGCGGGACAGGAAATCCGTGTCGCGGAAGGCAAGCTTGTAGGCCGGGTGCGCCGTCTGCGGGGTCACGGGCACCTTGGTCTCGGTGAACGCCGCCTCCTGCCGCGCGGGCGCGAACTTGCGATCCGTCAGGCCATGGTCGGTCTTGTCGGGCAGCATACGGGAACTCCAAGGGTCAGGGCGCCTTCGAAGAGCCGGGGAAGCAGGCGCCGGCGCGGCTTACGCAGCCATCTCCCGTTGGGCAAGGCCGGGTGGCCGCACGCTGAGCGTTTGACGCCGCCGCCGCGCCTGTGTGAAGGTGCGCCGTCCCATCCTCAGGAGCACTCCCCGCCGATGACGCCCTTCACCCCGGTTCCGCGCCTGCTGCTGTCCACTGCCCTTGTCGCCGTCGCTGCTCCGCTCCTCGCGGCGCAGCCCGCCACCGTCGTGCAGCCGGGTGTGCCCGGGGCGCCGCCCCGCGTCATCAGTGCCCAGGAAGCGGCGCGGCTCGCCGACACCCGCTACACCGCCGCCGACGCGGCCTTCATGCGCGACATGATCGCCCATCACGCGCAGGCGCTGCGGCTTGCCGACATGGTGAGCGCACGGACCAGCAACCCGGTGATCGTGGACACCGCCCGCCGCATCCGCATCTCGCAGGACGACGAGATCGCCTTCATGCGCGGCTGGCTGTCCGAGCGCGGCGAGCCGCTCGATGCCGAGGCCGCGCCTGCCGCCAACGGACATGGCGGCCACGGGCAGCACGGGCACACCCACCACGGCGCCCATGCCCATCACGCCATGCCCGGCATGCTGACCGAGGCGCAGTTCGCGCAGCTCGCGGCACAGCGGGGCGCCGCTTTCGACCGCCTGTTCCTCAGCCTGATGATCGAGCACCACCGCGGCGCCATCACCATGGTCGAGAGCCTGCTCGCCCAGCCCGGGTCGGCACACGATCCGGCCCTGTTCGACTTCACCACCGAAGTGGTCAACGACCAGCGGGCGGAGATCGACCGCATGGCGGCGCAGCTCGCGGCGATGTCGGATGACCCGCGCGTCGGGCTGGCGCCGGGGTTCCGCGACGCCGGGCAGGCGGCCCGCAACATGACGCTGGTGCATTCCCTGCCCAAGCCGGACGGCTTTTTCGACCCGGCCAATCCCGCTTCGCTTCAGCCGCGACTGGCCGGCCCTGCAGCCGATGCAGCGGCGGCGGAAGGCGAGGGCGCGCCGGCCGCCCGCACCCCGCCGCGATTCGCCAGCCGGACGCCGCTGCTCAGCTTCGCCAACACCGACCTCGCCTTTGCCGGCGACCTCATGGCCGTGGGCAACTACCATGGCTTCAAGCTCTATCGTCTGAGCGGCGATGCGGCGCCCCGGCTCGTCAGCGCGGTCGTGTGTCCGGGCGGGCAGGGTGACGTGTCGATCGTCGGCACTCTGCTGCTGATGAGCGTCGAACAGACCCGCGGGCGCGTTGATTGCGGATCGCAGGGCATCGCCGAGGACGTGAGCGCCGAGCGGTTCCGCGGCCTGCGCATCTTCGACATTGCCGACCCGGCCCGTCCGCGACAGGTGGGGCAGGTGCAGACCTGCCGCGGGTCGCACACCCATTCGGTCGTCACCCTGCCGACGGCGGAGCAGCCGAGCATCATCGTCTACAACTCCGGCACGGCCGGGGTGCGGGCGGAGGCCGAGCTTGCCGGCTGCGTCGGAGGTGTTGCCGGCGACCCGCGCACCGCGCTGTTCTCCATCGACGTGATCGAGATCCCCGTCGCCGATCCCGCGGCGGCGCGCATCATCGACAGCCCGCGCGTGTTCGCCGACGAACAGGGCAACATCGCCGGGCTGTGGCGCGGCGGCGATCACGGTCCGGGCACCCAGACGACGCGCGCGACCGACCAGTGCCACGACATCACCGTGTTTCCCTCCCGCCGGATCGCGGCGGGAGCCTGTTCGGGCAACGGCATCCTGCTCGACATCAGCGATCCGCGCGCCCCCCGCCGCATGGATGCGGTGGTCGACACCGGCTTTGCCTACTGGCACTCCGCGACCTTCAACAATGACGGGACCAAGGTGCTGTTCACCGACGAATGGGGCGGCGGAACCCAGCCGCGCTGCCGCGCGTCGGATCCGCTGGACTGGGGAGCCAACGCCATCTTCGACATCGTCGACGGCACGCTGCAGCGCCGGGCGACCTTCAAGATGCCCGCTCCTCAGACCGACAAGGAGAACTGCGTCGCGCACAACGGATCGCTGGTGCCCGTGCCGGGCCGCGACCTCATGATCCAGGCCTGGTACCAGGGCGGCTTGTCGCTGTTCGACTTCACCGACAGCACCGCACCGGTGGAAATCGGCTTCTTCGACCGCGGTCCGGTCGACGCCGAACAGATGCCGGTGGCCGGGTTCTGGTCGGCCTATTTCCATCGGGGCCACATCTATGCGACCGAGATCGTGCGGGGTCTGGACGTGCTGCGGCTCGAGCCGAGCGAGCACCTGTCGGCCAACGAGATTGCGGCGGCGGCGCTCGCCGAAGGGGAGGGTGCCTTCAATCCCCAGCGCCAGACACCCGTCACCTGGCCCGACGTGCCGGTGGTCGCGCTGGCCTATGTGGATCAGCTGGAACGCTCGCGTGCGCTTGATGCCGGTCTCGTGCGGTCCCTGCGCGCGTCCCTCGCCGGCGCGCAGCGGGCGCTCGACGGGGGACAGCAAGACCGCGCGGCAGCCACGACGCTGCGCCAGGCGGCGGCCAGGGTGCGGGCGGCCCGGACTGGCAACGCACCCGACGCGGCCCGCGCCGCCGCACTGGGCAGCACGCTTGAGGGCATCGCGCGGAAGCTGGGCTGAACGGTTGGATGCCCCGTGAGGATTCGAACCTCAATTGACGGAGTCAGAGTCCGTAGTCTTACCATTAGACGACGGGGCAATCCGTCCGGCTGCGAGCGCCTGGAGCAGACGCGACACGGACGCCCGGCCGTCTAGTCACAAGCAATCACTGCGTCAAGCCGGGCGGCGGCGCGGCGCGCGCTTGCCGCCCGGCCCTTCGCGCGCTAGCATTCGCGCACATCTGCCGGCTGCGGCCGGCCCTGACACGGAAAGTTTCATCATGGCGGACGCGCATCCGCCGGACAGGTATGCATCGGGTCGAAGGAAGAGGGGCAAGGCGTCCGGCGTAGCACAGGGCAACGGGAGATCGGTTGCAGCACGGGGCAAGGGCGTGTCGCCGCGCGCGGAGCCGGTGCCGCAGGTGTTCGCGATTCCCGCTGCGCGGCCCGCGGCCCCGGCCGGCGGCTTTCCCATCCGGCGGCAGGCCTACGCCGCACTCGACCTTGGCACCAACAACTGCCGGCTGCTGATCGCCCGTCCTTCGGCCGAGAACTTCACGGTGATCGACGCCTTCAGCCGCGTGGTGCGGCTTGGCGAGGGGCTGGCGGCGACGGGACGGCTGAGCGAGCGGGCGATGGACCGGGCTGTCGGGGCGCTGCATGTGTGTGCGGACAAGCTGCGCCGGCGCGGGGTGCATCTGGCGCGGTCGGTCGCCACCGAGGCATGCCGCCGCGCCGAAAACGGCGCCGAATTCGTGGAGCGGGTCCGGGCCGAGACGGGGATCGTGCTCGACGTGATCTCGGCGCAGGAGGAGGCGCGGCTCGCGGTGCTGGGCTGCCATGTCCTCCTGGAAGCCGGGCCGGGGCCGGCCATCATCTTCGACATCGGTGGCGGCTCGACCGAACTCGTCCTGGTCGAGCAGGACCGTGCGGTGCCGCGGATCATCGACTGGCAAAGCGTCCCCTGGGGTGTCGTGTCGCTGACCGACACGGTAGGCCGCGTCGACGGCGATGCGGCGGCGCGAGAGGAGCGCTATGCCACCATGCGCCGGCTGGTCAGCGACAGTTTCGCCGATTTCGCCCGGCGCATCGCCGGAAGCAGGGGCGCGCCGGGCGGAATCCGCCTGCTGGGCACCAGCGGCACGGTGACAACCCTGGCCAGCCTGCATCTGGAACTCGCCCACTATGACCGTCAGGCGGTCGACGGGCTGATCGTGCCTTCGGCATCGATGCGCGACATCAGCCGCCGGCTGGTCAGCATCAGCGGCGACGAGCGCCGGCGCATTCCGTGCATCGGCGACGACCGTGCCGATCTGGTCGTGGCGGGCTGCGCCATTCTCGAGTCGATCCTCGACATCTGGCCCGCGCTTCGCCTCGGCGTGTCCGACCGCGGGATCCGGGAGGGCATCCTGCGCAGCCTCATGGCCGCCGACCACGTGGCGGAGCGGCGGCGCTCCGCGCTGCGCGCCGAACGGGACCGGTGACGCGCGGGCGCGCCGATCCGGGCAAGCGGCTGCGCAACGCCCGCGGGAGAACGGCATCGTCGGCCCGCTGGCTCGAGCGGCAGCTCAGCGACCCTTACGTCCGGCAGGCAAAGGCCGAGGGTTATCGCAGCCGCGCCGCCTACAAGCTGCGCGAGCTCGACGACCGCTACGCGCTGCTTCGTCACGCAACGCGCGTGGTGGACCTCGGGGCGGCGCCGGGCGGCTGGGCACAGGTCGTTCGGCAGCGGGCGCCCAAGGCCGCGATCGTGGGCATCGACCTGCTGCCGGTCGAGCCGATGGAAGGCGTGGTGCTGTTGCAGGAGGATTTCACGGCGCCGGGTGCGGATGCGCGCATCCTCGCGGCGCTCGGCGGACCGCCGGATCTGGTCCTGTCGGACATGGCGGCCAACACGGTCGGCCACAAGCAGACCGACCATCTGCGCACGATGGGGCTGGTGGAAGCGGCGGCTCAGTTCGCCTTCGACACGCTCGCGCCGGGAGGGCACTTCGTCGCCAAGGTGCTGGCCGGGGGGACGGACGGCGCGCTGCTGGCGGAACTCAAGCGCCATTTCGCTTCGGTCAGGCATGCCAAGCCGCCGGCGAGCCGCAAGGGCAGCTCCGAATGGTATGTGGTCGCCATGAACCGCAAGCCCGCGATGGTCCCGGCGCACCAGGCCGCTCCGGCTGCGGACTGACCGGCACGCCGCCGCCGCCTCGCGCGCCTGTCAACCGGCGGAGCGGCGACGCCCCGCCGGCCGGTGCGGCTTACTGGCCGCCGGGCTTGGTGTCGCCGGAGTTGCGCGGCGCGCCCTGAGCGGTCGGCACCTGCTGCGCCGCGCCCATGCCGCCCACGGCCTCCTGCGGGCTGGGATTCGCCCCTTCGACCGTGCCGGGTCCGGCATCGGGCGCCGACGCGGCCTCGGCCGCCGCCTCGCCGCCTGCCGGCGCCGCGGGAGCCGGGAAGGGCGGGCCGCCGCCGTTCGCGTGCATGAAGGCGATGACGTTGGCGCGGTCCTCAGGCCGCGACAGGCCGGCGAAGCTCATCTTGGTTCCGGGAGCAAAGGCGCGCGGATTGGCCAGCCAGGCATCCATGTTCTCGTAGGTCCACGTGCCGCCGTGGCCGGACAGGGCGCTGGAGTAGGCGTAGCCGGCCGCATGCTGGCCGACCGGCGTGCCGAGCACGGCCCACAGGTTCGGCCCGATGCCGTTGGCGCCGCCCTGGTTGATGGTGTGGCAGGCGACGCACTTGGCGTAAACCTTTTCGCCCGCCGCCACATCGGCATTGGCGAGCAGCGTGCCGAGATCCGGTCCGTCTTCCGCCGCACCTTCCTCGACAAGGCCCTGGATCGCATAGCCGAACTGCTCGGGCGGCGGCGGATTGTTGGCGTGGAAGAACTTGCCGCTGAGGATCGAGAGCCCGAGGGCGACGATACCGGAGAACAGGATCCAGCCGAAGATGGTGTTGGTGCGGTCATTCATGGCGGTGCGTGCAACCTGCGGTGGCGGAAAGCGGCCGGGCGGCCCCGCCCCGCCTTAGAGCCCTGCACCCGCGGACGCAAGGGCGCCCACCGTGCAGCCGCGCTCAGCCGCCTTCCACCGCCATGTTGTCGATCAGGCGCGTGCGGCCGACGCGCGCGGCGACGAACAGCCGGGTCGCGGGCGTGAGCACGGGCGCTGTCTCCAGCGTGTCGCCGTCGCGCAATTCGGCATAGTCCACGGCAAAACCGGCTGCGACCAGCGCGTCGCGCAGGGTGCCGAGCACGCGGCTCTCCGGCTCGCCGGACCGCAGCGCCGCCACCGCCGCCGCCATGGCCTGCGGGAGCTGTGCGGCCTGGAGCCGCTCCTGCGGGTCGAGATAGGCGTTGCGCGAACTCAGGGCCAGACCGTCGGCTTCGCGCACGGTGGGAACGCCGACGATCCGGCCGGGCGCCGGCGCGGCGAGATCGAGGTCCCGGGCCATGCGGCGGATCACCGCAAGCTGCTGCCAGTCCTTCTCACCAAACACCGCCACGTCGGGCCGCACCTGGTTGAAGAGCTTGCACACCACCGTGGCGACGCCGGCGAAATGCCCCGGCCGATGCGCGCCGCACAGCATGGTCGAGAGTGACGGCACCCGCACCTCGGTGGTGAAACCCGACGGATACATCTCCGCCGCATCCGGCGCCCACAGCAGCGCGACGCCAGCCTGCGCCAAGGCCGACTGGTCCGCCGCCATGCGGCGCGGGTAGGCGGCGAGATCCTCGTTCGGGCCGAACTGGGTCGGGTTGACGAAAATGGAAGCGACCACGTGATCCGCCTGCCGCGCCGCCTCGCGCACAAGCGCCATGTGCCCCTCGTGCAGCGCGCCCATGGTCGGAACGAAGGCGATGGTGCCGCCGGCGCGGCGCAGCGCATCCAGCGCGGTTCTCAACAGGGGCAGGCGGCTGATGGTTTGCACGTCAACAGAGCCTCTTGTAAGGGGTGGACGCCGGCTCCGGGAAACCGGCGCAGCCATTGTCCGACCCGTCGCCTCAGCCGGCCGCGTCAGGTCCCGACAGGAACATTCGCCCGTGTCCGATCCTCGCCCCTTACGCATCACCTTCGCCAACGAAAAGGGCGGAACGGGCAAATCGACGACCGCGGTGCATGTCGCCGTCGCGCTCGCCTATCGCGGTCTCCGGGTGGCGGCTTTCGATCTCGACCATCGCCAGCGAACGATGGATCGGTATTTCGAGAATCGCGTGGACACGGCCCGGCGGCGCAGGATCGCCCTGCCCGGCGCGCACTGCGAAGTGATCGATGGCGGCACACCCGAGGAGCTGGAGGAGCGCGTCGCGGCCGCGGCGGCGGAATGCGACGTCGTGCTGTTCGACACGCCGGGGCGCGACGACCCGCTGGCGCGTCATGTCGCCAGCGAGGCGGACGTGCTCGTCACTCCGATGAACGACAGCTTCGTCGACTTCGACCTCATTGGCCAGGTCGAAGGGGAAAGCTTCAAGGTTCGCAAGCTGTCCTTCTATGCCGAGCTGATCTGGGAGGCACGGCTGAAGCGCAGCCGCGCCACCATCGAGCAGCAGCGCCGGCAGATGGACTGGGTCGTGGTGCGCAACCGCACCGGCCATGTGGAAGCCCGCAATCAGGCGCGGCTGGAAAAGGCGCTGGCCGAACTGTCGAAGCGGGTCGGGTTCCGCGTCGTCAAGGGACTGTCCGAACGGGTGATCTACCGCGAACTGTTTCCTTCGGGCCTCACCCTTCTGGACCGCGGCCATCTGGGTGAACTGGGCACCAGCCACCTCGTCGCGCGGCAGGAACTGCGCCAGCTCGTCGCGGCGCTGCACCTGCCCGTCCTGGCCGAGGATCCGGAAAAGGGGCGCCCGTCCGACGCGGCGCCTGCGTCCAGCACCGTGCCCGCTCTGGCCGACGTGCGCTGAATGGCCAAGGTCGTGTTGCTGGCGCTGCTCGCGCTGCTCGCGCTTCGCCTCGTGACCGGGCGCTGGCTATGGCCGCGCCGCGTGAACGGTCCGGGGCGGCCCCGGTGCTCCGCAGACGAGGCTGCCCTCGCTGCCGCGCGCAGGACGCTCGGGGTCGGCCCCCGCGCCTCACGGGCGCAGATCGTTGACGCCCACCGGCGGCTGGTGACGTCGGTCCATCCCGACAGAGGCGGGGAAGGACCGCGCGCGTCCGCGGCCAACGCCGCCCGTGACCTGCTGCTCGCCCGGCCTGACGAACACTCCTGAGGAGATGGCATGACCCACACGTTCCACCCCACCGTGCTGCGCGAATACGACATCCGGGGCATCATCGACGAGACGCTCGGCGCGCCGGACGCGCGCGCCATCGGCCGCACCTTTGCCGCCATGCTGCGCGAGGCCGGCGGTCGCCGGGTCGCCGTCGGCTATGATGGCCGGACCAGCTCGCCCATGCTGGAACAGGCGCTGGTCGAAGGGCTGACCGCCGGCGGCGTGGATGTGGTGCGGATCGGCCTCGGTGCCACGCCGATGCTGTACTTCGCCGCCGCGTCACTGGAGGATGTGGATGGCGGCGTCCAGATAACCGGCAGCCACAATCCCGCCAATTACAACGGCTTCAAGATGGTCTTTCAGGGCCGCCCGTTCTTCGGCGCGGACATTCAGGAACTGGGCCGCCGGGCCGCGGCGGGCACATGGTCCGATGGGCAGGGAACGGCCACCCGGATCGATGTCATGCCCCGCTACATCGAGGCGCTCCTCGGCGGGCTCGACGGCGTGGACAACGCGGCGCTTGGCCGTCTCAGGGTCGGCTGGGACGCCGGCAACGGAGCCGCGGGACCGGCGCTCGAGCAGTTGACCGCGCGGCTGCCGGGAACGCACCGGCTGCTCTACACCGAGGTCGACGGCACCTTTCCCAACCACCACCCCGACCCGACCGTCGAGGAGAACCTTTCCGACCTGCGCGCCCTGGTGCGGGACGAGGGGCTCGACTTCGGCATCGCCTTCGACGGCGACGGCGACCGGATTGGCGCCATCGATGGCGAGGGGCGGGTGATCTGGGGCGACCAGTTGCTGATGATCTACGCGCAGGACGTGCTCTCCCGGATGCCGGGCGCCACGGTCATCGCCGACGTCAAGGCCAGCCGCGCCCTGTTCGACACTGTCGCCGCGCATGGTGGCAAACCGTTGATGTGGAAGACCGGACATTCCCTCATCAAGTCCAAGATGAAGGAGACCGGTTCGCCGCTGGCCGGGGAAATGAGCGGCCATGTCTTCTTCGCCGACACCTATTACGGGTATGACGATGCGCTTTACGCCGGTGTCCGGCTGATTGCCGCGGCTGCCCGGCTCGGGCGCAGCGTCACGGAACTGCGTTCGGCGATGCCGCAGATGCTCAACACGCCAGAAATGCGCTTCCAGGTGGACGAGAGCCGGAAATTCGCCGCGATCGACGAGGTGAAGGCGCGGCTGGCGGGCAGCGGTGCCGACGTGAACGACACCGACGGGGTCCGGGTCAGCACGGCCGACGGCTGGTGGCTGCTGCGCGCCTCGAACACGCAGGACGTGCTCGTCGCGCGGGCGGAAAGCGACACGCAGGAGGGGCTGGCGCGTCTCATGGAGCAGATCGACGCGCAGCTGGCGCTGTCGGGTCTGGAGCGGGGAGAGCAGGCCGGCCACTGACCGGCAAGGCGCCGGCCGTGCGCCGCACATGTGAAAAGGGCCTCCCGCGCGGGAGGCCCTTTCCTTGTGGCGCCGGCAAAGATCAGGCGGTCGTGCCGCTGCCGGAGCCCGTCGCCTTGTTCGTGGCGTTCGGATCCTTCCGGACGCCCGACGATTCCGTCAGGCCGGTCTGACTGCTCGACCCCGTGCTGCCATAGGTCTGCTGCGACCCGTAGCTGCTGCTGCCGCTGCCGTAGTCGCGTTCCTTCACCCGCAGGTTGTTCTGCACGTGCTTGACGCCGGAGATCCGCTCCGCACAATCCTCGGCGCGGCGCTTTTCCGAGCGGCTGCTGACGGTGCCGTCCAGCGTCACCTCCCCGTCCTGCACCGTGACCTCGATGTTGCTGGCGTCGAGGGCGTAGTCCTCGGTCAGGTGATCGCAGACATCCTCCAGCACCCGCTGGTCCGAACGCTTGTAGTTGCCCGGCCCGCGGCCCCGGTGGCCCTCGTCGCGGCGCCGCGCGTCGTCATCCCCGAACCAGCTGGCGATCTTGTCACCGGCCCGCTCGAAGAAGCCCCGGTCATCGTCGCGCCGGTAATCGTCGCGTCCGCCATAGCTGCGGCTGGAATACCGGTCCTCGGAACGTCCGCGGCCATAGCTGTCCCCGCCGCGGTAATCCGAGCCGTCGTAGCGGTCGTAGCGGTCGTCACGGCTGTAGCTGTCGTCGCGGAACATGCCGCCGCCAAAGCCTTCGCCGCCGCTGTAGGATCCGCGGCCGAACTCCTGTCCCCGGCTCTGGTACCCGCGGCCGCTGCTGCCATAGTCGTCATCGCGGGAGAAGGAGCGCGACCGCTCGCCATAGCCGGCATTGCCCTGATAGGGCTGTTCGTAATCGTCCATGGCGTTGTAGCCGCCGCCCTGCTGGTACCGGTCGCCCGATCCATACTGGCTGCGCGAGGCGCTTCCCTGGCTGTACTGACGCTGCTGGCGGTCGTCGTAGGACCAGTCCCGCTGCCCGCGCGAGCCGCGCTCGTCATATTGGCGGTCGTCGTCGCTGAACTGCTCCTGTTGCCGGCCGTAACGGTTCCGGTCATTGTTGCGGTAGCGGTTGTCCATCTCTGCTCTCCTGCTCATCACGTTCATCGGTGCCTGCGGTCGTCCGAGCGCCGGCCCTTGCAAGGTGAACCGCCGGAGAATGCGCGGGTTTCTCGAACCGGCGCGCGCGCTCGTCGCTTCATCGCACGGCCTTCGGAACGTGTGCGCGCGGCGCGCCTTGACAGCAGCCGCCAAAGCCGTGTCGGGCGAGGTGCATGGTCGAACCCCCCCCATCCGCAGAGGCCGCACTGCCGCCGCGCATCGCCGACTGGTTCGCACGGCGCGGCTGGCGCGTGCGCCGTCACCAGCGCGACATGGTCGCGGCGGCCGCTTCCGGCCGGCACGCCCTGCTGGTGGCGGATACGGGCGCGGGCAAGACGCTTGCCGGTTTCCTGCCGACGCTCGTCGACTTCTGCCGGGATGACGGCGCGGCAGAGGCAGACAGGCTTCACACCCTGTATGTCTCGCCGTTGAAGGCGCTGGCGGTCGATGTGCAGCGCAACCTGATGACCCCCGTCGCAGAGATGGGGCTGCCGCTGCGGGTCGAGACGCGCAGCGGCGACACGCCGTCCGACCGCAAGCGGCGTCAGCGCGAGCGGCCGCCTCACGTCCTGCTCACCACGCCCGAGAGTCTGTCTCTGCTGCTGTCCTACCCGGACAGTGCGACGCTGTTCGCAAGCCTGCGCCGCGTCGTGGTCGACGAGATCCACGCCTTCGCCAGCAGCAAGCGCGGCGACCTGCTTGCCCTCGCGCTCGCCCGGCTCCAGACGCTGGCCCCCGGGCTGCAGCGGGTCGGGCTGTCGGCGACGGTCGACGATCCCGAGCTGTATCGCGGCTGGCTCGCTCCGTGGGGGGATGTGGACAGCGTGGCGCTCGTCGAGGGCGAGCCGGGCGCGCAGCCCGAGGTCGACATCCTGCTTCCCGAGGAGGCGCGGGTGCCGTGGGGCGGGCACGCGGCAATCTGGGCCATCCCGCAGGTCTACGACGCCATCCGTCGGCACCGCACGACTCTCGTCTTCACCAACACCCGCTTCCTCGCCGAGTATGTCTTCCAGCATCTGTGGGACGCCAACGACGACAATCTGCCCATCGGCATCCACCACGGGTCGCTCTCGACCGAGGCGCGCCGCAAGGTGGAGGGCGCGATGGCGCGCGGCGAGTTGCGGGCGCTCGTGGCGACGGCCTCGCTCGACCTCGGCGTGGACTGGGGCGACATCGACCTCGTTATCCAGATGGGCGCGCCGAAGGGCTCCTCGCGCCTGCTCCAGCGGATCGGGCGTGCCAATCACCGCCTTGACCAGCCCAGCCGCGCCCTCATCGTGCCCGGCAACCGCTTCGAGTTCCTGGAGGCGACGGCGGCCCGCGATGCCATTGCCGAGGGCAAGCGGGACGGCGAGCCGTTTCGCCCCGGAAGCCTCGACGTGCTGGCGCAGCACGTCATGGCCATGGCCTGCGCCGGTCCGTTCGCCGAGACGGCTTTGCTCGAGGAAGTGCGCTCGTGCCTTGCCTATGCCTGGATTGACGCCGCGACGCTCGGTCGCGTGCTCGAGTTCGTCGCCACCGGCGGATACGCCCTGCGGGTCTATGACCGGTTCCAGCGCATCATCCGCCTGCCCGACGGCACCTGGCGCCTGCGGCATCCTGACCTCGCCGCGCGCCACCGCCTCAACGCCGGCATCATCATCGACAGCGAGCTGCTCACCGTGCGGTTCCGCAACGGACGCCAGCTCGGCCGCGTCGAGGAGCGGTTCGCAGCGGCTCTGTCGCCGGGCGACACCTTCTCCTTCGCCGGGACGAGCCTCGAGGTCGAACAGGTGCGGGACATGGAGGTGGTGGTGCGCGCCTCCAGCAAGGCGGCGATGATTCCCTCCTATGGCGGCACCAGGATGGCCCTGACCACCCATCTCGCCGACCGGGTGCGGGAGCTGCTGGCCGACCGCGCCGGATGGGCGCGTTTCCCGGACGACGTGCGCGAATGGCTGGAAGTGCAGGACTGGCGCAGCGCCCTGCCGGAACCGGGCACCCTGCTCGTGGAGACGTTTCCGCGCGCGGGGCGGCACTACGCCGTGTTCTACACCTTCATCGGCTGGAACGCGAACCAGTCACTCGGCATGCTGGTGACGAAGCGGATGCAGGACCGTGGCCTGCATCCGCTCGGCTTCAACGCCAACGACTACAGCCTCGCCGTGTGGAGCCTGAAGCCTGTTGCCGATCCGGCCCCGCTGCTGTCGCCGGACATCCTGACCGACGAGTTCGTCGCCTGGGTGCAGGATTCCCACCTCCTGCGCCGTGCCTTCCGCGAGGTCGCGGTGATCGCCGGCCTGGTCGAGCGGCAGCAGCCGGGCCGGCGCAAGAGCGGCAAGCAGGTGACCTTCTCCACCGACCTCATCTACGATGTTCTGCGCCGCTACGAGCCGGACCATCTGCTGCTCGAAGCGGCCTGGGCTGACGCGCGCACGATGATGACCGATGTGGGACGTCTCGCCGACCTTCTCGACGTCGCCGCAACGCAGCTGCGGCACGTGCCGCTCGAGCGGGTCAGCCCGCTGGCCGTGCCGGTGCTGGTCATCGTCGGCCGGGAGAACACGGCGTCCGCGGACACGGACGATGCCTTGCTGGTCGAGGTGGAGGGGCTGGCGGCCGAGGCGATGCGGGTCGACCTGCCGATCGAGACCGAGGAAGGCTGAACCGCCGGACGGTCGCCGCGCCTTTCAACCCGCCGGTCACGAAAAAGGGGCGGATCACTCCGCCCCTTTGGTCCAGATCAGGAGTTCATGCCCGCTCCGGGCAGCACGGGTCAGGTGCCGAACGTGCGGTACTGTTCGTTGCCGACGAAGCCGAACTTGGTCACGCCCGACGCCTTGATGATGTCGAGAACCCGCAGGCTGCGGTCATAGCTCGCCCCGCCGACCGGTTCGAACTGAAGCTCCGGCTCCGGCTGAATGCCGCGTGTGGCTTCCAGGTTGCGGACCAGCTCCCCGTCGCTGATCGGCGTGCCGTTCCACAGCACCTGATCCTGCTCGTCGATGACGATCTTGTTGCGGATCGGATCGATCTGATCCGCCGGCGGCGGGTTCGGGTTCGGCACGGGCAGGTCGATGTCGACCGAATGGGTCGCCACCGGAATGGTGATGATGAACATGATGAGGAGCACGAGCATGACGTCGATCAGCGGCGTCGTGTTCATGTCCATCATCGGATTGCCGTCGTCGCGGCCACCGGACATTGCCATGGTGAGGGTGCTCCTGTGTTCTGGCCCCGGCTCAGGCGTTGGGGTCGACGGGGTTCGAGATGAAGCCGACCGTCGGATAGCCTGCCGACTGGACGTTGAAGATCGCGCCGGCGATGCAGCGCCACGGTGCGTTGACGTCGCCGCGGATGTGCACCTGCGGGATCGCGTCCGGGTTCTGGATGATCGCCTCCGGGCCGCCCGCGGCCTGGACGATGCGGTCGAGCCGGTCGAAGGCGCGTTCGTACAGTTCTTCGGACGTCACCGGCGTGATGTTGTTGAAGTAGACCCGGCACTCGCCGCTGCGCGAGGCGCCGGTGAAGCCCGGCTCGCCGGCACTGCGCCCGGCCTCGTCGGTGGTGCTGACGGTCAGCAGCAGGTTCTCCACCTTGTCCTGCGATTCCTGCGTCTCCAGCACGGGGATCCGCAGCTGTTCGATCGTCTGGATCGCGACCGGAACCGCGATCAGGAAGATAATGAGGAGCACCAGCATCACGTCCACAAGCGGCGTGGTGTTGATGTCGGACATCGGCGTTTCGCCGCCGTCGCCTCCCATCGAGATTGCCATCAGGTCGTCCTATTCAGATGAATGCTGCTGATCATGCGGACCGGAGGGTGGCCGGGCGATGAACCGGACGGTCGCGTCCGCCACCTCCCGGCCTCACCGCTCAGCGCTTGGGCGGCGTGTTGGTGGTCGAGGTCATCCCCGCCGTGGCGCCCCCAGCCGCACCCGCGGTGGTCGACCCCGCGGCCGCCGCCGAGCCGGCCGGAGCCGGGCGGCCGCTGACGGGAGCCGTCGCGGGCTTGGTGGTGGCGCCCGCCTTGGCGGCGGCCGGGGCCGCGGCCACGGCCGGCTTCACCGCACCGTTCGAGGTGATGTTCGCCATCAGGTCGTTGGAGAAGCCGCTGAGCATGGCCTGGATCCGCTTGTTGCGGCTCTGCAGCCAGTTGTAGGCGAGCACCGCCGGCACCGCCACGAACAGGCCGATGGCGGTCATGATGAGCGCCTCGCCCACCGGACCGGCGACGCGGTCGATGGAGGCGCTGCCGGCGAGGCCGATGTTGATCAGCGCGCGGTAGATCCCGATCACCGTGCCCAGCAGCCCGATGAACGGCGCGGTCGCACCGACCGAGGCGAGGAACGGCAGCCCCTGCGACAGCTTGGCCATGATCGAGGACTCCGACCGCACCATGGACCCGTGCAGCCAGTCATGGGCCTCGACGTCGTCGGTCATCTTGCCGTGGTCCTTCTTCGCCGCGATCGCGTCGTCGGCAAGCTGGCGCCAAGCGCTGTTGTCCTCGAGCTTGCGGGCGCCCTCTTCCAGGGAGCTGGCACGCCAGAAGTTGCCGCGGACGTCGTTGTACTGCCGCATGACCTTGTTCTGCTCGAGCAGCTTGGTGATGAGGATGTAGAACGAACCGACGGACATGATCACCAGCACGCCGAAGATGAACCAGGCGATGGCGCCGCCCTGTTCCATGGCCTCCCAGAAGCCGAACTGGTTGACCGGCGCATCCGTCGCGGCCGCTGCGATGAGGTTCCAAACCATTGCGAAATCCTTTTCTTGAACGTGCAGACCCGCTTTCGCGGTCAAGTGGAACGATTAGTTGATCTGGTAGACGATGGTGGTGGTGTAGCGCCCCTCGGTCGGGTTTCCGTCGCGGTCGAGTGCCGGGTTGAAGCGGGCATACTGTTCCATCCCGCGGCAGGCCGCCTGGTCGAGAATGCTTGACCCGCTCGAGCTGGTGACCTGGCAGTTGGCGGCCCGGCCCTGCGGCGTGACGGTGACGGTCACACCGACGCGTCCCTGCGTGCCTTCGTTGAGCGCCCGGCTGGGATAGTTGTCCTGAATGCGACGCGCCCATCCCGACTGGCCCTGCGGCGTGGCCGGACGCGCCTGTGACGGAGCTGGCGGCGGAGGCGGCGGGGGTGGGGGCGGCGGCGGCGCCGGCGCCGGTCCGGGAGGGGCCGGCGGCGGAATGAAGACTGCGGGCGGAGCCGGAGGCGGAATCGTGGTGGTCGTGCGGATGTCCGGCGGACGGGTCGACACGTTGATCGGCGGCGGCACGGCCACCGGCGGCGGCGGAGCGGCCGGGATGTTTTCCGGCGGCGGTGGCGGCGGTTCCTCCGGCGGCGGCGGCGGTTCGGTCACGTCCACCGTGGTCACCCGCTCGATCGCCTTGGTCACGGCCTGATAGGCCAGACCGGTGACGAGCACGTAACCGACGCCGAGGTGAACAAGCACAACAATGATGATCGCAATGATGCGATTGGAACTCATCTGTTGGTCGGCATAGGCCATTCGGTCGCATCACTCCGTCAAGAGGCCGGCCGGGCCAGCCTTCGTTGATCACACCGCCGGATGTCGATCATCCTGCGATTGCATTATCCATCAGCTTTCCCGAAATTCCAACAGGAGAAGCAACGAAGCAGCTCGGTTGTTCCGCATCGGACCAACCCCCGCCGCGGGTGCCGGATGGGATCCGCGCCCGCCGTCGCTGCCTTAGCGGGCGCGGTTTGGCAGCGCAAACGCTAAAGAGGTTCAAGCCCGGTTCACGCACCGGCCGCTCCACTGGAGACGGGAGCATGTTCACCGGGCAAGGGGTGAACGCAGCATGAAGCAAGAGGAGAGAGCAGTGGCGGGAGCAGGGGTGAAGGGCGGCGCAAGGCGCGGGGCGGCGCTGGTGATGGCCGGCATGCTCGCCCTTCTGCCGTCCGCGGCCGCAGCCCAGCCGTCCGGCCGCCCGACCGCGGGCGCGAATGCGCCGGTGACAGCCGCCGAGCCGACTTTCGCGGATCTCGTCTCCCTCGCGGAAGCGGCGGACGTGGTGGTGCGCCTGACCGTGCGGCGCCAAGCCGAGGTGCGCGGCGACCGCGCCATGGGCCTTGCTCCCGGACAGGCGCGGCTCTTCCTCGAAGGCGACACGGAGGCGCTGATTGCCGGCACGGCGCCGGTGGGGGCGCGGCTGCGGTGGCTGGCCGACGTGCCGCGCGACGCACGGGGGCGGGCGCCGCGCCTGCGCCGGCAAAGCGTGGTCGTCTTCGCGCGCCTCGTGCCCGGCCGCCCGGACGAACTCCAGCTGGTTGCGCCCGATGCTCAGCTGGCCGCCACGCCGGCGCTGGAACAGCGGCTGCGCCCGGTGCTCGCCGCGCTGCTTGCGCCTGACCGGCCGCCGGTGATCACCGGGATCGAGGACGTGCTGTCCATCCCCGGCAACCTCGTCGGCGAATCGGAGACACAGATCTTCCTGCGCACCGCCGACGGCCGGCCCGCGTCGCTGACCGTGGTGCGCCGGCCGGGTCAGGCGCCGCGCTGGGGCGTGTCGTGGAGCGAGCTTGTCGATCAGTCGGCCGCTGCCCCCGGTCGCGAGACGCTGGCATGGTACCGGCTCGCCTGCGGTCTGCCGCGGACCTTGCCCGAGGAGGCGGACCTTGCCCGCGACCCGGCGGCGCGGCGCCAGGCCGTGGCGGATTACGCGCTGGTGCTGGAGCAGCTGGGCGCCTGCGACCGCACGCGCGCCTAGGGCGGGGCGGCGGCGTCCAAACCCTGTGGCGCCAGTCCGCGGGCGATGCGGTCGGCATCCGAGCCCGGCGGCGCTTCGGGCAGCGCGGTCACATCGATGGCGAAGATCCGGGGCGGCACGCGGCCGAAGTGGACGCAGCCCGGCGCGCCGCGCCGGCAGGGCGGCGGACCCGGGTCGGGCGCACGCGGATCGCCCGCATCCATGGTGGCCGCCGCGTGGCGCCGCCGCGCCTCGTCCGCGCCGCGCAGCCGGTGCTCCTCGGTGGCGCGGCGGCGGCACACCACGATCTCGCCGGTGATGATGGCGGCTTCTTCCTGTGCGGTGCAGGGCTCGGATTCTGGCGCCGGACCGTAGGCCGCGCGCGCCGCCGCGAGCGCATGGTCGGCGCTGCCCGGCGGCGGTTCGGCGCCGAGCGGGCCTGCGATCGCGGCCATGAGCAGCCCGACCACACTTCGCGCTGCGCTCGACATTGCGCCTGCCCCCTTCTAGTGGCGACCACACACAACCACGGGGACTGAACCTGAGATGACCATGAACGACAAGGGGGGCGGCAGCCCGCTTGACCGGGTGCTGGTGCTGGAGATGGTGCGGGTGACGGAGGCGGCGGCGATCGCCGCGTCGAAGCTGATCGGCCGGGGGGACGAGAAGGCCGCCGATGCCGCGGCGGTGGAGGCCATGCGGCGCGCGTTCGACACGCTCGAAATCGACGGGACGGTGGTGATCGGCGAGGGCGAGCGCGACGAGGCGCCGATGCTGTTCATCGGCGAGAAGGTCGGAGGGGCGCCCGGAACCGGTCCCAGGATCGACATCGCGCTCGACCCGCTGGAGGGGACCACCATCACCGCCAAGGCGGGCCCCAACGCGCTGGCCGTGCTGGCGGCGGCGGAGGAAGGGTGCCTCCTGAACGCGCCGGACGTGTACATGGACAAGATCGCCGTGGGTCCGGGCTACCCCGAGGGGATTATCGATCTGGCGAAATCGCCGTCGGAGAATGTGCGCGCGGTGGCGGCGGCCAAGGGGGTGGAGCCGGCGGAGATCATGGTCTGCGTGCTCGACCGACCGCGCCATGCCGAGCTGATCGCCGAGCTGCGCGCGCTTGGCTGCGGGGTGGTGCTGATCGGCGATGGCGATGTGGCCGGTGTCATCGCGGTGACGGACGAGGACACCACTATCGATCTCTACATGGGCTCGGGCGGCGCGCCCGAAGGGGTGCTGGCTGCCGCGGCCCTGCGGTGTGTCGGAGGGCAGTTCCAGGGGCGCCTCCTGTTCCGCAACGACGAGGAACGGGCCCGGGCGCGCAAATGGGGCATCGAAGACCTCGACCGGATCTACACCCGGGACGACCTGGCGCGCGGCGACTGCATCTTTGCCGCCACCGGCGTGACCTCCGGGTCGCTGCTGGAGGGGGTGAAGCACCGGCGCGACGGCCGGATGACGACCGAATCTGTGGTGATGCGCGCCTCGAGCGGCACGGTCCGCTGGATCCGCGGCGAGCACCGGGTGCGGTGATGCCGCCGTCCGCCTACAGGAGAGCAGCACCCGCGCCATGAAGATCCTCGCCGCCAATTCGAACCTCCCGCTCGCCCGGGACATCGCCGCCTATCTCGAAACACCGCTCACGGATGTCTCCGTGCGCCGGTTCGCGGACGAGGAGATCTTCGTCGAGGTGCACGAGAACGTGCGCGGCGAGGACGTGTTCGTGGTGCAGTCGACCAGCTATCCGGCCAATGACAATCTGATGGAGCTGCTGATCTGCATCGATGCGCTGCGGCGCGCGTCGGCCCGGCGGATCACGGCGGTGGTGCCCTATTTCGGCTATGCGCGGCAGGACCGCAAGCCGGGTCCGCGCACGCCAATCAGCGCCAAGCTGGTGGCCAATCTCATCACCGAAGCCGGCGCCGACCGGGTGCTGTCGGTCGACCTGCACGCCGGGCAGATCCAGGGCTTCTTCGACATTCCGACCGACAATCTCTACGCGGCGCCGGTGATGGCGGCCGACATCCAGGCACGGTACGACGGACGGGATCTGATGGTGGTCTCTCCCGACGTGGGCGGAGTTGTGCGGGCGCGGGCGCTGGCCAAGCGTCTCGACAACGCCCCGCTGGCCATTGTGGACAAGCGTCGTGACCGGCCTGGCGAATCGGAGGTGATGAACATCATCGGCTCGGTCGAGGGACGGCACTGCATCCTGATCGACGACATCGTCGATTCAGGGGGGACGCTGGTGAACGCGGCGCAGGCGCTGCTCGACAACGGCGCCCAGAGCGTCGCCGCCTACATCACCCACGGCGTCCTGTCCGGCGGCGCGGTCGCGCGGGTGGACGGCTCGGCCCTGGCGGAACTCGTCATCACCGACACCATCGAGCCGACCGAGATCGTCAAGGCGTCGCAGCGGATCCGAATCCTGACCATGGCACCGATGCTCGGCGAGGCGATCCACCGGATCGCCGACGAGACCTCCGTGTCCAGCCTGTTCGACTGAGCGGCAGGCCGGATGACCCGCCCTTCCGCTGGACGGTGGCTGGACGAGGGAGCGGCCCGGCCTTGAGGCTCGCCGCCGAAGTCGCCGTGGCCCACCGCCTCGCAGACGCGGCCGGCGCGGCGATCCGTCCGCTGTTCCGTGCGGCGACCGCCGAGCGGAAGGCGGATGCCTCGCCCGTCACCGCCGCCGACCGCAATGCGGAGCAGGCCATGCGCGCGATCCTGGCCGCCGAATATCCGCAGGACGGGGTGCACGGCGAGGAGTTCGGGCCGCGCGAGGGAAAGTCGCGGCGGCAATGGGTGCTCGATCCGATCGACGGCACGGTGAGCTTCCTTGCCGGCCGGCCGATCTTCGGCACGCTCATCGCCCTGCTCGACGACGGCTTTCCGGTGCTCGGCGTCATCGATCAGCCGGTTCTGGGGGAGCGGTGGGTGGGCGTTGCGGGACGGCCCACCACCTTCAACGGGCAGCCGGTTCGCACCCGCGGATGCGCCGCACTGGCGGAGGCAACGGTCGCCACGACCGGTCCGCACTATTTTACCGTCGAGCAGGGCAGCCGGTTCATGGCCCTGGCGGGGGCGACCGACCACCGGCGGATGATGATGGGCGGCGACTGCTACAATTACGGGCTGCTTGCCGGAGGGCATCTCGACATCGTCTGCGAAGCCGGGTTGAAGCTGCACGATTTTGCCGCGCTCGTGCCGGTGGTGGAGGGCGCGGGCGGCGTCATGTGCGACTGGGCCGGAGAGCCGCTGCACGCGGGCTCGGGAGGCGAGGTGCTGGCACTTGGCGACCCGGCGCGGCTCGACGACGTGCTGGAGGCGCTGCACGGCCATGGCTGAGGGCGGAGCGCTGAGCGGGCGGGTGGCGCTGGTGACGGGCGCGGGCCGGGGCCTCGGACTGGCGATCGCGCGGCGCCTTGCCGCCGAAGGGGCGGCGGTCTGGCTGAACGGGCGCGACGAGGCCGCGCTGGCGCGCGCCGCGGACGCGGTTGGCAGGCGGGCGCGTCCGCTTGCCTTCGACATCGCCGACGATCGGGCGACCGCGCGGGCGTTCGACCGGCTGGCGGAGGGCGGGCTCGACATCCTCGTCAACAATGCGGGACAGCGCGACCGGCGCCAACTGGAAGTGCTGGACCGGGCGGCGGTCCGCGCGCTGATGGAGGTGAACCTGGTCGCGCCTTTCGACCTTGCCCGCCGGGCCGCGCCCCTGCTCGCGGCGCGCGGGCAGGGCCGCATCGTCAACATCACCTCCATCGCCGCCGACATTGCGCGCGGCGGCGATGCCGCTTACACCGCGTCCAAGGGTGCGCTGGCCGCGCTGACCCGGGCTCTGGCCGCGGAACTGGGCGGCGCCCGGATCACCGTCAACGCGGTGGCGCCCGGCTTCTTCGCCACGGAGGCGAATCACGCCATGGTGAGCGATCCGGCCGTGGCCGAGCACCTGCGGCGGCGCACGGCGCTCGGGCGGTGGGGACGACCCGACGAGATCGCCGGCGCGGTCGCTTTCCTCGCCGGCGACGAGGCGGCCTACATCACCGGCCAGACGCTGAGCATCGACGGGGGGTACACATCCCATTTCTGACCGGCCATTTCTGACCGGCCACTTCTGGCCGTCTTGCGTCCGCGCGCGTCCTGCGCTAGGCGCGCCAGCTTCACCGACACGTGATGATCCGCCGGCCTGGCCACCAGGGCTGCCATGGCTGGCCGCGAACGTGTCCCTGTGACAAGGAGACCGAAATGCCCAAGCTCAAGACCAAGAGCGGCGTCAAGAAACGCTTCAAGTTCACCGCGACCGGCAAGGTCAAGCACGGTGTGGCGGGCAAGCGCCACCGGCTGATCAGCCACAACGCCAAGTACATCCGTCAGCAGCGCGGCACCAAGGTGCTGTCCGACAGCGACGCGGGCCATGTGCGCCTGTGGGCGCCCTACGGCCTGAAGTAAGGAGAAGCGCACCATGCCACGCATCAAACGCGGCGTCACGACGCGCGCCAAGCACAAGCGGATCCTCGATCAGGCCAAGGGCTATCGGGGCCGGCGCAAGAACACCATCCGCGTCGCGCGGCAGGCGGTGGAGAAGGCCGGGCAGTACGCCTATCGGGACCGCAAGGTGAAGAAGCGCACCTTCCGCGCCCTGTGGATCCAGCGGATCAACGCCGCCGTGCGTGCCGAAGGCCTGACCTATTCGCAGTTCATCCACGGCGCAAAGCTTGCCGGCATCGAGCTCGACCGCAAGGTGATGGCCGATCTGGCGATGAACGAGGGCGCGGCCTTCACCGCGATCATCCAGCAGGCCAAGGGCGCGCTGCCGCAGGCGGCCTGATCCTCAGCCACTCCCGGATGCCGGCGCCATCCCCGCCCGACGGGGGTGGCGCTTTCCGTTTGTGCCGCCTAACGAGCCGCGCATGACCACCGAACACGACCAACGCGTGGCCGACACCCTTGACCGGTTGCGCCAGGCGCAAGCGCCGGCGCAGGTGGAGGCGATCCGCATCGAGGCGCTGGGCAAGCAGGGCTGGGTCAGCCAGCTCATGAAGACACTGGGCGCGATGACGCCCGAGGCCCGGCAGGCCGAGGCGCCGCGCATCCAGGGCATGCGGACCCGGATCGCCGCCGCGATCGAAGAGCGCAAGGAGGCGCTGGAGGCCGAGGCGCTGGAACGGCGGCTTGCGGCCGAGCATCTCGACCTGACGCTGCCCGCGCCCGAACAGCCGCTTGGCACCGTGCACCCCGTCAGCCAGGTCATGGACGAGCTGGCGGAGATCTTCGCCGACCTGGGCTTCACCGTCGCCTCCGGTCCCGAGATCGAGGACGACTGGCACAACTTCACCGCGCTGAACATGGCCGAAACGCACCCGGCCCGGGCCATGCACGACACGTTCTACTTCCCCGATACGGGACCGCGGGGCCGACGGATGCTGCTGCGCACCCACACCTCGCCCGTGCAGATCCGGGCGATGATGGAACAGGGGGCGCCGCTCCGCCTGATCGCGCCCGGCCGCGTCTATCGCTCGGACAGCGACGCCACCCACACGCCGATGTTCCATCAGGTCGAGGGGCTGGTCATCGACCGCGGCATCCACCTCGGCCATCTGAAATGGACGCTGGAGACGTTCCTGCGTGCCTTTTTCGAGCGCAACGACCTCGTGCTGCGCCTGCGTCCGTCCTATTTTCCTTTCACCGAGCCGAGCGTCGAGGTCGATGTCGGCTTTGCGCTGGAGGACGGGCCGAGGGGACCGGTGCGCGTGCTGGGCGGCGACGGCGATGCGCCAGGGCATGGCTGGATGGAGCTGCTGGGCAGCGGGATGGTCAACCGCCGGGTGCTCGAATCCGCCGGAGTGGACCCGGATGTCTATCAGGGGTTCGCGTTCGGGCTGGGGGTCGACCGGCTGGCGATGCTGAAATACGGCATGGACGATCTGCGCGCGTTCTTCGACGGCGATCTGCGCTGGCTGCGGCACTACGGGTTCGGCCCGTTCGCCCAGCCGTCGCTTTCGGCCGGCATCGGAGCACGGGCATGAGGTTCTCGCTCGAATGGCTGCGCGCCTTTCTCGACACGGACGCGTCGGCGCAGGAGATCGCCCGGACGCTGAACCGGATCGGGCACGAGGTCGAGAGTGTGGACGATCCCGCCGACCGGCTGCGCGGCTTTCGCGTGGCCCGCGTGCTGACGGCGCAGAGGCATCCGCAGGCGGACAAGCTGCAGGTGCTGACCGTGGACGCCGGGGACGGGGAGCCGCTGCAGGTTGTCTGCGGCGCGCCCAACGCGCGCGCCGGAATGCTGGGCGTTCTGGGGCTGCCCGGAGCGGTGGTGCCGGCAAGCGGGATGGAGCTGCGCCGCAGCGCCATCCGGGGTGTCGAGTCGCACGGCATGATGTGCTCCGTCCGCGAGCTCGACCTCGGGGACGAGCATGACGGGATCATCGAGCTGCCCGCAGATGCTCCCGTCGGCGCCAGCTTCGCCGACTATCAGGACGCCTCCCCCGTGTTCGACGTGGCCGTCACCCCGAATAGGCCCGACTGTATGGGGGTGCTGGGGATCGCACGTGATCTGGCGGCGGCGGGCGCGGGTGCGCTGCGGCCGCTCGCCGTGCCCAAGGTGGCGGACAGCTTCGCCTGTCCGGTCGAGATCCGCGCGGACGACGCCGAGGGTTGCCCGGCGTTCTACGGCCGCGTGGTCCGCGGCATCGCCAACCGCGCGTCCCCCGACTGGCTCCAGCGCCGCCTGCTGGCCGCCGGGCAGCGGCCGATCAACGCCGTGGTGGATGCGACCAATTACCTGATGCTCGCCTACGGCCGCCCTGCCCATGCCTATGATCTGGCCAGGCTGTCGGGCGCGGTGACGGCGCGGCGGGCGCAGCCCGGCGAGCAGGTGGAGGCGCTGAACGGGCGCACCTACGCGCTCGACGGGGAGATGACGGTCATCGCCGATGCGCAGCGCGTGCACGACATTGCCGGCATCATGGGGGGCGAGCATTCCGGCGTCACCGAGGCGACCACCGATGTGCTGCTCGAGATCGCCTATTTCGACCCCGCGCGGGTGGGAATGACCGGACGGCGGCTGGGGCTGACATCGGATGCCCGCACACGCTTCGAGCGCGGCGTCGACCCGGCCTTCCTGGATGCGGGCATGGCGCTCCTGACCGATCTCGTGCTGCGAAGCTGTGGCGGCGAGGCGAGCGCCGTCGTGCGCGCCGGCACGCCGCCGGATCAGCCGCAGGCGGTCGCCTTCGACCCCGCGCTGACGCAGCGGCTGGGCGGGGTCAGTGTGCCCGAAGCCGAGCAGCGCCGGATCCTCGAGGCGCTGGACTTCCGCGTCGCCGAGGACTGGCGCGTCACCGTGCCGCCACGGCGCCATGACATCGAAGGCGCGGCCGATCTGGTGGAGGAGGTCGTCCGCATCCACGGCCTCGACCGTGTGGCGAGCGTCGCCCTGCCGCGCGCCGAGGGCGTCGCCAGGCCGACCGCGACGCCGCTTCAGGCGACCGAACGGCGCCTGCGCCGGGCGGCTGCCGCCCGCGGCCTTCACGAGGCGGTGACCTGGTCGTTTCTCCCGCGCGCGCAAGCCGACCGCTTCGCTCCGGAAGGAGCGTCGCTGTGGACGCTGGAGAACCCGATCAGCGAGGACCTGAAGGTGATGCGCCCCTCGCTTCTTCCCGGCCTGCTGATGGCTGCCAAGCGCAACGCCGACCGCGGGATCGACAGCATCCGCCTGTTCGAGCTGGGACGCCGCTATGCCCGCGCGGCCGATGGCCTCAGCGACGAACGCCCTACGCTCGGCCTGCTGCTGGCCGGCGAGCGTCGCCCGCGCGGGTGGCGGCACGGCAAGGCCGAAGCGTTCGACGCCTTCGACGCCAAGGCCGAGGCGCTGGCGCTGCTCGCGCTCGCCGGCGCGCCGGTCGGCAACCTGCAGGTGATGGGCGAGGCGGGGCCGCAGTTCCATCCCGGCCAGTCGGCCACCCTGCGGCTCGGTCCCAAGACGGTGCTGGCCCGGTTCGGAGCCCTGCACCCGGCCACGCTGAAGGCCTTCGACATCGGTGGACCCGTGGTCGCGGCGGAACTCCATCTGGATGCCCTGCCGGCGAGGAAGAGCGCCGGTTTCGCCCGCCCGCCCTATGTGCCGGCGGCGCTGCAATCCGTGGCACGCGATTTCGCGTTTCTGGTTCCCCTTGATCTTCCCGCAGCCGACCTCGTGCGCGCCGTCCGCGGCGCCGACAGGAGCGCGATCGTGGACGCGCGGGTTTTCGACGTCTTCACCGGACAGGGCGTTCCGGACGGGCACAAGTCCCTGGCAATCGAGGTGACGCTGCAGCCGGGGGAGAAGAGTTTCACCGAAGCGGACTTGAAGGGTGTGTCCGATCGCATCGTTGCGGCCGCGGCTCGGCTCGGCGGGGAACTGCGCGCATGAAAACGGCACTCGTGACGGGCGCCACGGCCGGGATCGGCCGCGCCTGCGTGGACGCCCTCATCGGCGGCGGCTGGCGGGTGGTGGGCACGGGCCGGCGGGCCGAACGGCTGGCCGAACTTGAACGGATCCACGGCGAGGACCGCTTCCGCGCCGCCGCGTTCGACATGCGCGACGACGCCGGCCGCGAGGCGGCGCTCGGCGCCCTTTCCGGGGCGTTCGCGGACATCGACCTGCTGGTCAACAACGCCGGCCTCGCGCTCGGCACGGCGCCGGCACAGGACTGTGCGCTGTCGGACTGGCGCACGATGATCGACACCAACGTCACCGCTCTGGTCGCGCTCACCCACGCGCTGCTGCCGCAGCTCATCGCCCGGCGCGGCGCGATCATCAACGTGTCGTCGGTGGCGGCGACGACGCCCTACACGGGCGGCAACGTCTATGGCGCGACCAAGGCGTTCGTGCGGCAGTTCACGCTGAACCTGCGCTGCGACCTGCACGGCACGGGCGTGCGCGTCACCTCGGTCGAGCCGGGCATGGTGGAGACGGAATTCACCCTGGTGCGCACCGGCGGCAATGCGGAGGCGCATCGCCGCCTTTACGAAGGCGCCGAGCCGATGACCGCGCAGGACATCGCCGCCACCATCCGCTGGATCGCCGAGCTGCCGCCGCATCTCAACGTCAACACGCTGGAGCTGATGCCGGTCAGCCAGAGCTGGGCCGGATTCCAGGTGGCGCGCACGCCGGGCTGAACGGGGCCGTCCCGACACATTTACCCGCTGGCAAGCATGGCGGGGGCATGTGCTGGCCTCATGAGGCGTGCCACCGCGGATCCCCATGGCGCCGTGCTCCTGCCACCGCGTGCCACGACGACCAGCACGGCGGGACGACGCGTGCTGGCCGCTGTCCTCGTCGCACAGGCATTGAGCGCCGCGCTGCTGGTGCTGATCCTGTCCACGACCGGGCAGCGCCTGTCGGCCGAGTTCCTGCCGCTGGCGCTGCTCGGCCTCGGGCTGGGCGGGGTGGCCGGATGGTGCCGGTTCCGCATGCTCCACTGGCGGCTTGGGGATGCGGCGCTTGCCGGGGCGCTGTTCACCAGCGGGACGCTGCTGTGCGGGCTGGTGGCGTGCCTCGGGCTCAGGCTCGGTCTGCCGCTGGCCGACACGGCGCTCCTCGCTGCCGATTCCCGCCTTGGCATCGACGTGGCCGCCGCCACGCATGCCGTGGCTGCGCGTCCCTGGGCGTCGGCGGCGCTGTTCCGGGCCTACGACCTGTCAGCCATGCTGTGCGTGGCGGCTGTCGTCTGGCACCTCGCGCGCGGTCACCGCCAGGGGCTGTGGGCGCTGTTCGGCACGGCCATGCTGGCGATGCAGGCGACGGCTGCGCTTTCGCTTCTTTTCCCGGCGCGCGGTGCAGCGGCGATGCTGGGCCTCGAGACGCTGCAGGGCGCGGGCCTGCCGCACGGGGCGGGCACCTACGCGCTGGCGGCGTTCGAACGGTTCTACCTTGGAGGCGAGCTGCTGGTGCGGCCCGACGACCTCGAGGGGATCGTCTGCTTTCCCTCCTTCCACACGGTGATGGCGCTGCTGGCGGCGCAGGGCTTTGCCGGCACCCGCCTGCGCTGGCCGGCAACCGCGTGGGCGGCGCTCACCATCGTGTCCACCGTGCCGATGGGCGGGCATTATCTGACGGACATCCTGGGGGGGATGGCGGTGTGGCTCGCCTGCGCCCTTGCGGCCACGCGGCTCTGCGCCGACGCGCCGGCGGTCCCCCCGCGCCTCGCATGGACGGCGCCGGCGGCGGCGGCTAAGGGCGCGGTTCCATGTCCGACACGACCTTCGCCAATCGCCGCACCTTTGCCATCATCTCGCATCCCGACGCCGGCAAGACCACGCTGACCGAGAAGCTGCTGCTGCAGGGCGGAGCCATCCACCTGGCGGGCGAGGTCAAGGCGCGCGGCGCGGCGCGCCGGGCACGGTCCGATTGGATGAAGATCGAGCAGCAGCGCGGCATCTCCGTCACCAGTTCGGTCATGACCTTCGCGCGCAACGGGATCACCTTCAACCTGCTCGACACGCCGGGCCACGAGGATTTTTCCGAGGACACCTACCGGACGCTGACCGCGGTCGATTCGGCGGTAATGGTGATCGACGCCGCCAAGGGCATCGAGCCGCAGACGCGCAAGCTGTTCGAGGTCTGCCGCCTGCGCAACGTGCCGATCATCACCTTCGTCAACAAGGTCGACCGCGAGGGGCGGGCCGTGTTCGATCTCCTCGACGAGATCGCCGACCTGCTCCAGCTCGATGTCAGCCCGCAGAGCTGGCCGCTCGGCATGGGCGGCACCTTCGAGGGCGTGCTCGACTTCGCCAGCGGCACCATTGCCCGGCCCGACGGTCCTTCGCGCGAATTCGCCGGCCGCCGCGACCGCGCGGACGTGCCGGACAGGTTTGCGGAAGAGGTCGAGCTTGGCCGTGTCGGCTATCCGGAACTCGACCTTGCGGCATACCGCGCGGGCGATCTGACCCCGGTGTATTTCGGCTCGGCGCTCAAGAACTTCGGCGTGGAGGAACTGATCGATGCCCTCGCGACCCACGCGCCACCGCCGCGTCCGCAGCCGAGCAGCGACGGGCCGGTCGATCCCGCCCGACCGGAGGTGACCGGCTTCATCTTCAAGGTCCAGGCGAACATGGACCCCAATCACCGCGACCGGATCGCCTTCATGCGACAGGTGTCGGGCACGTTCCGGCGCGGGATGAAGCTGACGCCTTCGGGCCTTGGCAAGCCGATCGCGGTGCATTCGCCGATCCTGTTCTTCGCCCAGGACCGCGAAGTGGCCGACACGGCGGAGGCGGGCGACATCATCGGCATCCCCAATCACGGGACGCTGAGGGTCGGGGACACCCTGTCGGAGCGCAACGAGGTCCGGTTCACCGGTCTGCCGAACTTTGCGCCCGAGATCCTGCGGCGGGTTCAGCTCAGGGATCCGACCAAGACCAAGCAGCTTCGCAAGGCGCTCGACGATCTCAGCGAGGAAGGCGTCATCCAGGTGTTCCGCCCGGAAATCGGGGCGCAGGCGATTGTCGGCGTGGTGGGGCAGCTGCAGCTCGAGGTGCTCGTGAGCCGGCTCGAAGCCGAATACAAGGTCGAAGCGGTGCTGGAACCGGCGCCGTTTGCCACCGCGCGCTGGATCGGGGGGGACGCGGCCGCGCTTGCCGCCTTCACCGCCATCAACCGCGCCAATGTCGCCCGCGACCGCGACGGCGATCCGGTGTTCCTCGCCAAGAGCCTGTGGGACGTGAACTACCAGGCAGAAAAGAACCCCGAGCTTCGGTTCAGCGCGATCAAGGAGCGGTAGAGATGGAACTGATCGGCCCCACGTCGCAAAGCTTCGTGTCGCAGCGGCTGAGGCTGCACTACGTCGACTGGGGGCGGCTGCGCCCCGACGGCTCGGTGAAGCCGACGCTGGTGCTGGTCCACGGGGGCAAGGATCACTGCCGCTCGTGGGACTGGACGGCGCTGGCGCTGCGGGACGAATGGCATGTGGTCGCGCTGGACCACCGCGGCCACGGCGACAGCGACTGGGTGTCGGACGGCGTCTACCAGGTGCAGGACATGGTCTACGACCTCGCGCAGCTCGTGCACCAGCTGGGCGCGGGCCCGGTGACGATCATCAGCCACTCGATGGGCGGCAACGTCGCCCTGCGCTATGCCGGGATCTATCCCGAGATGGTGCGGCGGATCGTGGCGATCGAAGGTCTCGGCCCGTCGCCCAAGCTGCTCGCCGAGCAGGAGCAGCAGCCGTTCCCCGTGCGCGCCCGCGAATGGATCGAGAAGAAACGGCGCGCGTCCGGGCGCAGCGTGCGCAAATACGCGACCATCGAGGACGCTTTTGCCCGCATGATCGAGGAGAACAACTACCTCACCGAGGATCAGGCCCGGCACCTCACCGTGCACGGCGTGAACCGCAACGAGGACGGCACCTTTTCGTGGAAGTTCGACCCGCACCTCAACGTGTGGGCGATCGGCGCCTCCGAGCAGGTGTGCGTCGAGACGATGTGGGCGGCGATCACGTGCCCCACCCTGCTGCTCTACGGGGCGAACAGCTGGGCCTCGAACCCGGCCAAGGACGGCCGGATCTCGCACTTCCGCGACGCACAGGTGATCGAATTCGAAAACGCCGGGCACTGGCTGCACCATGATCAGTTCGACAGATTCATGAGCACCGTGAACGCGTTTCTCTCAGCGGACCGATGACGACGCTCACGGTTGCGAGCTACAACATCCACAAGGGGGTGGGTCTCGACCGCCGCCGGGACGCGGACCGCATCATCACCGTGCTGCGCGAGGTGAATGCCGATGTCTTTGCGCTGCAGGAAGCCGATCTGCGTCTCGGAGAGCGGGCCAGCGTCCTGCCGCGGGCGCTCCTCGACGACACGCCGTGGAAGGTCGTGCCGGTGGCAAAACGCCCGCGCTCGATCGGCTGGCATGGCAATGCCCTGCTGGTGCGGCGGCACATCGAGGTGCTGGAAGCCCATGCGCTCGACCTGCCGACGCTGGAGCCGCGCGGCGCGGCGATGGCGGTGCTGGAGGCGCACGGGGTCCGCTTCTGCGTCATCGGCGTCCACCTCGACCTGTCGGGGCTGCGCCGCCGCGACCAGGTGCGCGCGCTGCTGCGCCGCTGCGACGAGCTTGACCATGGCCTGCCCTGCATCCTGATGGGCGACTTCAACCAGTGGGGTCGGCAGACGGGCGCGATGCAGGAGTTCGACCTGCCGGGCGAGGGCGGCTGGCACATGGCGCCGACGGGAGCCAGCTATCCGAGCCGCCGCCCGCTGGCGCAGCTCGACCGGATCATCTGCAACGAAGGTTTCACCGTCGCCGAGGCCCGCGCGCACCACAGCGCGCTGGCGACGGTCGCGAGCGATCACCTCCCGGTGTGGGCGCGGGTGGAAAGCACCGCCGGGTGAGGCGAAGCGCCGCTAGGCGGAGCGTCGCCGTCCCCGGCGGTCATGCCCCCAGCGCCTCGCGCACGAAATCGGCGCAGCGTTCGCCGATCATGATGGACGGGGCGTTGGTGTTGCCGCTGACGAGCCTGGGCATGATGCTCGCATCGGCGACCCACAGGCGCTCCACCCCGCGCACCCGCAGCTTGGGATCCACCACCGCGTCCGCATCGCCGCCCATGCGGCAGGTGCCGACCGGATGGTACACGGTGTCCGCACGGCTGCGGATGAGGCTGTCGAGAGCGTCATCGTCGGCGAGGTCGACCGGGTAGCGGTCGGTGAGGCCGAGATGGCTGAGCGGAGGGGACGCGGCGATGCGGTGGGACAGGCGCACCCCGGCGCGCAGGGTGGCCATGTCCCGCTCGTCGTCGAGGAAGTTGGGATCGATCAGCGGTCCGTCCTCGGCCCGCTTCGACTGCAGGCGCACGGTGCCCCGGCTCTCGGGCCGCAGAACGCAGGCGTGCAGGCTGACCCCGTGTCCCTTGACCTTGGTGCGGCCATGGTCCTCGAGCATGGCGGGCACGAAATGCCACTGCACGTCGGGCGCCGGCACGCCGGGCATGACGCGGGCGAAGCCGCCGCTCTCGGCATAGGGAGTGGTCATGATGCCGGTGCGCTTGCGCCGGTGTTCCCAGATCGCCCTGGCCATGCGCAGGGTGCCGGCGCGGCTGTCGCCGATCGGCACGTCCGAACGGCTCTCCCACGAGGAGACGTAGTCGATGTGGTCCTGCAGGTTTTCGCCCACCGCCGCCCGATCGGCGAGAACGGCGATCCCGTGCTCCTGCAGATGCGCGGCCGGGCCGATGCCGGAGAGCATGAGCAGCTGGGGCGAGTTGAAGGCGCCGCCGCTCAGCACCACGCCGCCGCGGGCCCGCACGGTGCGCTCCTTGCCGGCCACGGCATAGATGACGCCGACGGCGCGGCCCTCCTCGAACAGGATGCGCTGGACGCAGACGCCGATGCGCACGTCGAGATTGCGCTGCCGGCGCAGCGGGTCGAGATAGGCGCGCGCGGCCGACCACCGCTCGCCGTCGCGCTGCGTCACTTGGTAGAGGCCGAAGCCCTCCTGCCGCTCGCCGTTGAAGTCGGTGTTGCGGCCGAGCTGGAGCGAAGCGGCCGCTTCGACGAAGGCGATGCTGGCGGGGTTGGGCCACAGCTGGTCGGACACCCACAGGGGGCCGCTGGCGCCGTGGAAGGCATCGGCGCCGCGCACATTGTGTTCGGCGCGCTTGAAGACAGGCAGGACATCGTCATAGGCCCAGCCGGTGCACCCCATGGCGGCCCAGTTGTCATAGTCCCAGCGGTGGCCGCGGATGTAGATCATGGCGTTGATGGCCGACGACCCGCCGAGGCCGCGTCCGCGCGGCTGATACCCGCGCCGGCCGTTCAGCCCCTTCTGCGGCACCGTCTCGTAGCGATAGTTCGACCCCTGACGCAGGAATGGCATGAACCCCGGCGTGGTGACGAGGATCGAGCGGTTGTGCCCGCCCGCCTCGAGCAGGCACACGCTGCGCGTCATGTCCTCGGCCAGCCGCCCCGCCGCGGCGCTGCCGGCGCTGCCGCCGCCGATCACGATGATGTCGAAGGTGTCCATGCCTGCTCCCGCTGTTGTGTTTGGCGCGATGCTAGGCGGTCACCCGGTGCGGTGCAATCGGCTCGGCGGGCGCCGCGTCCGGGGCGTGGCGTTCGGCCCAGCGAGCCCGCAGCGCATCGCTGGTCGCGCGGCTGTTGTCGTGGCTCCAGCCTGGTGGACGCAGCATGTAGGAGAGCTTGTGACGCCACGGTGCGGCGGCCACGTCGCGCGCCATGCCGATCAATTCGTGGAACACCGCCCACAGCAGGTTGAAGCTGCCGAGCTGGTGCACGATCCCGTAGCGGATCGCCTCGTCGTCACGCTCGGGCTCGAAGGTGCCGAACAGACGGTCCCAGACGATGAAGACGCCGGCATAGTTGCGGTCGAGATAGCGCGGATTGGTGGCATGGTGCACCCGGTGGTGCGAGGGCGTGTTCATGACCGCTTCCACCCAGCGCGGGAGCCGCCCGACCGCCTCCGTGTGGATCCAGAACTGGTAGACGAGATTGAAGCCGGCGCAGATCGCCACCATCGCCGGGTGAAAGCCGATCAGCACGAGCGGCAGCCGGAAGGTGAAGCCCAGGGTGAAAAACCCGGTCCAGCTCTGCCGCAGGGCCGTGGACAGGTTGTAGTGCTGCGACGAATGGTGGTTGACGTGGCTCGCCCAGAACCAGCGCACCCGGTGCCCAGCCCGGTGGATCCAGTAGTAGGCGAGATCATCGAGCACGAAGCACACCGGCCACGCCCACCAGACCCAGCCGATCTCGAACAGCCGATAATCATAGACCCACAGCGAGACGGCGGCGACGATGCCGCCGAACAGCGCCCCCGCAACGGTGCTGCCGAGGCCCATTCCGAGGCTCACCGCGGTATCGCGCCACTCGTAGCTGCGCCGCGAGCGGCGCGCCGCCCAGCCGATCTCGAGCAGCAGCAGCGCCACGAACACGGGCACAGCGTAGTCTACCGGGCTGAAGCTGGGCATGGCGCGCAGGATAACAGGTCGATGCGGCGCTTCCAATGCTGCGGGTCGTCGAGGCTGAGCGTCAGCCGGCCGAACCACCGGTCGCCGGCATCGACCACAAGGTCGGAGCCGCTCACCTCGGCCCTGGCACCGGGTCCGAGCAGCCGCCCCGCGACGTGCGAGCCGTGCGCGCGCATGACGAGCACGCGCCCGCGCGCATCCAGCAAGAGCGCCGCGTCGCGCGCCGGGTCGACAGCCACTGCCACGGCGGAAAAGTCGGGGTCGACCGCGGCTGCCGCGGCCCTTGCCGCCTCCTCATTTGGGAGCAGTGGATCCGCGCCGAGCCGCAGGGCACGGACCAGCAGCACGACGGCAATGACGGCGAGCAGCGACCCCAGCGCCTGCCACAGCTCGGCCATGGATCAGCGAGGGTGGGTGTGCTCCGCGGCCTGCAGCAGAAGGCCGCGGGCCTGGGCCGTGTCCACGCCGACGCCGCCCAGAGCCGCCTCCACCTCGTGCAGCGACCGGCCGGCGCGAAGCTGCGCCGCGGCCCACAGCAGCGCCGAGCGCGTGCCCGAGCGGCAGAACAGCAGCACCTTGCCCTCCGCTCCGGCGAGGAGATCACCGAGCGCGTCCGCCTGTTCCGCCGCGAGGGTTCCGCCACGCACCGGCAAGGCGGCATAGCGCAGCCCGTGCTGGCGCGCGCACTCCTCGAGCACGGCGCCCGCAGGCTGATCTGCGCTTTCCCCGTCCGGACGGTTGTTGACGATGAGGCGCACACCCATGGCGCGGAGTGCCGGCATGTCTTCGGACCCGATCTGCCCGCTGACAAGGATGCCGGGCGCGATCTGATGAGGGTTCATGAGAGGCTCCCAGTGCGGCGCGTCTGTCCCGGGGGGCGGGGCGCGCTGCCATTCGCGTCAACCAAGCGGGCTTTTCTGATCAGGGCAAGCGGAAAAACATTTCCCGCCGGGACGGTTTGGCGATATGCTCCGGCACAAAAGGCGCGCGGCGGAGGTTTTCTTGACCGCCGACCCGGACGTCTTTGCTCCCTGTGTTGGTCGCCGGCGCTTGGGGTTGCGGTTCTCGGCGGCATGGCAAGGTATGCGATCAATCATGGGTTACGACAAGGGGCGTCGGCGGGGCAGGGACAAGCGCGACGGGTTCGGGGAAGACGGGTTCGATCCGTTTGGCGGACCGCCGCAGGATTTCGGCGGACGGCGTGATTTCGGCGGGGGCGACCGGTTCGGTGGCGGTGACCGCTTCGGCGGCGGCAATCGTTTCGGCGGCGGTGGCAACCGCTTCGGCGGCGGTGGCGGCGGGTTCCGCAGCGGCGGTCCGGGCGGTGGCGGCGGCTTCAACCGCATGCCGGCGCAGGTGGTCGGCACCGGCAAGGGCACGGTCAAGTTCTTCAACAGCCAGAAGGGGTTCGGGTTCATCAGCCAGGATGGCGGGGGCGACGATGTGTTTGTTCACATCAGCGCCGTGGAACGAGCCGGGCTGGAAGGACTCGCCGAGGGACAGGAGCTGCAGTTCAACCTCGTCGACCGCGGCGGCAAGGTTTCGGCGCAGGACCTGCAGGTCGTGGGCGAACTCATCAAGCCGCAGCAGCGTCCCGAGGCGCCCGCACGCGAACTCACTGGCGAGCGGGCAGTCGGCACGGTCAAGTTCTTCAACGCCATGAAGGGTTTCGGCTTCATCGTGCGGGACGACGGGCAGCCGGACGCCTTTGTGCACATCAGCGCGGTGGAGCGGTCCGGTCTCAGCCAGCTCAACGAGGGCGAACGCTACGCCTTCGACATCGAGGTGGACCGGCGGGGCAAGAACTCCGCTGTCAACCTGGCACCCGTGCAGGAGTGACAGCCGCACCGGGCGGGTCGCCGGCCCGCCCGTGCCCCGTTGCAGTGGATGGCGGCCCGGCGGGTCGCCATTCTCCGTTAAGAGCGCCAGCAAACGCAAGCGAAAGCCCTTATCCGCCGATGCCGATCACCCCGCTCATGCCCGTCTATCCGCGCTGCGGCGTACGCCCGGTGCGTGGAGAACACTGCCACCTGATCGACGAGGACGGGACCCGCTATCTCGACTTTGCCAGCGGCATCGCGGTCAATCTGCTTGGCCACAGCCATCCGCATCTGATCGGCGCCATTCAGCGGCAGGCGGCGACGCTGATGCACGTGTCAAACCTCTACGGCAGTCCGCAGGGAGAGGCGCTGGCGCAGCGGCTGGTGGACCATACCTTTGCCGACACGGTGTTCTTCACCAATTCCGGGGCCGAGGCGGTCGAATGCGCCATCAAGACGGCGCGCGCTTACCACCAGCACGCGGACGGCGATCCGGCACGCCACGAGATTATCACCTTCCACAACGCCTTCCACGGGCGGACGATGGCGACGATCAGCGCGTCGAACCAGGAAAAGATGCACACGGGCTTTGCGCCGCTGCTCCCGGGCTTCCGCTACTGTCCGTTCGACGATCTGGACGCCGCGGCGGCGCTTGTGGACGAGCGGACAGCCGGCTTCCTTGTCGAACCGATCCAGGGGGAAGGCGGCATCCGCCCGGCCAGCGAGGCGTTCATGGCCGGTCTGCGCCGGCTGGCGGACAAGCACGGGTTGCTGCTCATTCTCGACGAGGTGCAGTGCGGGGTCGCGCGCACGGGCGCGCTCTATGCCTATGAACATTACGGCATCGAGCCGGACATTCTGGCAACCGCCAAGGGGATCGGCGGCGGCTTCCCGCTGGGGGCATGTCTCGCCACCGAGAGGGCGGCGCGCGGCATGGGCTTCGGCGCGCACGGCTCGACCTATGGCGGCAATCCGCTTGCCATGGCCGCCGGCATGGCCGTCCTCGACGTGGTGACCGACCCGGCGTTTCTCGAGCATGTCCGCGCCACCGGGCAAGCCATCATGGCGCGTCTCGAACAGTTCATCGGCAACCATCCGGACCTCTTCGACCAGGTCCGGGGCAAGGGGCTGATGATCGGCTTGCGCCTGACGATGGAGAGCCGCCCCTTCTACCAGCATCTGCGCGACCATCATCAGCTGCTCACCGTGGCTGCGGGTGATCAGACGCTGCGGATCCTGCCGCCGCTGGTGATCGGCGATGCGGAAGTGGAAGAGTTCTTCGAACGCCTGTCGGCCGGCGCGGCCGATTTTCGCCCGCCTGCCGCATGAGGGATCTGACCGCGCCGGCAAAGCGGGGACGCGACGTTCTGTCCCTCGGCGACCTCGGCACGGCCGGGCTGCGCGAGGTTCTGACCGCGGCCGCGGCGCGCAAGCGGGCCCGGGGCGACCGGCCGCGCGGCGCTCCCGACGACGACGCGCCGCTTCGCGACCATGTGCTCGGCATGGTGTTCGAGAAAAGCTCCACCCGCACCCGCGTCAGCTTCGACATGGCGATGCGCCAGCTCGGCGGCGCGGCGCTGGTCCTCGATGCGGCCACGACGCAGCTTGGCCGGGGGGAAAGCGTAGCCGACACCGCGCGGGTGCTTGGCCGGATGGTCGACATGATCATGGTCCGCACCGACGATCATGCCAAGCTGGAGACCTTTGCCCGCAGCGCCGCCGTGCCGGTCATCAACGGGCTGACCGACCTGTCCCACCCTTGCCAGATCGTCGCGGACCTCATGACGCTGGCGGAGCACGGCAAGGCGCTGGAGCGGATGACGCTGGCTTGGCTGGGCGACGGCAACAACGTCCTCCACTCGCTGCTGGAGGCGGCGGGACTGCTCGGCTTCGGGGTTAGGGTGGCCACGCCCGCCAACCGGCAGCCCGATCCCCGCTACCTCGCTCTTGCCCGGGCGGGCGGAGCGGATGTGCGTCTCACCCTCGATCCGCGCGAGGCGGTGGAGGGCGTCGACGCGGTGTTCACCGACACGTGGGTATCCATGGGGCAGGTCGACGATCCCTCGAGCCGGGCGGCGTTCGAGCCGTATCGCGTGACTTCCGCGCTCATGCGGCTTGCCCGTCCCGACGCGCTGTTCCTGCACTGCCTGCCGGCCCATGTCGGCGACGAGGTGGCGGAGGACGTGTTCGAGGGCCCGCAATCCGTCGTGTTCGCCGAGGCGGAGAACCGGCTCCACGCGCAGAAGGCCATTCTGCTGTGGTGCGCCGGCAACCGGCTCGCGGCGGACGAGCCGCAAGCCGCTGCCGTGCCTTAACTTGTCGCCCGGCGCGCCCATATGGCGCGGATGCACCAGATCGCCTCCACGTCCGAGCAGATCCTCGGCTTCACCGTTCCCGAGCGCGACGCGCGCGGCCGCATCCTGCGTCTCGAAGCGTTGCTCGACGCCATCCTGTCGTCGCATGCCTATCCGCCGCCGATCGCGCACGCCCTCGCCGAAGCGCTGGTGATCACCGCGCTCATCGGTTCGCTGATCAAGGGGGACGGGTCGCAGGTCACCCTTCAGGCGCGCGGTGCCGGCGGCGCCCTGCGGCTGCTGGTGTGCGACTACCGCGATGGCGAGCTGCGCGGCTACGTCGACCATGACCCCGTGCGCGTGCCGGATCTGGGCACGAGTCCGACGCTGGAGGCCCTGTTCGGCGAGGGTTATCTGGCGCTGACCTTCGATGTCGCGCTCCCCACGCGCGCGGCGGACGGCCGGCCGGAGAGCCGCCGCTATCAGGGCGTGGTTCCGCTCGAGGGGGCGAGCCTTGCCGAGGCCGTCGAAAGCTACTTCTGGCGTTCGGAACAGGTGCCCACCTTGCTAAGGGTGGCGGTCGCCGGCTCGCGTGGGGGATACCGGGCGGCGGGAATGCTGCTCCAGCACCTACCCGAAGGCGAGGAGGGGCGCGAACGCCTGCATGTGCAACCCGACCATCCGTCCTGGGAGCATGTGGCGGCGCTGGGCGGGACCGTGCGGCACGACGAGCTGCTCGACCCGGCGCTGCCTGCCGACGACCTCGTCTGGCGCCTGTTCCACGAGGAGCGCGAGGTGCGGGTGTTCGGTCTTGCCAGACTGGTGCAGGGATGCCGGTGCACCGAGGCGCACTACCGCAAGATCCTCGGCACCTTTCCGGAAAGCGAGCGCGCGGCCATGCGCGGCGATGACGGGATGATCGGCGTGGACTGCCACTTCTGTTCCAAGCAGTTCCGCTTCGCGCTCTGAACTCCTGCTGTCGACCGGGCGTGCACCGGACGTTGCGCGGGCCGGCAGGCTTGCTAAGCGGCGCACGATGCCTGCCTCGTCCGCCGCTCCTCTTGCCGTTGTGCTCCTGTCGGGGGGGCTGGACTCCATGGTCGCGGCGGGTTTGGCGCGGGAGCAGGGGTTCAGGCTCGCTGCCCTGACGATCGACTACGGCCAGCGGCACCGGCGCGAGCTGGAGGCGGCGCGGGAGATCGCATCGCGTCTGCGGGTCGAGCGTCACGTGCTTCTGCCGCTCGACCTGCGCTGCATCGGCGGGTCCGCACTGACCGATGCCATCGCGGTGCCCAAGGACGGTGTGGGCGACGGTGTTCCGGTGACGTATGTGCCGGCCCGCAATCTCGTGTTCCTCAGCCTCACTGTCGCTCTTGCCGAGAGCCTGGGCGCGCGCGATCTGTTCATCGGCGTCAACGCGCTCGATTATTCGGGCTATCCAGACTGCCGCCCCGAATTCATCGCCAGCTTCGCCGCGGCCGCGAACCTTGGCACGCGTCTGGGAACCGAGGGCGCGGGGTTCATCGTCCATGCTCCGCTTCAGCACATGAGCAAGGCGGACATCGCCCGCGAGGCGGCCCGCCTCGGGCTTGACCCGGCATGGAGCTGGTCCTGCTACGACCCGCAGCCGGACGGACGCGCCTGCGGCCTGTGCGATTCGTGCCGCCTGCGACGGAAAGGGTTTGCCGAAAGCGGCGTGGTCGATAGAACTTCCTACGCAGAACAGCACGACTGACACAGCCGGGGGATCAGCCGATGAACGACGACGCGCGGAGCACCGCCTCCGAACAGCAGGCGGTGCCCGGCTACAGCTGGTATGCGCTCGGCCTGCTGGTCATCGTCTACATGCTGAACTTCATCGACCGGCAGATCCTGTCGATCCTTGCCAACGACATCAAGCTCGACCTCGGGCTGAGCGATGCCGATCTCGGCTTTCTGTACGGCACGGCCTTCGCCATCTTCTACGCCCTGTTCGGCATTCCTTTAGGGCGTCTGGCGGACAGCTGGCACCGCGTACGGCTGATGAGCATCGGCCTCGCGCTCTGGTCGGCGATGACGGCCGTGTCCGGCTTCGCGCGCGACGGGCTGGCGCTGACGCTCGCGCGCGTCGGGGTGGGCATCGGCGAGGCCACGGCAAGCCCGTCGGCCTATTCGCTCATCTCCGACTTCTTCCCGGCCCGGCTCCGCGCCACGGCGCTGGCGATCTACTCGTCGGGGCTTTATCTCGGCAGCGGCCTGTCGCTGCTCATCGGCGCCGTGATCGTCGAGCGGTGGAATGCGGCGTATCCGGCCGGCGGACCGCTGGGACTGGTCGGGTGGCAGGCGGCGTTCGTGATCGTCGGGCTGCCGGGGGTCGTGCTGGCGCTGTGGCTCATCACCATGCGCGAGCCGGTGCGGGGCGGCATGGAGGGGCGGATCACTCCGCCTCACCCGGCGCCGTTCCGCGAATTCGGGCAGGAACTGCTGACCATCATCCCGCCGCTCACCGTCATCGGCGCCGCCCGCCGCGGGGTGGCGCCGCTTCTCGTCAACCTCGCCGTCGCCGGCACGGCGGTGCTGGCGGGACTGGCGCTGACCCAGCTCACCGGCAGCGGACCGGGGCGGTTCACCACCGCGATCTCCGACCAGTGGGTGTTCCTCGGCGTGGGCTATTACGCCATCTTCTGCTGGGCCGCCTCGCTCCGGGTGCGCGATCCGGAGGCGTTCGGCATGATCTGGGGGTCGAAGGCGTTCGTGACGACCGTGCTCGGCTATTCCTGCGTCGCGTTCACGTCCTACGCGACCTCCTACTGGGCCGCACCCTACGCAGAACGGGTCTTCGGCGTGCCCAAGAGCGAGCTGGGCCTGCTGATCGGCGCCCCGGCGGCCGTGGCCGGGTTCCTCGGCGTCATCATCGGCGGCAATGTCGCCGACCGGCTGCAACTGCGGCACGCCAACGGGCGCGTCCGGGTGATCCTGTTCGGCCTGCTCGCCCCGGTGATCCCCCTGCTCGTCGCCTTCACCACGAGCACTCTGGCGCTGTTCTACGTCACCTTCTTCATCGCGGCGCTGTTCTCGTCCTCCGCGCTGGGGGCGGCGGGTGCGGTGACGCAGACGCTGGTGCCGCCGCGCATGCGCGCAACGGCCACGGCGACGTTCTTCCTCGGCACCACGCTGATCGGGCTTGCCTTGGGTCCGTACATGGCGGGGCTGGTGTCCTCGCGCCTCGACGACAATCTTTCCGCCGGCGTCCTGTCGACGCTCGTCGTGGTGCCGCTCGGTGCCGTCGCCCTTTTTGCCGCGCTGCGTCTCGTCCCGCGGGCGCTTGCCGCGCAGAGCCAAGGCTGAGCGGATCACGCGACCGCGAAGGACGAGAACGGTATCGTTCCGTCAGGACGGGCGCAGCACTCCGCAGACGATCCGCCCGCCCGCGTTGCCGGCCGGGTCGGTGACGTTGTCATCGGCATTCTGGTGCACCACGACTGCGGCGCCGCTGCTGTCGAAGATGCGGGCAAGCACAGACTCGCGGCTGCCCGGAAGCGGGAACCGGGCCCGGGTGGTGCCGGTTGCCCGCACCTCGATGTTCGGCAGGTCGCCCAGATGGGCGCCGCGCGGGTTTTCGAGGCCGTGCTGGCGTCCCTCGGGGTTGAGATGCGCCCCGGCACTTTGGAAGTCGGGCGGCGTGCACTCCCCGCGTTCGTGGATGTGGATCGCCCGGGTGCCGGCCGGAACATTCATCAGCGCGACGTCCAGGGCCACGCCCTGTCCGGAGGCAACCAGTGTCGCCGTCCCGGCGTTGCGCCCGTCGCTGGTGCGAAGGTCGGCGCTCCCGAGTGAGCCGCCGCCCGGAGGCAGAGCGGCACAACCGGCGATCAGCAGGGCAAGGGCGGGCGGGGCGGCGAAACGTATCATGCGAACTCTCCAGGTGGTTCAGCACTGCAACGAAAAAGGGGCCGGATTGCTCCGACCCCTTCTTCCGATAAGCGCAGATCGCGCAGCTTACATGCCCGATCCCGGACCGAAGGTGATTTCCACCCGGCGGTTCTGGGGCTCGCGCACGCCGTCGGCCGTCGGAACCCGCGGGTTCGCTTCGCCGAAGGCCTGGCTGCTGATGCTGCTGTCCGGCACGCCACGCGAGACCATGTAGCGGCGGACCGAGTCGTTGCGCCGTGCGGCCAAACCCAGGTTGTACTGGGCCGAACCCGACCGGTCGGTGTGACCCGCCAGCATGACGCGCGAGCTGCCGCAGTTCCGGTAGTTCGACACCGCGCTGTCGAGGATCTGGGCGGCGTCCGGCGTGATGTCGGAACGATCCCAGTCGAAGAACACGATGAACGGACCGGCTTCGCAGACCTGCTGCGGCGGCGGGGGCGGCGGCGGCGGCGGCGGCGGCGGCGGAGGAGGAGCGACCGGGCCCGTCGTCACCGGCGGCGGAACAACGACCGGCGCACCGCCGAAGTTGAACGCCAGGGTGCCGAGGATCGAGTGGCTGCGCAGGCGGCCGTCGATCTCGCGGCCGCGCACGTCGATCAAGTTCACGTCTTCGGCGTTGAAGAAGCGGTAGCGCAGACCCACGTCCACGGTTTCGCTGAGCGGCGCACGCACGCCGGCGATCCCCTGCCAGGCAAAGCCGGTGCTGGAGTCGTTGAAAACGCCCGGCGTGCCTTCGCGGATCGTGCCGTCGAGACGCGTGCGGGCGACACCGACACCGCCGCCGACATAGCCCTGCAGGCCATCGTCGGGACCGAAGTCGAGCAGACCGTTCAGCATGAAGCTGAGCACGTTGACGTCGCCGCGGGCCGGGAAGGAGCCGCGGGCCAGGGTCGCGCCGTTCGGCAGACCGACGGTCGCGGAGGTCAGCGTCTCGATGTCGGCTTCACGGTAGCTGCCTTCGGCTTCCAGACGGAATCCGCCGAAGTCATAGCCGATGACGCCGCCGGCATCCCAGCCGCGGCGCAGGTCCACGGTGCCTGCCGACTCCGAGCCGTTGATGTCGAAGTCGATGTCCTGAACGATCATCGGGCCGGCGCCCAGTTCCACATACCACTGGCCATCGCGGGCCAGGGCAGGCGTCGCGAGGACCGTGGAGGCCATCGCCAAACCCATAACTAGTTTGCGCATAAGGTATTTCCCCTTTTTATCAGTCAATCAACCACCAACCTCATCAGAGCAGAAACAACCCGCCCGGAATTGGCAAGCCGATCAAACCGGGTTCGCGCGCCGCGTCCGTGTTCTTCCTTTTGGCACGCGCTGTCCGTCCCGGTCTCATGTCAGCTACACCGGCGCAACCGTTGTTGGGAGCCGTTGTTCCGCTTATCTATGCTTAACGAGCGACAAGGACGCCAATGCTTGCATAATTGCAACAATAGCGGCCCGCGCTTCGCCGTCGACGACGCTGCCGCCGGCCGGTGCGGCTAGTTCGGCGGGTGTGCTCCACCGGTCGGTGAACATTCGGATGCAGCCGGCACCGCGGTCCAGCACCGTCATGCCGGGCACAGGCTTGCAGAAGGTCCACTGCGCCCCGTCGAACGCCGCGATGGCGCCGGCCTCGGCGGCAAGCGGGCCTGCGGCGTCTTCGGCCACCAGCCAGCACTCCCCGGAAGCAGGATCTTGCGGGAGCGAGGCCGCCACGCCGGCGACGCCCGGATGCAGCAGGGCGTCGATGCGAGCCAGCGACTCGTTGAGGATGAACTCCTTCTGCGCCTGTCCGGGATGGAGCAGAGGCAGCGACGCGCGTGACGTGACGCTGCGGAACGGGGTTGGCGGCATCATCTGACCTTTCATTGCAGGAGGGCTGGGAGACGACCGGCGGTCACCAGGGGTGCGGAAGCGCTGCGGGCAGCGAGAGGGAAGCGGTGCCGGACTGCTGCACCCACAGCCGGTGTTGCGGGAACGCCGTCGCCAGTGCCCGCCACTCCGCGCCCGGCAGCACCAGGCCGGGCCTGTCCGTCACCCAGCGCGCCGCCGGCGCCTCCGGAGGGCCGAAGCCGACCACGTACTGTTCACGCTCCTCCACCAGCGGCACGTCGAGCGCATCGGTCCAGACCCAGGCTCCCCGCGCTCGTCGGATCCACGTCCACGCGACCGCGCCGTCCTCCCGCATGCGGCAGCGGCCGTGAACCGGCGGCAGGGGCCGCACGGACGCACCGCTGTTCTCCACCGCGGCGAGCACCGGCTCTGCATCGCCGAAGCCGAGCGCGGCAATGCCTTCGCCGCCGCCATCCGGCAGGTCCAGCCGCGTCAACCCGTGGGTGAGCAGCGTCACCGGGGCGCCCGCCGGATGACCGTCCATCGCCGCCTGTTCCGTTCCGCCGCGGCCGCGCAGGAGCCCCGTCAGCCGCCACCGCCCGGATCCGAGCGGCTCGGCGCGGGTGAACTGCACGACCTCGCTGCCCACCAGCATCCGGTTGCCGCCGCGGGCGAGCCCCTCGGCGTCGAGGGGCGGTGGCTGCGGCCAGTCTCCCGTGCCCAGAATGTCGCACCAGGCGTGCGGATCGAGTCTCAGCCCCGGCGACGGCGCAAGCAGGGTGAGAAGCGAACCGAGGCAACCCTGCTCGTCAATGGCCGCGTCGAGCGGCAGGAGGGTCCCGCCCTGAAGCGTGTGCAGCGCCACCGGCCGCCACTGCGCGCCCGCGGACGTCGCGGCGACGGCGAACACCTGCCGGACGGCAGTTTCGGACAGCGACGAGGGCGGAAGCTCGAACACGCGCAGCCGGGTCGCGGCGGGCGCCGCATCGGCGGCGCGGTATGGAGTGCCTGCCGCCCCGGGCGCCGCGTCGAGGGACGGGTCCGGCTCGCGGACGAGTTCCAGTTCGACGCCGGTGCTGCGCCACTCCCATGCTTCCATGCGCCAGACGCCGCCATGGCCGGGCACCTCGACCCGGCCTTGACGCAGGAGGGCCGGGTCAAGCTCGGCACAGCGCCAGGCCAGCGTCTCGCCGGCGGCGTCCGCGCGCTGCGCCGCCCTGTCCACCAGCATGCGCGCCCCGTCGGCATCGAGGCTCCCGGCAAACTCCAGCGTCCGTCCCCGGCGGGCACCGGACGGAGCCAGTGCGCGCTGGACACCGGGCTGATAGTCGCGGTCGATGTCATGGTAGCGAAGCGCCTCAATACCCGATTGCGGGCGCGGGTCCCGGACGCTGCACAGACCCGCGTCGCGCCCGAACTCGCCCTCTGCCGAACGTGCCCGCGCGCCGAGACGGATCGGTGGCACAGACGTCGCGGACAGATGAAGCGAAAGGCCGGCGCCTGCCGGGGCGGTCCGCAGGGGATAGAGCTGCGACAGCGTGTCCAGCACCTCGGCCACGGTGCCGCCTTCGTGCGAATAGCCGCGCAGCGCGGGTGTGCGCACCTCGGACGCATCCACGTCCGGCACTCCCTCCACCAGACGCCCGACCAGCGCGGCGGCGTCGCCCGCGAACACCTCGAAGGACAGCGCCGGCAGGCGGTTGCCGTAGCCGCCAAGGTCCAGATCCTCGAACACGGCGTAGGCCCGGCCGCGATAGGCGGGGCAGGATGCGCCGTGCACCGCCCGCAGCAGCGGGTCGCACTCCTGATCCTCGTGCCCGCAATGGATGCGCAGCCTTCCGCCCGTCTTGAGGTCGCCCGCCGCGCCGCGCAGCAGCGTGCCGTCCGCCCAGATCCGGCCGATCCCGTCGATCGGCGCTCCGGCCACCATGACCGCGAACGAGGCGCTGTAGCTGAAGCGGGTCGTGCGCGGCTGGCCCTTGCCCCCGCCGCGCTCTGCCCGTTCGCGGAGTGCGTCCGCCCAGATGACCGAGCCGCCGGTGCGGACGCTGCCGTGATGGACCGGGAGCGGTTCGCCATAGGTGGAGGTGGTCAGCGCCAGCTCCTTGAGCCGCGGACCCTCGCCGCGCCGAGCGCGCAGCAGCCGTCCGTCGAGCGTTTGGCCAAGCAAGGCTCCGGCGGCGCCGCCGAGCGGGCCGCCGATCGCCGTTCCCACCGCGCCGAGCACGAGTGTCGCCATGATCTGCTCCTTTGGTCAACCTGCCAGCCGCCAGCGGCTGTGCAGGGGATCGGCCGGTGCGCCGTGCCATTCCGCCACCCGCCGCAGACCGGCATGGGCGTGAACAAAGGCATCCGGTCCGGTCGCGATCATCAGGTGATGCTGGGCCGGGCCGGGGCGGGTCAGCAGCACGTCTCCCACCGCGACGGGGTCGGCTCCGCCCACCTGGCGAAATCCGGCCCCAGCAAAGCACGCCAGGTGCCGGGCGATGGTTGCGTTGCGCAGGGCGTAGCCGGTCGGCAGCGCCGCAGGCCGCCCAATCGCGCCGAGAGCGCAGCCGAGCAGGCCGACGCAGTCGACGCCCGTTTCGGGTGAGCGCCCGTGCAGGCGGAAGGGCGTGCCGACCAGCGCCCGCGCCGCCAGCGCGAGCCGTTCCTGCGGCGTGATCATCGCAGGGCCGGAAGCTGGGCGAGCAGGTCGTTGCCCGGCAGAAACGGCTCGCCCTGGAAGTTGCGGGCGTTGCCGAACCGCCGCGTGCAGGTCTCCAGCCGGCCGTCGCAGCCCTCGCGCAGCCACGCCCGCATGCCCGGCGCAAGCCCCGGCGGCAGCGGACTGCCGCAGACGAGCGGCCAGGTGCCGCCCTGGCGCAAGGCGACGATGGCCCCGCGGCCAGACCCGTCGATCCAGCGCAGGGTGCCAAAGTGGAAGCGCGCGGCGTCGATCCCCTCAAACCGCACCCCGCCGCTGTCGGGATCGCAGGCGGCGAGGCGCGCCTCCACCGTGAAGCGGGCCGGGGAAAGGTCGCATCCCGGACCCGCCAGCCGTGCGCGGCAGGTCGGGCTGGTCCGCGCCACCGGGTCGTGCGCCAGCGCGGCGACGGCGCCGTTCAGCTCGGCGCTGAACCGCTGTCCGTCCCGCGCAACGCGGCCGATGCGGCCGCCATAGAGCACCTCGCGCTCAAGGGAGCACCAGTCGACGGCGCCGACCAGCACCGTGGCATGGTCGAACCGGCCCGCGACAAGATCGGTCTCGTCGATGGTGTCGTGAGACAGGGCGCCCTCGATGTCGAGGCTCGATCCGGAAAGCCCGGCCCCGATGCGGATGGCCGAAGGCAGCAGTCCGGGGGCGGCGCGATGCCGCACGCCGTCGAACCACAGGTCGCGGTCGTGCGTCGTGAAGCCGAGAGTGACGCCGTCGCGGCGGTGGATACGCCAGAACGTCGCCACCGTCTCGACCGCCCGGGCGAAAAAGATCCGGCTCATGCGTCCTCCCGCACTTCGACAAGCGGCACGCTCGGCGCCTCGCCCGCGGCAAAGGCGACGCCGCTGATCTCGAGCCGGTCCTGGGCGAACCGCACGGGCACGTCGAACAGGAAGCCCGCGCGGACCACCGCCCCCGGCGGCGGGGCGACCGCGTCGAAGACGATGATGCCGCCCGGCTCGAGGTGCCAGTCGTGGCGTTCCTCGCCGTCCACGCTGACCCGCACCGTGGCCGCTTCGGGCCGGGTGATCCGCCGCCGCTGTTCCCCATAGTGCTTCACCAGCGCGAACCGCCCCTTCCTACCGTCGCCCGTGCCGAGCACCTGGTCGCCGGGCGAGGGAGTGCCGGTCATCCCATGGGACGAGTGGTCGAACGGATCGCGCAGCAGAAAGCCGCGCGCCGGACCGTGGCGGGCGCGGAAGAACGCCAGCAGGGTCGCCAGCTCGGCCTCGCTGCGGAGGCCCGGTCCGACATCGAACTGCAGCCGCGCATCGGCCCACAGCGCGGTGCGGCGCTCGTGTCCCGATGCGGTGGCGACGACCGTGGTGGAGAATTCCGGCGCGACGCTCGTGTCGCGGCCGAGCGCCAGCGGATAGGGAACGGGGTCGATGCTCTGCATGGCGCTCTCCGGGTAAGAGGGAAGGCGGACGTATCCGTCCCGCGCGATCTGGGGCAGCGCCCAGACGAACCGGCGCGTGACGCCCCGCGCGGCGGCGGCATCCAGTCCGGCGTCGATGCGCTGCCAGAACAGGTCGGCGTCCGCTGCTGCCAGAACGAAGCCGGAGAGGTAGTCCTGCCGGGCAACGGGGTAGCCGAGCTTGGCGTCCACGAACCGAAGCGCGGCGTGGCGCCGGACCTCCGCTCCTGCCGTCAGCCAGTCGTAGTCCTCCAGCTGCAGCCGGTCGAAGGCCGGCCAGGCCCATTCCCGCGGCAGGTTCAGCCGGTGGAGTTCGGGCGTCGCCGGATCAAGGACGGTCGGCGTGAAGGCGAGCAGCAGGATCTGCGCGCCGGCCGGCCCGGCCGCGGCGCGCGCGGCGGCGGCGATCTGCGTCGTGGCGTCGGCCAGCAGCGTGCCGGCCGCGTCGAGCAGCGCGCATTGCTGCGCATCCAGCGGTCCGGCCACCGACGGAATGGCGACCGGATCGCCGCCCAGCGCGGCGCGGGCTGCGGGATCGTAGAGGCACGGCCTGCCGTCGGGCATGATCCACCACCACGGTTCGCCGATCTGGAACCGCACGGGCAATCCGGCCTCCCGCAGCAGCGCCACCCAGCGCTGCGCGCTCAGCGCCAGCCAGCCCACGGCCGCCGCGCTGGCCGGAGACAGCAGCGCCGAAGGCGGATCCCAGCCGGTGCGTCCGGGCGTGCCGTCGTCGGCGCGCTGCTGCCAGGCGTCGGGGCAGTGCGCCGCGAGCAGCTCGAATGAAAGCGACAGGATCGGCTCGAACCCCTGCGCGGCGCATCCGGCAAGATACGCCCGGTGCCAGCGCAGCGCAGGCTCGCACAGCGCCCCGTCCGGCGTCGCCAGCAGCCGGCCCTCTCCCGGAGCGAGGCGGAAGAAGTGGCTCATCCCGACATAGTGGAGCAGGTACCGCCCGTAGCCGAGCGCCCGCACCGTGCGCAGCAGCCGGTCCGGCGTCTGGTTGAAGGCATCGTCATAGGCGGTGGCGGCATGCTCGCCATGAACGGGCAGCAACACGTCGCCGATCTCCAGCAGGGCGTGCCGCCCCTCGCAGCGCATCTCGCTCAGCTCGGCCCAGCCGTTCACCCGCTGCGGCAGCGGCGCATCGCTGCCGCCGGCATAGCCGGGCGGTGCCAGCGAGATGAACATTCGGTCGATGGCGCGAGGGTGCACCGCTTCTCCCGGAAGGGTGAACCCCGCCTGGAGATGGCCGAAGGGCAGCACGATGACGGCATCTTCGGGATCGCCGGTGGCGTAGTTCCACAGGCGCACATACCAGTGCCGCGCGACACCGTCGGCATCGCGTCCCTCGATAGTGAGCGTGGGACCGTTGGCGGCATCCAGCGGGATCAGCCCCGCCGAACGCCAGCGGAAGCGCAGGGTGCAGTGGTCGTAATCCGTCTGCGTCGCATAGGCGAGCAGCGGATGGTCGAGCGCATCGGCGCTGTCCCAGATCAGGCCGGCGAGTTCTCCCCGGTGGAAGAACTCGCAATCGACGCGCAGCCCGTCCGGCGCCGTCGTCACCACGCTGGCCATCATCGGGCGCGGGAAATTGACGGTCCAGAAGCGCGGATCGAACCGCTGGATATGGTCGGTGTGCTGGCCGGTGCGGGCCGGGCAAAGCCAGAACGCCATCGTGGAAACTCCCTGCTGCTGCTGAGGCGGCGGCGCGCCCGTCAGTCTGCCATCGCCCGCCGGATCGCGCTGGCGACCTGGCGGCCGGAACGCTGCAACGCGACCGGCGCCGAGGCGCCGGGCGGCGCGGCGAGGGTGATCGCGACCCGAACGTCGCGTGCGGGCCCTGCACCCCGGTTCGGCTCGATCCGGCCGGCGCTGGCGGGCACGAACACTTCGGGTCCGCGCTCCCCGACCAGCACCGGCCGGTGGGGCGACACGAGGCCGCCGGTGCTGCGGCCGGGCAGGCCGAGCAGCGCCCCGAGCGCGCCGCCGATCACCCCGGCCAGTCCGCCGCCCCCGGCTGCGGCTCCGCCCGGTCCGCCCGTTCCGCCCAGCAGACTGTGCAGCCCGCTGCGGACCGCCTCGGCGGCAATCGCCGACAGCGCCCTGAACGCCGCGTCCCGCAGCTCGTCGAAGCCGACGCTCCCGCGCCGGATCGCCGTGAGAAGGCCGTCCTCGAGAACGCGTCCGGCGCGCGCGAAGCCGCCGGTCAGCGACCCGTCGACGCTGCTTCTCAGCCGGTCCATGTCGGCGGCAAAGGCGCGGGTGTCGGCCCGCACCTCCACCATCAGCGTGTCGAGATCGTCAGCCATCGGCGTCACTCCTCATCAGCAGCTCGATTTCGGCGCGGCTGGGCGGCGCGGCGACGGGATCAGGCGCGGGAAGGCAGGCGAGCAGTTCCGCCGGGGTGGCGGACCAGAACACCGGCGGCGTCCAGCCGAGCATCGCCGCGGCCCGCTGAAGCGCGGCGGCATCGCTGGCGAAGCGCCGCCCGCTCATCCGCTGCCCCCGAAGATCTGCGTCAGCAGCGTACGCAGCGGCCGCGTCGCCGCTGTCAGGCCCGCCTCCAGCACCGCGCGGCCGACCGCCTCGCGGCTGACCTCCTGGCGCGCGGCGGCGCAGTGCCAGAACAGGGTGGCGATCTCCTGCAGCCGCAGGTCGCCGGCCGCGGCGCGCTCGGCGAGGGCGAACAGCGAGCCGATCTCCTCTTCGGCCCGCACGAGCGCATCGAAGCTGGGCCGCAGCAGCAGCGGCCGCCCGTCCACCTGCAGCTCCGCCTCGCCGCGAACGGGATTGGCGGGGCGGCTCATGCGGGCACCACCGGGCCGGAGGACTCCAGCTGCAGCGCGTAGTTGCGCTCGTTGTTGAAGTCGCCGGCATAGTCGAGCCGCTGCACGAGGAAGCGCCCGCGCAGCCGTTCCCCGCCTTCGAAGGACAGCTCGCAGGTGGCGAGCGTTCCGGCGAGCGCATGGGCACGCACCGCCGCCTCCGCCTCGCTGGCGAGGAAGATGCCGCTGGCGCTCACCGACACGGACCGCGTGCCGGCGCCGTCGAGCAGGTCGCGCCAGCCGCCCGACTCCTTGTGGGTCACGACGACGGGGTCGCCGTTGATCGACATCTGGGTGGTGCGCAGCCCGGCAACAGTGCGGAACGCCGCCGGATCGGCGGCATCCGCGATCTTGAGCAGGAAGGCGGAACCCTTCTGGGCAGTCATGGGCAGATCCTTTCGGTGGGTGATGGGCGGCGGGTCAGGCTGCCGCGAGCAGCAGGAAGCGGTATTCGAGCAGCACCGCGCGCAGGTTGCGCGGGCGGCGTTCCGTGCGCGAGCGCAGGAAGCCCGTCGCGACCAGCTGGAACCCGTCCTGTTCCGGCGCCATGGCGGCGATCCGCTGCTCCACGCGGGCGGCGAGGCGGTCGGCCTCGTCCGTGGCGTCGCCGCGCACCAGCAACTCGAGCGCCACCCGGACCTCGCGCCCGCTGCGCTCCTTGACGCTCCAGTCGCTGGCCGCGCTGGCGGCGAGGGCGAGCACCGGCGGCGGCGTTGCCGCCGGTCCCGTCTCCTCCCCGATCGCGTTCACACCGGCGCCGAGCACCGGGTCGGCGCGGAGCCAGTCGACGAGCGCGCGGCGCAGGGCGCTTTCCATGGGTCATCCTTTCGTGAACAGGGGCCAGACGAGCCGCGGCGTGCGCCAGTGGCGCCCGTCTCCGTCGCGGGCGAGGCGCCGGGCGGCAGTGGCGGCCCGCGCCAGCCGGGCGGCGTCCTGGCGGAGCCGCGCCGTCAGCGCGGCGGCCGTGGTGCGGGCCGCGATCATGTCAGCCGCAGGTGCCGCCACGGACGCCACAGCGCGGTCACCGCCGCCGGCGGAGCCGAATCGCCGGCGGTGCCGCGCGCGTGGTGGAGATGGGCGGCGAGGCGCACGATCCCCTGCCGCAGCGCGCCCGGCACTTCGGGCCACGTGGCGGCCAGACCGGCCGAACAGCGCACCACCAGACGATCAATTCCGTCATGCGGACGGAGCAGGCGGACGGCCGCCTCGCCGCCGGCGCCGATCCGCACCCGCACCTCGGGCCCGGCAAGGGCGACAGCCGCGCCGCTTGCGTCAAGGCCATGGACCGAGGCGACGCCCTGCACCGGCCGCGTCGCCAGCCGGCTCCAGCCGGCGCGGGCGGGCAGCGTCTCCGTGCAGGTCTGGCGCAGCGGCATGACGCCGGTGAACGCCTCGCAGGCGTCCAGTGCGGCGCGAAGCTGCGCCTCGAGCAGGTCGTCCTCGCCCGCCGTCGTCACGGCGAGCCAGCTTTTCAGTTCGGCAAGCGGCGCGCCGGACAGTGCGGCAGGCGCGACAATGACCCGCTGCATGCGCGTCTCCATCGTTGCAACTGTGGGGTGGGCGCGCCCCGGCAAGGGGGCGGCCGGACGGAAGGGAGGGGCGGCGCGCCAGGGGTGGAGCGCGCCGCCCCCCGCGGCCTCAGGCCTCGATCTTCAGCAGCTTGATGGCTGCGGAATCGAGCACCGTGCCGCCGACCCGGCGCGTCGCGTAGAAGTGCACGAACGGTTTGTTCGTGAACGGATCGCGCAGGATGCGCGTGGCGCTGCGCTCCGCCACGAGATAGCCGTTGCGGAAGTTGCCGAAGGCGATGGGAAAGGCGCCCGGAGCAATGTCGGGCATGTCCTCGGCCTCCACCACCGGGTAGCCGAGCAGCCGGTCGGGCTGCCCCTCGACCATGCCCGGCTGCCACAGGAACGCGCCCTCGCTGGTCCTCAGCTTGCGCACCTGGGCCAGGGTGGCGGAGTTCATCACCCACGTCGCGCCCTGGCGATGCCCGGACTTCAGCGTGTGCACGAGATCGATCAGCCGCGCCTCGGGCGCCGCGTCGAAGCCGGCCGGATCGCCCGAACCGATGTACTGCAGAGTGCGGAACGGCCGCACCCCGTCCGGGGCCGCCGTGGCCGGGTTGTTGAGGAACCCTTCGGGCTGCTCGATCCCGGAGCCGTGGATGAAGGCCGCGCCTTCCGCCCGCGCGAACTCGCTGGCGATCTCGGCGGCGAGCCAGGCTTCGAGGTCGAACGCGGCATCGTCCAGCATCGTCTGGCTCGCGGCCGGGTTCGCATAAAGCTCGCCGGTGGGCGGCGCCACCTCCTCGAACGCCGGAGTGCTGGTGCCCGGCCGCAGCATGGTCTCGCTCACCCAGCCCGAAGCGGTGGCGCCGGTGGCGATGAGCTTGCGATAGCCCGCCGTGCCGGTCTGCACCACCTGTGCCAGGCTGCGGATGGGGCTGAGGGGGATCATCTCGCGGGCGATCAGCGCGTCGATCTGGCGCGGCACGGCGTAACCGCCGTCGCGGTCTGCGAGCGCGGTGATCGACTTGACCTCCGTGTCGCGGCCGCGGCGCAGGTAGTCCTCGACAAAGCGGCTGGCGCTGGCGGCGTCGGCGGCCGGGGTGGCGGACAGCGGCGGCCGCGCGGCGGCGAGCGACACGCGCTCGAGCCGGGCTTTCACCTCGTCCACGTCCTGACGCAGCGCGGCAATGGCAACCTCGGCCCGGTCCTGACGGGCAAGGAGGTCGAAGCTCGCGTCCAGCACGGCGGGAGCGGCGGGGGTGATGTCGGTATCCATGGGCAGTGACCTTTCAGGCTGGGGAACAGAAGGAAGCGCGGGCGGCAAGCGGCGCGGACGCGCCCGGACGAAGGGGTCAGGCGGCGACGAGATGCACTCTGGCGGCCGGCTGAAGGGGGTGGGCAACGAGGCTGATCTCGAGGAGGTCGATCCCGGTCAGAAGGCGCGTGCAGCCTTCCTGCCGCGCCGCCCGCGCGCGGTAGCCGAACGACAGCCCGCGCACCGCGCCCGACAGGAGCTGCCGGGCGTGGCGGCTGGCGGCGTGATCGAGCCGTGCCCGCACCCGCAGACCGCGCGCGTCTTCCGCCGCCAGCTCGACCGTGCCGATCCGCGCGTGCGGCCGGTGCTCCCACAGCAGCGGCAGCGGCGCGGCCCGTGCGGCGAGGGTGGCGGCGAACGCGCCGGGCAGGATGATGTCGCCGCCCCGATCGCGGCGGTGGAACAGCGCCGCGTAGCCGGCAAGGCGCAGCGGGCCGTTCACCGCAGCAGCTCCGGCACGCCCATGCGCATGGCGATGCCGATCAGCAGCAGCGCGAGCAGGCCGCGCACGAGCCAGTCCACCGTCGCCTTCCACGCGCTGGCCTTGGCGTCGCGCCAGGCACCGAGCAGTTCGCGCAGTTCGTCGATGTCGTCCTGCGCGCCCTCGTCGGCGAGGCCGAGCCGCGCCAGCGCCCGTTCGGCCCCGACTTCGCTTGCTTCCTCCACGATGGCGCGCAGGGCCATCCGGTCGCCGCCGGCAGCGGCACAGGACTGGGCGAGCAACTGGGTGAGCAGGTCGGTGCGGTTCATGGCTGGACCTCCGGGTTGGTGGCGGCGGCGCCGTCGGCGATCGGGGGCAGGCCGAGCAGGTCGCGCTTCTCCGCGCGGGTGAGGAAATCGGCGCTGGCGACCTGCGCCCACAGCCGTTCGCGGTCCTCGGCGAGCGCCGGCACCCGGTCGAGATCGACCTCGAGGCGCGCGTCGGGGAACCAGGGCGTCATCGCGTCGGCAAGGCCGGACAGCAGCTTGTCGGCGAGCGGCAGCAGCGTCAGCCGCCACAGTGCCCGGTTCGCCTCCCGGTAGTTCGAGTAGGTGTTGTCGCCCGGCAGCCCGAGCAGCATCGGCGGCACGCCGAAGGCAAGCGCGATGTCGCGGGCCGCCGCCGCCTTGAGCGTGGCGAAATCCATGTCCGCCGGGCTGAGCGAGAGCGACTGCCAGCTCAGCCCGCCTTCCAGCAGCATCGGCCGGCCGGCGTTGCGCTCGCCGGCGAACGCCTGCGTCAGCTCCTCGCTGAGCCGGTCGAACTGCTCGCGCGTCAGACCGCCGGCATCCTCTCCGCGATAGATCAGCGCGCCCGAAGGGCGGGCGGCGTTCTCCAGCAGGGCGCGGTTCCAGGCGCTCGCGGCGTTGTGGATCGCCACCGCCTGATGCGCCGCCGACAGGCAGCCGCCGCCGTAATGGTCGTTCGCGGGATGAAGGGCCCGCCAGTGGACGAGGGCGGGCCAGCCCTGCGCGTCCTCCAGCGGCATCTCCCGCGTGTCTGAGGGCAGATGGTAGCGGGCCGCGACCGGCCAGCCGTCGGCGCCGGGCACCACCTCCATCCGTTCGGGCCTGAGGGGACACAGGGCCACGGGCATGCCCGCGCCGTCCCGCACGATCTGCGCCCAGGCGTTGCCATGCAGCAGCAGATGCGCGGCCAGCGTTTCCAGGAGCGGCCCGCCGCTGGCGCCTTTTCCGAACAGGGCGGCGACCGGTTCCGGGGTCACGGTCAGCGGCGCGCTGCCCACGCCTTCGGCAACGATCCGGATGGCCCGCTGCGCCACGGCGTTGCGGGCAAATGCCTCCTCGAGCGCGGTGGTGTAGTCGAACCGCTCCGCCGGCGGCGGCGCGCCGAGGGCGGCGGCATGGCGCATCGGCGGCCCGGCGCTCAGCGGCACGCGGGCGGCCCCGCCCCCGCCCTTGAAGGCGGCGGCGAGCGTGTCGAAAAAGGTCATGGCCAGCTCCTGATGGGCGAGGGGTGCAGTCGGGTCGTGGCGAGCGGAGGGGACGGCGCGGCGGCGCGCCGCATCCCCCGGTTCAGAGCCGCCGCACGCGCGGGACGCGGGCGGGGGCGAGCAGCAGTTCGGTCAGCGCCCACACCAGCGCGTCGGCGCGGTCGGGGCTGCGGCCCGGTCCGGCATAGCCGCCGCCGGTCAGGAGGCCGCACAGCTCGTCCTCCAGCCGGGCGAACGGCTCGGCATGGGTGACGCGCCCGGCCTCGTAGAGGGCGGCGACCGGCTCGGCCCGGGCGACCTTGCCGCGGGTGGCGTGCACGAGCCGCACCGGCAGGGCGAGGTCCGCCGCGCGCAGCACCGCTTCCACCATGGCGCCGCCCTGATTGGCTTCCGCCACCACCCGGTCGGCGGCCCAGGCGCTGGCGGCGGCGGCAACGGCTCTGGCCCAGCGGTCGGGACGGGCACGCTCGACCGAGCAGTCGGCGAGCACCCGCGCACGTCCGTCGGACAGCAGTGCGCAGACCACGATCCCGCAGGCATCGCCCGCCGCGCTTGCCGGCGGGTCGACGCCGATCACCACCCGCGCCGGCGGGCCGCCCGCCGGCTCTGCGCCGGCGCGGCACCGCTCGAGCAGCGCACGGCTCCACAGCGCGCCCTCGACATCGTCCAGCAGCTCGCCCTCGAGCTCCTGCCGCCCGAAGGCCGTTCCGCCGAACCGCCGCTGCATCCGCTGCACGAAGGCGGACGGAAGGTTGGCGGCGTTGTCGAAGGTGGTGCCGCGCGTCACCGCCACGAGGCCCGGCTCCGCCGCCCGTTCGGCCAGCAGGCGGCGCAGCAGCGGCACCGCGCGCGGCGTCGTGGTCGCGACCACCTGTCCCTGGCCGGTCCCGCCGAGCCGCAGGCCGAGCAGGAGATTGTCCCAGCTGCGTTCCGCCCGCTCGCCAACGGTGTCCCATTTGCCCAGCTCGTCGCACCAGGCGTGGCTGTGCTGCGGACCGCGCAGCATCTCGGGTTCGGCGGCGGAATACAGGAAGGCCTGCGCGCCGTTCGGCCACACCACCCGCCGAAGCGACGGCTCGTAGCGGGGCCGCCGCTCCGGCTCGCCCAGCCGCAGCAGACCGCTCTCCCCTTCCACCATCACCGCCCGCGCCTCGGCGAGCGAGGACGCGACAAGGGCGATGCGGGCCTCGGGATGGCGGGCAGCGATGCCGCGCACCCATTCGGCACCGGCACGGGTCTTGCCAAAGCCGCGTCCGGCGCAGATCAGCCACACCTGCCAGTCGCCGGGAGGCGCGAGCTGCGCGGGCCGGGCGAACAGCCGCCAGTGATGCGCAAGCGCGCGGCGCTCGCGCGGGGAGAGGCGCGCCAGCAGCGCGGCCTGCGCCGCGCCGTCCGGCGCGCGCAGCCAGGCCTGGCGCTCAGCGGCCGCATCGTCCATGCCCGCCTCCCTCCGTCTGCCGGTCGTGTCCGCCTCCCGATGGCGCCTGGTCGCGGCCCCGGCGCAGGGCGTCGATCTTGGCGTCGATGGCGGCGAACACCGCCTCCTCGTCATCGTCGGCCTGCACCGCGCGCGCCGATGCCACCGTCCCGCGATGGGCGGCGAGGATCCGCAGCGCGCTGCCGAAATCGAACCGGCCGCCCTCCGGGCAGGTGACGCTGCCCTCCCGCAGCCGGCCGAGCACCTCCAGCTCGAGCAGGTCGTAGCCTTCGCACAGCGCCTGGTGCCAGGCGCGCCGGAAGTTCGCGTCGTTCCGGCGGGTCTTGTAGGCATGGCTGACCGTCACCCCGGCCGCGAGGGCCGATCGGCTCACATTGGAGGTCTCCGCCAGCATGGCGAGGAACGGTGCACGCCAGCGCGTGCCGCGCGGCCGGGCCGGTGTCGCGGCTTCGGCGCCGCGGGCGGCGGACGCGCGGGCGGTCGCGGCGGCCTTGCGGCCCCCGCGCGGCGGCTTTGCTGCGGGCATGTGCCCCTCCTGATGCTGGTGAGACCGGGTGTCGCGGCGGCAGCGGGTGATCCCGACTCGCTCCATCGCGATGTTCCTCTTTCCTAACCGGAGAGCGTCACGGTGTCAAGAGAAAATAACCAATCCGGTTATCAATATGGTGTGGCGCGGGCGGCGGCGAAGGCGCGAAGGAAGTCGCGCTCGCTCATGCGTCCGGTGATCCGGCGCGTGCCGATGAGGTAGGTGGGCGTGCCGGCGACGCCGAGGCGCAGCGCGTCGGCGGCGTTGCGGGCGAGCTGGTCGTCAAGGGCGCGGGGAGCGGCCAGCCCTTGTTCGACGGCGGCCCAGTCGCCTCCGGCTGCGGCGACCGCCCGCCGCAGCGCCGGTTCCTCCAGCGGCAGGGGCGCCCGCATCAGCGCATCGTGCACCGCGACGTAGCGGCCCTGCGCCGCGCTGGCGAGGGCCACCCGCGCCGCCGCGACCGAGCGCGGACCATTCACCGGCAGGTCGCGGTAGACGACGCGCACATCGCCGGCTGCGGCGACGGCGCGGGTCATGGCCCCATGAGAGGCTCGGCACGGCCCGCACTGGTAATCGGTGAACACCACCATGGTCACCGGAGCATCCGCCGGCCCGGACGCCGGAGAGACGCGGTCGCCGAGCAAGGGGGCAAGATCAACCCGGTCGCCGATGTCGGTTCCCGGCGGCTGCGCCAGCCGCAGCGCCGCCCCGCCGGCAAGCCCGGCCACGGCCGCCGCGGCCAGCAGCAGCCACTGGCGCGGTGTCACCGCCGGGCGCGATCGCGAGGTCATCGGGCCTATGTCACGGCACTGGCGCGCCCGTTCAAGCCCTTCCTCACCCGCTCGGCGCAGGCCCCTCGTCGCGGCTGACCTCGACCTCCGTGCGCCGGAGGGTGAGCGTTTCGGCGTGGACGTGCTCGCGGCGGGTGCGGCGCAGATGGATCTCCTCGACCAGCACCAGCTCGCGCACGACGCGGACGCGCTCCTCCACCACCGGGATGACGGTCAGGTTCCCGTCCTCGCGCACCGGCGGCATCGCGTCGATGACGGCGCCCACGGGCACGCGCTCGACCGTCACCTCCTCGCGCAGCACCGGCTCGCACACCTCCACCGTGTCGGCGCGCGGGGTGGTGCGGACGGTGACGGTGGCTCCGTCGACCCGGCGCCGGCCGATGGCGAGCTGTTCCTCCACCACGGAAATGTGCGCCTCCTCCCTCACGACGGCGCCTGCAGGCCGGTCGGGCCGCTCGTCGGGGTCAGTGGTCATGGCATGTCTCCTCGACAGACAGCACCCGGGGGCCGGCACCGTGCGGCACCGGCCCCCGGTCGCGATGCGGGTGGAGGCATGCTGTCTCCCCCCGCGCGCGGTTCAGCGTCGCGGCTGGGCCGGCGTCCGGCCGTCGCCGTCGACGTCGACTTCGGTGCGCCGCACGGTTTCCTCGACATGCTCGACCCGCTCGCTGGCGGTCTTGCTGACCACCACCTCGTCGGTGACGACCGCCTTCTTGCCCACCACGACCTCCTCGCTTTCCTCGGTCATGGTGACGGTGCGCCCGCCCTCGCTCAGCAGCGCCTCGGCATCGGCGGCGGACAGCTCGCGGTTGACCGGCCGGCGGTCCACCGAGACATGCTCCTCGCGCAGGCGCACATCCTCGGCCACCGTGTCGGTCGCGACGCGGGTGCGCACGTTGATAGCCCGCCCATGCTCCGCCACGCGCTTGCCGATCGCCACCTGCTCCTCGACGATCGGGATCCGCTCCTCCGCGACGGCATCGCCGCCCGACCGGGCGAACTGCTCCGCCTGTTCGCCATAGACGACGGCGTTGTCATGGATTTCGAGCGGCTCCACGGCGCAGACCTTGCCGTTGTCGAGCCGGACGGCCGCCACGCGGGTCCGGCTGTCGTCGACCAGCAGGTCGGTGATGGTGCCGTACTTCTCGCCGCCGGGTCCGACGAGCGGCAGGCCGCGGATGTCCTGGGAGGGGTGCTCAAGCTCGTAATTGTCGAGCTTCTCGAGATTTTCGTAACGTCGGTCATGTCGCATGGTCATTGTTCCTCATCTGTGCCGCGGCAGGGGTTGCCCGCCGCTGCGGTGTCAGGGATTGGACAGGGGCTTCAGCGCACCACCTCGATGCGCCGGGCCATCAGGTACTGGTCGACGCCTTGCGGCACCGTCGCCTGGACGCCGGCCGGCATTGGCTCGCCCGCCGGGCGGATGACGCCGCTCAGGTTCAGGATCTGACCGGGACGCACATCGATCTGGCCCTCGACACGGGGATCGGCCGTGGCGACCTCGTCGAAGACGACGAACAACTCGCGCCCGTCCGCCTCGCCGCGAAAGGCCATGTCGCCTTCGAGCGCCGTGACGCGGAAGTTGTTCAGATCCACCGACTGGCCGGGGGTGAACGCGGTCGCCGCGGCGCCGGCCGCGGCCGCAGTGGTCAGCGGCGTCGGGCTGGCGGTGGCGGTCGTCTGCTCGGTTGTGGTGGTGGTGGCGGTGCGCGCTCCCCGGTCACGATCGCCGAGCAGCAGCCACAGCAGCAACGCGCCGACCAGCAGCGCGAGCAGTGCCCACACCCAGCCGGGCACGCCGCCTTTCTTCTCGACAGGGATTTCTGCCATACTTGCATTCTCCATGTTGAAGCGCGCCACATGGCGCATGCCTCAAAAAGACGGATGCAAGTTGACAGTGTTCCTTAAGGTTGGAACGCCGAGCGATGAACATGTGCCGCACTACCGGCGCGGATTTCCTATAGCGATAGAGAAGAACTGCGATCAACCGTGCGCGATCGCAGATGAATAGACGATCTGTTCAGATGAAGAAGGCCAATGCACAGGCGAACACTGCGCTTGCAACTTGATGTTAGTCAAGAAATGCGAGCGAGAATGTTATCGCGACAGCAGCCCCACCTGCTCGCCCGCACGGCGGAACATGCCGAGGATGACGTCGACGTCGGCATCCGAATGGTCGGCGCACAGCGAGCAGCGCAGCAGCGTCATGTTGGCGGGCGTCGCCGGCGGGCGGGCGAGGTTGACGTAGAGCCCCTCCTTCAGCAGCGCCTCCCACATCATCGCCCCCCGCTCGAGATCGGGCATGATGACCGCGATGATGGCGCTTTGCGCCTCGGGCGTGCCGAGCGCGAAGCCGAGCGCGCGCAGCCCTTCATGCAGGCGCCGCGAATTGCGCCAAAGATGCGCGCGCTTGTCTGCACCGTCCGCCAGCTTGCGGATCGCGGCGGTGGAGCAGGCGACCACCGCCGGGGGAAGGGCGGCGGTGAACACGTAGGGCCGGCACACGAGGCGCAGCACCTCGAACTTGGGATGGTTCGAGACGCAGAAGCCGCCGATCGTCCCGACGCTCTTGGAAAAGGTGCCGATGACGAAGTCGACCTGGTCGAGCACCCCCTGCTCCTCGGCGACGCCGCGCCCGTGCGCGCCGATGAATCCCATGGAGTGCGCCTCGTCCACCAGCACCATCGCGCCGTGCGCCTTGCTGACCGCCACCATCTCGCGCAGCGGCGCGACGTCGCCGAGCATCGAGTAGACGCCCTCCAGCACGACCAGCTTGCCGGCCCCTTCGGGCACCCGGCGCAGCCGCTTCTCCAGCGCGTCGACGTCGTTGTGCCTGAACGGCACCACCTCGGCATCGCCCATCTTGCACCCGTCCCAGATGCTCGCATGGCTGTCGATGTCGAGGATGACGTAGTCCCCCTTGCCGGCCAGGGTCGAGATGATGCCGAGGTTCGCCTGGTAGCCGGTCGAGAACACCATGGCGTGGTCCATGGCGTAGAAGTCCCGCAGCGCCGCCTCGCACGCCTTGTGACCGGAATAGGTGCCGTTCAGCACCCGGCTGCCGGTCGTGCCGGTGCCGAACTCCTCCATGGCGGCCTGCCCGGCGGCAATCACGTCCGGGTCGAAGGTCATGCCCATGTAGTTGTAGGTGCCGAGCAGGATCGTGTCGCGGCCGTTGCAGATCGCGCGGGTGGGGGACAGCACCCGTTCCATCACCAGGTTGAAGGGATCCTCCTGTCCCCCGTCCAGAAGGCTCGCGCGCATCTGGATGACGGGGTCGAACTTGGCGAGAAGGTCGATGCCCGTGCCGGCACGGGCGGAGGGCTGGTCCGGGGTGAGAACGGCGTCGGTCATGCCCGCGTGCTTGCCCGACCGCGCCGCCAGTGACAAGGACGCAGGCGATGGCCGCTTGACAGCGGGGCGGCAATGCACATGCTGCGCGCACCCGTCTGGAGTGGCAGTGCATGAGTGCCATCGACCGCGCACGCGGCTTCATCGCCTCGCGGCACGGGGGGTTCATCGCCTCGCGCCTCGCGACGGTGGCCGAGAAGTACCTCAAGGCCTACAACAATCTCGGCAACATGAACATGGCCTGCAATGGCGAAGTCCGGGCGCTGCGCCATGTGCTCGCCCGCGTGCCCGGCGACATCATCGATGCGGGGTCCAACGAAGGGCAATGGGCGGGCGCGGTGCTGCCGTTCGTGACCGGCGATCGCACCGTGCACTGCTTCGAACCGGTGCCGCAGACCTTCGCCCGCCTCGCCGACGCGCTGGGCGGGCGTCCCCGTGTGCGGCTCAACAACGCCGGGCTGGGGGCGCGCGAGGGCTCCTTCACCCTCAACTTCAACCCGTCGGTCAGCGAAGTGACCAGCGCCTATCCGCTCGTCGATCATCACGGCGGCGCCTGCAGCGTCGAATGCCGCGTCACCACCGGCGACCTCTATCTGGCGGAACACGGCATTGCCGAGATCGCGCTGCTCAAGATCGACGTGGAAGGCATGGAGGCGGAGTGCCTTGCCGGCTTCGAGGACGCGTTCGGCGCCGCGCGCATCGCGAGCGTGCAGTTCGAACACGGGCCGAGCCACGTGCACTCCGGGCACACGCTGAAATACTTCAAGGACTGGTTCGAGGAGCGCGGCTTCGTGCTGTTCCGCATCTTCCCGCGGCGGCTGGAGCCGCTGCGCTACGAGCTGCGCCGGGAAAGCTTCGAGGCCCAGAACCTTCTCGCCGTGCGCCGGGACCTGCTGCCGGCGCTCGACCTGTCCGCCTAGCCGCGCAGCGTGACCACCGCGTCGACGAGCTGGCCGAAGGTCTCGATCTCGGCCTGCTGGTTCATGGAGATGATGATGTCGAACTCGTCCTCGATGGCGGCGACGAAGTCCATCACCGTCAGGCTGTCGAATTCGAGATCGCCGGCGAAGGTGGTGTCATCGGTGATCGCGACCTGCGCCTTGTTGAACGGCTCGATCAGCGATCGGATGCGGGCGTCGGCGTCGGCGCGGTCCATGCGGGGCTCTCCTCGGGCGGGTCGGGCGTTGCTCTATAGCCGCCCGCGCCGGCGGCGGCAAACGCGGCGCCAGCCTCTGCCGGCGTGGACCGCCTCAGGCGGCGAACAGCCGCTCCACCGCGCCGATGAAGGGGCGGATCGACACCGGCTTGGCGAGGTAGTCGGCCGCCCCGGCGCCGCGGATGCGCTCCTCGTCGCCCTTGCCGGCATAGGCGGTGACGGCCAGCACCGGGACATGACGCAGCGTCGGCTCGCGCTTCAGCGCGGCGATGAGCTCCAGCCCCGACACCCGTGGCAGCTGGATGTCCATGATGACGAGATCCGGGCCGAAAGCCTTGGCCGCGGTGAGCACCGCCCCGCCGTCGCCCACCGGCTCCACCGCATACCCGTTCGCCTTGAGAATGTCGCAGAACAGCTTGCGGTTGAGCTCGTTGTCCTCGACAACCATGATCCGTTTCGACAAGTGCGCGTGCCCCCGGTTGCGTTGGTGAACATAAGGTAAATGGAAAAAAAGACAAATCCGCAGCACCCGCGCCCCGTTGACGACGAGGCGGCTGTGCTCGCGCTGCGGGCGCTGGCCTGGCTGTGCGCGGACGAGGCACGGGCGGAGCGCTTTCTGGCGCTGACCGGCCTCACCCCGGAGCAGCTGCGGGGCGGGGCCGGCACGCCTTCGCTCAACGAGGCGGTGCTCGGCCATCTGTGCGGGCACGAGCCGGACCTGCTGGACGCGGCGGCGGCGCTGGGAGTGGAACCGGGCGCGATCGTCGCGGCGAGTGGCGCACGGTGGTCGGCATGACAGGTGCGCGCCCGCTGATCGTGTCGGACTGCGACGAGGTGCTGCTCCACATGGTCAGCCACTTTCGCGACTGGCTGGCCGAACGCCACGACATCGAGTTCCGGATGGACACGGCCTCGTTTGCCGATGCCCTGCGCCATCGCGGCACCGGCGCGGCGGTCGCCGGGGACGAGATCTGGCGTCTGCTCGGCCTGTTCTTCGACCACGAGATGCACCGCCAGCATCCGGTCGCCGGCGCGGTGGCGGCGATGAACACCCTGTCCCGGCACGCCGACGTGGTGATCCTCACCAACCTCGTCGATGCACGGCGCGAGCATCGGGCGCAGCAGCTCGCCGCGCACGGCATCCGCGCGCGGGTGTTCACCAACCAGGGGCCGAAGGGGCCTGCCCTCGCGGGGATCATCGCCGAATACCGCCCCAGCTTCACGATCTTCATCGACGACCTGGCGCAGCATCACCGCTCGGTGAAGGAGCTGTTGCCGGAGGTGACGACGCTGCACCTGTGCGCCGAGGCGCTGGTCGCGCCGCACATCCCCTGCGCCCACCGCGCCGGTCACGCCGACGCGCGGATCGACACCTGGGACGAGGCGCTGCCCTGGCTGCTCGAGCGGCTGGGCGTGGCGACGCCCGCACCACACAAGGAGACCACATGAGCATTGCTGCACGCCTCGAACAGCTTGGCATCGTCCTGCCCCAAGCCGCCGCGCCGGTGGCCAGCTATCAGCCGCTGGTGGTTCATGGCGGCCTCGTGCACCTGTCCGGGCAGCTGCCGTTCGTGGAGGGCGAGCTTGTGACGGGCAGGCTCGGCGCGGATGTGGACCTTGCCGAGGGTCAGCGGGCCGCGCGCGCCTGCGGGCTGATGATCCTGGCCCAGCTGTCCGCCCACGACCTGCTCGAACGGGTCGCCCGCGTGGTCAAGCTGGGGGCGTTCGTCGCCTCGGCGCCCGAATTCCACGACCAGCCCAAGGTTGCCAACGGCGCCTCGGACCTGATGTTCGAGGTGTTCGGCGAGCAGGGCCGGCATGCCCGCAGCGCCGTCGGGGTCGCCGTTCTGCCGCTCAACGCGGCGGTGGAGGTCGACGCGATCGTCGCCCTCGGCTGAGACGCCGCCTTGCGCTGCCGCCGCGGCGGCGTATCTCGCTGGCGATGGCAGAGCGGGACATGGTGGTGCGGGTGGGAAGCGGCGTGGCGGCCGTGCCCCCGGCGAGGTGGAATGCGCTGGCGGGCGAGGGCAACCCGTTCACCAGCCACGCCTTCCTCTCGGCGCTGGAGGATTCGGGCAGCGTCGGCCCGGGGACCGGCTGGCAGCCGGCACCGTTCCTGCTGGAGGATGGCGGCGGCGCCCTCGTCGGGGCCATGCCGGCCTATCTTAAGACGCACAGCCAGGGTGAATACGTGTTCGATCACGGCTGGGCCGAGGCGTATGCGCGGGCCGGAGGGCGTTACTACCCCAAGCTCCAGATCGCGGTGCCGTTCACCCCGGCGACGGGGCCGCGGGTGCTGTCCCGCTCGGCGGACGACGCCGCCCTGCTGCTGCGCGCGGCCGAGACGCTGTGCCGCCAGCATGGCCTGTCGGGGGCGCACGCCACCTTCATCACCCCGGACCAGGTGCCCATTTTCGAAAAGGCTGGCTGGCTCCTGCGCCATGACGTGCAGTTCCACTGGCTCAACCGCGGCTTCGCGAGCTTCGACGATTTCCTCGCCACCCTGTCCTCGCGCCGGCGCAAGGATCTGCGCAAGGAACGGGCTGCCGCCGGCGAGGGCGTGACGATCCGCCGGCTTCGCGGCGACGAGATCACGCCGGCGCACTGGGATGCGTTCTGGACCTTCTACCAGGACACCGGCGCGCGCAAATGGGGCCGGCCCTACCTGACGCGCGCCGCCTTTGCGCTGTTCGCCGAACGGCTGGGCGCGAAGGTGCTGCTGATCCTTGCCGAAGTCGACGGCACGCCGGTCGCCGGAGCCCTGAACTTCATCGGCGACGACACGCTGTACGGCCGCTACTGGGGCGCGATCGTCGACAAGCCGTTCCTGCATTTCGAGCTGTGCTACTATCAGGCGATCGACGTCGCCATCGCGCTGGGCCTTGGCCGCGTGGAAGCCGGCGCGCAGGGACAGCACAAGCTGGCGCGCGGATACGAGCCGGTGGCGACGGTGTCGGCGCACTGGCTGGCCGATCCGGGGCTTGCGCGTGCCGTGGCCGCGTTCCTCGCGCAGGAGCGGGAAGGCGTGGCGGCCGAGCAGCGCCTGCTCAGGCGCCACACACCCTACCGCCGCGACGGCTGACTCAGGCGGCCTGCCGCCGGCTGCGGCGCAGCCATTCGCGCGCCAGCCGCTGGGCGTCGGCGATCTCGCGCGCCGTCATCTCCTCGGCGATGTCGGCGCGGGCCGACGCGGCCAGCGGGTGCCCGTTGGCCGCGGCGATGTTGAACCAGCGGTGGGCCTCGACGAAGTCGGCGCTCAGCCCCGCGCTGCCGGTGGCAAAGGCGATGGCGAGGTTGAAGAGCGCGTCCGCGTCTCCCCGGCAATGCTCGGCGAGGAAGCCGGCAGTGACTGCCTGAGCCTCCGCGGAGGCGTTGCGCTGCCCCCTGCCGCCCTCGATCGCGCGCAATGGTCCCATGTGTGAACTCCCCCTGATGCCGGAGCCGGCAGCCCCCGCTGCCCGCCTCGACGCGCGAAACGTCACACAGGATGCTCAACAAGAGGTTAACGCCGCTGGACACAGGAGTGTCGGGGCGGGCGCGACACCCGCCGCGCGGATTTCTGCCTTGTGCCTCAATACCCTCGCCACTATAGGCCGCGCCAAACGGCATCCGTCGCAATTCTTGCGACGCAGCCGCGATCCGGCGGGCCGGGCGAGAGGAGCAATGGAACCTTCCTCATTCCACGACGCTGAGATGCTCGATCGCGCGCGTGGGTCCGTGCCGGACGGCTACGTGCCGTCCGAAGACGAGGAATACATGAACCCGCGGCAGCAGGATTACTTCCGCATGCTGCTCATCGAATGGAAGCGGTCGATTCAGAACGCCGCCCTTCAGACGCGCGCCTCGCTTCAGCACGGGCCGATCCGGGAACCCGATCTCAACGACCGAGCCTCCAGCGAGGCGGACTGGAGCATCGAGCTGCGGACCCGCGACCGGCAGCGCAAGCTGATCGCCAAGATCGACGCCGCGCTGCGGCTGCTCGACGAAGGGGATTATGGCTACTGCGAGGTGACCGGCGAGCCGATCGGGTTGAAGCGGCTGATCGCGCGCCCGGTGGCGACCATGACGGTCGAGGCGCAGGAAGCGCATGAGCGCCGCGAAAAGGTGTCCCGCGACGACTGACGCGCGCAGCCGGTTCCCGTCGCGGCGGCGTGTTTTTCGACCTGTTCCAGCGCGGGACGGGGGTGCGGAAACTTCCGGTTCTCTTTGTCCGTTTCTTCATGCCGCAAGACTTTGTTAGCCATTGCGTCCATACTGGCGCGCAGGCTGCGGCAGAGCCGGCCGACCGCACCGCGGCGGCGCCGGGGGCACCGCGCCAAGGAGCGATGATGATGTCTGGCATTGATACCCGCAGCGGCACGCGCGACAGCCTGTTCCTTCTCGCCGACCTGACGGTGGACGGCGAATCGGCGCCGCACCGGGTCAAGATCCGCAACCTCTCGACGAGCGGGTTGATGGCCGAGGGCGATGTCCGGGTGCAGCGCGGCACCCGCATCCGCCTCGATTGCCGGAGCGCCGGAATGGTCGCGGGCGTCGTCGCGTGGTGCGAGGGATCGCGCTTCGGCGTGGCGCTGCAGGACGAGATCGATCCGGCTGCGGTGCGCGAGGCGCTCATGGCGCCGCGGGAGAAGGCGCCCGAGGCACGCTATGCCGGCCGTTTCGCCGGTCCCGATCCGCTGCAACCCGATCCGCGCCGGCTGCGCACGCTCTGACGCCTGCTCAGGTGACCGCGGCGCGGCGGGCGAAGCGCGGCTCACGCCAGCTGCCGCTGCGCAGCACGTCGGCCAGATGGCCCGCCGCGGCGGCGACGTCGCTGAAGGCGAGATAGGCCGGCGCAAAGCCGAGGCGCAGCACATCGGGTTCGCGGAAGTCGCCGATGACGCCGCGCGCGATCAGCGCCTGGCAGACGGCGTAGGCATCCGGGTGAGCGAAGGACAGCTGGCTGCCGCGCGCGTGCGGATTGGCCGGGCTGACGCAGCGCAGCGAAGCTTCGGTCGCTGCGAGACAGCGCAGGAAGAACTGCGACAGGGCGCGCGACTTGGTGGCAAGCGCCGCCATCCCCAGGGACGCAATCGTGTCCACCCCGACCTCGAGCGCCGCCAGACCCAGCACCGGCGGCGTGCCGGCGAGCAGCCGCGCCACACCCTCGGCCGGTGCATAGTCGTCCTCGAAGGCGAACGGCCGGGCATGGCCGAACCAGCCGGTGAGCGGCTGGACGAGCCGGTCCTGATGCCGCCGCGCGACGAAGGCGAAGGCCGGTGCGCCCGGTCCTCCGTTCAGATATTTGTAGCCGCAGCCGACGGCGAAATCCGCCTCGCAGCCGTTCAGCGCCAGCTCGACCGCGCCGCAGCTGTGCGACAGGTCCCACAGCACCAGCGCCCCCGCGTTATGGGCAGCGCGCGTCAGCGCCGCCATGTCGTGCATGGCGCCGGTGCGGTAATGCACATGGCTGAGCAGGAGCAGCGCGACATCCGGCGCCGCCACCGCGTCGGCCAGCGCCCCCGGCGGGACGAGCCGGCGTTCGGCGAGGCCCTGCGCCTCCAGCCCGGCGATCATGTACAGGTCGGTGGGAAAGCTGCCCGGCTCGGACAGGACGACGCGTCGGCCGGGTCTGAGCGCAAGCGCGGCGGCGATGAGCTTGAACAGGTTCACCGAGGTGCTGTCGCAGGCGATCACCTCGTCGGGATGCGCGCCGATCAGCGGGGCGATCTTCGCCCCGACGCGCCGGGGCAGGTCGATCCAGCCGCCCGTGTCGCCCGGCGCGGCGTTCCAGCTGCGGATGAGCTGTTCGCCCCACTGCCGCTCCACCACCTGGCGCAGGCGCTCGGGCGTGGCGGCGGGCAGCGCGCCGAGGGAATTGCCGTCGAGATAGATGACCCCCTCGGGGAGGGTGAACAGCGCCCGGGCCGCGGCGAGCGGATCGGCCGCATCGAGGGCGCGCGCCTCGTCGCCGAGCGGGATCACGCGAGCGTCCGCAGGACGGCGCGGACCGGGGCGGCATCGCCGCCGGCGATCCGGAGCGGCAGGGCGATGAGTTCGTAGCGGCCGGCCGGCACCGCGTCGAGCACCAGCCCTTCGAGGATCCGTAGGTCGGCGTCGCGCGCCGCGTGGTGGGCGGCCATGTCCTTGCTGTCCTCGGGATCGAGCGACGGGGCGTCGGTGCCGATGAGCCGCACGCCCGCGGCGGCCAGATGGCGGACGGTGTCCGGTGCGAGGGTGGCGAAGTCGCTGCGCCATGCGTCGGCCGGGAAGCGGGCAAAGGTCTTGAACAGCACCCGTCCGGTGTCGCCCAGCGGCGGCAGGTGAGCAGGCTCGATGCGCCGTGCGGCCACATGGCGCAGGTCCACGACCTCGCACGGACCGACAAACGGCTCCAGCGCCATGCCCGCCGCGTCCGCCCCGTCGGCGGCGTAGTGCAGCGGCGCGTCCGCATGCGTGCCGGAATGCGTCGACAGGCTGATCCGTCCCACATTGACCGGGGCGCCGGCAGCCATCGACCAGGTCGGCGCAAGAGTGAAGCGCGTATCCCCCGGCCACACCGGCAGTTCGGGCCGGAGCACCTGGCTGATGTCGATCAGGCGCCCGCTCACAGCCGGGTCCGCGCGTCAAGCAGTTCAGGGAAGAAGCGGTGCTGCAGCACGGCTTCGAGATAGGGAACACCGCTGGTGCCGCCCGTTCCGCGCTTGAAGCCGATGATCCGCTCCACCGTCTTGAGGTGGCCGAAGCGCCAGCGCTGGAAGTGGTATTCGAGGTCCACCAGCTTCTCGGCCAGCTCGTAGAGGTCCCAGTGCGCCTCGGGCTGGCGGTAGATGGCGGCGAAGGCGTCCGTCACCGCCTCGTCCTCGACCCAGGGCTGCGCCGGATCGCGGGTCAGCACGGCGGCCGGAACGGCAAAGCCCCGCCGCGCCAGCAGACGCACGGTTTCGTCGTAGAGGCTGGGCCGTGTCAGCTCCTCCCGCAGGGCCGCGGCAATGCCCGGTGTGGCCTCGTGCATCGCCACCATCGCCGCGTTGCGCCCGCCCAGCAGGTATTCCATCTGCCGGTACTGGGCCGACTGGAACCCGCTGGAGGTGCCCAGATGCGGCCGCACCTGCGCATAGTCGTGGGGTGTCATCGTCGCGAGGACGTCCCAGCTGCCGATCAGCTGCGTCTGCGCCCGCGCGACCCGGGCGAGCATCTTGAACGCGGGCCGCAGCGCGTCGGCGGCGATGGCCCGGCGCGCGGCGTCGAGCTCGTGAAGGCACAGCTTCAGCCACAGCTCGCTCGTCTGGTGCACGATGATGAACAGCATCTCGTCATGCGCTGGCGATGCCGGATGCTGCGCGCCGAGCACCCGGTCGAGGTCGAGATAGGAGCCATAGGTCTGTGCGGTGGTCATGCCGGCGCCGTGCATAGCCGAGCGCGCCGGCGAGCGGAACCCAAGGGCGTGCCGGCCGATCCGCCGCGCGGGCGGCACCGTCACAGCGGGGCGCGGGAAAACGGAAACAGCGGGTGCACGCCCCAGGCGTTGTCGGCATAGCCGACGGTGTTGGCTCGCACCAGCGACCACCGGACCGGCGCGCCGAGCGGAATGAACAGGTTCTGCCGGGTCAGCAGCTCCTCAGCCTGGTTGATCAGCGCCGCCCGCCTCACGGGATCGGCTTCCGTGTTCGCCTGGACCATCAGCGCATCCGCTTCGGGGACGCACTGGGCCCGCGAGACGGAGCAGGCGAACTGGTTCATGAACCAGCGGGCCTGGGCATAGCGCGCCACCCGGTCGCGCAGCACGAGATCGGCTGCCTCTCCGTCGCCCGCGCGCCTGAGCTCGATGCCGGCCGCGTCCAGATCGCGCCTCAGCTGCCGCAGGAGCAGGTCGTTGCCGACGCCGGGGGGAAGGCTGATGGTCAGCTGCGGCGGGACGCCGGTGGCCGCGGCCCAGGCGGCCGCGCGCGCGCGGGCGATCGCCAGCCGCGCGTTCTGGTCAAGGTCGCGCCACCGCTCGGGGTTCTGCAACGGATCGCCGGGCAGGTCAGGCGGCACGATCCGCGTCGCCGGGAACCAGCCCGAGACGTTGAACGGCACGAGGAGCGCGTTCCGGTCGATGGCGAGCGCCACCGCTTCGCGGTTGCCGGCATCGGCGAGAAACCCCCCGCGCGACGCCACATCAAGGCCGAACAGGCCAACCACCGCGTTCAGCCGCACCGTGCCGCGGGCCAGAGGGCCGGTCTGAAGCAGCGGCAGCGAGTTGATGTCGCCGCCGAGCACCGCCGATGCCGCCCCGCTGTTGAAGGCTGCCACGGCCTGTTCGGCGGGCAGTGCCGCGATCCGCACCGAGCGCACCGTCTCCGCCCAGCGCGAATCGGCGGCGAGGCCGCGCTCTTCGGGCGCGATGGGCAGCAGTGTCACCGCACCAGCGGTTGCCGGACCGGCGGCCCGGCGCATCGGACCAAGGCCGCCGCCGCCGCCTTCGAAGCCCAGCTCGGGTTGCGCCAGCACGCGCAGGAACTGCGCCATCGGAGTGGCCAGCTCGATCTCCACCACGCGGCCGGTGAGTGCTCGCACGTCCGCAATCTTCGCAAGGTCCAGCCCCAGGGTGGTGCCCTGAAGCTGGCGGATGGCGCGCTGCAGCTGCGAGCGGACCTGCTGCGCCGTGACCGGCTGCCCGTCGGGCCAGTTCACGTCGCGCAGGCGGAAGATGTAGGACAGGCCGTCGTCCGTAACGATCCAGCTTTGCGCGAGGCCCGGGACGACTTCGCCGTTCTCGTCCATCCGCACCAGGCCCTGATGCGTGGCGGCGCGCAGATGCTGCGCGGCGAGCGGCAGGCGCAGCCCTTCGGCGTCGAGATCGCCGGGCTGGCCGACGAACAGCACCCGCACCGTGCGCTCGTCCTCGCGTCCCGTGCAGGCGGCGAGAGACCCGGACAGCGCGAGAAGCACCGCCCAGCCGATGAGGCGCCGGGCGCAGTGACTCACCACGGCAGTTCGTTCCCCCTGTGGTCGAGGAAGCGGTGCGCCACCGGATGCGGTGCGTCCAGCAGGTCGGCCAGCGCGCGGGCGCTGTCCCCGGCCGAGAGCGGCGCCTTGTCTCCGCCCATGTCGGTCCGCACCCAGCCCGGATGGAGCGAGAGGACCGCGATGGCCCGCGCTTTCGCCTGTTCCTCGAACACGTTGCGCGACAGCATGTTCAGCGCCGCCTTGCTCATCCGGTACAGGTCCGCTCCGCCAGAGGACAGGGCGATGGATCCCATCCGCGACGTGGTGAAGGCGAGCACACCGCCGTCGCGCAGCACCGGCAGCAGCGCCCGCGCCGCCCGCGCCGGACCGGCGGCGTTCGTCAGCACCGCGTGCGCGATGGCGGCGTCCCCCGCCTCGTCGATCCGGCACCCGTCGTAAATTCCGGCGTTGAGCAGCACCACGTCGAGCGCGGCGCCGGCCAGTGTCTCCGCGAGCGCCGCAATGGTCTGCGGTTGCGTCACATCGGCCGACGCGACCCGGATCCCGTCGTGCTGCTGCGCGGCGAGGCGGTGCAGCGGCTCGCTGCGGGTCCGTTGCGTTGCCACGACGCGCCAGCCGCGCGTCGCCAGTTCCCCGGCCAGCGCCAGGCCGATGCCGCGCGATGCCCCGACGATCAGCGCGCGGCGAGGCGCCGTCACGCCTTGTACTCGATCAGGGTCGCGCGCGTGCCCCGCCGCTGCTGGACCCGGTGCTGGAGCCAGCCGCGCGCCTGCGCAAGTTTGGCGATCATGATCAGCAGCGCCCACTGCGCCCCGCCGCGCCACCCCATCGCCGCGGCCTTGCTGCGTGCCAGCCGGACGACCTGCGCCGCGACCGCAAGAGCGGGGGCAAGGGCGAGCAGCCGGAGCGGGGCGCCTGTGCCGACGAGGCTCAGCACCAGTCCGGGGATGGCGAGCAGCATGAGCGACGACCACAAAAGGGCGCTTTGCTGCAGGCGCATCCACGACCGATCCGCATCCTTGCCGTGCAGGGCGATGAGCGCGGCGATGCCGAAACCGGTCCGCCGGGCGCGGTGCCACCACTGGCGCAGATGCGTCATGGCGACGTCGTGCGCCGTCATCTCCGCGCCATTGCTCCACACCCGCCAGCCGCGCGCGCGCAGGCGCAGGCACATCTCCGGCTCCTCGCCGGCGATCAGTGCGTCGTTGTAGCCGCCCACCTCCCTGAGCGCCGCCACCCGGAACAGCGCATCCCCGCCACAGGCGCTTGCCGGTCCGGCCGGCACGCTCCATTCGTCGTCGATGGCGCGGTGGTAGGCGTTGCGCCCCGGATCGCGCTCGCGGCGGCGTCCGAAAACCACCGCGCGGCGCGGGTCGTCTGCCATGTCCGCGATCGCCGTGGACAGCCATTCCGGGTGCACGGCACAGTCGCCGTCCACCATCTGCACGAACTCGGCCTCCGGATGGTCGCGCAGCAGCCGGGCGAGACCGGCATTGCGTGCGCGTGCGGCCGTGAACGGCACGTCGGTGTCAAGCTCGACCACCGCCACGCCCAAGGACCGCGCCAGCGCCACACTGCCGTCGGTGGAGCCGGAATCGACATACACCGCCGCTCCCTGCCCCGCCACGGAACGCAGACACGCCTCCAGCCGCTCCCCCTCATTGCGGCCGATGATGACGATGCCGATGCGGGCCAAGGACTTGTACACTGTTATCTGTCACCCGTTGATCTGCCTCTGCCCGTTGTGAGTCGGCGATCGACCATGCATGGGCTAGCCTGACGCTCATCTACTCTCCAGCAAGGTGTTCTACAAACGATGCTGCCAGACGAAGCAATCCTCATGGGGCAATGGATCAGAAGCCTTGATCTGCGCAAAGGCGCAGTATGCCTCAACTTCGGCTCATCCACGCGCCACTTCCGAGAAGTGGTTCAGCCTCACATTGATGAGCATGTCTTTGCTCCGCTCAGGCAAGCCGGCGTTCGCACGATCCACTGCGACCTGAAAGTCGATGATGGCGTGGATGAGGTCGGGGATGTCCTTGATCCGGGGGTTCGCTCCAGGCTTGCCGGTTATGAACCGGAACTCGTCATCTGCAGCAATCTGCTGGAACATCTGACCGATCCGGCGACCTTCGCGCAGGCATGCGGCGAAATTCTTCGTCCGGGCGGACACTGCTTGATCACGGTGCCGCGCAGTTTTCCGTATCATCCCGATCCGATCGACACCATGTACAGGCCGGAGCCATCCGAAGTGGCGGCACTTCTCCCGGAATGGCAGGTTGTGTCGGCGAAGGAGATTGCTGCCGGCAGCTATGCGGACGACCTGCGTACGCATGCTGCGCCTACTGTCGCTCTGTTGAGACAGGCAATCAGAGCAGCCATGCCATTTTATCGGCCATCCCAGTGGCGTCCCGCAGCGCACAAGCTCATGTGGCTCTTCAAGCCCTATCGCGTCTCCTTGGTGATGCTCAGGAAACCGGAACATCATGCTGCGGACTCAAGAGTCCGCTGAACGATTGCTGGAACAACGAAGCCAGTTTGGCTGCCTCAACCGTGTCAAAGTGCCTGGCCAACACACGCTCCCTCGCTGCCGCTCCCATCTCCGCCAGCCGTTCGCGGCTGAGGCATGACATTGCAGCCATGGCGTCTGCGAAGGCTTCTGCGTCGCCAGCCGGCACAATCAATCCGTCAACTCCATGCCTCACCAGTTCCGGAATGCCGGCGATCGCTGTCGTGACCACCGGACGTGCCCGGGACATGGCTTCCATGATCACGACCGGGAGCCCCTCGGCGAAACTTGGAAGAACCAGGGCGGACGATCGGTCCAGCAGTTCCCGCACCTCGTCAGCATTTACCCAGCCGGTTATCGTGATCAGTTCCGCCAGCTCGGCTGCCTGGATGGCTTCCTCGAGCTGCTTGCGCATCTCGCCGTCACCGGCGAGGATCAGCGGAATCGGAGTTCCGCGATCTCGCAGCAAGCGGATTGCTTCGATGAGCAGCACCTGCCCCTTCTGCTCGCACAGGCGTCCGACACAAAGTACGCCGAAATCCTGCGGCAGGGGCTGCGGTGGTGTGGCGTTGATCCGCGGATCCAGCGCGCAATGCACCACCCGTATCTTCTCCCAGTCGCTCAGCCTGGACCAGCGGAACAGCTGGCTGCGGCAGAAACTGGTGATCGCCGCAACGAAGCTGGCGTCGCGGACCTTGACTCCAAGTTTCAGTTGATGGGGCTTGTCGAACTCCTCGGGCCCATGAACAGTGAAGCTGAAAGGCGGCCCGCCAAGTGATTTCACGAGAAAGGCGACGGTGGCAGCATTGCTGCCGAAGTGGGCATGCACATGATGCGCGCCACTGCCTGTCTCGACCCACTCAAGCACCAGGCACGCTTCTGCCAAATAGATGAGATGGTGCAGGAAGCTGCGCTCTGCACCCCGCGACAGTGTCCAGGCGTGTTTCAAGGCTTGAAGGAAAGGTCCGGGACGCGAGAAGACGACGCGCAGCAATGCTTTCAGCAACGGTGCTGGTCCGCCCTCGAGTACGTAGCGGGTGCGTTCGCGCTCTGCTGCGTCGAGAGGGTCGACTACAGTGTTCTCCCACCCCCGCATGGCCAGTCGCTCGACGCGAACACCCAGGCGTTCAAGGGCCAGGATTTCCGTGCGGATGAAACTGTGACTTACCGCCGGGTACTGGTTCAGAAGATATGTGACGGCAAGGCTGCCAGAAGCAACATCGTCTCCGTTCGAGTGCCCATGCTGCGTCATACTCACGCCGTGCCCATGACCTGTGCTGCGAAGCGGTGCATTTCTTCGGATTGGGGGCTCATCTGCAGCAGCAGAAGGTCGACCCCGGCATGCTCGTATTCGGCGATGCGCTCCTTGAGCTGTTCCGGTGTCCCGACCAGTCCGGGCCGCAGGCCGCGGTTGGAGACGGCGTATTCCTGCAGCTTCAGTTCGCGTTCGAGCTGCGTGCCCGACAGCCACTGATCGAAATTGGCGTAGCCGGGCGGCAGGTCGCGCACGGCGGTGATCCGGGCCAGTTCGGCCTTCGCCTCCGCCTCGCTGTCGCGCACGATGGCATAGGCCGCCATGCCGAAGGCCAGCGGCGGCCGGCCAAGCTCCTCCCGCCGGGCGGACAGGTCGGCGACCCGCGCAGCGATCACCTCGGGCGGGTCGCCGTGCATGACGTAGGCGTCGCACTGCCGCGCAATCATCTGCCTCGCCGCTTCGCTCTCGCCGCCGGCGTAGATCACGGGGCGCGCCTCGGGCCCGGGCGCGCAGATCGCCTCGTCCGTCCGGTAGAACCGGCCGGAGAAGGAGAAGCGGGGCTGGGTCCACAGGCCCTCGACGACCTCCAGCCACTCCGCCGTGCGGGCGTAGCGGTCGTCGTGCCGGTCGAACTCGAGGCCGTACTGGCGCGCCTCGTCCGCCCACCAGGACGACACGACATTGAGCGACAGCCGTCCGCCAGCAATCCGGTCGATGTTCGCGGCCGCCTTGGCGAACAGCGCCGGATGATGGAAATTCGGGCGCACAGCGACCATCAGTTCGAGCCGGCTCGTCACCGCCGCCAGCGCCGCGGCAGTGGACCAGGCGTCGAGAGCAGGGGCGTCCACCCCCTTGATGTCGTTGAGGTTCAGCTCGGCGATGAGGGTCAGGTCGTATCCCCAGCGTTCCGCGTCGAGCGCGAGGCGGCGGACATAGGCCCAGCTCGCCTCCATCCCCTCGTCCGCCACATTGCGCAGCCAGCCCCCGAACACCGGCATCCAGAACCCGTACCGCATCAGGCCGCCGCCTCCTTCAGCCAGACCGCGATCCGGTCCACCAGCCGCTCGTGCGGATCCCATCCGAGCACGTCCAGCGGATTCGCGACGAAGTTGGACAGCGCGTTGATGTCGTAGAAGCGCGGCGTCCCGTCACGGTCGTCGATCATGACCTCGACGCCGCCAAGATCAAGCGCCGCGGCCTGTGCCACCCGCTCGGCGGCGCTGCGGAGAGCCGCGTCCGGTTCCGCCGCCCGCATGACGATGCCGCTGCCCGGCGCCGCGCAGGCGTCGGCCGGACACAGGTCGAAGCTGCCTGCTCCCTCGATGGTGATGGCGTAGAGGAACCGCCGGTCGAGCGTCTCCAGCCGGGTCACGATCCCGCCGCGCGCGGGCACGACTTCCTGGACCAGCAGCACGCCGTCGATGCTGGAGGGCAGGGCGCGATCGGCTACTGCGGCACGCAGGGCGTCGAGAGTGTCGAAGCGGGCGATCCCGGCGCCGGCACCGCCGATGTTCGCCTTGACCAGCAGCGGGAAGCCGATTTTGGCGGCCGCCGCGACGGCATCGGCGGCGCGGTGCACCACCCGTGTAGCCGGAATGGCAAGGCCGAGCGAGGCCAGCAGGGCAAGCTGCCGCGCCTTGGACGCGTCCACCGCGAAGGCTGCCGTGCCGTTGAGAACGCGCGCGCCGCCTGCCTCCCATCGGGCAAGCAGGGCCTGCACCCAGAAGATCGGATGCTCCGGCTCGCGCAGAAAGGCCGACATGGCCACCCGGTTGAGCACGAGCGGTGCCGGAGGGTGCGGATCGGCCGGGTCGAAGGCGGTGCCCGGAGACAGGGTGGTGAACGCGATGCCGCGCCGCTCGAGCGCGGCGAACAGCGGCGCGAACCAGCGCGGATGCTCGAACAGGATCGCCAGGGCAGGGCTCATCGGCGCGCGAACCGGAAGTACCAGACCTCGTGCCCCTGCTTGCGCGCCTTGGCCTCGTAGCGGGTCTCGGGCCAGCCCGAAGGGCGCTGCTGCCAGCTGCGCGGGCCGTCCGTCAGCCAGGTGAAGGCATCCCGGTGGCGACGCATGACCATCAGCGCGTGGCGCAGATAGACCGGGTGGTCGGTTCCGAACCGCAGCTCCCCGCCCGGCTTCAGCTTGGCGGCGAACAGGGTCACCGGCCCGTCATTCATCATCCGCCGCTTGGCATGACGCGCCTTCGGCCATGGGTCGGGATGGAGGAGGTAGATCATGGTCAGCGATCCGTCCGGCACGCGCCTCAGCACCTCCAGCGCATCGCCATGGTGCAGACGGACATTCGCCAACCGCCCTTCCTGCACATGGACGAGCGCTGCGGCCACGCCGTTCAGGAACGGTTCGGCGCCGATGAAGCCGTGATCGGGCAGCAGGTCGGCCCGGGCGGCGAGATGCTCGCCCCCGCCAAAGCCGATCTCGAAATGCAGCGGGCACTCCACGCCGAAAAGGCGCCCGGCCGTCACGGGGCCGTCCGCAGGCACGGCGATCTGCGGAAGGAGCGTGTCCACCAGCTCCTGCTGCCGGGCGCGCAGGGGCTTGCCGACCGAGCGGCCGTAAAGCCGGTTGAGGGTGAGCGGGTCGCCGGGTTTGTGCGCGGTCATGGCCGCGCGCCTTATAGCGGCCGTTGCCGATGCGCCAGCGGGGCTGTTTCGCTCCGCGCGCAGCCGTGGTAATCTCGATGTCTGGCTGACCGGGAGGCCGTCCACTGAGCGAGCATGATTTCGCCGCGACCTATGCCGCGCTCCGCACCGTGATGCTGCGCAATGCCGGCGAGCAGATTGTCGCGGAAGATGCCCCCGGATCACTGATCCTGCGAACCCACGCTCGCGATGCCAAGGGGCAACCTGGCTGGTTCGGCACGGTGACGGTGAAGAAGAGCTACGTCGCTTATCACCTGATGCCGCTTTACGAGCAGCCGGCACTGGCGGACGGGCTCAGTGCTGGGCTGGCCAAACGGCGTCAGGGAAAAACTTGCTTCAACTTCAAGGATGTCGATGAAGCCCTGTTCGAAGAAGTTGCGGCGCTGACCGCGCGGTGTGCGGACAGCGCCGGATAGCGGCGGTCAGGCCGCGACGGCGCCCGCCTCGGTGTCCACCAGCACGTAGCCGCGCCCCCAGACGGTCTCGATGTAGTTCTCCCCGCCGCAGGCCTGCGAGAGCTTCTTGCGCAGCTTGCAGATGAACACGTCGATGATCTTGAGTTCCGGTTCGTCCATGCCGCCATACAGGTGGTTGAGGAACATTTCTTTGGTCAGCGTCGTGCCCTTGCGCAGGGACAGCAGCTCCAGCATGGCGTATTCCTTGCCGGTGAGGTGGACCCGCGCGCCATCGACCTCCACCGTCTTGGCGTCGAGGTTCACCGCCAGCTTGCCGGTGCGGATCACCGACTGGCTGTGTCCCTTGGACCGGCGCACGACCGCGTGGATGCGGGCGATCAGTTCCTCGCGGTGGAACGGCTTGGTGACATAGTCGTCGGCACCGAAGCCGAAGGAGCGGATCTTGGAGTCCATCTCGCCCACGCCGGACAGGATGAGCACAGGCGTCTGCACCTTGGCCACGCGCAGCTTCTTGAGCACGTCGTAGCCGTGCATGTCGGGCAGGTTCAGGTCGAGCAGGATGATGTCGTAGTCGTAGAGCTTGCCCAGATCGAGGCCTTCTTCCCCGAGGTCCGTGGAGTAGACGTTGAACCCTTCATTGCCGAGCATGAGCTCAATGGCTTTTGCGGTGGTCGGCTCGTCTTCGATCAAAAGCACGCGCATGGCCCGGTGTCCCCCTTCGCCCTGATACCGTCGAGACTCTCTTGTGCCGGAGTCTTGACTCGAATTAACCACACGAGAGGTGAAGGGGAAAGGTTAATTCTTTGTTTCACCAGCGGTGAGTGGAAAGGCTCAGGCCAAGCCCGCCAGCCGGTGCCGCCGCCGCCGCTGGACCGAACTGCCAAGCCCAAGCGCCTCGCGGTATTTGGCGACCGTCCGGCGAGCGAGATCGTACCCTTCTGTGCGCAGGACGGCCACCAGCGCATCGTCCGAGAGCACGGCGTCCGGCGCCTCGGCGGCGATGAGGGCGCGGATGCGCGCCTTGACCGCCTCGGAGGATGCCTCGCCGTCCCCCTCGGCCGCGACGCCGCTGGAGAAGAAATAGCGCAGCTCGAACGTGCCGAAGGGACAGGACAGGTACTTGTTCGCCGCCACCCGGCTGACGGTCGACTCGTGCATGGCGATGTCCTGCGCCACCTCGCGCAGGGTCAGCGGGCGCATCGCCGCGACGCCCTGACGGAAGAAGCCGGCCTGGTGGCGGATGATCGCGGCGGCCGTCTTGAGGATCGTCTTCTGGCGCTGGTCCAGGGCGCGGATGATCCAGTTCGCCTCCTGAAGCTGTTCGTCGAGCCAGCGGCGCGCCGCCTTGCCGGGGCAGCCGTTGCGCAGTTCGAGGTAGTAGGGGCGGTTGACCACCAGACGCGGCAGGGTCGCCTCGTTCAGCCGGACCTCCCAGTCCGCCCCGCGCGGCAGCACCAGCACGTCGGGCACGATCGCCTCGTCGCCGCAGCCGCCGAACCGGCAGCCCGGCTTGGGATCGTAGCGGCGCAGCTCCGCCAGCATGTCCGCCAGATCCTCGTCGTCCACCTCGCACAGGCGCTTCAGCCGCTCGACCTCGCCGCGCGCCACCAGGTCGAGATTGTCGATCAGCCGCGCCATGCAGGGATCGTAGCGGTCGGCATCGCGCGCCTGCAGCGCCAGGCATTCGGCGAGCGTGCGCGCGCCGATGCCGGGCGGGTCGAGCGACTGCACCCGTTTGAGCGCTCGCTCCATCTCCGCGACCGGCACGCCATGCTCCCGCGCCAGCGCATCGAGCGGAGTGGCAAGATAGCCGGCCTCGTCCAGTTCGCCGATCACGGCCATGGCCAGTTGCGCCTCGCGCCGGTCGAAGGCCGCGCCCGCGATCTGGGCCGCCAGATGCTCGCTCAGGGTCGGAAGGCTCGCCGCGCGGGCGTCGGGTTCCGCCGGCGCGTCGGCACCGCCCGCATACGAATCGCTGCCCCATGCACCGTCGTCGCGGCCGCCGCCGTTCCAGGTTTCTTCGAGGTCGAGCGCGTCGTGACCTGTCCCGAAGCCGTCGGCGCTCGGCTCCGCGGCGATCGCGTCCGGCTCCGCCGCCGGTTCCGCCGCGGTGTCGCCCACTTCCAGCAGCGGATTGGCGCTCAGGCTTTGGGCGATGAAGGTTTCCAGCTCGAGATTGGAGAGGGCGAGCAGCTTCACCGCCTGCTGCATCTGCGGCGACATCACCAGCGTCTGGCTCTGCCGCATCTCGAGGCGCGCCGACAGCGCCATGATCGTCCTCTCTTCTGTGCCTCGCCCGGCTAGAGGGTGAAGCTTTCGCCGAGGTAAAGCCGCCGCACGTCTTCGTCCGCGACCAGCGCCTGCGGCGTGCCCGCAAACAGCACCTTGCCGCCGTAGATGATACAGGCGCGGTCGACGATCTCCAACGTCTCGCGCACGTTGTGATCGGTGATCAGAACGCCGATCCCGCGCTGCTTGAGGTCCTTGACGAGGTCGCGAATGTCGCTGATCGAAAGCGGATCAATGCCGGCGAACGGTTCGTCGAGCAGCATGATCGACGGCTTGGCCGCCAGCGCGCGGGCAATCTCGCAGCGGCGCCGCTCGCCGCCCGACAACGCCATCGCCGGGCTGGATCGCAGCCGCGTCAGCCCGAACTCGTCGAGCAGCCGCTCCAGCTCCGCCGCGCGCGCGCGCCGGTCCGGCTCCACCATCTCGAGCACGCAGTTGATGTTCTGCTCGACCGTCATGCCGCGGAAGATGCTCGTCTCCTGCGGCAGATAGCCGAGGCCGAGGATCGCGCGCCGGTACATCGGCAGGTGGGTGACGTCCTCGCCATCCATCAGGATGCGCCCGGTGTCGGGCTTCACCAGCCCCATGATCGAGTAGAAACAGGTCGTCTTGCCGGCGCCGTTCGGCCCGAGCAGGCCCAGCACCTCGCCCTTGCCCACAGTGAGCGAGATGTCGTTGAGCACGCTGCGCTTGTCGTAGCTCTTGGCGATCGACACGACCTCCAGCCCGCCCTGCGGGATCGGCGGCGCGGCGCCGAGCACGGCGGCGTCGGCAGCAAAGGACGGATCGTGGTCGGCCATCGGGTCAGGCATAGGGGGCGCCGCGCGGCTTGGAAAGGGCACGCGCGGCAGGACCGGCGGCAGGGGCGGCGGATGGTGCGGGGCGGCGGCTTGCACATCCGCGGCGGGTCTGGGACAAGACCTCCCGCAGGCAGGCGGGAGTGGCGAGATGAACGAGCGAACCCGATGGAGCGGGGCGCGGGCGGCAGAGGCGGCATCGCGCCGCCGGACGCGCGACTGGCGCCGCGCGATGAGCGACAATGTCGCCACGGCGCTGCTGGTCTACACCACGCTGCAGATCTTCCTGACCGTCAAGGCGCTGGCAAAGGCGACCGATTACTCGCTGTGGCCGTACGTGTCGCTGGTGGGCATGGTGGCGCTGTTCATCCCGTTCGGCCGCTCGGCGGAAAGACGCTGGGCCGCGCTTTCCGACGCGCGCGCGGCCGATCCCGCGCTGGCGCCGCACTTCCGCCGCGATCAGGCGCTGGTGTGGAGCCTCGCCATCGGCCTGCCGCTGCTGCTCACCTGGGTGTTCCGCCTGCTGTTTGCCGCCGCCTGAGCGAACGCGGCGCCGGCGCTGCGGATTACTCGGCGTCCTTGCGCTCCAGCCCCGGATTGGCCGGCCGCACCTTGGCCAGCTCGATCGCCTCCAGCACGATGCGGCGCGCATCGTCGCGCGATCCCCAGTGGCCCACGCGCACCCACTTCTCCTTCTCCAGATCCTTGTAGTGGGTGAAGAAGTGCTCGATCTGCTCGAAGATGATCGCGGGCAGATCGCCCCGCTCGTTGACGTTCGAGTAGTAGGGAAAGGTCGTGTCCACCGGCACGCAGACGAGCTTCTCGTCGCCGCCGTGCTCGTCCTCGAGGTGCAGCACGCCGATCGGGCGGGCGCGGACGATGCAGCCGGGGATGAACGGGCTGCGCGCGATCACCAGCGCGTCCAGCGGGTCGCCGTCCGGCGACAGCGTGTGCGGGACGAAGCCGTAATTGGCGGGGTAGCGCATGGGGGTGTGGAGGATGCGGTCGACGAACAGCGCGCCGCTGTCCTTGTCGAACTCGTACTTGACCGGCTCGCCCCCGCTCGGCACCTCAATGATGACGTTGAGGTCGTCGGGCGGATTGCTTCCCACGGGGATCTTGTCGATACGCATGGCGCGAGCCTGTAGAAGCGGCGGTGCTGCGCCGCAACACGCGAATGCTTTTCCGTGCCGGCACGAGACGCTAAGCGCGCACGCGACATGAAGCCCTCCACCCCCAAGGCCATCCGCGGCACGCAGGACATCTTCGGCGCCGAGGCGGAGGCGTTCGCCTTCGTCGTCGACACCTTCGAACGCGTGCGCAAGCTCTACCGCTTCCGCCGGGTCGAGATGCCGGTGTTCGAGCGCACGGAGGTGTTCAGCCGCGCCATCGGCGAGACGACCGACGTGGTCTCCAAGGAAATGTATTCCTTCGAGGACCGGGGCGGGGACTCGCTGACCCTCAGGCCCGAATTCACTGCCGGCATCGCCCGCGCCTACCTGACGAACGGGTGGCAGCAGCACGCGCCGCTGAGGGTGGCGACCCACGGTCCGCTGTTCCGCTACGAACGGCCGCAGAAGGGCCGCTATCGCCAGTTTCACCAGATCGACGCGGAGATCCTCGGAGCCGCCGAGCCGATGGCCGATGTCGAACTGCTGGCGATGGCCGACCATGTCCTGCGCGATCTCGGCATCACGGGCGTGACGCTGCATCTCAACACGCTGGGCGACGCGGACAGCCGCGAGCGGTGGCGCAGCGCGCTGGTGGCCTATTTCCGCGAGGTGGCGGGCGACCTCAGCGCCGAATCGCGAGCCCGGCTGGAAAAGAATCCGCTGCGCATCCTCGACAGCAAGGATCCGGCCGACCGGCGCTTCGTGGCGGAGGCGCCGACGATCGACACCTTCCTGTCTGACGAGGCGCTGCGGTTCTTCGAACAGGTGACGGACGGGCTGGACGCGGCGGGCGTCGGCTGGACACGGGCGCGGAGCCTCGTCCGGGGTCTCGACTACTACCGCCACACCGCCTTCGAGTTCGTGCCGGACGAAGGGTCGGCCGCGGCGGCGGCGCTGGGCGCGCAGAGCACGGTGCTGGGCGGGGGGCGTTACGACGGGCTGATGGAATCGCTCGGTGGCCCGCCGACCCCGGCGGTGGGCTGGGCCGCCGGCATCGAGCGGCTGGCGATGCTGGTGGGTGAGCGGGGAGATGTTCCGGCTGATGTGATCGTAGTGGTGGAGGATGATGAGCGCATGGCTCAAAGCTTCGCCGCGCTGCGTGTTCTACGCGAGGAGGGATTGTCGGCTGAGTTGATCGCCAGCGGGTCTGCACGTAAGCGGTTTGATAAGGCGGCAAAAGCTAACCCGCGCGCTATCCTCTCCATCGGCGCGCAGGGCATGATGGGTGCTCCCATCCGCAGCAACGATGAAGTCCTAGTGGATCGACTAGGTGACCTGCTTTACGAGAAGGTTTTCTCTAACCCCACGACGTCACCCCGGACTTGATCCGGGGTCCAGCTTCCTTTTGCGACGCCGGCAGGTAAGAAGCCTAGCCCCGGATCAAGTCCGGGGCGACGGAGTGTTGGAACAACGTGCAGATCCCTCCCGAACGCCTCAACCAGATCACCCGCCGCTTCGCCGAGATCGAGGCGCGGCTGGCGAGCGGGGTGCTGGAGGGTGACGCCTTCGTGCAGGCGTCGCGGGACTATGCCGAGCTGGAACCCGTCGCCCGCACCGCCCGCGAAGTGCAGGCGATGCGCGCGGAGATGAAGGCGCTTGAGGAGCTGCTGGCCGACCCCGACATGCGGCCCATGGCGGAGGAGGATCTCGCCCGCATCCGCGCCGCGCTGCCGGAGAAGGAGCGCGCGCTCGCCCTGGCCATGCTGCCGCGCGACGCCGCCGATGCGCGGCCCGCGATGCTGGAAATCCGCGCTGGCACCGGCGGGGACGAGGCGGCCCTGTTCGCCGGCGACCTGTACCGCATGTATGAACGCTTCGCCGCCGAGCAGGGCTGGCGGGTGGAGCCGGTCTCGATGAACGCGAGCGACATCGGCGGGTTCAAGGAGATCGTCGCCAGCGTGACCGGCGCCGGCGTGTTCGCCAAGCTCAAGTTCGAATCGGGCGTCCACCGGGTGCAGCGCGTGCCCGAGACCGAAAGCGGCGGGCGCATCCACACCAGCGCCGCGACCGTCGCCGTGCTGCCCGAACCGGACGAGATCGACGTCGCCATTGATCCTGCCGACCTCAAGGTTGACGTCTACCGCGCGAGCGGGGCCGGGGGGCAGCATGTCAACACGACGGACAGCGCGGTGCGGATCACCCACCTTCCGACCGGCACCGTCGTCACCTGCCAGGACGGGCGCAGCCAGCACAAGAACCGCGAGAAGGCGATGCAGGTGCTGCGCGCGCGGCTGTTCGAGGCGCAGCGTGCCGCGACGCAGGGCGCCGAGGCGGAGGCGCGCCGCGCCATGGTCGGCAGCGGCGACCGGTCCGAACGCATCCGCACCTACAACTTTCCCCAAGGGCGCGTGACCGACCACCGCATCGGCCTGACGCTGCACAAGCTGCCCGACATCCTGGCCGGTCCGGGGCTGGGCGAACTCGTCGACGCGCTCGTCGCGGCAGACGAGGCGGCGCGGCTGGCGCAGGCCGATGAGTGATCGCGCGACCGGGCGGACACACGGCACCAGCAGCATCGCCGCGGCCTTGCGTCAGGGAGCCGAACACCTGGCCGCCACCTCTCCGACCGGGCGCCTCGATGCCGAGCTGCTGATGGCCCATGCGCTTGGTGTGAGCCGCTCCGACCTCCTGCTGCGGCATACGCGCGAGGCGGTGCCGGAAGGCTTTGCCGGGCTTGTCGCCCGCCGGGCCCGGCACGAGCCGGTGGCCTACATCACCGGCGAGCAGGAGTTCTACGGCCTCGCCTTCGCAGTCACGCCCGACGTCCTCATTCCCCGGGGCGACAGCGAGGTGCTGGTCGACGCGGCGCTGGCGCTCGATCCGCCTCCGCGCCGGGTGCTGGACCTTGGCACCGGCTCGGGTGCGTTGCTGCTGGCGGTGCTGGCCCACGTGCCGCACGCGCGCGGCACCGGCCTCGACCGCAGCGGCGCCGCGCTCGCCGTGGCGAGGCGCAACGCCAGCGCGCTGTGTCTGGAAGAGCGGGCACGCTTCGTCGCGGCGGACTGGTCCTGCCTCGGGTGGTCGGACACGCTGGGGTGTCATGATCTGGTGCTGTGCAATCCGCCCTACGTGCCGACGGGAGCGCCGCTGCCCGCCGATGTGCGCGACTTCGAACCGGGCGGGGCGCTCTTCGCCGGCGCGGACGGGCTCGACGCGTATCGGCTGCTCGTGCCGCAGCTGGATGCGCTGGTCGCCGATGGCGGGGCCGTGCTGCTGGAGACGGGCGACGCGCAGGGCGGCGCGGTGCTGGCGCTGGCCGAGAGTTGCGGATGGCGCGGCGAGGTGCGGCACGACCTCGGCGGCCGCCCGCGTCTCGTGGCGCTTCGCCGGGCGGCATGTCCCTGAATGGGCATGGCGGAAAGGTCTTGGCAAAGGCTGACGCCGTCGCTACTTCTGTTCGTGACCGCTCCGCAGCGCACAGCGCCGACGGACCGGGCAGCTCCGAAATCGGTGGGCCGCGCGCCTTCTTCCGAAGGCCGGGTCAGACGGCTGGGGGTGCGGCGCGGCGCATGGCGCGCCCGCGTGAGGGCGAGAGAGACGGACGCGGGGCACGCCGCCGCCGCTGGCGCGGCACCCTGAGGTCCCAACAAGGAAGAACCTCCTTTGAACAACAACAATCGCAGCAACCGCCGGCGCGGCCGCGGCAACCGGCCGCAGGGCCAGGGTGGCGGACAGGTCAACCGCATCGACAGCCGGGCGCGCGGCAACGCTCCGCAGATGCTCGAGAAGTACAAGAAGCTTGCCCAGGACGCGCAGCACAACGGCGACCGGGTCCAGGCGGAATATTACCTGCAGTTCGCCGACCACTACTATCGGGTCATGGCCGACACGCGGATGCGGCAGGACGAGAACCGGGCGCGGCGCGGTGACGAGGGGCGCGACCCTCGGCCGGGAGGTGACCGGTTCGACGCCGACGAGGATGATTTCGACACCCGCGACGACCGGCGCGACCGGGGCCGGCGCCCGTCCCGGACCGAGGCGGATGAGCCGGCCGTGCCCGCGGACGAGCCTGCGCCGGGCCGGGCCGACGATGGCGTGTTCGGAAACGGTGCGCTCCCGTCGGAGGAAGGCGTGCCGGGGCATGAGGGCGAGATTGCCGTCCGCCCGCGCCGCGGCCGGTCGGACACGGTGCGGACTGCTCGTCCGCGCGCCGGCCGCGCGGGTGTCGCGCCGGCGCCGGGCGAGGACGACGCGGAGCAGGGAGCGGTCGATGCGGCCGTGCTGCAGCCGGCGTTCCGCGGTGTCGACACGGAGGACGAGGGCGGCGCAGAGCCGCTTCCGACGCCGCGCCGGCGCCGCGTTCGCGCCGTGACGCAGGACGACGGCAGTCCGGTAGGCGCGGTCGGCTGATCCGCTGACCTGCGGCGATGCGCGCCGGTGATCCCGAGGTGCGGCCGGCCGGAACCGCGCACCGCCCGCACGAGGCGCTCCGCAGACCTGTCGATGCGGGAGAGGATAGGCGCGCGCCGCTGCTCGGCGGGGCGCTGCACCGCTATCCGCGCGGCCTGGCTCTTGGGCTCGGCGCGGCTGCGGCGACCGGCTTTCCGCCCCTGCGCCTCTGGCCGCTGGCGCTTGTCGCCATGGGCCTGTTCGTGCTGCTGCTGAGCCAGGCGCGGCGTGGACGGGAAGCCTTCCTGCTCGGCTGGCTGTTCGGGCTGGCGCATTACACCCTGACCAACAACTGGATCGCCACGGCGTTCACTTATCAGGCCAGCATGCCGCCGGCGCTCGGCTGGGTCGCGGTGCCGCTGCTCTCGCTCTACCTCGCAGTCTACCCGGGGCTGGCGGCGCTGGCGGCGTGGAGCCTGTGGCGCGGGCGGGGAGGGCCTGCGGGGCTGATCTGGCTGTTCGGCGCCTGCTGGATCGTGGCGGAATGGCTGAAAAGCTGGGTGTTCACCGGCTATGCCTGGGCACCGTTCTCGCTGACGATGCTGGGCGGGTTCGACCGGCCGGGCCTTGCGGCCGTGCTGCCGGTGATGGGCACCTATGCCCTGTCCGGGCTGGCGGTGGTGATTGCCGGATATCTCGCCCTGCTTGTGTCGGAACGCCGGTGGCGTGTCCTGGCGCTCACCTTCGGCCTGCTGGCCGCGGGGATGTTCTGGCCCGCCGCGACCGATACGTCCGCTGACGGACTGCCCGTGACGCTGGTGCAACCCGACATCCGCCAACAGGATCTCAACAACGCGGCGCTGTTCGAGGAACAGTTCGCCCGCATCGCCGCGCTGAGCCGCCCGCTCCGTCCCGGCGAGCGGCGGCTGGTGCTGTGGCCGGAATCGGCGGTGCCCGACTATCTGCGCGACGGCTATCCCCAGCGCTATTACGACCAGCTCACGGCCGGCGGCGACCCGGCGTTTGCCCGGCGGCGGATCGGTGCGGCGATCGGGGAGGGAAGCCTGTTGCTGACGGGCGCCGTCGATCTGGAGATCCGCGCCGACGAGACGGGTTACCGCCGAGCCGTCGGGGCCTACAACGCGGTGACGGTGATCGACGCCCAAGGCACGCTGCGCGGCCGCTACGTCAAGGCGCATCTCGTGCCGTATGGCGAATATCTGGCGCTGCGCTGGCTGCTGGAGCCGCTCGGCGCGACGCGGCTCGTGGCAGGGGCGCTCGACTTCATTCCCGGTCCGGGGCCGCAGACGCTCGAACTTGGACCATGGGGACAGGCGGGGGTGCAGATCTGCTACGAGATCATCTTCTCCGGCAAGGTCGTCGACCGCGCCGCCCGTCCGCAGTTCATCTTCAACCCGTCCAACGACGGCTGGTTCGGTGCCTGGGGTCCGCCGCAGCACCTTGCCCAGGCGCGGCTGCGCGCGATCGAGGAGGGGCTGCCGGTGCTGCGGGCGACGACCACCGGGATCAGCGCGATCATCTCTGCCGATGGCGTCGTGCGGCACCACATCCCCATGCACCGCGCAGCGCGGATCGACACGCGCATCCCTGCGCCGGCGCCCCCAACCCTGTTTGCCCGGTTCGGTCACGGACTGACCCTCTTCTGGACACTGACCCTTCTTGCCGGATCGGTGGTTGCCATGCGGCTGCGGCGCGCCTAGGAGCAGGCAGACATAAAGACTTCTTTATATCGGGATATTTATGCGGACCGATTATCTGTTCACATCCGAGAGCGTTTCCGAAGGGCACCCGGACAAGGTCGCGGACCAGATCTCCGACGCCGTCGTCGACCTGTTTCTTGCGCACGATCCCGAAGCGCGGGTGGCGTGCGAGACGCTGTGCACGACGCAGCGGGTGATCCTGGCGGGGGAAATCCGCTGCGCTCCGCTCTATGATCCGGTCCGCCATCCGGAGACGCACGGCTGGGCGCCCGGTGCCCGTGATGCGATCGAGCAGGTCGTGCGCCAGACGGTCCGGGAGATCGGCTACGAGCAGGAGGGCTTCCACTGGGAAACGCTCGCGTTCGAGAACCATCTGCATGGCCAGTCGGCCGAAATCGCGCAGGGCGTCGATGCCGGCACGGATGGAAACAACAAGGATGAGGGTGCCGGCGATCAGGGCATCATGTTCGGCTACGCCTGCGACGAAACTCCCGACTGCATGCCCGCGACGCTCGACTACAGCCACAAGATCCTCGAACGGCTCGCCCGCGACCGCAAGTCGGGCGCGGCGCCGTTTCTCGAACCGGATGCCAAGAGCCAGCTGACGCTGCGCTACGAGAGCGGCCGGCCGGTCGCCTGCACGGCCGTCGTCGTGTCGACGCAGCACAAGTCCGGCTACCACGAAGGAGAGCGGGACGCGCAGCTCAAGGACTATGTCCGGGCGGTCGTGCGCGAGGTTCTGCCCGACGGATGGCTGTCGGACGCGACCATCTGGCACATCAATCCCACCGGCGCCTTCGAGATCGGCGGTCCGGACGGCGACACGGGCCTGACGGGGCGCAAGATCATCGTCGACACCTATGGCGGCGCAGCCCCGCATGGCGGCGGTGCCTTCAGCGGCAAGGATCCGACCAAGGTCGATCGCTCCGCCGCCTATGTGGCCCGGTATCTGGCCAAGAACATCGTGGCGGCGGGGCTGGCCAAGCGTTGCACCATCCAGCTGTCCTACGCCATCGGGGTGTCGGAGCCGCTGTCGCTGTATGTCGACACGCACGGCACCGGCACGGTCGCGGACGCCGATCTGGAGCGGGCCATTGGCCGGCTCGACCGGCTCGGCGGGCTGACGCCGCGGGGCATCCGCACCCATCTTGGCCTCAACAAGCCGATCTATGCCGCCACGGCCGCCTATGGCCACTTCGGGCGGCCGGCCGAGGGCGACCGGTTCCCGTGGGAGCGGTGCGACCTGGTCGACGAGCTGCGGGCGCTGACGGGCGCCTGAGCGGTCAGTCGTCCTCGCCGAGCGCCGGGGACGGGCGGTCGAGCGCCAGCCGTGCGTCCGAGAACGCAAACGGACTGCGCAGCCCGGGCAGGCCGCCGACCTCCACCTTCAGCCTGCGGGCGAGGGTCTGCGGATCGGCAAACACCTGCGACACGGTGTTGATCGGCCCGGCGGGAACGCCCGCCGCCGCACAGGCCTTGAGCAGCGCGGCCCGCGACCAGCGCCGCGTGGTGGACGACAGCGTCTCGCGCAGCGCGTCCCGGTTGGCCAGACGGGCGGCGTTGGTGGCAAAGCGGGGATCGTCGAGCAGGTCATCACGCGCGAGCAGCGCCGCCAGACGACGGAACAGCCCGTCATTGCCGGGGGCGAGCACGACCTCGCCATCCGCCACGGGGAACACGCCGTAGCAGCTGACCTGAAGATGCTCGTTGCCCATGCGGGGCGGATCGTCGCCGGTGGCGAACAGGGCCAGCGCCTGGTTGGCAAGCAGCGCCACCGAGCAGTCGAACAGGGCCATGTCGATGTGCTGGCCGCGGCCCGTGCGCGCGCGCATCAGCAGCGCCGCCTGAATGGCGCTCACGCTGTAGATGCCGCAGAACAGGTCCGAGATGGCAAGGCCGTGCTTCATCGGCTCGCCATCCGGCTCGCCGGTCAGGGCCATGAACCCGCTCATCGCCTGGATGACGAAATCGTAGCCCGGTTCCGCCGCGCGCGGACCGGTCTGCCCGAAGCCCGTGATCGAACAGTAGACGAGGCCGGGATTGGCGCGGGACAGGGAGGGGTAGTCCAGCGCGTACTTCTCCAAAGTGCCGGGCAGGAAGTTCTCGATCAGGACGTCCGCGCCTGCGGCGAGCTTTTGCACGCGGGCGCGGTCGCCGGCCTCGCGAAAGTCGGCGGTGATGCCGCGCTTGCCCCGGTTGCAGGCGTGGTAGTAGGCGGCCTCCTGCCGCCCGTCCGGCCGGCGGATGTAGGGCGGACCCCAGGCGCGGGTGTTGTCGCCGCCGGGCGCCTCGACCTTGATGACGTCGGCGCCGAGGTCGGCCAGCGTCTGGCCCGCCCACGGTCCGGCCAGCACACGGGCGAGTTCGAGCACGCGCAGACCGGCAAGCGGGGCATCCGCCGCGCGCGGGGCGGCGAGCCAGTCCGTCACGTCACGTAATGCGCGGTGGTCCTGGCGGCGATCTCGTCCGCGCTGACGCCGGGCGCGCACTCCAGCAGGCGAAAGGGGCTGGAATGGTCCGGGCGCTGGAACACGGCCAGATTGGTGATGATCATGTCCACCACGTTCGTGCCCGTCAGCGGCAGGGTGCAGCGCGGGATGAACTTGGGACTGCCGTCCTTGGCGGTGTGGTCCATGACGACGATGATCTTCTTGACCCCGGCGACGAGGTCCATCGCCCCGCCCATGCCCTTGATCATCTTGCCCGGCACCATCCAGTTGGCGATGTCGCCGTTCTCCGCCACCTCCATGGCTCCGAGCACGGTGAGATCGATGTGCCCGCCCCGGATCATGGCGAACGACTGGGCGCTGTCGAAATAGGCGGAGTGGGGCAGCTCGCTGATCGTCTGCTTGCCGGCGTTGATGAGGTCCGGGTCCACCTCGTCGTCGTAGGGGAACGGACCGATGCCCAGCATCCCGTTTTCGGACTGGAGCGTGACCGTCATGCCGGCGGGGATGTGATTGGCGACCAGCGTCGGAATGCCGATGCCCAGATTGACGTAGTAGCCGTCGCGCAGTTCCTGCGCCGCGCGGGCGGCCATCTGGTCGCGGGTCCAGCCGGTCGCTAGGGTGGCGGTCTCGGTCATCGTCAGTTGCCTCGGCTCATGATGTCGGGTGCGGAGCGGGTGGTCTGCGGCTGCCACCGGGCATCGGGCGGGAACACGTCCGCGATGCCGCCCCGGTCGAAGGCGCCGTAGACCGGATTGGGCAGCACGAACCAGCCATTGCCCCACAGCTGGGCCACCTCGCCGCGCTGGGCGATGCGCCGCCGTTCCTGCGCCCCCAGTTCGCGCTCGTTGAACAGGTCGGCGAAGTCGCCCAGATTGTCACCCACCTGCGCCAGCACGCAGTAGCGCGCGGCGATCCGGGCGCGGCGCGGATCCTTGTCGCTGCCGGCAGCGTCCATGCCGCGCAGGAAGATCGTCTCGCCCACGATGTAATCGCCGAACCCGAGCTGCGCGAAGCCGCGGACCGTGTCTGCGGCGGTTTCCAGCGCCCGGTTGGTGTTGATGATCGGGGTGATCCCCGCCTCCCGCAGCGCGCGCACCGCCGCCACCGCGCCCGGCACCGCGGCGAGCTGCGGATTGCCGGTCCGCTCCCACTCGGCCCAGACTGCCGGGTCGAAGGGCTGGCCGGATGTCGCGCGCCAGTATTCGTGGCCGCGATTGAGAACCAGCGTCTCGTCTCCGTCGAAGATCACCGCCGGCGGCTTGCGGCCGCCGCCCGGCAGCAGGCAGCTTTCCGTGCCCAGCCCGTCCGGCCGGCCGGGCAGGCCGAGCAGCACCGAAGCCGCCGGCTGGGCGGCCTGCCGCGCGCGCACATAGTCGCCGAGCTGGCGAAAGGCCTGCAGCGACACCGCGGCGGCCTCGGCCGAGCTGTACAGCCACCGGGTGCCGAGCGGGACCGGGCGGGCGTCGGCGGTGGCCTCGGCCGATCGCTGCACGCCATCGGTGACGGGCGGCAGGGTCAGCACCGGTCCGTCGGCCACGTGACTGCGGGTCTGCAGGGCGCGGTCCAGTGCCGGCGCCACCACCTGATCGGCAAGCACCGCTCCGGTGGCGCAGCCGCCGAGCGCGAGCGCGGCGGCTAAGGCGACGAGGACGCGCATCAGCGTGCCTCCTGCCGGCCGGCGTCCGGCCGCTCGCGCACCGTCCTGAACTCGATCTTCTTGTTGTAGGGCGCACCGACAACAAGGCGCTGCACGTAAACGCCCGGCAGGTGGATGCAATCCGGATCGAGACTGCCCACCGGGACGATCTCCTCCACCTCCACGACGCACACCTTGCCGCACGTGGCGGCCGGAACGTTGAAGTTGCGCGCGGTCTTGCGGAACACGGTGTTGCCGGTCTCGTCGGCCCGCCAGGCCTTGACGATGGCGAGATCGGCGAAGATCCCGCATTCGAGGATGTAGTCCTCGCCGTCGAAGGTTTTCACTTCCTTGCCCTCGGCGACGAGCGTGCCGACACCCGTCCTGGTGTAGAAACCCGGGATCCCCGCGCCGCCGGCCCGCATCCGCTCCGCCAGCGTGCCCTGGGGACAGAATTCGACTTCTAGCTCGCCGGACAGATACTGCCGCTCGAATTCCTTGTTTTCGCCGACATAGCTGGAGATCATCTTGGCCACCTGACGCGTGCGCAGCAGCTTGCCGATGCCCTCGTTGTCGATGCCGGCATTGTTGGACGCGAAGGTCAGGTTCCGCACGCCGCTGTCGCGGATGGCGTCCAGCAGACGCTCGGGAATGCCGCACAGCCCGAAGCCGCCGCTGGCGATCAGCATGCCGTCGCGCAACAGACCGTCAAGGGCGGCGCGGGCGTCAGGATAGAGTTTGCTCATGGACCGCCGCTCTATCGCGGCCGCCGTCACCTGTCACTATTCTCGCCCGGCCACCCCCTTTGTTGCGCAAAACGCAACGATTGTTGAGCTTTTAGCACTTGCACAAATTGCTGCGCTGCGGCACAAAGATCGAGCCTTTCAGGCATCCTCTCCCAAACTCATCAGCCCGGCTGCGCAAGCGGCCGGGCTTTTTCGTGGCCGGCGCCTCCTGTCCCGGAGCGTAGCTAGGCAACCGATGCCGCGCATCCTAGTTAGTCTTGGATACCGAGACTGCGCACAGGAAGTGGACCACGGATGGCCGACGCTGACACTGCTTTGGGGGAACGGACCGCGCGGCTGCAGGTGGCGCCCGCGCGGCAGGAGGAAAGCGGACACGGCATCGCCCGCCTCCCGCGCAGCGCGTTCCAGGCGCTGGGCATCACCGAGGGGGACGTCATCGAGATCCGCGGCAAGCGCAGCACCGCGGCGATTGCCATGGCTGCCTATGACGAGGACCAGGCGCTGTTGGTGATCCGCCTCGACGGGCTTCAGCGCGCCAACGCGGAGGTCGGGTCGGGCGAGCATGTGGCGGTGCTGGCGACGCAGTCCCGGCCGGCGACGCGGGTCGTGTTCGCCCCCGCGCAGCGCGAGATGCGGCTGCAGGGACCGCCGCAGGCCCTGAAGCGCAACTTCTTCCGCCGCCCTCTCGTCGCGGGCGATCTTGTGGCGACGACCGGGCAGCAGTCGGTGCAGAACATGCCGCCGCAGGTGGCGCGGATGTTCAACGCGCCCGCCTTCGCCCTGACGCAGATCCGCCTCACCGTGGTGGCGACCACGCCCAAGGGCGTCGTCCACATCGACGAGAACACCGAGGTCGAACTGCGCTCCGAGTTCGAGGAGCCGCGCGATGGCCGCGCCAGCGTCAACTACGACGATGTCGGCGGCATGGGCGAGACGATCCAGCAGCTGCGCGAGATGGTGGAGCTTCCGCTGCGGTACCCCGAGCTGTTCACCCGCCTCGGCGTGGACCCGCCCAAGGGGGTGCTGCTGCACGGGCCGCCGGGCACGGGCAAGACGCGCCTGGCGCAGGCGGTCGCGAACGAATCCGATGCCAGCTTCTTCACCATCAACGGACCGGAGATCATGGGGTCCGGCTACGGCGAGAGCGAGAAGCGGCTGCGCGAGGTGTTCGACGAAGCGACCAAGGCGGCCCCGGCGATCATCTTCATCGACGAGATCGATTCGATCGCCCCCAAGCGCAGCCAGGTTCCCGGCGAGGCAGAGAAGCGCCTGGTCGCGCAGCTTCTGACGCTGATGGACGGACTGGAGGCCCGCGCCAACCTTGTGGTGATCGCTGCCACCAACCGCCCCGACGCCATCGACGAGGCGCTGCGCCGTCCCGGCCGGTTCGACCGCGAGATCGTGATCGGTGTTCCCGACGAGAACGGCCGGCGCGAGATCCTCGCCATCCACACCCGTGGCATGCCGCTCGGCGAGCGGGTCGACCTGGCCGAGCTGGCGCGCGGAACGCACGGCTTCGTCGGCGCCGACTTGGCCGCGCTGGCGCGCGAGGCGGCGATCGACGCCGTGCGGCGGATCATGCCGCGGCTCGACCTCGACGAGCGGACGATCCCGCAGGACGTGCTGGACGACCTCCACGTCAGCCGCGAGGACTTCCTCAACGCCCTCAAGCGGGTGCAGCCTTCCGCCATGCGCGAGGTGATGGTGGAGGTGCCCAATGTCGGCTGGAACGACATCGGCGGAATCACCGACGCCGTCGACAGCCTGCGCGAAGGCATCGAGCTGCCGCTGAAGAACCCGCAGGCCTTCGCCCGGCTCGGCATCCGCCCGGCCAAGGGCTTCCTCCTTTACGGCCCGCCGGGAACCGGCAAGACGCTGCTCGCCAAGGCGGTCGCGCGCGAGGCGGAGGCCAACTTCATCTCCATGAAGTCGTCCGATCTGCTCTCGAAATGGTATGGGGAGAGCGAGCAGCAGATCGCTCGCCTCTTCCAGCGCGCCCGGGCCGTGGCGCCGTGCGTGGTGTTCATCGACGAGATCGACAGCCTCGTTCCGGCCCGCGGTTCCTCGCAGGGCGAGCCGTCGGTGACCGGCCGGGTGGTCAACACCATGCTCGCCGAAATGGACGGCCTCGAGGAGCTGCAGTCGGTGGTGGTGATCGGCGCCACCAACCGCCCCAATCTCGTCGATCCGGCGCTGCTGCGGCCGGGCCGGTTCGACGAGCTGGTCTATGTCGGGACGCCGGACCGCGACGGGCGCGAACACATTCTGGGCATCCACACGCGCGACATGCCGCTGGCCGATGACGTGCGGCTCGGCTGGCTGGCGGAACAGACCGAACGCTTCACCGGCGCGGACCTCGAGGATCTGGTGCGCCGCGCCGGGCTGGGGGCGCTGCGCCGTGTGGGCGGGGAGGTGACGCAGGTCGCCGCCGCCGACTTCGCCGCCGCGCTCGAGGACAGCCGCGCCACGGTCACGCCGCAGATGGAGGACGAGTACCGCAAGCTGCGCGGCGAGCTGAAGGCCCGCGCCGCCCAGGTGCAGACGATCGGCTTCATCTCCGAGGGCATGCTCGAGCCGCTGCGCGAACGCAAGCACGGGTGATCGGGAGACGGAAGGCGCTGGCGGAGAGGGTGTCCGTCACAAGCC
>SJSR01000010.1 GCA_004331795.1 Erythrobacteraceae bacterium CFH 75059
CGGAATAAGTAGATATGGGCTTAAGAACCAGATCAGCCCATCGGGAGGGCTGGCTGGGCGAGTTGCTTTGCTCGGGCGACCGAGGGGGTGTTGAACCTCTTGCCCGCTAGAATCTCCGGCACCGTCAGAAGCTGCATCCGGTGATAGAGCACGCCGTTCACGTCCATGTCGCCGGCTTCGCCCATCTCACGAAGGAAGTTCTTGGTCTTCCGGTCGCCAAGGTCGTCCATGACGATCAGCCCCGCCATCTCGGCCTGATCGCGCTCTAGTGCCCCGCGAAGGCTGCGAACCACGTCCACGTTGACGTTCTTCCCGCCCTTCACCTCGATCACCATGCTTTGCAGGTCACGCTTGTCCGGAACGGAGAAGTAGAGCCTCCCGTCAATGCCGCCATCCGCCGTCTTGCGGTTGGTAACGAAGCCATCGACCTGCTCGATCGCCCATTTCTGGAACTGGTGCTTGTCGCGGTTCCAGAGGTCCAGCGCGCCCTCGGCCGTGACAGGAACGCCCTCGATCACGAAATCCTTGCCCTCGATCAGCCCAAGCCGCTCCTCCAGCCTCACCTTCGCAACCCGCTTGATGGCGTGGATAGCAATGTCGATTCCTATCCATTTGCGGCCGAGCGTGTGTGCCGCTTCGATGGTGGTGGCGCAGCCGCAGAAGGGGTCGAATACCGTCTCGCCCTTGTTGCTCGCCGCGCGGATGATCCGATCCAGCAGCTTCAGCGGCTTCTGCGTCGGGTAGCGCATGTATTCCTTGCCGCGCGCCGCGATGGCGATCTGCCACCAGTCTTCCGGCACCTTGCCCTTTTCGTGAATGACGTGATCGGCTTCGACGAAGCCGGACCCGACGAGCCCCTTCTTGTAATTTCCCTTGGTCTTTTCCGAGTGCGCCACGCGAACATCGTCCGCGTTGAAGGTCCACGTCTTCCCCTTGTTATACCAGAGGATGACATCGTGCTTCCGCATGAACTGGCGCATGCCTGGCGAGCCTGGGCCAGTGTAACACCAGATGATTTCGTTGCGGAAATTGTTGTGCCCGAAAATGCCGTCCATCATCACTTTGATGTAGTGCGAAGCGGTCGGATCGCAGTGAAGGAAAACCGAGCCGGTCGGCTTCAGGATGCCCCGCATCGGCAGCAGCCGTTCCGTCATATAGGACAGGTAGGCGAGCAGGCGCGGCTGCGTGTTCCGCAGCGCGTTCATCCAGATTTTCCAGAACTCAACAATGTCGTCGTCGATGCCGTAGTCGCGCATCAGGACGGGCATCATGCGGATGGCTTGCTGGCGCTCCGGCGATAGCTCCCAAAGGTCGTTGAACGCCTCGATCTGGTCGGGAAGCTGGCGCCCTGTCTCGTCCTTGTAGATCGCGTTGTAATCACGGTTCGAGTTGAAGGGCGGGTCCAGATAGATCAGGTCCACGCTCCCCAAGGGCATGTCGCGCATGATCGTCAGGCAATCGCCGTAGAGGAGCTTGTTCATGCGAAGCACCCCTTCAGGAAGCCGCTGAAGGCGTCCGCGTTTTTGCGGTTGTTATATTTCCAGCATGCCTCGCCGATGAAGAGCGGCATGTAGCGGCGCGAATAGCGGTGATGCGTCCCATACCACGCCCGCTTTACCAGCGCCCAGAAGCCCTCAATGGTGTTCGTGTGCACGATGCCATCGGCATACTGGCGGCGATGGCGGACAACGGCGTGCTGCATCGTGTCGCAGAGGCGGGAATAGCCGCCCCACTCGTCCGTGATCGCCAACGTGCCGAAGGGCTGGACCGTGGCGCGGATGAACTTGCTAAGCGCCTTCGCGCTGACGCCTTCCGTCGCCATGCGGGCCACAACGCGACCGCCGCGCTCGACTGCGCCGACAACCGCTTGCTTCTTGGTTCCGCGGCCGGAGAAGCCGCCCCAACCGCCGCCCGAGTGATCGTTGGGCTTGCGCGGCTTGCCGCCGACATAGGTTTCGTCGATTTCAACAATGCCCTGAAGAAGCTCGCCCTCTTCCGTCAGCATCGCGGCGCGGATGCGCTGCTGCATATACCACGCGCTCTTCTGGTTCATGTCGAGGTCGCGGGCGAGCTGGCAGCTCGAAACGCTCTTCTTGGCGTTGATCAGCAGGCCGATGGCAAGAAACCACTTTTGAAGGGGAATACGGGTCTTCTCGAAGATCGTGCCGGACAGGACATTGAAGCTGTTGGTGCAAGCGTGGCAATTCCAGCGGCCGATGCGGCCGCTTTCCGACTTGCGGGCGACGGCGGGCGACCCACAGTGCGGGCAATGAGCTTCATCGCCCCAGCGTATCATTTCCAGAAACTCAATGCAGGCTTCCTGATCGGGAAAGCGCTTGAAGATCGTCAGCAGGTTCATGGCATCGCCCCTTCGATGCCTAACCTCTATGACACTCCCGAAACGGCGTCAAGCCCATAACTACTAACTCCGAA
>SJSR01000011.1 GCA_004331795.1 Erythrobacteraceae bacterium CFH 75059
CTGTTTGGAGTGTTGGCAAAAAGAGCTCAGTTTCCTTACTCATCCTGACTCCCCTTAGCAATGGCTGCACCAACTCCAGTCAGGAGTTTAGTTCATTCCTCGACTTTAGTGACTGCGGGAATTTATATAGTTGTTCGGTACTATTCCCATTTTGAAGAAAATGGTTTAATTTTAATAAAGTTCATGGCTTTTATTTCTATATTCTACTCTGGTAGAAGGGCTTTAGTGGAAATAGACTTAAAGAAGGTTGTTGCCTATTCAACTCTTTCTCATCTTAGGATGATAATTTTTTTAGCTTCAATTGGAAGCCTTCAGGCCTCCCTTTTTCACATGTACACCCATGCCATATTTAAAAGGTTGTTGTTTATAGTTGTAGGAGTCATTTTACATGAGAACGAAACAAAGCAGGATTCTCGAACAATCGCTCTACTTCTATCTTCATCTCCTCTCCTATCTGCCCTATTTTCATCTTCAGTAATTTCTATGGTTGGAATCCCTTTTATAAGGGGGTATTTCTCTAAAGAAATAGGAGTTCATGCGTCATTTGAAGATTTTAACTCTTCTTGGAATGTTTGTGGGCTAATTAGTAGAGTTTGTTTCTCGGCAGCTTACTCAATTCGAGTAATCTTCTTCCTTGGATGAAGATCTTCATCTCCTCTTCTTGCTTTTAACCTTTCCTATAAAAGGGGAAAGATAGCAGAGTCTTTAGTTCTGAGATTTTTTCTAAACATGGTTAGAGGGGCCTTTCTGTTGCCAATTATATTCCCAAGAGTGCCCATACCACTTCCCGAGGCGGAAGTAAAGGTTAAATTACTAGTTGTAATTTCTTTGGCACTAGGGAGGGTCTTAGGGTGATTAATATTTCTACATATGCAAAAAGTATTGAAATGAGTAACTCCTTTTCAGATCAGAAGTGCTGCATTTAATATGTCTGTAGGAATTTCTTGAATGCAGCTACCTCAAAAAACCAGACTTTGGTTTCCAGTGTTAGAGAGATTTGGAGTTGTGGAAAGAACTTTTAAATTTCCCTCTCTTTTAATTAAATCTCTTACTTTAGAGGTTTTTATAAAGTTTGAAAAGGAAATAATACCTTTTGTAAAACTCCTAGGATGTTTATCCATTATAATTTTATTTCTTTACATTCGTAGCTTATACGACTAAAGCATTACTTTGAAGAAGTGACAAAGGGCAGTTGCCCCGAGTGTGAACCAGATCTTTAAAATCTGGAGAGAAGATTTTCTTTAGAAGGAAATTCTTCATGGACGTGATTTGAAAATCAGTCTAATAAACCCCTCAAAAGGTTGAGTCTCTGACTCCTTTTTGGGGGGGGAAAGGGGGGGGAGAAATATAGAAATGAAGAAAGAAGAATGAAGAAAG
>SJSR01000012.1 GCA_004331795.1 Erythrobacteraceae bacterium CFH 75059
TGAACCGCCCCGGGATTGCCGGAGGCCAGTTTCATCAAATTATGCTGCCATGGGCGTGTCGTCCAGCATGGCGTAGTAGCGCTCTTCGGCCTCGGCAGGCGGGATGTTGCCGATAGGCTCGAGCAGCCGACGGTTGTTGAACCAGTCCACCCATTCGAGCGTGGCGTATTCAACAGCTTCAAAGGATCGCCACGGTCCTCGTCGGTGGATCACCTCAGCCTTGTAAAGACCGTTGATCGTTTCGGCCAAGGCATTGTCATAACTGTCGCCGACGCTCCCGACCGACGGTTCGATCCCGGCTTCGGCAAGGCGCTCGGTATACTTGATCGAGACATACTGGCTGCCGCGGTCGCTGTGGTGGATCAGGCCGCCACGATGGACAGGGCGCCGATCATGGATCGCCTGTTCCAGGGCATCCAGCACGAAGCTGGCATGCGCCGTCCTGCTCACCCGCCAACCAACGATATAGCGGGCGTAGACGTCGATCACGAAGGCGACATAGACGAACCCGGCCCACGTCGCGACGTAGGTAAAGTCCGAGACCCACAGCATGTTCGGCGCCGGTGCATGGAACTGACGGTTGACCTGATCGAGCGGACAGGGCGCGGCCTTGTCGCTGATCGTCGTCCTGACCGGCTTGCCACGGATCACACCCTGCAGGCCGAGGTCACGCATCAGCCGTTCCACCGTGCAGCGGGCAATATCGAAGCCCTCACGCTGCATCTGCCGCCACACCTTGCGCACGCCATAGACCTTGAAGTTGGCGTCGAACACGCGGCGCACTTCCGCCTTCATCGCCTCGTCGCGCTGCGCGCGTGGCGACAGTCGCGACGGATCCCGGCGCTGTGCCACACGCTCATAGTAGGTGGATGGGGCGATCGGCAGAACCCGGCAGATCGGCTCGACCCCATACTCTCCACGATGATCATCAATGAAGCTGGTCATCGCTTGAACGGGCGGTCGAGCTCCGCCTGGGCAAAATATGCAGAAGCCTTGCGCAGGATCTCGTTGGCCTGCCGCAGCTCCCGGTTCTCGCGTTCCAGCGCCTTCAGCCGGTCGGCCACCTCGACCGGAACGCCAGCACGCTTGCCGCTGTTCACCTCGGCCTTCTTCACCCACTCCAGCAGCGTGTGACCCGAGCAGCCAATCATGGCCGCTATGGATGTGATCGCCGCCCAGCGGGAGGGATGCTCGCCCTCCTGGTCCAGCACCAGGCGGACCGCCCGCTCACGCACCTCAGGGGAAAACTTGTTCGTCGTCTTGCTCATCGTAGACCCTTCCTCTCAGGAGTTAGGGCCTCCGGCAATCCCGGGGCGGTTCA
>SJSR01000013.1 GCA_004331795.1 Erythrobacteraceae bacterium CFH 75059
GATTGTTCCCACAATCACATGAAGTCCGTGGAATCCCGTCCTAATGAAGAACAAAGATCCAAAAACTCTGTCAGCAAACGAAAATGAGCTTTCATAATACTCTTTTTGCTGTAGAAAAACAAACCATAGTCCTAATCCAATTGATACGAGTAGCCCAACTCTAACGTTTAAATTTCTGCCTTTTATCAAAGAATGATGTCTTCACGTTAAAGACACTCCTCTGGAGAGCAAAATCAGAGTGTTTAATATTGGGACCCTTAAAACATCAATTGGTGAAATCCCTATTGGAGGGTAACTCATTCCTAGAGCCACATCTGGAGCTAATGAAACATAGAAAAATGCAAAGAAAATTGAGAAAAAAAACATCACTTCAGATAAAATAAATATTAAAAACCCCATTCGAAGCCCTCGAATCACTTCAAAAGTGTGATTGCCTTGATAAAGGCTTTCTGTAATCATATCCCGCCACCATAAGACTGATGATAAAAGAATCCCAAATAGAAGAATCACAATTTCTTCTCCGAAATTCTTTCAGAAAGAAAATACTGAAACTGAAGCTAAGTTAAAAACATTTAATCTAACAATAATAGGCCAAGGGCTAACGTCAAGAATATGAAAAGGATGAAACTTTAGTTTTATTCAAAAAACCTGTAAGGGACCTCTAGCTCCCAAAGCTAGTGTTCTAAAAACTCTTTTTTGGTATATTTTTGAAAAAGAAGTAAGATTGAAAGAAGAACTTTCCAAGCGAATGACTGAAGCTCTAATAATCCTTAACCCTAAAACCCCCTCAATAGCCATAAACGTGATAAATATAATAGAAAATAGAATAGAAGACCTAGATTGGAAAAACTGAGAAAATAAAAGAACAAAGATAGAAGAGTGAAGAAGATCTAGGCCAATAACCATTAAAAGAACTGAGTCTCTGGCTGTAATAGTAAAAACTATTAAAAAATTCAATATTAAAAGCACTCTAACTTTTATATGACAGTCCTTTTCAGGTCCTGTTAGGCCGAAGCTAACCGCAATCATAATGCTCACTGCCATGGCTCTCTATACATTACATTTTGTAATGTTCACACACACACACTTTTGTGTGTATTCCC
>SJSR01000014.1 GCA_004331795.1 Erythrobacteraceae bacterium CFH 75059
TTCCTTCTAAAGAAAATCTTCTTTCCAAAGACTTAAGCAAATTAGTAATTGCTTTTTCACTCTTTGCAATAGAGTAGTTTTTATAAACTAAAGCCCTTAAGGGCTTTAAACAATCAACTTTGTAATTGTTTCTACCCTTAATAGAATAAGAAATAAAAATAGGAAAATGAAAATTAGTAAAGAGAAAGAGCTTGAAGAAAAACACTCTCTTAAGCTGTCAAAACAGAAAGAAGAATTACCCCCTCTCGCTCTTTCAGAACCAAATCAGAAAGGACTTTCCTCGTCAGTATACAGAAAGCAAAAGAACAAACTGAAGAATAGAGTCAAAAGATTTGACTTCTTTAGAAGAAGTAATTTCTCCCTCTCTTTAAATCTTTCCTTTGGAAATATTATAAATGTAAACCTTAGTAAAACAGTTAAACCCCCAACAATCCCTAACAAGAACAAAGCCCCTGGCCAAATCGTCCTAGAATAAAGTAAAATAATGACCCCAGAAGCCGAGGTTGCAATAACTAACATTACTACTCCCTGAGGAGTAGCTCTTGCGGAGCTAAATAAAGTTACAAAAGAAAATATCACAAATTCTCTCATTTTCTAAGGGGCTACTTTTACTCTAATAGGTATAAATCTGTGCATTGCTCCACAAACTTCTGAGCATTGGCCAAAATACTCGCCAACTTGTTTAGGAATAAACCCTAATTGATTGATTCGGCCAGGAACGGCATCCACCTTTACACCAAAGGAAGGGACAGCTCAAGAATGAATCACATCAGCTCTTGTCACTAACAAGCGAGTTTCTGCCCCACAATAGGTCTTCATAGACCTATCGCAAGCGAGTAAGCGAGGGTCTGAGGAGAAAAGACTACTTTTTATGTAAGAGTCGAAATTTGACTCCCCATCAATTTCAGAATATTTTTCATAAGACCAATATCACTGATGTCCTACTACTTTAGACCTGATTTCAGGAAAGACCACTTCT
>SJSR01000015.1:0-300 GCA_004331795.1 Erythrobacteraceae bacterium CFH 75059
GCAGAATATACTAAAGCCCGTCGAATAGACCCCTCAATCACTCCTTTTAGAGAAAAGGCAAGAGATAAAGCAATAAAAAGCCAGACTTCCCTTTCAACAAAAGGTTGAATTGTTCAAGTTCCTACTAAAGGAACAACTTTAGACAGTGTTAACAAATAAATAAGCTGCCTAAAGCTTATCACCTCAACAACCCGAAGCCTTCAGCTGTGAAAAGGAGGCATTCCTATTTTTAGGAATAGGAAACCAAGAGAAATTGAACCTCATCTGAAAATATGGTTTTCACAAACCTTTAAAAAGACT
>SJSR01000015.1:322-665 GCA_004331795.1 Erythrobacteraceae bacterium CFH 75059
TCACAAACCTTTAAAAAGACTATTTCTCTTCCTTTTATGAAAGAAGAAACCAGAAAGCCTCTCCTCCCTAAAGCTTGTGTTAAAAAATATTCCCACATAACTTCTTTTCTTTGTAGTGACGGGGAGTTAAATAGAGGAATTAAAAAAATAGAAGCTATCTCCAAAGATACTCAAAATCAAATCAGCGAAGCCCTTCTAACCGATAAGATTACTCTAAAAACTACTATAATTAGTAACCTGACGAATATCATGTGAAATGGGCAAATTTAATTGCCTTTGTTAGTATCAAAAACTAAAGTTTAAAACTCCACTTCATATGGTTACATTACATTTTGTAATGTTC
>SJSR01000016.1 GCA_004331795.1 Erythrobacteraceae bacterium CFH 75059
GATTGACCCTGAGAAGGAGAATAGAAGATAGAAGAAAGACATCCCCTAAACGATTAAGCAAAAAGGTAATTAGCCCGCCAGACCTTGCAGTCCAATTCTTGTAAAACAAGATTAAGAATAAAGAAGTAATTCCAAGACTGTCTCATCCAACTAATGCTCAGATTAAGCTTGTTCTTGAGCAAAGTAAAACTATAGAGAAAATGAATGAAGAGAGTAAACATAAAAACTTTCTTAAATCCTTACTCCTTATATAATAAAATGAATATTTAGAGACTGAAAACCTCACTAACAAAACTATTGATAAGAAAATGAAACTCTTTTGATCAATAAAAAATGAAATCTCATCTCCTAATAAGCCCCTAACTCACTCTCCTATCTCAAGACTAATAAAATAGTTTTCTTTTCTTAAAAAGAAAAAGATTAAAAGCGTAACTAATAGTCCAATTTCCCATCAAACTTTATTGGTAAAATTTTTTAAAATTTAAAGTGGGGAGGTCCCTTCTCTGGTTCCACAGCCCAGAATGAAATATTCACTGCACTTTAACAATGTTCACACAATCACACTTTTGTGTGTATTCCC
>SJSR01000017.1 GCA_004331795.1 Erythrobacteraceae bacterium CFH 75059
CAATGCAAAGAAGGGAATGCTAAAGCAATTAATACTAGGGATGGGATAGAAATTCACATGATTTCCATTATTTCTGATGAAATAAACCTTAAGTCTCACCTTTTTCTTTGATATAAAGAGATAACTGAATAGGTAACCACTCTGAGGATAAATACAACAATAATTATTACAGAGTCATGAACTCTTGAAATATGCTCCATAGTCCTAGAAACAGGATCTTGAAAAGATATTTGACCTCAAATTCTCATGGGCAGGGGGAATTTATCCATCTAAACACTTACAATGTTTCACTTTTTCAGCCACCCTGCCTTGACCAGGCACAATCTGCTCCTTTGACTTGACAAATCAATGTTCTATCATTAAACTGCTAGTCCTCAGGCTTGAGCCTCTTAGGAGGTACAAACTCCCAGTCTTCAAAGACTGTAAGGACTCACGTCATCACTTTTGTGTGTATTCCCTTGAATAC